>JAZRES010000001.1:0-32587 GCA_045660965.1 Acutalibacteraceae bacterium
ACTAGGAATCGAACCTAGACAAAGAGATTCAGAGACTCTCGTGCTACCTTTACACAATTCCGCAAAATTGTATTCGCTGTTGCGAACAGGTCTATTATACTCTAAATTTTGTATTTGTCAATATCTTTTTTGCAAAAATAAAAAATTTCTTACAAAAAAAGACGCCCCAGAGGACGCCTTTTTTCACTAAGCGATTATTGCTTGTTCATTTGACGTAGAAAAGCCCATACAGCCCCTAGCGTTATAATCAGAGCATACGCAAGAATGGGGTATAGGTGAGGCAGCGCCCGGGTCAGATCGCCGGCTAATACGGCACGTTCCCATTCTACTGCATGGACGAAAGGAAATAGGTTGGCAATCCTCTTAAAGGATTCTCCCATCAGATCCAGGTCAAACCAAATCCCGGATAACCAAGCGGATACGTTGGTGAGCAGGGCACCGCAGACACCGCCCACTTGCTTGACCGTAAACACACTGCCACACAAAAGCCCCAGAGAGATGTACAGCACGGTTACCGGCAGGATGGCTATTACGGCGTAGAGAATGTCGGGTGTGAGAGGTAACCCCAGCAAAACAGCGGTTAAATAGCATATCAACGTTTGCCCCACAGCCAAGGGGATCAATGGCAACAGATAGCCCAAAATAAAGTCTAATGGTGTGAGGGGCGTGGTGTATAATCGCTGGATGAGAGCGCTTTCCCGATCTTTGGCAATCAGGATGGCGGAAAACAACGTGACAAAGGAAAGACCAAAAACGGTGACCCCCGGTGTTAGGTGCTGAATCCGGAACAAAGCAACCGGTACGTTGGCTTGGATGGCGCTGAGCAGTAACAGCAATACCACCGGAAAACCTAAGCCAAACATCAGGTTCAGCGGGTCACGCACCACCTCTTTGGCGCACCGTCCGGAGAAGATCAGTGTGCGCATACGTCCACCTCCTTTACGATGGCAATAAAGGCCTGTTCAAAGGTGTCCATCCCCGCTTGTTCGGTCAGTTCTTTGGCTGTGCCGACTACCAGCAGACGACCGTCTTTCATAATGCCGATGCGGTCGGATAGGGCTACCGCCTCTTCCATATAGTGGGTGGTGAGCACGACGGTGATGGCTCCTTTTAAGGTGCGGAGAATGTCCCACAATTCACTGCGGGCAATCACGTCCAAGCCCAACGTGGGTTCGTCCAAAAACAGCACGTTGGGCTCACCAATCAGCGCCATAGCGATGCTGAGCCGGCGTTGCCAACCGCCGGATAGTTTTCCGGCCTTTTTGCGCAGGATGTTTTGTAGGTGAAACTGTACGGCCAGTTCTTGGATTTTCTCCCGACATTTTGTTTTGGAAAAGCCGTGGAGACCGGCAATAAGCTGTAGATTCTCTTCCACGGTGAGGTGGGGTGCTACCGCCGTTTCTTGAGGTGAAACGCCGATTATGCGCTTTACGCTGAGAGGATCTTCGGCGACGTTGTATCCACCCACAAAGGCCTCTCCGGCGGTGGGTTTCGCTAGGCAGGAGAGCATCTTGATGGCGGTGGATTTTCCGGCGCCATTGACGCCCAACAGAGCAAACAACTCGCCCTTTGGGATGGCTAGATTCAGCCTGTCCACGGCGGTGATATCCTGATAGCGTTTGGTCAGATTGGTGGTTTTGATAACGTCCATAGGCATGCTCCTTGCGGTGGTGTTACCATTAGCATAGCCACAGCGAGGGAGGTGCGCAATCCCTTTCCGGTTATCGGTTGTTTTGGCTCTGTATGCGGTCAAAAAAAGGCCGTCGGTGATACTCCGACGGCCTACGTGTTTTATTCTTTTGTCAGCACCAGCGTTTTGCCACCGCCATAGCTGGTGATGGTGAGGGTGTTTTCTTCAATAACGTAGCTGACGTTATCCAAAAACACAAAGGGTGCGCCGTCGATTTCCTGTACCACGGTAAAGGTGTTTCCGTCTGCTTCCCAGGTGCAGGGACGAGCAACACCATTGGAGATGACCTCTCCGGTACCGTTTCTTTTGAGGATGATTTGTCCTGCAGCGCCGTCGATGGTGGTGTTCCAGGTGCCAACCAGGGGACTGGCACAAGAGGTGAGCAGCAATAACAAAGAAACAGCGACGAGCAACAGGGAAATGCGTTTTTTCATAATCAATCCTCCAAAGGTGAGATAACAAGACCATTATGCAACCAAACCCTTCAAAAGTCAACAAAAATCTTGACTTTCCGATGGGGGTGGGGTTTAATAGAACTATACTATGAAAGACGAGGTGCCTGACCTATGCAATATTTTGTGGATGCCCTATACGGTTGCGATTGCCAAGACGGACACACCCCTCTGACCGCTTGGAAAACCTTGGAAAAGGTGAATGCCACTACCTTTTTGCCCGGTGACGAGATTTTGCTTCGCACCGGATGCACCTATAAGGGACAGTTGCACCCTTTGGGTGACGGCTCTGCCGATGCGCCCATTCGCATTGCTTCTTACGGTGGCGGTAAAAAGCCGATCATCGATGCCGGCGGTACCCACGGCACGCTGGAGGGCGATTTTGTGGATGGTGCGGCGGTATTGTTTTACAACCAGAATTATTGGGAGGTAGACGGTCTGGAGATTGTCAACCACAATCCCTACTATAAACAGGAATACGTCCACGAACTGCACCCCCACACCCATAGTGTGTTCAAGAAATCTCCGGAGAACCGCTATCGTTATGGTGTGCTGATTCGTTGGCATAACTACGGCACCGGTCACCATATCCACATTAAGAATTGCCATATCCACGACGTCAACGGTGAGTGCAGTCGTTTCTGCGCCGAGGGCATCTTGGTGGTGTCCACCGGTACCGATGGCGGTACGCCCACCAACTTTGACGACGTGCTGATTGAGAGCAACCTCATCGAGGATATTGACCGCACTGGTATTTCCGTTTGGTCGGCCTGGGCAGAGGGTCGTGGCATCGAATACCACGGTAATCCCTATGAGTCCAATAATTTCTACCACACCACCGTTGGTCCTTGGATCGGCAGCACCAACGTGGTGATTCGTGGCAACCGGATTTATCGCACCGCCGGTGACGGCATCTTGGTAAACAGCACCATCGGCACGGTGATTGAGCATAACTATGCCGAGCATTGTTGCTGGGATAACCGCATTGCCCCCAATGCGGCGGTGTGGTGCCACAATGCCGACGGCACCATCTTCCAGTACAACGAGGTGTGCTACACCCACGGCGTCCAGGACGGTCAGGCTTTTGATATTGACATCGCCTGTAACGATTCTATCGTCCGTTACAACTACAGCCATCACAACGAGGGTGGTTTCCAGCTGTTGATGTATAAGACCACCAATAACGACATCTACGGCAACATCAGCGAGCACGACCGCAACGGTCTGATTTGGGTGCACGAGAACGAGGGTGGTACCCGTTTCCACGATAACCGTTTTTACCTGAGTATGGAGAACGTGCAGGTGTTCCGTGGTCCTTTTGACAGCGACGATTGGACGTTTGAGGGCAATATTTTCTATGCCCGTGTGCCGGACACCGAAATCCAGTGGCGAGAGCGTGCCAAGTATAAGGGCAACACCTATTACAACATCAAGAATTTGCCGGAGGACCCGGAAGCGGTCACCGCCAAACCGGACTGGCAACCTGTAGACTAAACAAAAAACGACCACCGTATGGTGGTCGTTTTTTTACGCTTCTTAATCTCGACAATACAGATCGCGGGTGTATACCTTATCCTTGACGTCGTCCAGGCAGGGATCGTAGCGGTTGGCGATGATGGCATCGCACATACCCTTAAATTTCTCCAAATCGCCCACAACGGCACTGCCGAAGAAGGTGGTGCCATCCTCTAGAGTGGGCTCGTAAATCACCACGGTGGCGCCCTTGGCCTTGACACGCTTCATAACGCCCTGGATAGAGCTCTGGCGGAAGTTGTCGGAGTTGGCCTTCATGGTCAGGCGGTACACACCGATGGTGATGGGCTTCTCCTGAGAGGGATCGTAGGCGTTGTTGTCGCCATAGCCGTAATAGCCGGCCTTTTGCAGTACACGGTCGGCGATAAAGTCTTTACGGGTACGGTTGGCCTCTACGATAGCCTCGATCAGGTTCTCCGGCACGTCGGCGTAGTTGGCCAGCAGCTGCTTGGTGTCCTTGGGCAGGCAATAACCACCGTAGCCAAAGGAGGGGTTGTTGTAGTGACCGCCGATGCGGGGATCCAGGCAGACACCGTCGATGATCTGACGGGTATCCAGACCCTTCAGCTCGGCATAGGTGTCCAGCTCATTAAAGAAGGACACGCGCAGCGCCAGATAGGTGTTGGCAAACAACTTGACCGCCTCAGCCTCGGTAAAGTTCATAAACAGGGTGTCTACGTTCTCTTTGATAGCGCCCTCTTGCAACAGACCGGCAAAGGTGTGGGCAGCCTCGGTGAGGGCGGTGTCGGTCAGATCGGTACCCACGATGATACGGGAGGGATACAGATTGTCGTACAGCGCCTTGCTCTCACGCAAAAACTCCGGGCTGAACAGAATCTTGTTGCTACCGGTCTTCTCACGGATGGACTGGGTATAGCCCACCGGGATGGTGGACTTGATCACCATAATGGCGCTCGGGTTGACGTCCATCACCGTGCGGATTACGGACTCTACCGCAGAGGTGTCGAAATAGTTCTTTTGAGAATCGTAGTTGGTGGGTGCGGCAATCACCACAAACTCGGCATCTCGATAGGCAGATTCGGCATCCAGAGTAGCCACCAGGTTCAAGTCCTTGGTAGCCAAATAGGTCTCGATCTCGTCATCCTGAATGGGGCTACGGCGCTGATTGATCAGCTCCACCTTTTCGGGGATGATGTCCACGGCGGTCACCTGATGGTGTTGTGCCAACAACACCGCAATAGACAGTCCCACATAGCCGGTACCGGCCACAGCGATTTTCATAGCAATTCTCCTTTATGTTGATGTTACAGGCCCAGATACTTGAGCAGTATATCGGCCGGAATATCGTCGGAATTATCAAAACTGGTGGCGGCACGCACCTCGGAAATGGACAGGCTCAGATTGCCTTTGGTCAGCAGATTCCACCAGCGCACGATCTGATACCAGGGGGTTAGCCACTTTTTCTCCTGCAGAATGGGGAAATAGTACTTAATCAGGTCATAGGGCAGGATGATGCGGGTCATCAGGAATTTCACCTTACCGCCCTCTTTGGTACGGCGCAGAGCCACACGGTTGCTCAGGTTGCCAAAGTTACCGCCACGCAGAATGTAACGGGCGAAATAATAGGCGTTGGTGTCCGCCTTTTTGTTGGAGAACCAGATCTCGGACAGGTTCTCGGCAGCCTTGGCAAACTCTAGGCGATAGCCCTTTTCCAAGAACGCCTCACGCTCTTGGCGGTTGTGGGGCACCTTGTGGTTCAGAATCCAAGTATCCAGGAAGAAGCGGATACTGCAACCGCCATTGGCCACGTGCTTGGCCATATGCACCATGTGGTAGTAGTAGAACAGGTCATCCGGCAGGGCATACTGGCAGGGATTGCCCTCTACCGGTACCGCATAGTCCCAGATATTCTCCAAAATCTCTCGTGCCTTGGGCAGTACAAAATCCTCGATGATGGCAAAGTGCAGTTCCAGCAACTCGTTAGAGGGAGAAATCAGGCTAACGTCGTGGGGAGAAATCCGGCGCTCGACGTAATGCAATTTATCCTGAATCAAGGATTGGGCACGCTCCAGATCCTCACGATGGATGAGGATGTCGGTATCACAGCTGGTACGCATCCACGCCTCGGGATAATAGGGACGCAGAACCGATCCCTTCAGCGGGATGTAGGGGATATTCTCCCGTTCCAGCAGACGGCACACGTCCTGGTACTCAAAGTCCTGACGGACGTAGCGGTATACTGCCTGTAGCATACGGTTGCGACAACGGGTCAGCCACTCGGTCTCCGGCAACCCCAGCTTGTCCAGCGCCAAACCGGCTAGGTGGGATACGTCGTGCATATCCGCCAACTTATAGAGTTCCTCCAGCATTTCCGGTGTACAGGCGTTTTTGGTAGCCTCATCCACCTTCTCGCCGAACATAGCCGAGCGGAGCAGTGTAAACAAAATGGATTCAACGGTCATTTTAGTCACCAGTCTTTCTGTAAAGGGGTAGCGCTTAACAGCGTCAATACTTGCGCCATACCATCCGATCCACCACGCCGGTGTAGGACTGGATGATTTTTACTACCTTAGTGGAGACGTTCTCCTCCACGTAGTCCGGTACGGGGATGCCGTGCTGGCCGTCAGCATTCAGCTGGACGGCGGTATCCACGGCTTGCAGCAGATTATCCTGGTCGATACCGGCCAGCACAAAGCAGGCCTTGTCCAGTGCCTCGGGACGCTCGGTGGAGGTGCGGATGCACACAGCGGGGAAGGGCTTGCCGATAGAGGTGAAGAAGCTACTCTCCTCCGGCAGCGTACCACTGTCGGATACCACTGCAAAGGCATTCATTTGCAGACAGTTATAATCGTGGAAGCCCAAAGGCTCGTGGCGAATCACCCGGCTGTCCAGCACAAAGCCGCTGGCGTCCAGACGGTTGCGGGAGCGGGGATGGCAGGAGTACAGAATGGGCATATCGTATTTCTCCGCCATTTTGTTGATGGCGGTAAACAGAGAGGTAAAGTTCTTTTCGGTGTCGATGTTTTCCTCACGGTGGGCAGACAGCAAGATGTACTTGCCCTTTTCCAGACCTAGACGGGCGTGGATGTCGGAGGCCTCGATCTGCTCCAGATTGTTACGCAGTACCTCAGCCATGGGAGAGCCGGTCAGAAAGGTGCGCTCTTTAGGTAGACCACAATCCGCCAGATAGCGACGGGCGTGCTCGGAGTAGCACAGGTTTACGTCGGAGATGATGTCCACGATACGGCGGTTGGTCTCCTCCGGCAAGCACTCGTCTTTACACCGGTTACCTGCCTCCATATGGAAGATGGGGATGTGCAGACGCTTGGCGCCGATGACCGACAGGCAGGAGTTGGTATCGCCCAGCACCAGAATGGCGTCGGGTTTGATCTCCACCATCAGCTCATAGGTTCTGGCAATGATGTTGCCGATGGTATCGCCCAGGTGGTTGCCGACGGCATCCAGATACACGTCCGGATCGGCCAAGCCCAAATCCTTAAAGAAGATGCCGTTGAGGTTATAGTCGTAGTTCTGACCGGTGTGAGCCAGAATGGTATCAAAATAATCGCGGCACTTGTTGATGACCGCCGCCAGACGGATGATCTCCGGGCGGGTACCCACCACGATCAGCAATTTCAGTTTTCCGTTATTTTTGAAGGATGCCATGGTTTTACTCCTCCACTTTCTCAAAGAATGTATCGGGTTTGTTAGGGTCAAAAGGCTCGTTGGCCCACATCACGGTGACCAAATCCTCAGTATCGGACAGGTTGATAATGTTATGGGTATAGCCGGGCAGCATATGGATTGCCTGGATTTTATCACCACTGACTTCGAAGTTCAGTACGTCGTCACAGCCAATCTTACGTTGCTGGATCAGAGCACGACCGGCCACCACAATGAAGAATTCCCACTTGGTGTTGTGCCAGTGTTGACCCTTGGTGATGCCGGGCTTGGAGATGTTCACCGAGAACTGACCGCAGTCGGCGGTGCGCAGTAGTTCGGTGAAAGAGCCACGGTCATCCACGTTCATCTTCAGGTCGAAGATGGCGGCCTCTTTAGGCAGATAGGACAGATAGGTGGAATACAGCTTCTTGGCGAAACTGCCACCGGGGATGGCGGGCATAGACAGGGTGGTGGGCTGTGCCTTAAAGGCGTCCAGCAGATCTACAATCTCACCCAAAGTCACCTTATGGGTTACCGGTGCGGCGCAATAGCGACCGGAGTCGGTCAGCACTGTATCGATGCCGTCAAACTCGCAGTGGTGCTCTTTGCCCTCCAGGGCATCCAGCATCTCATCCACCAGATCGTCGATATACAGCAGTTCCAGCTGTACGGCACGATCGTTGACCTGAATGGGCAGGTCGTTGGCGATGTTGTGGCAGAAGGTGGCCACAGCGGAGTTGTAGTTGGGACGGCACCACTTACCGAACAGGTTAGGGAAGCGGTAGACCAGCACACGGGCGCCGGTCTCTTCACCATAAGCGAACAGAGCCTCTTCACCGGCCTTTTTGCTACGGCCATAGTCGCTGTCGTAGCGACCGATGAGGGTAGCCTGAATGGAGGAGGATACCATCACCGGACAGGTGTTGCCACAGGCCTTCAGCGTATCCAGCAGAGTAGAGGTGAAACCAAAGTTACCCTCCATAAACTCCTCTGGGTTCTGAGGACGGTTGACACCGGCCAGATGGAATACAAAATCCGCCTCTTTACACCAATCGGTCAGCAGAGCGGGATCGGTGTCGATGTCGTATTCATAGATGTTGTCAATCTGCAGATTGCGGGTACGGTTTTTACCGTCCCGGATGGTCTTCAGATTCTCGGTCAGGTTGCGTCCCACAAAGCCGTGGGCACCGGTAATCAGTATGTTCATAATCCACCTCGTATTGGGATTGGTATTGACAATTAGTAGGCGATGCCCTGAGCATCCAGCTCGTCACGGATATACTGCAGAGAGAGCAGTTTCTCTTTTACCTGCTCCACATTCAGCAGTTCGGTGTTGCTGGAGTTAAACTCGGTCAGAGGATTGCGCTCTACGTCGCCGTCCTTGAAGTACTTGTCGTAGTTCAGACCACGGTTATCGCAGGGTACGCGATAGAAGTCACCCATATCCACAGCATTGGCGCACTCCTCATTGGTCAGCAGGGTCTCATACATCTTTTCGCCGTGGCGGATACCGATAACCTTGATGGGGGTCTCGGGACCAAACAGACCGGTTACAGCCTGGGCCAGCACCTCGATGGTGCAGGCGGGAGCCTTCTGTACCAGAATATCGCCGGATACGCCGTTTTCAAAGGCGAACAGCACCAGGTCCACCGCCTCGTCCAGAGACATAATGAAACGGGTCATAGAGGGCTCGGTGATGGTGATGGGGTTGCCGGCCTTGATCTGGTCGATCCACAGGGGGATAACCGAGCCACGGGAGCACATCACGTTGCCGTAACGGGTACAGCAGATCTTGCTCTTGTCGGGGGATACGGTGCGGGATTTGGCCACGATCACCTTTTCCATCATAGCCTTGGGGGTGCCCATGGCGTTGACGGGATAGGCGGCCTTATCGGTGGACAGGCACACGATATTGCTGACGCCGGCCTCGATGGCAGCGGTCAGCACGTTTTCGGTGCCGATGACGTTGGTCTTGACCGCCTCGATGGGGAAGAACTCGCAGGAGGGAACCTGCTTGAGTGCAGCGGCGTGGAAGATGTAGTCCACACCGTACATAGCGTTCTTTACAGAGGCCAGGTCACGGACGTCGCCGATGTAGAATTTGATTTTGTCCGCCACTTCCGGCATCTTGGCCTGGAATTCGTGGCGCATATCGTCCTGCTTCTTCTCATCACGGGAGAAGATGCGAATCTCGCCGATGTCGGTCTGCAGGAAGCGGTTGAGTACAGCGTTACCAAAAGAGCCGGTACCGCCGGTGATCATCAGTGTTTTACCGGTAAAAAGTCCCATTGTCATTACCTTCTTTTCGATTATTTGCTTAGATTTTGTTTGATTTGGGTGGTGCTGATATCCGGGGTACGGGTCAGGTATACCACCTGGGCACCTTCCTCGGTGAGGAAGTCAAAGTGCCCTTTCCAATCATCGCCCATCACGAAGATGTCGATGTTGTGGTCGTGAATATCGGTGCGTTTCTGGTCCCAGTTTTCTTCCGGAATGACCTCGTCCACGTAGCGGATGGCCTCCAACAGCAGTTTGCGCTGTTCGTAGGAGAAATAGCATTTCTTCTGCTTTTCATTCCAGTTGAACTCGTCAGTGGACAGTGCCACCACCAGATAATCGCCTAATTCCTTTGCACGGCGCAACAGATTGATGTGACCGTAGTGGAGCATATCAAAGGTGCCGTAGGTTATCACTCGTTTCATAAGGATCTCCTTCTATCAAAGAACCGGTTTAATCTCTTGGGTATGGTCCAGCAAATCGCCCATAGGCTTACCGTCCACCGGACACTGGGATACGTCATAGCCACCGGCAGGGGTAAAGGTCATCTCGCCGAAATACACCTTGCCGTCGATCTCGTAGAAATCCATCCGCACAAAGGGGAAGGGCTCTGCCAGCTTACGGGCGTAATCCAGCATCGCCTCAAAGGCTGCGGGTTTCTCCGGTAGTGCGGTGGTATGGGCGTATTTTTTCTTGCCGGTTTCGCCCAACAGATTCCAGTTGTTATCCATAAACACCGCCTGTGCCGATGCGGTGAATCGGCCGGACATATACAGAGTGGCCTTGGGCTCACCGTGGAAGCAGTAGATTTTGTAGTCATCCGGCAGGGCGCCACTCTTGGGTTTGAGATATTGCTCTACCAAAATCTTTTTGGGCACACCCTTATACTGCATCTCGGAATAGCCCAGATGATAGCGGGTCTTGCGCCAGCGCTCCAGTTTTTCCATCGCCGCCGGGATGTTGAGTTTTTTCTTATCCGGGCAGATCAGGTTAAAGCCACAGCCGAAGTTCCACTTCATAGCAAAGGCGTCCGGCAGCTCGTCCCAAGGGATGTCCTCTACACGGTCGTAGGAGGCCAGCAAGGGGATCAGAATCTCACCGCAACCCTGTTTCTCAATGTATTCCCGCACGGCGTATTTATCTGCGCACTGGCGGATGAGCGGGTTGGTGGCGTAATCCCGCAGTTTCATATACAGGATTTTTTCCTTTAGGTCTTTGGGATTTTTGAGGTCCAGTTTCTTGCGAAACTTCATAAAGTAGGTGACCTTGGTATTCAGTTTTGGAGAGATGCAGGTTAATGTGCACCGAAAGAGGTGTGCCATTTTCATATCATTTTCCTCGTTTTACGAATTTGCCAACGAACTTTTTTCCGACTTGGAGATAATTCAGCAGAATTTGACGTTTGCTGGGGAATAGGAACAGCATACCGAAATAGACGAGAGCGCCGATGGGCACCAATACAAACTCAAACCACAGATTGCCGTTGAGTTGCTGGAGACCAAACAGAACGCCGGCCATCACCACCGCTGCCGTCAGATAGGGTACCGTGCAACGGAACAGGTTCATAGGCTTCATCTTCAGTACAAAATGCAGAATAACGTAGTAGGCGGGGATCAGCATCAATGCCGCCGCAGATCGCCACCAAATCATGGTGTGGAAACCATTGATGGCGCCAAAATAGCTGGACGGAATGATGCAGGCGATGGAAATGGACTGGGCGATAACGTTGAGATACGGTTTGCCCTTTGCACGGCAGGCCTCACGGCAATAGGTGGCATAGACGGCAGACAGCACCGTCACCAATGCCCAAATACCGATAAAGGTGGTGGCCTCAGTCCACTGGGATCCCAGCAGAATGCTGGTAACCAGTCTGCGACACACCAATACGCCGAAGCCGATGGGCATCAAAATCAGGGCAATGCGCTCGGTGAACTGGCGCATGGTATCGGCAAACTTTTCATCGTTGTCGGCGTTACGGCACAATACTGAGAACAGTACCGGGGTCAGCGCTGCGGTAAATACCGCCACGATGCCTACCACCGTTGTCTGAGAGTTCTTGTACAGACCGGTGTAATAATCGTCCAGAATGTTACCAATGATAAAAATATCGATCCAGTTGGTGGCCCAAGAGAGCACGTAACTGACCAGCGTGGTCAGGCAGAAGGGTGCCATTTTGGCAATATAGCGTAGGTTGCAGTAGAAACTGGGGTGGTAGTTTTTATTACCCAACAGGGTGAGCAGATTGACCACCTTGCCAACCAAGGAACCGGTTACCAGTGCCCAAACACCCCAACCGGCCAGTGCCAACGGCACGGTAATCACCAAGGGGACAATCAGACCCAAGATTCTGCGTAAAAACAGATGCTTGTAATTCAGATCTCGCTTGTACAGCGCCTGTAAAATACTGGTACAAGCCACAATGGGGATGGAGATACTGGCAATCATAACCACGTCGCCATAGCCGGGACTACCTACCAAAGTGGCGATGGAGTCTCGAAACATCGCAATAAAGCCAAACATCAGCATGGCTAGCATCACACTGACCCACATAGCGGAGGAGGCGTATTTATTCAGTTCCTCTCGATCCTTAAAGTCGTGCTGGATCAAATACAGCTGAAAACCGGCCTCGATAAAAATATCCGAAAGGTTTACCACCATATTGACGGTGGCGATAATACCGAATATTTCGGGTGCCAGAATACGAGCCAGAATCATATTGGTGATGGGCATAATCATCTTTGCTGCAAATTCGCCGGCAAAGGACCATCCGGTGGCTCGGTTTACTTTTTTGCTGGAAATAGGACTATCCTTGCTCATATCAGCCTTTCCGACCGCCAACCAATCGACGGCCTAGCTTTTTCAAAAAGAGGTTGCAACGCTTTTTGAAAGACGTGTTGTGATAACGGGCTACCAAAGAAGCATAGCCCTTTTCGTGGTACAGATCCCAGAATTTTTCCGGGTTAATGCGGGTGGTAGAGGGCTTTAGCGAAACCCGATGGCGCACCTTTTCCATAGGATACTCCACCAATGCAGAAGAGTCTGCCACCGCATTCAGCAACGTGGCACCTTTGTCGGTGTTGGTGAGGATAAAGGAAACACCGGCATAGTCGGTCTTTCCGGTGAGGGATTCAATACCCCAAAAATCGCCGATGGTCAAATCGGCACTACGCTCCCACTGACGGTAAGAACAGTTGCGGCAGGAAGGACGCAGAGATACGCTCTTTTGGAAAAAGTCGCGATAGGCCTGTACCTTGAGGGCGTCGGCATAGCGACCATCCGCAAACACCACCTCGTCAATGCCGTGGTTCCAGCCATAGCGCTTACTGCGGAAAGAGTAGCCCACAGCCTTTTTGCGGTATTCCGATTCCAACCAGGAAATGTGAAATTTCAAAAAATCGTTGTTGGGCACGCCGTGGCAGAGGAACTCCACCACGTACAGATTATCGTAATCTTTATCCAAGAAACTGCGCAGACCGGCAGCCTGACAGGGGGTGCCGACAAACAATACGAAACGCCCCTCTTTGAGAGAATCCCGTATAATGCGATAGCTGTCTCGGATATCGCTCTGCACGTACAGAGAACCCCGCATAGCGTCTCGCTGGGCAGCGGTCTCTGCCACGTGGTGATAGACGGTAAAGGTGTCGTCCATAGCGGCACCCACCACAATACCTTTTTGCTCTAATATCCAATCGGACAGAGCGGTAAAGGCACCGCCGGAGGTGCTGTTTTTCACCACCTTGGCGTCCTTGTGTACCAAGGAATAGGCTTTTTGCGGAGCGTAAACCGCCTGCTGTTTTAACTGAAAATCGCAGACCTTATCGCACAGACCGCAGTCTACACACAGAGAGGCATCCAATTGGGGATAGATAAAACCATAATTATCCCTTTTAGTGGACAGGGCATCTTTAGGACAGGCGTTGACACAGGCCAAACAGCCACAACATTTAGATGTATCGTTGATTGTAACCGCCATATTTTTTTCTCCCAATCAAGTTGTTTTCTTGCTTATAGCGATAATAGTCACCCAGGAAGAATCCGGAGCACACCATACCGCCGGTGCAATAGGTGGGATAGATGATGTAGAAAGAGAACATTGCAATAAACAGAGAACACACAACGCTCATTAAGAACAGGTGTGCATAGGGGTATTTGTTGCGATACATAGAGATAGCATCACGTATCAGTAGTATGAAATAGACGATATAGAACAGCATAGAGAATATGCCGTGCTCGTGCATTACAGACAAAAAGTCGTTATGTGCCTGAATACCAACGATTTCACGCACACTACCCTTACCTTTACCGGTTAACAGTTCCAGCACGTTAAACTCTCTCAAACTGCTGATGGTTCTTGCCCAAATACGGTCACGACCGGATCCACCATCAGAGCTAAGACTCTCCATACGTTCAAACAGACGCATATTGTAAGCGCTATCCACATAGAGCAACAGATTGTACAATGCGATAACAGCAATTGCAATGACAACAAACAAGCCGATACGCTTGAGTAGATGCATATTGGTTTTACTGATGGCGGTGAAGAAGTAAATGGAAAGAATAACGGCCAATGCCAGCAAACCGGCACGTTTACCACTAAAAGCAACGGTGACAGAGCACACAACGATAGGCAACATAATCCATTTTTTAGAGGTGTATGCCAGAATAAGAGGGAACATACCTAAGATATAATAGGCATCTGCCACAGCGCCCTTATCTTCCAAGTTAGCACCACTGTTGTAGAATCTGGCCATAGCGGCAATCAGAATAAACGCAGCAGCGTAATAGGAAACAATTAGTGTGCGGTTTTTCCGGATGCTGTAACGAGCACCGATCTGGAAAAAGACGATGGTCATCATAGCACCATAGGGAACCATAAAGATGTTAAATATACGCTGTTTGGTATCGCCAGCTTCAACAGCGGTAAGAGCAAAGAGGAAGGCGATGGTGGAAAATATAACCAACGATACGATGGATCCATTGGTAAAGATACGTGCGGCATCCTGGAACATATAGACAAATCCCCACATTATGAAGAAAATCTGAATAACGTTCCAAATACCACCGGAGGATTCTGCCGAAACACCGGAGAATCCACGGTACACCTTCAGCAACAAAAAGGCTGAAAGCACCAAAAAGGCAAACAAATGCATAAAATCATTATCTTCTTTTTTTTGAAGAGACTTATTTTGTGTCACTCTGAATCTTCCTTTAATAAGTTAGTTAAATAGGCCAGAGAGCGGGTACGCTCGGCTTCCAGTTTTTCACGTAGGGCTGCAACCTGGATTTCCGGCTCCGGGATAGCGGTGTCGGTGCCGATGCAGAAACGCTCCAGACCGAACAATGCCAAAATCTCACGGATGCGGTTGGCGTGGGTGCTGCGGATAAGACCATAGGTGGGCTTTTCAAACAGCAGGCCAAAGGCGGTGCCGTGGAAAGAGGCGCTGACCACGATGGAGGCCTGATTGTACAGACCCAAAAATTCTTCCGGAGATACGTCGTGGAGCGGGTAATCGGCGTGGATATACCGCATCTCCGACGGGCAAATAGACACGATGGGATAGCCGGTTTTCTTCTTCAGATAGTTGGCTACCTCTTGCATACGCTTGTTGCTCTGCACCTGATAGCACAGGATATAGGGCTCTTGGATGCGAGGGGCTTTGGCAATAGATAACCACTGCTCTTTCGTCTGCAAGAAAACCGGGTCCATAACACGGATAACGTCGGGATTGCCGGTGATATCCCGGATATAGTCGGCGGCACCTTGCTCACGTAGGGCAATGCCGTCAAATCGAGACAACCACTGTGCCACCTGCTTTTTCTGAGCATCGGTATAGTTCATAGCCTCGATGCTGGCGGCATAACTGATGCGCTTGACATCTTCCGGACCAAAGTCCAAGAAACGGGCAGGAAGCAAGGCTTTGTTGCCGGCCATTTTCCACACCTGGTCACTGCCGGTAATCAGGCAATCCACGGCGGGAGGATCCTTGCGCAGTTCCTCTACGTGGGAATAGACCCGGGACAGATTCAGCCGATTCTTGCGGAATGTCTGAAAACTGTTTCTCAGCGCCATAAGGGGCTTTTTGCGCAAAAAACGCAACCAGTTCATATACAGACCACGTACCGCCTGTACGGGCTTTTTGGAAATACGGCAGTAATACCGGTTGTTGTCGGGATATTCAATGATGGTGTTTTCGTGCCCTAAATTACGCAGGGTGGTCTGCAGGGAATAGGCCTGCAATAACGCACCGTAATTGCACGTATGATGAAAGGTTACTGTAAAGGTTTTCATACCTATACCTCACAATCAAAAACAATGGTTGTTAGTCCTCGATACTGCGCTTGGCAATTTTGCTGTACAGGAAGTGGCTGCTGGCTTGTTCGGCAGCCTGCTTCATCTCGGCATAGTCGCCATCCACAATCTTTTTCAGTTCGGTGTAGATTTCCTCAGTGCTGTCCTGATGCAAGAAGCGGACGTTACCGCCCATATCCACGTGGGTGGTACCGGCCCAATGCTTGACCACCATGGGGATACCCTGAGAGGCAACCTGCTCCCAGAATACCGAGTGACGACCGGGGAATACCACCAGGTCGGCAGCGGCAAACATGGCATAGGAATCGGCGGATTTGATCCAGCCTACGTACTGCACCTTTTCGCCGTCGCACAGAGCGTTTACCTGCTCCTGTAACTCAGGCACCACCGAGCCGAACACGATCAGCTTGACCTTTTTGTCCGGGATGCGGTGCACGGCGTCCATCAATAGCAGGGTCTGGGTTTTAAAGGGGTCAATCTTACCACCGGTCATAATGACAAAGTCGTCCTCGGCCAGACCGTATTTGGCGCGGATATCCTGACGCACCTGGGGATCTTTGGCGGCGATGACGCTCTCGTCGTCACCACCCATTACCAGCAGTTCAATCTTCTTTTTGGGCAGTTTGTATTCGTTCTGCAAGAAATCTACACGAGCCGGCAACACACCGTAGAAACGGGTGACGTACTTATTGATGATGTGACCGCAACGGCGCCACAGAATGCGGTGTACCAGGTTCTTGGATACCCAGTTGGTGGCGCTGTTGGAGAAGTCGGCGTGGTTATCGGCAAACACCTTTACGTTGGGGTGCTTTTTGCAGTATTTGGCCACGATGGAAATATCGCAGAACTGTACACCGTGGATAAAGATCAGGTCCGGCTGGAACCGATCTAGCTCTGCCTGCAGACCGACAAAGCGGCGCAACAGGCCGTCGTAGCGACCGGGTTTATTAAACAGGCGAGTCACCGGAATCCCGTGCTCATTGAGATGGCGACCGCAATATTTGGCGGGCAATTTTCCGGGAACACCATTTTTGTCAAAGCTAATGCGGGAGGCAACGATTTCTACCTCGTGGCCGGCCAATTTATGATATTTGGGCAGATAGTTCTCCTGATACGAGTAGTTATCTACGTAAAAGCAGGCCAGCATCAAATGCAGGATTTTCATTGGTCTTCCTCCAGTTTCTCAAACAATTGTTGGGGATTATTGAAATACTTTCCGTATTTATAGAGTTTCTCTTCTTCCCAATTCCACCACTTCAGCTCCAGCAGTTTGGCGATGGTCTCATCGTCAAAGCGCTTGCGGATACACTTGGCGGGGTTACCGGCCCAAATCTCATAGGGCGGAATATCCTTGGTTACCACGCTGCCCATACCCACAATGGCGCCGTCACCGATGGTGACACCGCCCTTAATGAGGCAGTGGGAGCCGATCCACACGTCGTTACCGATGGTGGTTTGGGCATATTCCGGGAAAGAAGCTTTTGCAAAACAGGTTTTCAGTACGTTCTTTTTCTGATAGAACACCGGAGAACTGGAGATCCAATCCACCGGGTGACCGCCACCGCCGATAAGGGTCTTGCTGGCGATGGAGCAAAAGGCGCCTACACGGGTTTTGATCAGGCAGGAGCCGTACATATAGGAATAGCGGCCAATCTCACTTTCCTTCATCTGGGCGCCACCGCCTACAGCCGCCTTTTTATCAATGACGGAGTTGCGAATGGCAGAAGGACGCCAGGCCATCAGACGGGCCAGTATATAAACGGGACTTACAAATCGCATAGTAGCCACTTCCTTTTCTCTTTAGTCGGCAGAAGGGGATTCCACCAACTTCATCAAGGTGTTGACATTTTGCTCGGTATAATACCGGGCAATCTTTTGAATCGCTTTGGCGGACATTTCCTCTCGGATGGTGGGATTGTCCAGCAGGGCGATGGCCTCTGCCATCGCCGAGGTATCGTGGAGCGGTACCACGATACCGCATCCATCCGCCAGCATCTCGCTGTTGGCGCCGGTGTCGGTGGCGATGGCCGGTAATCCACGTGCCATCGCCTCCATCAGCGCCATCGAGCATCCCTCGGTATGGCTGGGGAACAGGAACAGATCCGCCTCGTCCAACAGCGGGATAATCTCTTCTTGGGAAATGTGTCCGGTAAGGGTGACATTCTCCGGCTTGTTCCAAGAGGCAACCGTCTCTTTCACCTTGCCGATCAAGGTGAAGTGAATATGAGGGAATTGCTGTGCCAGTTGATACAGTTCAGAGGCCCCCTTTTGCTCGGTGATATTACCCACAAAGAGGATTTCCCGAACCGGTCCGTCGATTGCTTTTGCGGTGGTGCGCACCAGCGCCGTATCCACAAAATTGGGTACTTTGGTGGCGGTGATGCCATAGTGCTGCCGCAAAAAGTTGTGGCTGTTTTGGCATAGCACCAGGTTGTGACGGCTCATACCGGCCAAACGCCCTAAGGCGCGGATGCTGATTTTCCGCTTTACCCAAAAGGGGATTTCGCAGTGGTAATGGGTGATAAGCGGGATGTGCTTCTTGCATACCAGTTGTCCCAAACGAGCGTCTCGGAACAGACCAAAGGTACCGCAAGAAGTGTTGAGATAAACGGCATCAAAGTCGTTGGTGCGCAACTCTTTTTGCAGATTACGGAAAATACGGCGGGTACGCACCCACTCGCCCCACAACGTGCGTTTGTTGGTGGTGGCACGTTTGCCTACCAATTCCGTATTCACCAAATGACAGGTGATGTCGTGCTGGTTACAGTAAGAAAGAAAATGCTCGGTCCAGACGGCGATACCGCCGGTAGGGGAGGTACTCTTTATAGATATAAGAAGTAATTTCATTATATATAGTACCTCCTTAGCGAAGAATTAGCGATACAGCAGAGCAATATTGGCAGAGGTACCTGCCTCTTTGGAGAAACGGTCGCAAGCCAGCTTACGGGCGTTGGCTCCGTACTGCCGGCACAGGTCACGGTCGTTGTACAGCGTCAGGATGGCATCGATGGCACCCTGTACGTCCTCGGCGTCGGCACACACACCGGCCCGGTTCTCGGTTAGTATGCGGTGCAGATCGCTGTCTGCGTCAAAAGAGGCGATTACCGGGGTGCCGGTAGCCAGGATGGAAACCGTCTTGCTGGGGAATGCGCCGATGCCGATGCCCTTTTTGCAGGTGACAAAAGAGGCGTTACCCAAGCTGTATACCTGAGAGACTCGCTCCATAGGCTGTAAGGGGAATAACTGAATGTTGGTCAGGCCACTGTCGGCCAAGGTCTTTTCCAAAATTTCTTTTTCAGAGCCGCCGCCGAAGATGACAAAGCGGATATCCTCTTTGTCTTTCAGCGCCTTGGCGCACGCCACCAAGATGTCTATGTTTTGGGAGTTGCCCAGGTTGCCGGCATAGGTAAGGTAGAATTTGTCTCTATCCAGACCCAGCTCGTCAAACAGCGGGTTATCTTCACGTGCCACCGGCTGGGTAGCTTCGGTGTCGATCCAGTTGTAGATAACCGTGATCTTATCAGCGGGGACACCTTTTTTGATCAAGGTCTCTTTCATCGAGTCGGAGATGACACGGATGTGGGTGGCGTGGCGATAGGTATAGTTAGAAACCATATTGCCAATCTTACACAGGATGGAATCCTCTTTGCACAGGCCGGCATGCACCAGGCTCTCGGGGAACATATCCTGCAGGCTGAAAATGAAGGGAACCGTGCGTCCGTACTTTTTGCTGAGCTTTTTGGCCACCAGAGAACAGAGCACACCCTGAGTGGGCGGGGTGCTACCCGCCACAATGGCGCCCACGTCTTTGGCACGGATGCCTTTGTGGTAGTGCACCAGATTAACCAGTACGTAGCGCAGCGCACGACCGATGGGGTTACGCCCCTCACGGAACATAGCGAAGCGGCGGACAACGATCTTGCCGTCTGCTTTCTCTTCGTATTTGATTTTTTTGTAGATTTCCCGTTCCTCGTCGGTTATACCACGGGTGGGGGTAGGGCAATACACCTCGGTCACGATACCGGACCGGATGTAAGCCTCTTCCATATCCACCGTCAGGTGGCTGCTGGAGATGCGCTCCGGAGCATAGTAAGATGCAAGTTTCAGAACCTTCATAAATAAGCCTCTTGTACGTTATTGATACAGACGATTGGTGTTAAACCGCAGATTGTACATCTCGTTGCCATCGGTATCCTTAATGGAGATGGCATCCTGAATGCGGTTGACGTGAGAAACCAGTTCGTCTTTGCTTTCCGCAATGATGTAGATACGGGCAAACTGCTGACCCAGGTTACCCTGGTCTTTCTCATAGACGGTTTCGCCCTTTTGGAAGTACTGGATATAGGAGAGTACCGCCGGGTCATCCTTCAGCGCATCCATACCCTCGATGGAGGCGATGGTGCCTACCGAGAGGGGGATCATCAGCTGTCCGGCCACTTTGCCGTGAGGAGCAACGTTGATATGGGATAGTTCCTCTTTGGTGGCAATAGGACCGCCCAAAGCGTAGCGCAACATCATCTTCATATCGTTGACACCGGTGAGCGCCTCGCTCAAGCGGTAGGTGATACCGCCACTGAGACGATAACCCATATCGTGGCAATAGAACTCGCCATTGTAGGGAATGGCCTGGGCAAACACCGTACCGTTCTGCAGACCCATCTCTTTGATGGTGGCACGGATCTTGCCGTCTGCCTTTTCCATAAACTCGTCAGTGCACTCGGAGGGCGCATAAGAGAAGGCGCTGACCAAGCACTGCTTGTCAGTGGGATCGGCGATATAGGTGTCCATCAGCAGATAGGGGATAGGTTCACCCTCGTTGAGCAGATAACGGAAGGAGAACAGGCGTCCACCATTATCCAAATAATTCTCGATCAAAATCTTGCCTGCACGGGAATAGTGCAGAGCCTTGTCCACGGCGTCGCACAGTTCGGTGGAACTATTGCACACAGACACGCCCTGGGCACCGCAACCGTCCACCGGCTTTACAATCACCGGGAATTGGCACTCGGAGCAGAAGATGGGCTGATCGTTTCCTTCGTGGAAGTGGTCGGTGATATAGGGCAGACCGTTGTTCTTGCAGTGCTGTTTAAAACTACGCTTGTTGTTGCACTTATCCCAGTGCTCTTGACTGGCGTAGAAAGGCAGACCGGTACGGTTGCACAGCTGGATAGCGTTGCGGATGTTAAACTCGCTGGGGCTGCAGAATACGCCGTCAATGTGGTTGTTCTGTACGTACTCCACCAGTGCGTCGATGTCTGCGGTGCTGATGAGCACCTTTTCATCGGCAAAGTCTTTGGCGGCACCGTGCTGACGGTCGTCAGCCACGATGGTGTAGACACCCATCTCTTTGGCCAACTTGACCAGGTCATAGGAGGCTACCGTACCGCCCAGAATCAACAGACGCTTGCCGGCATAGGGTTTATCCTCCAGCAGACAGCCGTCCAAAATGGCACGCATACAGCGGTCGTATTTCAGATGCTCAATCTGCATCTCGTTGCCGTCCTGATCTAAGATGCGCAGAGTGGCGCTGATCTTGACCAGAGCCTCTGCCAACTCCTCGGCAGTTTTGCCGTAGACGTGCAGACGCAGGCAAACACGCTCCAAAGCGTTGGTGTCCAGAATCTCATCGCCCAGATTGTACATCTTGGTGATGTTCAGCACGTTCTCCATAGCCGCCACTTCATCCAGGCCCTGTACTTCGGTGATGATACCGGCCTTCAGGGGGATGTAGTAGTTACAGCAAGGCCACTTGAATCGGGCGTTGTCCCGGTCGCTGACCTTGAAATCCGCCATCTTACCGGTGAGGGCGTAGTTGATCATCAATTCCAAAGAGTTGACGTTATTCTGATGGTCGGTGAACACGTACATCTGCTCGCCGCCCATACGGAAACCGGACTCAAAGAACTTGAATTCGCCGTCTACGTCAAAGCCCTGTAGCATAACAATACCGTTCTGCAGACCAATGGAGCGGAACATTTTCTTGGCGGCCTCATCCACCTTTTCGATATAGGCGTCGATGTGGCTGGAGGGATACATGTGGAAGATAGGCAGGCTGACAAAGTCACGCTCTTCACTCTCTACCTTGAATTTGGAGAAGCCCATAGACAGAGAATAGTTGCCGTCCTGGATAGTGTAGTGGAAGAACACCTCGCGACCGCCGGTGATCAGTTCCTCTACCACGATCTTTTTGCTCTTGGACCAATCCAAGGCTTCTTGATAATAGATTTTCAGTTCCTCTTCGTTATAGCACACGTTCATACCACGAGCGCCACTGGAGTCGACCGGCTTTACGATAACGGGATACTCGATCTTGGCCAGGTCCTCCGGACGAAACTCGGCGGTGACGTAGAAATCCTTGGGTACCGGCACGCCAAACTGACGAGCCAGCTCCTTAAACTGGGCCTTATCCGAGATGATGTCCCACTGCTCACGGTTGGCGTAGAAATGACAGCCGGTACGTTCGCTGACCGTGATGGCTGGGTCGATATTTACCTCAGAGGAACCGACAAAGATACCATCGATGCCCTTTTCCTCTACCAAAGCGCAGACAGCGTCCACGTCTTGAGTGTCGATCTGGTAAAACTCGTGGGCGATATCCCGCAGAGGGGTGTTGGCAGAAGAGCCAACCGCCACCATATAGAAGCCTTTTTCGTCAGCGTATTTCTTGATGCCGGTGACGTAAGCGCCACCACCCATCAAAAGCAGTTTTTTGTTTTTGAGATCCATAGTTGTTTTCTCCCAATGTGTTATTCGCAGAAAAGGATGCGTTTTATCACTTCGTTAATACACGGATTTTCCGGATAGCCTCTTGGCAGATGGTCTCTGCCTCGGCTACGGTGTCGGCCTGAGCGATGACGTAGCCCACTCGGTCCAAACTGTTGGTAATGGGACCGGCGATCTCGCCCTCGGCTTTTAGCATGTCCACACGGATGATACCGGGGATGGCCATAGCCTCATCAAAGCCCTCGGTACCGCAGAGGGTGCCGTACTGTTCCGCCTCTAAGTAGCGGATGATGGCAGCCTTGTGATGGGCAGGCTCCAGATTTACCGGCTGGCCACAGGCGGACAGGATGGTGGCTGCCAAAACGTCAATGCCGGTGGATAAGGGTACCAGGTCGGTGGTAATAAAGTCACCGCCCAGACGGGCACCCAGCTCGATCATCACCGGACCACGGTCGGTGATCATCATCTCGATATGAGCAGGACCGTTTTCAATGCCCACAGCCTTCATGGCGGCGGCGGCCACTGCCGTAATCTCCTCAAGGAGCGTATTTTCAAATTGAGAAGGTTGGTTGTGACCCATCTCTACAAAGTGGGGGCTGCCGGTGGTCAGTTTGTCGGTGATGGCCAGCACGTGTGCCTGACCGTTTACCGCAAAGGCCTCTACGCTGATCTCTTCGCCACGGAGCAGTTCCTCTACGATTACCGAGCCGGAACGACCGTTTTCGGCGCTATAGGAGATGGCCTTGGTCAATTGCTCTTCATTTTCCACAATGACCACGCCACGGCTGGCAGAGTTGTCAATGGGTTTGCAGATACAGGGATAGGACAGTTTCTCCTTGATGGAGTCTACGTCCTGATTCTCCACCACAAAGTACCAGGGATGGGGTACGTGGTGCTGTTCAAAGGCACGGATCATCAGTGCCTTGTCGGTGGCCTTTTCCGCCACGTCGGGGGTGATGCCCACCAGCCCCATCTTTTCACAAGTGTAGGCGATGGAGCGCATAGGCATATCGGTGGCCACCGAGGTTAGGCCGTCGGCGCCAAATGCCTTGGCAGCTTGGTACACACCCTCCGGGTCGTTGGTGCTGGCGTTGAAGAATGCGTCAGCGTAGGGAATACCCACGGCGTTGGGGTTGTAGTCCACCACGCCTACTTGGTAACCCAGTTCTTTTGCTTTTTGAATAATGGGAACTTGCCACGCCGAAGCGCCGACAATGAGCACCTTTTTCATTATGTAAAACCTACCTTACACTTCAATTACCGACGAATGCGTCGGATGGTCATCAGCACCTCGGCTGCATCCATACAACACTGGTTGCCCCAGAAATGGCTCTGGTGGCGCAGGGCATCGGAGGAGCGGGGATGGGGATATTCCCGCACTTCGCTCTCATAGGCCTCAAAGGCGGCGATCTTCTGCTCCAGCTCTTCGGTGATATCCACCCAAGTGTCCGGGATAAAGGTGCGGGGGAAACCCCACTCGGTACTGCTGGCGGTGTAGAAGCAATAGAAATCTTCTACCCACTCGCTGGTGGGACGGAAGGCGATGGAGGCCGCTTCGAACAGAATCTTGTGATCCCGGTTGGCATCGCTACCCGACTGGCAGTAGATGATGTTGGGACGATACTCCTCGGAAATCTCTTCCAATGGAGTAATCAGCTCGGTCAGGGTGTAGGTGTCCAGTTTCTGATCCGGATAGTCCAAGCGATACACCTTGGATACACCGAGAATCTCGGCAGCCTTGGCAGAGGCGCCTGCCTGACCCACGTCTTTATGATAGCGGAGGGATTCGCCCTCGCAGACAATAACGCTGCGCACCTCGTCACCCTGCTTTACGTGCTTGGCGACGATACCGCCGATGCCCAACAGTTCGTCGTCGGGGTGGGCGGCAATGACCAATACTTTATTCATTGGAGAAAACTCCCTTCAGGTTCAGTTCATACAGAGTAGGACCGGTAAATGCCTGTCCCTCTTCGTTCTCGATGCGGGTGACCAGCAGGCAACCGGATTCGGCTGCCACCACCAGACCCACACTGCCCTCGGCAAAGCCGTAGGAGGTGCCCAGGATGGTGCCCGGGGTCGCTTCGGTGGAGATGGGCAGATAGGCCGCATCCCAAATCAGCCACTTCTCACCATTCAGATAGGTGAAAGCGCCGGGATAGGGATTGGTCAGTGCCCGTACAAAGTCGTATATCTTCTCGGCCGGTTGTTGCCAGTTTACCAGACCGTCTTTGGGACGGCGTCGGGGCAGAATCGGCTCGTCGGTTTCGTTTTCAATGGGCAGAACCGGACGGTTACCCGCTTCCAGTTCAGCCAGCAGTTTCATCAGCATAGCGGCATTGGTGTCCGCCACTTGATCGTACAGCGTCTTGCAAGTATCGAAGGGGGTGATGGGGAAAGCCATCTGATCCACGATGTCACCGCTGTCCACGTCCTTGTCCAGCCACATCATGGTGTTGCCGGTTTCTTTCTCACCGTGGATCAGCGCCCAGTTGATGGGAGCGCTACCCCGGTTGTGGGGCAGCAGAGCGGCGTGGGTACCTACCGTGCCGATGGTGGCCAGATCCAGCAACCGTTCCGGCAGGATCTCGCTCCAGCCCAATACCACCACCAGATCCGGCTGGCAATCGGCCAACAGGTTATAGGCCTCGTCACCCTTGATGGTGCTGACGGCGTGGTAGGGGATGCCATAGGTCTGGCAGATGTCGTAGTAGGCACGAGAGCCGGCGCTACGTTTTGCGAAGGCCTCTTCATCCAATGTGATGAAACAGGCGATGGGATGGTGCTCTGCTACCTGACGGAAAGCAGATACACCCTCTTCGTGATTACCAATCCAAGCAATTTTCATAACTTAACCTCATTTGGTTGCCGTTTCGGCAGTGTTGTCGGAGGTGGTTGCGGTGGTGGGAGCATCTCCCGTAGCCACGTAGATATTCTCTTGTTTCAGAACCGAGAAAACGGTCTTGAACAGAATCTTTACGTCCAAGATAAAGGAGACGTTCTCTACGTAATAGCAGTCGCACTCAAACTTCTCTTGCTGGGTGATGGAGTTGCGGTAATAGGCCTGGGCATAGCCGGTGATGCCGGGGCGGGCACCTAAGCGACGCTTGGAGATCTCCGGCAACTTTTCATAAGGGGTGGTGACCAGCGTGGGACGTGGGCCGATAAAGCTCATATCGCCAATCAGCACGTTGAGAATCTGGGGAAGCTCATCCACCGAGGTCTTACGCATAAACCGACCCACCTTGGTAACACGGGCGTCGTCGGCGCTGTTAAAGGTGGAGCCGTCGGCATTCTTCAGGTTGGGGGAGTTCACGTACATAGAACGGAGCTTGAACATCTTAAAGGATCGACCGTCCTTGCCACGGCGGGTGGCGTTGTAAAACACGGGACCTTTATCTTCCAGATAGATGATCGGTGCCATAATCAAGATGACCAGGCCAATAAAGGGCAAAGCCATCAGACTAATGATGATATCCAGCAGACGTTTTACAAAAAGACGGTACATGATGCGAATCTCCTTATATGTATTCTTTGAGAATGGTTTTGTAGGTTTCGATGACGTAGGCCACCTCTTCGTCGGTGAGCTTGGTGTGCAGCGGCAGAGAAATCTCATTGACAAAGCGGTTGTAGGCGTTGGGGTAATCGGCAATGTCAAAGCCCATAGTTTTATAGGCGGTCAGCAGAGGCAACGGCTTGTAGTGCACGTTACAGGCAATACCCTTTTCGGCCATCTTGGTGATGATGTCGTTGCGCTGTGCGCTGTTGATACCCGGCACCCAAGTGAGGCACAGGTGGCCGGAAGAGGTGTAGGTGTCGGTATAGTGGGCCAAGGTCTTGATGCCCAGCGGATGCAGAGCCTCGTCGTATCGCTCCAGCAGCTGGCGACGACGCTCCAGCATAGCCGGATAGCGCTCCAACTGCTTGAGACCGATGGCGGCAGCCACGTCGGTCATATTGCACTTGTACCAAGGGCCGATGATGTCGTATTCCCAAGCGCCCAGCGTGGACTTGGCCAGGGCGTCTTTGGACTGGCCGTGGAGAGACAAGAGCTGTAACTGACGATAGATGATCTCGTCGTCCAGGCCGGGGATGGTACGCCAGGTCAATGCGCCGCCTTCGGCGGTGGTGAGGTTTTTCACCGCGTGGAAGGAGAAGGAAGAGAAGTCGGCAATGCTACCGATCATCTTACCCTTGTATTGCGCACCGAATGCGTGGGCGGTATCCGCCATAATAGCTACCCGACCCAGCGCCTCTTGTACAGAGCTGGAAGGGGTAAACAAAGAACGCTTGTCCTCTACAATCCGGAACAAACGGTCATAGTCACAGGGGATACCTGCCAGGTCCACCGGGATGATGGCCTTGGTATTGGGAGTGATGGCGGCGGCGACCTGGTCATAGTCCATTTCGCAACTGCCGGGATATACGTCTACCAATACCAAAGTAGCCCCCACGTGGGCAACCACGGAGGCGGTAGCGGTATACGTATAGGCAGGGACGATTACTTCGTCACCGGGGCCGATGCCCATTACTCGCAGAGCCATCTCGGCACAGGCGGTCTGGGAGTTCAGGCACACACAGCGGTTGGAACCCACGTAGGCGGCTACGTTCCGCTCCAATTGCTTGGTGCGGGGACCGGTGGTGATCCAGCCGGAGCGTAAAGCCTCGGCCACTTCTTGAATTTCCAGCTCCGACAGATCGGGGGGAGAGAAGGAGATAATCATGAAAAAACACCTCACTAAAAGCTTAAAAAGGGTGTGAATGCCGATCTCCACCAGCATAATCACACAATTGTAATCATTCTATCACAAAGGGCGGTGATATGTCAATATTAAAAGTATATTATATATAAAAATAAAAGTTAATTTTTACCATATTTTTTGAGAGTGTGGAGTACGCCTGTAGTAGAGGCGTTTTTGGCTTTGGAAAAAGGGTAAAAAGCAATTTGTCGTTGACAATGAGAAACGACGGTGATATACTAATTACGATTGTGTGGAAGTGCATACTTTTGTACAATAACAAGGAAAAACCTTTTTCGTTGAAAGGAACAGTGGACTATGAAAGAAATGAATTTGCTGATTTTCTGGGGTATCCTGCTCAGAAATATGAAAGTAATTATGGTGGTTGCGGCTGTAGCGGCATTTTTGGCCGGTGGCGCAACCGAACTGCTGACGGAGGATTCCTATTCTTCCAGATGCACCATGTACGTTATGAATATCACCGAGGCCGGCGAGATCACCGGTATCAGCTCGGCCGGTCTGGACGCTTCTCAGCGAATGGTTAAAGAGTATATCGAAATTCTGAAGTCCAATACGGTTATCGAGGACGTACAGGCTCGTCTGCTGCAGAAGAACTACAAGATGTCTGTAACCCAGATTCGTGCATCTCTGAGTATGGCTGCTGTGTCCGAGACGGCATTGCTGAAGATTACCGCCACCACCGGTAACCCCGACCTGTCTAAGGATATCTGCGATGCCATCCAGGAGTGCGCTCCCGAGCACGTAAAGAGCGTTATGCAGGGCATCGGTCACATCGCTCCCGTTGACGTGGCTGCCAGAGGTTCTCTGCGTTCTCCCGATACCGCCCGTAACACCGTGCTGGGCGCTATGATCGGCTTTGTTGTTTCCTGCGGTTTTGCCGTGGCTATGTATATGATGGATAACACCATCAAGGACGAGCGCGACCTGAAGTCCCGCTACGAGGTCAACGTGTTGGGTGCTGTGCCCAGCTTCTCTGTGGCAAGCACCAGCAGAAGTAAGAAAAAGAAGAAGAAAACCGACAAGAATGCTGCAGCAGCAGAAACTACCGAAAACGAAAAGAAAGGAGAGAACTGATTATGTCTACCGAGAACAAAACCCCTGAAGTAGTAGAAAAATCTTCAAAGCAGGTGGCTTTCCAGGTTATGGAAGCCTATAAGATGATTCGTACCAACCTGCTGTTCTCTCTGTCCACCAAGGATAGCCGTGTAGTGGTGTTTTCCAGTGCAGAGCCCAGCGCCGGTAAATCCACCCTGAGCGCTAACCTGGCCATTGTTATGGCACAGACCGGTGCTCGTGTATTGCTGATTGACGCTGACTTGCGTAAACCTTCTCAGCACCGCAACTTTAAGGTTAGCCGTACTTTGGGTCTGTCCAAGATCCTGGGTGGCTTGGCCACCGTAGAGGAGTGCCTGCAGAAAAACGTAAAGCCCAACGTGGACGTGATTCTGTCCGGTCCTACTCCTCCCAACCCTTCCGAGTTGCTGGGTTCTGCCCGTATGAAGGAACTGTTGGATAGAATGAATGAGGAATACGATTACGTATTCGTAGATATGCCCCCTCTGTGCGTGGTTACCGATGCATTGGTGGTGGCTCCCAACGCTGCCGGTCTGGTGCTGGTAGCTCGTCATAACCAGACCATGTACGATGAGTTTGGCGAGGCATTGGAGATTGTTGAGAATGCCAATCTGCCTATGCTGGGCGTGGTAATCACCGATATGCGTGTGGTTTCCTCCGGCTACTACCGTTATGGCCGTTATGGCAAGTACGGCCGTTATAACCGTTACGGCCGTTACAACAAGTATGGTCGCTATGGTCGTTACAACCGCTACGGTGGTTACGGCCGTTACTATCGTCGTTACGATTACGAATATGGCAACGATAATAAGTGATTTTCACAGCCACTGTCTGCCGGGAATGGATGACGGTGCACGGGATATAAAAATGTCCTGTGAGATGCTGAAGATGGCCGCCGAACAGGGTGTAGAGCGGGTAATGGCGACGCCCCATTTTTATTGGGGACACGACACGGTCGATTCGTTTTTAGAGGACCGTGCGCGTTGCTATGCCCGATTACAGCCTCACCTGGCCGGTTTGCCGGAGGTCCGTTTGGGTGCAGAGGTGCTGTTGAGAGAAAACGTTTCTTCTCAGAATTTGCGTCCTTTGTGTCTGGAGGGTACCGATATCCTGCTGGTGGAGCTGCCGTTTATGGCACCGCCCGCTTGGCTGATAGAAGAATTGGAAAACATCACTTATAATCATAAAGTAACCATCATGTTGGCGCATTTGGATCGGTATATGCCGTGGTATTCGGCATCCAAATTGTGGCCGTTGCTGGAATTGCCGGACGTCATCGTGCAGCTCAATGCAGAATCCATCGCAGACCGCAGATATTACCGACTACTGCGTAAGTGGTTGCCGGATTATCCGCGCTTGGTACTGGGATCGGATATGCACAATCTGACCGATCGAGCACCGCAGATGGCAGAGGCGGTACGCATACTGGAGAAAAAGCGTGTCGGCCGTGAATGGTTGGAAAGAATTGAGCAGACAACCGATGAACTACTGTAAAGGTATTTCGACAAAAAGAGAGGGGATTCCTTGTGAGTTCGAAACAAATTAAAGGAACAACTAAAAAGCGTTCGTTACCTCGCTGGATTTTGGTGTGGATTGACTTATTTATTACGGCAGCGGCCTTCTTCGTTTCTTGGGCCTGTATGCCGGATAAGGCACCGTATATGGGACAGGGATACATTTGGCTGTTCCATTTGATTACGCTTCTGTTTTATACCAGTTTCTTTTTGCTGGTGTTCCGTTGCTACGATAGCTTGTGGCGGTATCAGGAGAGCCGTGAATATTTGATGCAGTTGCTGGCGCTGGTGTGCAGTAACGGTATGATGTTTGTTACCAACGGTTACCTGATTCCCTACAAAGTTCTCTTCAAAGAGCGGTGGGAGTATCCTCAGAGTATTCACCTGATGACGGCGTTGTTGTCGCTACTGGTGATGTGGATGTTCCGCTTTGTATACCGTTTCTTCCGTATGCGCAAGCAGATTAAGAGCCATAACAGCAAAAACGTCATCAAGGTGGCTATCGCCGGTGCCGGTGATGCCGGTGTTTCTCTGGTAGACGAGATGCGCCGTGATCCCGATTGCGCATACGAGGTGGTTTGCTTCTTCGATGACGACCCCATCAAGCAGCGCGCCCACGTTCGTGGCATCCCCGTTCGTGGTGACCTGGATAGCATCGACGAGTATTTGGCCAATTCCGACATCAAAGAGATCATCGTGGCCATTCCTTCTCTGAATGAGGAGCGTATGCGTGAGGTGCTGCAGCAGTGCAGCAACACCCACTGCCGTGTACGTTTCCTGCCCAGCATCTTCAGCCAGATTCCTTCTGGTTCCGGAACTCAGCTGATGAGCAATATTCGTGACGTAGAGGCTTCCGACCTGTTGGGCCGTGAGGCTGTGGTCTTTAACAATAACGAGGTATACGACTTCTTGTCCGGCAAGGTGGTTATGGTTACCGGCGGTGGCGGATCCATCGGTTCCGAGCTGTGCCGCCAGATTGCCCTGCACAACCCCAGCCGTCTGGTGGTTGTGGATATCTACGAGAATAACGCCTACGATCTGCAACAGGAGCTGAAGCAGAAGTATGGCAATCGTTTGGATCTGTGCGTGGAGATTGCTTCGGTTCGTGACGCCGCCAAGGTGGATCTGCTGTTCCGTCGTTATCATCCCGCCATTGTGTTCCACGCAGCAGCGCATAAGCACGTACCGCTGATGGAGGGTTGCCCCGAAGAGGCTATCAAGAACAACGTATTTGGTACCTTTAATGTGGCTGATGCCGCCGGCCGCTATAAGGCAGAGAAGTTTGTGCTGATTTCTACCGACAAGGCCGTCAACCCCACCAACGTCATGGGCGCCAGTAAGCGTCTGTGCGAGATGGTGGTCCAGAGTATGCAGAGCTATAAGGATACCACTTTCGTGGCGGTGCGTTTCGGTAATGTGCTGGGTTCCAACGGCTCGGTTATTCCGCTGTTCAAGCGTCAGCTGGCCAACGGTGGTCCTCTGACCCTGACCGACCGTCGCATCATTCGTTACTTTATGACCATCCCGGAGGCATCCCAGTTGGTGATGCAGGCTGGTGCCATGGCACAGAAGTGCCAGGTGTTCGTGCTGGATATGGGTGAGCCGGTTAAGATTCTGACTTTGGCCGAGAACCTAATCCGTATGGCTGGCCTGACTCCTTATGTGGACGTAGACATCATAGAGACCGGCTTGCGTCCCGGTGAGAAGTTGTATGAGGAATTGCTGATGAACAGCGATACCCTCACCGCTACTAAGTATAACAAGATCTTCATCGAGCAGCAGGAGGATATCTCCCGCGAGATGATGGAGCAGAACCTGGGTCGTCTGCGTAAAGTTTTGGAGACCGAGTCTCCCGCAGAGATCGTCAAGGTTATGCGCGATATCGTTCCCACCTTCAAGACTCCTGAAGAGGTTAACCGCAATGCGGCCTCTAAATTGGAGCACGCAACGAAGTAATACAAAAAGGCAACAAGAACTTTGGTTCTTGTTGCCTTTTTCTTTTCTTTATACAAATATGTTGTGTATGTGCGCAGGGGGAAATATATAGCCATACTACATTATATAAGGAGAAGTGGCGATACGCCCCTATATGATGTTGAATTGCACATAAAAATCGCATTTTATATGGTGTTTCCGTGCAAAATGTCAAACTATGAAAAAATGAGAAAAAAACTTAAAAAAGGTGTTGACAAATCGCTTGCGCAGTGGTATTATAGCAAAGCTGTCTGCGAGAGATACGCAAGCACAGCGCAAAGGACCTTGAAAATTAAACAGTGTAAGACAAGAACGAAAACACACACAATACCCGTTAATTCTTACTCAGAATTGAGAAGAATCCGGCAATGAGAAATTATTGCCAAAACAGACGCCAAAGAGCGTCATGAGTTACAAACTCAACGAATTGATTAGTACAACCGGAAACGGTTGTGTTGATACCATTTTTTGAGAGTTTGATCCTGGCTCAGGACGAACGCTGGCGGCGTGCCTAACACATGCAAGTCGAACGGAGATCTTACAGAATGAGACTTCGGTTGAATGAAGTTTGATCTTAGTGGCGGACGGGCGAGTAACGCGTGAGTAACCTGCCTTTCAGAGGGGGACAACAGTTGGAAACGACTGCTAATACCGCATAA
>JAZRES010000002.1:0-21530 GCA_045660965.1 Acutalibacteraceae bacterium
TTTCCTGCCTCCCCGCAGCCGTGACGATGCGAAATATCAGGGGCGTATTGATTCCCTGATGGATATTATCCCTTTCCTGAACCATTCTAAAGAAGAGTATGTGGTGCTGGCCGACTGCCATATGGTGACCAGCATGGACTACAGCGCTCTTATCCGCACCCATGTGGAGAGCGGCGCCGAGGTGACCATCGCCTGCCGCCACGGCGCAGTGCCCAAGCTGGCCGACATCCCGGTGCTGACCATGGATGCCGCCGGCCATGTGATGGATCTGCTGCTGGGCCGTGTGGGGGATGAGGTAGCCTATTACGGCATCGGCGTGTACGTGATGCGCAAGGATTGGCTGCTGCGCACCATCGCCGAGGCCACCGCCCGCAACCTCTATCATTTTGAGCGGGATATCCTGCAGCGCCGCTTGGATGAGCTGGTGGTCTGCGGCTATGAGGTGCCCTCTCTGGTGATGCCCATTTACTCCACCGCCAGCTATTTCAATGCCAACCTGGCTGTGCTGGAGGACAGTGTCCGTGGCGAATTGTTCCCCAAGGATCGTCCCGTATACACCAAGCTGAAGGATGCTCATCCGGTGCAGTACGGTCTGCACGCAGAGGTGACCAATTCCATTGTGGGTGACGGCGCCAACATTGAGGGTAAGGTTAAGAATTGCATCGTCTTTAAGGGCGTTAAGATCAGCCGTAAGGCCGAGCTGGAGAACTGCGTGATTATGCAGAACGTGACGGTGGACGACAACTGTAAGCTGTCCAGCATCATCGCTGACAAGAACGTGGTTATCCGCAACGGCGTTACCCTTCAGGGCTCTGAGAGCTATCCCGTATACATTGCTAAAAATTCCATCGTCTAATGACGATTCGAACCCCAGTAAAGGAGTGAATTCCCATGAAAGTATTGTACGTAGCCAGTGAGGCTCTGCCTTTTGCCGCATCCGGTGGCTTGGCAGACGTAGCCGGCTCTCTGCCCAGGGCGATGCGCAAGCGCCTGGTGGGTTGCCGTGTGGTGATGCCCCTGTATGAGAGCATCCCCCAGGAAATGCGCGAGAATATGAAATTCCTCACTAGCCTGTCTGTGCCGGTGGCTTGGCGCCGCCAGTATTGTGGTGTGTTTGAGGCGAAGGTGGATGGTGTTATCTACTATCTGCTGGATAACCAGTACTACTTTAAGCGTCAGGGTCTGTACGGCCACTATGACGATGCCGAGCGCTTTGCTTTCTTCTCCCGTGCTGTGCTGGAGATGTTGCCCTATCTGGACTTTAAGCCCGACGTGATCCACGCCAACGACTGGCAGTCTGCATTGGTACCGCTGTTCTACAGCATCTTCTATGCCAACCGGGACGGCTTCCAGGGCATCAAGACGGTGCTGACCATCCACAACATCCAGTACCAGGGCAAGTATGGTATGGAGCTGATCGAGGACGTGCTGGGCATCCCGCCCGAGCACCGTCAGCTGGTGGAATACGACGGTTGCGTGAACTTTATGAAGGCCGGTATCGAGACCGCCGACCGAGTCACCACCGTTAGCCCCACCTATGCGCAGGAGATTTTGGATCCTTGGTTCTCTTGGGGCCTGGATCCCATCCTGAATGCCCGCAGCTGGAAGCTGATGGGTATCCTGAACGGTATCGACACCGACGGTTACAACCCCGAGTCCGATCCCAACGTGTATGAGAACTTCACCGTAGAGACGGTGGAAGAGGGCAAGGCTGCCAACAAGAAGGCTCTGCAGGAGCGCCTATGCCTGCCGGTAAATCCCGACGTGCCACTGATCGGTATGGTTACCCGCCTCACCTCTCACAAGGGTCTGGATCTGGTCAAGTACATCATCGACGATCTGCTGCAGCGTGACGTGCAGATGGTGGTGCTGGGCTCCGGTGAGTGGGTATACGAGAACTTCTTCCGCGAGATTCAGAATAAGTATCCCGATAAGTTCTGTTATTGCGTGGGCTTTATCCCCGAGCTGGCTCGTAAGATCTATGCCGGTGTGGACGTGTTCCTGATGCCCTCTAAGAGTGAGCCTTGCGGTCTGGCACAGATGGTGGCCTGCCGTTACGGCACTCTGCCGGTGGTCCGTGAGACCGGCGGTCTGAAGGATAGCATCATCGACTGTGGCGAAGAGGGTGGCTTTGGCTTTACCTTCAAGACCTACAATGCCGACGATATGTTGGCGGCCATTGACCGTGCTTTGGGCGCCTATGCCAACAAGCCGGATTTGGCCCTGCTGCGTGAGCGGTGCATGACCGAGGACTTCACCTGGGGTCGCTCTGCCAACACCTATATCCGTATGTATAAGGATATGATGAAGTAAATCCGTTATCCAACGTCCCGAGGGATATTCCCTCGGGACGTTTTTATAATGCTAAAAATTTATGAACTTTCCGGTGAATGGGTTGTGAAATCGGGGATTAGGGATTATAATATAGGGTAGTATAAAACAGTAACGTCAAAGGGGAGAGATGGCTATGAGCAAAAACCTGTTGCTGATACTGAATCCCACGTCCGGTAAGATGGCCGGCAAACGGTATTTGGCCGAGGTGCTGGAGAAATTCTGCCGGGCAGACTACGTGCCTATGACCTTTGTCACCACCGGACCCGGTCACGCCACCCGCCTGGCGGAGCAATACGGCGGTCAGATGGATCTGGTGGTGTGCTTGGGCGGTGACGGCACCTTTAACGAGGTGGTGTCGGGCCTGATTAAGGGCGGACATACCACCCCGATGGGGTATATTCCCTGTGGCAGTACCAACGATTTTGCCTCCAGCATCGGACTCAAGAAGTCGGTTCCGGCGGCGGTGGATGCCATTCTGGAGGGTAAGCCCCATACCTACGATATCGGTCGCTTTGGAGATCGCTATTTCTCCTACGTGGCTTCTTTTGGGATTTTCACCCGGGCATCGTATGCCACACCCCAGGACGTTAAAAACGCCTTGGGTCATCTGGCTTACGTGCTGGAGGGTGTCAAGGAGTTGTCCAACATCCAGTCTCACCACGTGCGGTTAGAGGTGGATGGTATGGTACTGGAGGACGATTATCTGTTTGGCGCTGTCAGCAACTGCCTGACGGTGGGAGGTATCTTGGCGCTCAACCCGGAGCGGGTGGATCTCAGCGATGGTAAGTTGGAACTGCTATTGGTGAAGATGCCCCGCAATCCGGTGGAACTCAGCGATTGCATCCGGGCGCTGGTAGAGCAAAAATACGACAGCGATTGCATCACCTTCCTCAGCGGTAAGGAGTTTGTGGTTACCGCACCGCCGGAGATGGAGTGGTCGCTGGACGGTGAATGGGGTCCGGGCAGCGAGCAGGCTCGCATCCACATTTTGCCCGGTGCGGTTACGCTATTGCATTGATTCATTGAAAGGTGAGGTATATGACACAGCGTTCGTGGAAGGGGTATTGGAAACGGACGGGGGATAACATCCAGAGCCATCCGCTGTTGGCGGTGGTGTATCTGGTTTTGCGGTTAATGGTCATAGCCGGGATTGTGATCAACATCCTGGAGCGGGATTACGAAAGTGCCTTTATCTGCCTGTTGGCGTTAGTGCTGTTTTTGCTCCCGGCATTTTTAGAGCGGTCTTTGCGCATCGACATTCCGTCGGTAATGGAGATACTCATACTCCTATTCATTTTTGCGGCAGAGATACTGGGCGAGTTGCAAAGCTATTATCTCCAGTATGTTTACTGGGATACGATGCTGCATACCGTCAATGGGTTTTTGTGCGCCGCTTTCGGCTTTTCACTGGTGGATATTCTCACTCGCAACAATAGTGAAAAGTTTCGGCTATCTCCGCTGTACGTGTCTTTGGTGGCTTTTTGCTTTTCCATGACGGTGGGGGTTATATGGGAGTTTTTCGAGTTTGGTATGGACGTGGTGTTCCTGACGGATATGCAAAAAGATACCATCCTGCACACCCTGTCCACGGTGGAACTCACCGGCGGTATAACGGTCATCGAGGACGTCACCTCTATGGCTCTTAACGGGCGTGATTTGGGTATCGGCGGGTATTTGGATATCGGCCTGTACGATACCATGGCGGACCTGTTTGTAAACTTTATCGGTGCGGTGGTGTTCAGCCTTCTCGGGTACGTGTATATCCGTCAACGGGGTAGGGGTAAAAGCGGTTGGCTGATGCGCCATTTTCTCCCCACCCTTACCGAAAAAACGGCAGAGGAATCCGCCGACGAAAGCTAATTTTACGGTCGCACAGGGCAAAAAGGCTCTGTGCGGCCTTCCTTTTGCTCCAAAATTCGCTAGATTTTGTGCATAATGCACAAACACAAAAGGAAAAATAACCCAATTCAGAGAAAAATTCGTCATTTTCAATTAAGTATTGCAATTTTGGGCATAGTAGTATATACTAATCATTGTAGGAGTAGTATGTGTCTATGCGCTCCTGTTATCCAATTAGGAGGGGATTCCCTATGAGTAAAGAAACTGAGAAAAAGGTAACCGCCGCTGAAAAGCCGGCGACAAAGAAACCTGCCGCTAAAAAGGCAGTGGCTACTGAAAAGAAACCGGCAGCCAAAAAGCCTTCTAAGCGTGCTCTGCTGAAAAGCCAGTTGGAGGAGAAACTGCTGCACAATTTCTCTGTCCAGCCCCGTGAGGCCACCGACGCCCACCTGTATAACGCCCTGGTGCTGGTGCTCCGTGACCGTATGCGCAAAGAGCGTGTGAACTACATTCACGAGGCTCATAAGCAGGACGCCAAGCAGGTATATTATATGAGTATGGAGTTCTTGATGGGTCGCTCTCTCAAGAACACCCTGTACAACCTGAACCTGACCGAGGACGCTGCCGCCGTGCTGAAAGAGTATGGCGCCAAGCTGGATAACCTGTTCGAGCTGGAGCCGGATGCCGGTCTGGGTAACGGTGGTCTGGGTCGTCTGGCCGCCTGCTTCCTGGATGGTCTGGCCGCCAACGGCATCCCTGCCATCGGCTATTCTCTGCTGTATGAATACGGCATCTTCCGTCAGAAATTGGTAGACGGTTGGCAGACCGAGATGCCCGACTTCTGGCTGCCCGGTGGCGAGAGCTGGCTGTTGCCTCGTCCCGAGCTGGCAAAAGAAGTGTATTTCGATGGTCACATCGACGAGTGGTGGGACAACAACGGCTTCCACCACGTAGAGCATAACGACGCCACCAAGGTGATTGCCCAGCCCTTTGACCTGATGGTCGCCGGTAAGGATGGCCTGGGTGTATCCACCCTGCGTCTGTGGAAGTCCACCGCTCCCGGTATGAATATGACCCTGTTCAATCAGGGCGAGTATATGCCCGCTATGGAGCAGAAGGCTATGGCCGAGGTCATCACCCAGGTGCTGTACCCCGCCGATAACCACCGTGAGGGTAAGAGCCTGCGTCTGAGCCAGCAGTACTTCTTGGTATCCGCCTCTGTGCAGGATATCGTCCAGCGTCACCTGGAGAAGTACGGCACCATGGACAACCTGCCCGAGATGGCCGCTGTCCACATCAACGATACCCATCCCACTCTGGCTATCCCCGAGCTGATGCGCATCCTGCTGGATGAGTGCGGTTACAGCTGGGACGATGCCTGGAACATCATTAAAAAGACCTTTGCCTATACCAACCACACGGTTATGGCTGAGGCTCTGGAGTGCTGGCCTGAGGACCTGTTCCGTCAGCGTCTGCCCCGTATCTATCAGATCGTACAGGAGATCAACCGTCGCTTCTCCGAGGAGATGATGGCGGCCACCGGCGGCGACTCCAACAAGGTCAGCCGTATGGCCATCATCAGCTACGGCCTGATCAAGATGGCCAACCTGTGCGTGGCCACCTGCCATTCCGTCAACGGTGTTTCCCAGCTCCATAGTGAGATTGTTAAAGAGACCGTATTCCCCGAGGTGTACAGCATCCATCCCGAGAAGTTCACCAACGTGACCAATGGTATCGCTCACCGTCGTTGGCTGTGCCAGTCCAACCCCGAGCTGACCAAGTTCATCAGCGACCGCATCGGCGACGACTTTGTGCTGGATGCATCCAACCTGTCCAAACTGGCTCCTTATGCCGATGATGCCGATGCCCGTAAAGAGTTTATGGCCATTAAGCGCCGTAACAAAGAGCGTCTGGCCGCCTACGTGAAGAAGCAGACCGGTCAGGAACTGAACGTGGACTCCATCTTCGACGTGCAGGTTAAGCGTCTGCACGAGTACAAGCGTCAGCATCTGAACGCTCTGCACATCCTCAGCACCTATCTGAAGCTGAAAGAGAACCCCGATATGGAGTTCACCCCCCGCACCTACATCTTCGGCGCCAAGGCCGCTCCCGGCTATTTCCTGGCCAAGGAGATCATCCAGTTCATCTGCAACCTGAGCAAGCTCATCGACAGCGATCCCGCCGTCCGTGACAAGCTGAAGGTAGTGTATATCGAGGATTATCGTGTAACTCTGGCCGAGTTGCTGATGCCCGCCGCCGATATCAGCGAGCAGATTTCTCTGGCCGGCACCGAGGCTTCCGGTACCGGTAATATGAAGCTGATGATGAACGGCGCTCTGCCCCTGGGTACTCTGGACGGTGCCAACGTGGAGATCTGCCAGTCTGTGGGCGAGGAGAATATGTTCCTGTTCGGTATGCGTACCGAAGAGGTGGAAGAGCGTAAGCGTCACGGCTACGATCCCCGCTACTTCTATAACAACAACGCCGATATCCGTCGTGCCATCGACTTTATGTATCAGGGCTTTGAGGGTCGCAACTACAGCGAGATCGCTACCAGCCTGACCACCAAGGATCCCTATATGGTGCTGGCCGATTACGCCGACTATGCCCGTGCTCAGGAGGAGTCCGGCCGTCTGTATAAGGACCAGGATGCCTGGGCCAAGAAGGCTATGCTGAACACCGCCGGCAGCGGTATGTTCGCTTCTGACCGCTCCATCCGCGATTACAACGATCGCATCTGGCACGCCAAGTCGGTTAAGCTGAAGAAGAAATAATTCTTACTAAAACTCATTACGGTCGTCGAAAATACCGAATGTCAAAGAGCCGAGGCGATGCCTCGCCTCTTTTCTCTTGCACTTTGATGGGGGATATGGTATACTTTTAGAATATGAATAAACAAGGAGTGTAACCTATGGCAAGAGAATGGTTGCTTCGTGGTGTAGACCCGGAAGAACTGAAAAGAGAAACCATAGAAATTCCCGAAACCCCTAGAGGAAAATGGGAGAATTTCTGGTATCATTATAAATGGACTTTTTGGGGCGGTGCCTTTTTGGTGGTAGTGCTTGGCGTGATTCTGTGCCAGTCCCTGTTCCGTGACGATCCGGATTACCGCTTTTTACTGCTTACCAAAGACAGTTATTACATTTCCCAGCAGATTGACTATCTGGAGAATATGTTGGCCCAGTATGGCGAGGATCTGGACGGCGACGGCAAGGTGGAGGTCAATATCCAAAACTGCCAGTACGATATGGACGCCGACCTGACCCACAATAGCGGTCTGCAATTGGTGAACGCCCATCTGGCTGCCGGTGACGTGCTGTTCTTTATGTGTGATAAGTCCACGGTCAAGACCTTTACCGGCAACGTGACGAGCGCCTCCAATGACGGCGCCGACTTCCTGTCGGATATCGCTGTGGATAGCGAGGGCGTCTTGGTGGATGGCGATAATCCGGAGGACGAGGAGTATCCGTATGGTCAGGATAAATTGCCGGACGGCAAGGTGTATACCTGGAAGAACAACCCCGGTCTTACGGAGGACGTCAAGGCGATTTTCCCCGAGAATCTGTATTTTATGATGCGTGCTCCCTCGGGCTCTGCCGCCCAGGCCACCGACCTGCATTCCCAGAGTATGGCTCTGTTGCAGAGATTCATTGAGGATACCAAAACCGCAGAATAACAAAAAGGACTGCCCATCGGCAGTCCTTTTTTATTAGGCTCCCTCTCGGAGAGAGGCTCTTTACAGCAGCCGTTCCAGCACCCACACCAGCCCGGCGCCGCCACCGGCGCAGACCAGCCCAAACAGGGTGTTTTGCAACCGCCGTTGCCACCGTCCACGGCGCAATCCCGCATAGGTCTGCGCCTGTTGTACTACCCGTTCCGCCTGACGGTGGAGGTTTTCTTCCGGTGGCTGGCTGCCCGACCGCACCACCAAAAATGCCCGCTCAAAATAGGGGCTGCCGGTGTGGGTCACCTCTATCATTTGCCGATTTACGCCTTTAATCATACCCTTTCCGTCCCTTCTTTGTATTCGCCCAATAGTATCGGCAACCCACCCAAAATTATACAGATATTACAAAGTGTAAATGTTTTCCTTGTGGAAAAGTAATGACAACTTCCCCGAAAACGGTGGAAAACTCAGTGGAAAATGTGAAAAACCATTGATTTTTAAGGGTGTTTCCAAAAAATGGGGTGTGAAAGTTTGGGTTTTCGGTCGAAAAAAGTAGGCCCTAAAAATTACAAAAAGTTATACCGCCCTTACAAAAATCCGGTTGTGAAAAAATATCGTAATAATTTGCGATTATGGTTGAAAAATCCATAATAGTAATATATAATAATATACTGTATAGTTATGTGGTTTTGAAACCGCAGAAAGAGAGGTCTTTAATATGGCAGATAACAAGAAAATGGTGGAGGCCATTACCTCTATGGAAGAGGATTTTGCCAAATGGTACACCGACATTGTAAAAAAAGCCGAGTTGATTGAGTACACCAGCGTTAAGGGCTGTATGGTCATCCGTCCCTATGGCTATGCTATCTGGGAGAATATCCAGAGCATTCTGGACGGTATGTTTAAGGCCACCGGCCACGAAAACGTGAATATGCCTATGTTCATCCCCGAGAGCCTGCTTCAGAAGGAGAAGGATCACGTAGAGGGTTTTGCTCCCGAGGTGGCTTGGGTCACCTATGGCGGTAGCGAAAAGCTGGAGGAGCGTCTGTGCGTACGCCCCACCTCCGAGACGCTGTTCTGCGAGCATTTCTCCAACATCGTCCATTCCTATCGTGACCTGCCCAAGCTGTATAACCAGTGGGTCAGTGTGGTACGCTGGGAGAAGACTACCCGTCCTTTCCTGCGTTCTCGTGAGTTCCTGTGGCAGGAGGGTCACACCATCCACGCCACCGCCGAAGAGGCTATTGCCGAGACCGAGCAGATGCTGAATATTTACACCAAGTTCTGCCAGGAATATCTGGCTATGCCGGTGGTGCAGGGTCGCAAGACCGACAGCGATAAGTTTGCCGGTGCCGAGGCCACTTATTGCATCGAGGCTCTGATGCACGACGGTAAGGCTCTGCAGGCCGGTACCAGCCACTATTTCGGCGACGGCTTTGCCAAGGCATTCGACATCCAGTTTACCGATAAGAACAACAAACAGCAGTACGTCCACGAGACCTCTTGGGGCGTGACCACCCGTCTGATCGGCGCCATCATTATGACCCACGGCGACGACAACGGTCTGGTACTGCCTCCCGCTGTGGCTCCCATCCAGGTGGTTATCGTTCCCGTTGCCGCCCACAAGCCCGGTGTGCTGGATAAGGCTGCCGAGATCAAAGAGAAGATTGCTTCTGTTGCCCGTGTCAAGTTGGACGACAGCGATCAGTCCCCCGGCTGGAAGTATGCCGAGTACGAGATGAAGGGTGTGCCGCTGCGTCTGGAGATTGGTCCCCGTGACATCGAGCAGAACCAGTGCGTTATCGTCCGTCGTGACACCCGTGAGAAGATTGTGGTGTCTCTGGACGAGCTGGAGGAGAAGATCCCCGAGTTGCTGATGGCTGTCCGTGACGGCATCTATAACAAGGCTTTAGCCAACCGTGAGAAGAAGACCTACGCCTGTCAGACCATGGATGAGATCATCACCGCTCTGGAGCAGAACGGCGACGGCTTCATCAAGGGTATGTGGTGTGGCGACGAGGCCTGTGAAGATAAGGTGAAAGAGGTCACCGGCGTCGGCTCTCGTTGTCTGCCCCTGGAGCAGGAGAAGATTGGCGATACCTGTATCTGCTGCGGCAAGCCCGCCGACAAGCTCATCTACTGGGGTAAAGCGTATTAATTTGAAGTAACATAGCCTCCCTCTCTGAGGGAGATGGCACGGCGATAGCCGTGACGGAGGGAGTTCATTCCTCATTTCTCATTACGAATTACTCATTAACCGGAGGTTATTACTATGAATCAGTTAGCAATGCCCGTAGCGGGCGATTTGGTAGCGATTATGCACACCAATATGGGCGATATTTCCATTCGTCTGTTCCCCGACCACGCCCCCAAGGCGGTGGAGAACTTCACCACCCACGCCAAAAACGGCTATTACGATGGCATCGTGTTCCATCGTGTGATTAAGGACTTTATGATCCAGGGCGGTGACCCCACCGCTACCGGTTGCGGTGGCGAGAGCATCTGGGGTCACAACTTTAAGGATGAGTTCACCCCCGAGCTGCACAACCTGCGTGGCGCTCTGTCTATGGCCAATGCCGGTCCCGGCACCAACGGTAGCCAGTTCTTTATCGTACAGGCCGACAGCGTGCATCCCTCTCTGCTGGAGCAGATGAAGGATCCCCGCCTGGCTGACGCCTATCCCGCCGAGTGCGCCGAGAACTATGCCAAGGTGGGCGGTACGCCTCACCTGGATTTCCGTCACACCGTGTTCGGTCAGGTGTATGCCGGTATGGACGTGGTGGACGCCATCGCTAACGTGGCCACCAACGGTGCCGACAAGCCCCTGGAGGACGTGGTCATCCTGGGCATCGACGTGAAAGATTATGAATAATTGTTTAGAGCGGGCGTATGCTCTCTTAGAGGAGCTGACCCCCTTGATTACCGACTGCGGTCAGGTTTGTGGCGGTCGTTGCTGTCAGGTATCTGCCGACAGCGAGGGTATGCTGTTGTTCCCCGGTGAGGAGACCTTGCTGGCTGAGGACGGCTATACCATCCGTCCTGCCGACGGTGGGTATCTGCTTACCTGTGACGGTACCTGTGACCGTGCCCGCCGTCCTTTGGCTTGTCGGATTTTTCCGCTGTTTCCCTACGTGACCGAAGAGGGTAGGGTAAAGGCGGTGTACGATCCCCGTGGCTATCGGATGTGTCCCTTGGTCCGGGAGTGCGCCCACGTGCCGCTGGACCGGGATTTTGTCCGGGCGGTGCGTATGGCCGGTCGTATGCTGATGGAGGATCCGGCCTGTGCCGACTTCTTACGGCAGAACAGCCGTGAGATTGCGGAATTAAATCGTTTGGTGGGCTTGGATAAAGAGCGTCCCCCCATCGCGCGTAGAAAACCGTAAAGGAGAAAAAGATTATGAAACTGACCAAAATTCTGGCCTTGCTGATGGCTGTTGTGATGCTGTTCGCCTGCACCGCCTGTGGCACTACCACCGAAACCGATGGCACCGATGATGGCGCTACCGGCAACAATGCCCCCACCGTCAGCGAACCCAAAGCCAACCCCGACGTGACCGACGTATACGCCGATAAGGATTACGGCTGGCAGACCGCTATGCCGGAAGCGGGCGATACCGTTGCCATTATGCACACCAGCATGGGTGACATTTCCATCCGCTTCTTCCCCGAGGCCGCTCCCAAGGCGGTGGAGAACTTTACCACCCACGCTAAGAACGGCTATTACGATGGCGTTACCTTTCACCGTGTGATCAACGACTTTATGATCCAGGGCGGTGACCCCAAGGGTACCGGCGCCGGTGGCGAGAGCATCTGGGGCGAGGCCTTTGAGGACGAGTTTGATAAAAAACTGCTGAACATCCGTGGTTCTTTGTCTATGGCCAACGGCGGTGTCAAGACCAACGGTAGCCAGTTCTTCATCAACCAGGCCGGTCCTTCCGGTAAAACGGCTGACCAGCTGAAGACTCAGTATAGCTACGAGTCTCAGATTGCCAATATGCAGACCTATTACGACTACTACGTCCAGTCTTATGGCTCCAGCTTTACCGATTATTATCCCACCGTGGACGATTTTATCGCCGCTCAGGGTGGTGTAACCCCCGATAGCCGACTGGTGCCCGACGAGGTGTGGGAACTCTACGCCAAAGTGGGCGGTAACATCAACCTGGACGGCGCTTGGCGCTCTTCCGGCGGTCACACCGTGTTCGGTCAGGTCTATGCCGGTATGGACGTGGTGGATGCCATCGCCGCTGTGGAGACCGACGAAAACGATAAGCCTACCAAGAACGTCATCATCGAGTCTATCGAGGTAATCACCTACAAGAAGTAAGTTTTAGACGAGAGGAGAAACGGCTATGACCGTCACGGTACAAGGTCGGACGGTGTCCTATATCGACACCGACCCTACAAATGCATCTGCCCGTCCGGTGGCGCTGTTTCTCCACGGTTGGGGTGCGCCGGCCGAGACCTATCGGCTGATGATCGATCACCTGGCGTCCTATTGCCGGGTGGTGGCTCCCGATTTGCCCGGTTTCGGCGGTTCTGCCGAGCCGGAAACCCCCTGGTGTGTGGATGATTACGTCACCTGGACGGTGGATTTTGCCACCGCCCTGGGCCTCACCCAGGTGGTGCTGATGAACCACTCCTTTGGCGGTCGCATCAGCATTAAGTTGCTTTCTCAGCGTCCCTTGCCCTTTGGGGTGAAAAAGGCGGTGTTTATGGACGCCGCCGGTATCCGCCCCAAGCGAGGGCTGAAATACTATTGCAAAGTATACAGTTATAAACTGACCAAAAAACTGTTCCCCAAGCTGGCGCAGAAGCGTCAGGGCAAGGTGGGCAGTGCCGACTACCGTAATGCCAGCCCGCTGATGCGCCAGACCATGGTAAAGTGCATCAACGAGGACCTGACCCATCTGCTGAAGGAGAATCCCGTATCCACTCTGCTGATTTGGGGTTCGGCGGATACCGCCACCCCACTGTCCGACGGACAGACTATGGAGCGACTCATTCCCGATGCGGGTCTGGTGGTGCTGGAGGGTGCCGGGCACTTTGCCTTTGCCCAGCAATGGGGTCTGTGCAGCCGTGTGCTGGATTCCTTTTTGAAAGAGGTGTAACGTATGGAATTGGGATTTAAAATAGCTATGCTACTGGCGGCTGTGCTGAATTTCTCGGCACAGGCGGTGTATTTCACCCATATGTTGCAGCTCAACTCCTATCGCACCGAGCGGTATAAAAAATGGTGTACCGACAACGAGAAAAAACTGGTGAACGTCCCTCGTATGCTCCCGTTTTTCTGCGTATTTTTACTGTGGCTGGCCGGTCGCACCTCCGATTGGGTGGTGTACGCCGTGGGCGCGGTCATCCTGCTGGTGACCGCCCTGCTGAACTGGCCCAAAAAGGCGAAAAAGCCCTTGGTGGTTACCGCCCGTGTTAAGCGCCTGTTTGTGACCCAGGGTCTGTTCTGCGCCGGTTTGTGCGCACTGTATTGGTTCTGGTCGCCTCGTGGCCTGGCCTTTATCGGCTTGGGCAATATCGTGGTGTGGCTGTTCACCGGCCTGGCCAACGTCATCAACACCCCGCTGGAGAATCACTTTGCCGAGGGATTTGTCAAGGATGCGGCACGCCGCCTGGCAGAGATGCCGAACTTGACGGTGGTGGGTATCACCGGCAGTTACGGTAAGACCAGTGTAAAGAACTATCTAAACGCACTGCTGTCTGCCAAATACAACGTGCTGATGACCCCCGGTAGTTTCAATACCACCATGGGTGTGGTGCGTACCATCCGCGAGATGTTGCGACCCTCTCACCAGATTTTTATCGCCGAGATGGGCGCCAAGCAGAAGAACGATATTAAGGAAATCTGCGACCTGGTGCATCCCACCTATGGCATCATCACCTCCATTGGCGAACAGCATTTGGAGACCTTTGGCACGGTGGACAACATCATCGCCACCAAGTTCGAGTTGGCGGATGCCATCCCCGAGAATGGCTATGCCATCCTCAATTACGACAACGAATACATCCGTAACCGGGCGGTTTCCGTTCCCACCGTCACCTATGGTGCCGGGGATAGCGACGCCGGTTATCGGTACAGCGATATGACGGTGGACACCCACGGCTGTCAGTTCACCCTGACCGCCCCGGATGGGGAATCCTGCCGGTATACCACCCACCTGTTGGGTGGTCACAACATTCAAAACCTAGCCGGTTGTATGGCTTTGGCCCATACCCTGGGCATCTCTCTCAAAGAGATGGTGTACCCGGTGCGTCTGCTCAAGCCGGTAGAGCATCGTTTGCAGCTGTTGCCCAACGGCTATATCGACGACGCCTACAACTCCAACCCCGCCGGTTTCCGCAGTGCGTTGGATACCCTGGCGGCCTTCTCCGCCCAGCGGATTTTGGTCACTCCGGGTATGGTAGAGTTGGGTGAACGCCAGGACGCCCTCAACCGCGACCTGGGCGAATACGCCGCCACCAAGTGTGACTGGGCGGTGTTGGTGGGCCTCAAGCAAGCCCCTCCGCTGAAAGAGGGTCTGCTGGCCGGTGGATTCCCGGAGGAGCGGATTTTTGTGGCCGCTACCCTGACGGAGGGCCTGAACTTTATCAACAATCTACCCCGCGAGGGTGAGCGCATCGTTCTGTTGGAGAACGATTTGCCCGATAACTTCTAATTAGGAGGCAGAATAGAATGAAAACCAGAGTTGCTGTTATTTTTGGCGGTCACAGTGTAGAGCACGAGGTGTCCATCATCTCCGGCCTGCAGGCGCTGAACGCCCTGAATAAGGATAAATACGACGCATTCCCGCTGTATATTTCCAAGGATAACTGCTTCTACGTGGGGGAGAATCTCCGTGAGATTGCCTCTTTCCGGGATATGAAGACCTGCCTTAATAATGCCACCCGTGTGTTGCCGGTACCCGGTGCCCAGGGTGTGGAACTGGTGCGGTATCCTATGAAAAAGTTTGGCAACAACACCGTTGCCGCCTTTGACGTAGCCATCCCGGTGGTGCACGGCACCAACGTAGAGGACGGTACCCTGATGGGTTATTTGGAGATGCTGGGCGTGCCCTATGCCTCTTGCGACGTGACCTCTTCTGCGCTGGGTATGGATAAGTTCGCCATGAAGGGCGTGCTGGCGGAGGCCGGTATCCCGGTGCTGTCTGCCCGCCAGTATAGCGGAAAGGCTTATGCCGTGGACAGCGAGGCTATCCTCAGCGAGATTGAGTCCGAGATTGGCTATCCTGTGATTGTGAAGCCGGTTAACTTGGGTTCTTCCGTGGGTATCTCCAAGGCCAAGAACCACGCCGAATTGGTGGACGCCATGGATCTGGCGGTGTCCTTCTCTGCCCGTGTGCTGGTGGAGCGGGCTGTGCCCAACCTGCGTGAGATCAACTGCTCGGTGCTGGGCGACTACGAGACCGCCCGTGCCTCTGCCTGTGAGGAGCCGCTGAATGCCGAGGATATCCTCACCTTTGGCGATAAGTACCTGTCCGGTGGCGGTGGTAAGTCCGGCGGCTCTAAGGGTATGACCGACCTGAAGCGCCGTTGCCCTGCCGAACTGCCCGCCGGTATGACCGAACAGGTGCAGGAACTGGCGGTGAAGACCTTTAAGGCGCTGGGTTGCCTGGGTGTATCCCGCATCGACTTCCTCAACGATAAGGAGACCGGCGAACTGTGGGTCAACGAGATCAATACCATCCCCGGCTCTCTGTCCTTCTATCTGTGGCAGGAGGTGGGCGTGTCCTTTGAGGCGCTGATGGATGAGCTGGTCAGCCTGGCCTTTAAGCGCCAGCGTGAGCGTGAGGCTCTGACCTTTACTTACGAGAGCAATATCCTGTCCGGCACCACCTTTGGCACCAAGGGTAGCAAGGGTAAAGCATAAATAAAAATGATACAAGGGGCAACCGATGGTTGCCCCTTGCTTTTTTGTGGATGTAAATAGGCCCCCTTGTGCAAAGGGGGCTGTCACGGCAATAGCCGTGACTGGGGGATTGTGTTATTCCGCCTTGCCCCTTGCTTTTTTGTTGGGTTGGATTTATAATAAATTTAATAAGTACTCTAAAGGAGGAAGGATTATGAAAAAGCTGTTGGCATCCTTGCTGGCTTTGGTGATGATAGTATCCCTGTTGCCGGCGGGTATGGTAAGCGCCGAAACCTTGGTTGAGGGCGATTACGAATACACAGTCAGTGGTGGCGAAGCCACCATCACCAAATACACTGGTACCGGTGGCGACGTGGTGATTCCCGACACCTTGGGTGGTTATCCTGTGGTGGAGATTGGGTATGTGGAATATGATGACGACTATTATGGTGCATTTGCTTATTGCACCAGCCTGAGCTCGGTGACTATTCCGGATAGCGTTACCACCATTGGCAAGTATGCATTTGAATATTGCACCACGCTAACCTCGGTGACCATCCCGGATAGCGTCACCACCATTGGCGATTTTGTGTTTTGCGGTTGCACCAGCTTGACCACGGTGACTATCCCGGATAGTATTACCACCATTGAGCATGGTGCTTTTTACGATTGCTCCAGTCTGACTGACGTGTGGTATGGCGGCGCCAAAATTGATCGCGCCTTGATGGTGATTGAAATCTCTAACGCTCCTTTGGCCTCTGCCACTTGGCACTATGAGGTGGTGGCGGAAAACGGCCACTATTACAGCGGCTCCTGCGATGCCGACTGCGATAAGTGCGGCGAGGTGCGTCAGGTACCCCACGTCTATTCCGACTGCTGTGACCGTGAGTGCAACGTATGCTTTGCCATCCGCAAGGCACCCCACAACTACGCCTACGTCTGCGACGATGAGTGCGACACCTGCGATTTCCTGCGCAAGGTAACCCACACCTACGACAACGACTATGACGTGGACTGCAACGTCTGCGGTGACCTGCGCACCGTCCAGTATGAGGTCTATGCCTTTGCTGGTAATGCGGTATCTCCCGAGGTCAGCGGCCTGGCATTCCGCTTTGATATGGCGGTGGATGGCTTGGCTATGACTGCTAAGAAAGAGGCCATTTATGGCGACGCCACTGTCACCTCCAATTCCGACGTGGGTGCTCTGAAACTGGTGAAGATGGGCGTCATCGTCTCCAACAACAGCGAGATTCTGCTGACTCTCGACAACGTCAACGATTTTGATTGTGTGGATATCGAGGCTAAGTATTTGATGGAGTGCGAGGATGACTCTGCTACCTTTGCGGTACGTGTCATCAACATCCCTGCATTTAGCTATGATACGATTGTTTTTGCCCGTCCCTATTGCATCTATGAGGATGCTGAGGGCAACCTGATCGTGGAATACGGCGAGGTGCAGACCGCCACCTATAACGGCGCTATGGCCGCCTAAACCCAAAATAACCCACAAAAGCCCGAGGGAACACCTCGGGCTTTTTGGCACTTATCACTCTTGCATTTTGTGGGATATACTGGTATACTATATAGGTATGCGCGAAAAGCGCCCACCATCCCCAAAAGGAGGAAATCATTATGATTACCGTTTCGGATTTAGGTATTAACTTTAGTGGTCAGGATCTGTTTAAGCACGTGGACCTGAAGTTTGTGCCCGGCAACTGCTATGGCGTTATCGGTGCCAACGGCGCGGGCAAGTCCACCTTCCTGCGCATCCTGTCCGGTGACCTGGAGCCCACGTCCGGTGAGGTCATCATCGACAAGCGCACCCGTATGTCGGTGCTGAAGCAGGATCACTACGCCTACGATGACCAGACCGTTCTGGACACCATCATCCAGGGCAACCCCCGTCTGTATGAGATTATGCAGCAGAAAGACGCCCTGTACGCCAAAGAGGACTTTACCGACGAGGACGGCGAGCTGGCCGCCCAGCTGGAGGGTGAATTCGCCGAGATGAACGGCTGGGAAGCTGAGACCGAGGCCGGTCAGATTCTGTCCGGTTTGGGCCTGGAGGACAGCCTGCTGTACGACGTGATGGGCACCCTGGGCGACAAGCAGAAGGTGAAGATCCTGCTGGCTCGTGCTCTGTTCGGTCACCCCGACATCATCCTGCTGGACGAGCCTACCAACCACCTGGATATCGACTCCATCCGTTGGCTGGAGGATTTCCTGATGGATTACGACGGCACGGTGATCGTGGTATCCCACGACCGTCACTTCCTCAATAACGTCTGCACCCACATCGTGGACGTGGACTATAACAAGATCAAGATTTACGTGGGTAACTACGACTTCTGGTACGAGTCCAGCCAGCTGATTCAGAAGATTATGCGCGAGCAGAACAAGAAGAACGAGGAGAAGATCAAAGAACTCCAGTCCTTCATTCAGCGCTTCTCCGCTAACAAGTCTAAGTCCCGTCAGGCCACCAGCCGTCGTAAACTGCTGGACAAGCTGACCGTAGAGGAGATGCCCGCTTCTTCCCGCCGTTATCCCTTTGTGGGCTTCCAGATGGACCGTGAGGCCGGTAAGGAGATTCTGGCTGTAGAGGGCATCTCTAAGACCCTGGACGGTGTCAAGGTGCTGGACAACGTATCCTTCCGCATCAACAAGGGAGATAAGGTGGCTTTTGTCGGTCAGGATGAGATTGCCACCACCACCCTGTTTAAGATTTTGGCCGGTGAGCTGGAAGCAGACGAGGGTACCTACAAGTGGGGCGGTACCACCAGCCTGTCCTATTTCCCCAAGGATAATACCGAGTATTTCGAGGGTGTGGATCTGCCCCTGATTCAGTGGCTGAACCAGTATTCCAAGGACAACACCGAGACCTATCTGCGCAGTTTCCTGGGCAAGATGCTGTTCTCCGGCGACGACGTGCTCAAGCCGGTTAAGGTGCTGTCCGGTGGCGAGAAGGTCCGCTGCATGCTGTCCCGTATGATGATGTACGGCTCCAACGTGCTGATGCTGGACCAGCCCACCAACCATCTGGACCTGGAGTCCATCACCGCCGTCAACGACGGTCTGACCAACTTCGGCGGCAACGTGCTGTTCTCCTCTTACGACCACCAGTTCATTCAGACTGTGGCGGATCGTATTATGGAACTGAAGGACGGCAAGCTCATCGACAAGATGATGACCTACGACGATTACATCGAGTGGAAAGCTGCCAACAAAATCTAATGGATAATAAAACCGCTACCCGTCAGGGTAGCGGTTTTTTTGTTACAGTTCTTTTAATCGAGCTTCAGACATCACGTTGACGCAGGTTTCATCGTATTTGTGTACGGAACGAAAGTTACCTTCATCTAGGCCACAAATGCTGTTGGGTTTGCCGAGTATAACCACGATGCGCACAGAGTCCTTAGACCGACCGCCTATGCTCATAATGGGTTCTCGTTCACCGTAGCGTCGGCCTGCCAGTTGGGGGAAAACAGGGCACTGTTCCCAAAAAATAGTGTTATCTTGACAATGGATAATTGTGTAGCGATTAGCTCGTTTTCGAGGAAAGAAAATCTCATAGGATTTGCCATCTAGTTCGAATTTGACTAATCCCATTTTGTCCATAAACCAGTTTCTTTTGCATTGTTTTTTTAGTTCAGCAAATTTATCGTACAGTTTACCCATAATTTTCACTCCTTTCTATGAACTGATCCGTAGGGGAGGGTCTCTGCGCCCTCTCATCAAGCCTCCCTCCTCGAGGGAGGTGGATTTCGCCACAGGCGAAAGACGGAGGGAGTTATTCCACCACAGCCACGTTGCTGTCGCCGAGGGCTTGTTTGAGTTGGGTCAGCAGGCGGTTATTGACGGTGACGCACCACTCTTTGGGTGCTTTTACCATCTTGCCGGTGTCCACGAAACGGATATATACCGGGGTCTCGCCGGAGCTTGATTTTACAGCGTTGTAAGCGGTTTCATACCCCTTGCTTTGGGCACTCTCGATCCGCAGATACAACCCCGCCCGAGGATTGACGGATTTCACTGCCGCCGGGGGTGTTTCCGGTGCCTGTTCCGGTACCGGCTCCACCCGTTCGCACAGCAGTTTCGGCTCTTTTTCATCCTGGATATCCAGCCGTCCGGTGACCAGCACCACCTGACCGGGTTGGATGAGATTTTCAAACTGTGCCAGAGTCTTGGGGAACACCACCGTCTCGATAGCGCCGTACAGATCTTCCAGTTGCACGTAGGCCATCTTGGCACCGGACTTGGTATTCTGCACCCGAATGGCGCCCACCATACCCAGCACCCGGATGGTGGTGCCGTCCTGATAGCGGTCGCTACCCTCTTCGGCAGATTCCATCACTCGATCCAGGCGGACGCAGTGCATCGGCTTATAATGCCCCTTATAGGGTGTGAGAGGATGACCGGTCAGGTACAGACCGGTGGCATCCTTTTCCATCTGTAACAGTTGGGCATAGGGTACCTCCGGCACGTCCGGGATGGGGATGGGGGTATCTCCGGCCGCCTCGGCGGCGTCAAAGAAGCCCATCTGTCCGTCCATAGCGTAGCGGCTCTGGTTGTCCAGCTGGTCCATCACCAGCGGTGCCATTTGGAGCATCTGGCGGCGGTTGAGCCCCATACCGTCCAGCGCACCGCACCGAATCAGGCTGTCCAGCCCTAGGCGGTTGAATTCCCGATGGGCAGACAACCGCTTGCAGAAGGGATAGAATCCCGTATAGGGACCGCTTTTCTCCCGTTCGGCCACCAGTACGTCTACAAAGCCACGGCCGATGTTCTTGACCGCCAGCAGACCGAAACGGATGTGGTCACCCACCACCATAAAGTCGGCGTGGGACTCGTTTACCGAGGGCGGTAGCACCGGGATGCCCATCCGCTCGCACTCGCGGATATACTTGACCACCTTACCACTGCCCAGCACGCTGGTCAGCAGAGCGGCCATATACTGGCGGGGATACAGACACTTGAGATAGGCGGTCTGATACGCCACCAGCGCATAGGCGGCAGCGTGGGATTTGTTGAATGCGTAGGAGGCAAAGGAGGCCATTTCGTCAAAGATCTTGTTGGCGACGGTGGCAGACACACCGCGACGAATGCAGCCGTCTACCTTGACCTCGCCGTTTTCGACCAATCCATTGACAAAGATATCCCGCTCTTTCTCCATCACGTCGTGTTTTTTCTTCGCCATAGCCCGACGGACTACGTCTGCACGGCCGAAGGAATAGCCCGCTAGAGCCTGCAACACCTGCATCACCTGCTCCTGATAGACGATACAGCCGTAGGTGACCTTGAGAATCGGCTCTAACAGGGGATGGGCGTATTTCACCCGCTCGGGGTGGCGGCTGTTGTCGATATAGCGGGGGATGGAGTCCATGGGACCGGGGCGGTAGAGGGAGATGACCGCAATCAGGTCTTCAAAGCGGGTGGGACGCAGCTGCATCAGCACCCGTTTTAAGCCACCCGATTCCATCTGGAATACGCCGTCCGATTTGCCCTCGGACAGCATTTGATACACCCGCTTGTCGTCCAGCGGAATGTCCGCCACCGCAAAGTCGGGCGTGTGTTTTTGGATCATTTTCTCCGCGTCCGCGATCACCGTCAGGTTGCGCAGTCCCAGGAAATCCATCTTGAGGACACCCAGCTCCTCCAGATTTCCCATGGGGTACTGGGTAGCCACTGCCTCGTGGTTCATACACAGCCGCACGTATTCGTTGACGGGGCGAGGGGCAATCACCACACCGGCGGCGTGGGTGGAGGCGTTGCGGGGGGTTCCCTCCACTTTCATCGCCATTTCCAGCAGGTCGGCCACCTGGGGATCGCTGTCCC
>JAZRES010000003.1:0-24390 GCA_045660965.1 Acutalibacteraceae bacterium
TATCCACGTCATACTGCGGACTGGCCTTGCCCATGGAACCGATCTTCGGCACGGTGCCGTACAGGTTTCCGATGGTCAGGGTGGTTTCGGTCTGCCCGAAGCCCTCCATGATCTTCAGGCCGGTGGCTTTTTCAAACTGCCGGTAAACCTCCGGGTTCAGCGCCTCGCCGGCCGTGGTCATATGGTGGATGGAGCTCAGGTCGTAATTCGCCAGATCCACCTTGATAAACATTCTCAGCATAGTCGGCGGCGCGCAGAAGGTAGTAATGTTATACTTTTTGAACATCGGCAGGATGTCCGCCGCGTCGAATCTGTCAAAGTCGTATACAAATACCGCGCCTTCGCACAGCCACTGCCCGTACAGCTTGCCCCACAGGGATTTGCCCCATCCGGTGTCCGAAATCGTGAAATGGAGGCCGTCCCGCTCGCAGCAGTGCCAGTATTTCGCGGTTACGTAATGCCCCAGGGCATAGGTGTGCTTGTGCTGGGCCATCTTCGGGTTGCCGGTGGTGCCGGAGGTGAAGAACATCAGCGCCACCTCATCGCCGGCAGAACAATCCGCAGGACGAACAAATTTGCGGGAGAACAGACCGAACTCCTTATCAAAATCGTGCCAGCCCTCTTTGCTACCACCCACCAACACCTTGGTGATGGGGGTATCCACCTTAGCGGCGGCTGCGGCGGCAATGTCTGCGGTGTCACCATCAGCGGTACACACAATGGCGGTAACGCCGGCGGCCTCGTAACGATATTGGAAATCGTGCTCTTTCAGCTGGTTGGTGGCGGGGATAGCCACCGCGCCAATCTTGTGCAACGCCACCATGGCAAACCAAAACTGGTAATGGCGCTTGAGCACCAGCATCACCTTGTCACCCTGTTTGATGCCCAAAGAGGTGAAATAGTTGGCGCACTGGTTGGAATAATGCTTCATCTCACGGAAGGTAAACCGACGCTCGGTGCGGTTGACATCCAAGTGGAGCATAGCCAGTTTATCGGGATATTTCTCGGCGATGCCATCCACGATATCAAAGCCAAAATTAAAGCGGTCGGTATTTTTAAATTCAATGGATTGCAAGGCACCGTTCTCGTCCTCGGTGGTGGAGACGAACTGCTCGCACACCAACGGCTCGGAGGTCTTGGCGGTGACGATGGTGGAGCGCACCTCTTCCTCTCGGGTTTCCTCGCCGGGCAGAACCACGGCGCAGAATACGCAATCCTGACCCTCTACGGCAATCATACCGTGAGGCGTGGAAGAGTTGTAATAGATGCTATCGCCCTCGCCCAGCACCTCTACGTGGTCGCCGATCTGCACCTTCAGCTTACCGCTGATGACCAGGTCGAACTCCTGACCGGAGTGGGTAGCTAGGTGAATAGGCTTGGACTCCAGAGCGGGGTCGTATTCGTAACGGACCCAATAGGGTTCGGCAATCTTGTCACGGAACTTGGGCGCCAAGTGGGCAATGTCGATGCCATCCTCTTTGGCGGTCTGCTGACCCTGGCCCTTGCGGGTGACGGTATAGGAAGACAGCAGGTTGGCGCTGCGACCCTCCAGCAGATCGGTCATATCCAAATCAAAGGCCAGAGCGCACTTATGGATAAAGCTAAAGGGGAAATCCACCGCACCGGACTCGTAGGTCTCATACTCGGCCACGGTGACGCCGGTCTTCTCAGCCATATCCTCTACGGACAGCTCCAAAATCTCGCGCATCTCGCGAATACGAAGAGCTACCTCGTATAATGTGCGATTGTCTGCTGTTGCCATCTTTCCTCACTCCTTTGGAAAATAAAAAAACACCCGTCTCAACATTGAGACGGGTGTGAAAAATACACTCGCGGTACCACTCAATTTGCATCCGAACGATGCCACTCTATGGGATCCATCAATCCCCGGACCTTGACGCAGTCATCACGGGAGGGACTAATTGCCTGGGGTGTTCGCCTCTCCGGCTCGGAAGGGATGGGTCATCTGAAACGCTCTGCTGTCGATTCGCACCAACCATCGACTCTCTGAAAACAAAGGGGTTTCGACCGTCTTCGTCATAGCCTTTTGTTTAATTTTTGAGTATTGTAACACAGAGTTTTAGGTTTGTCAACCCTTTAAAGCGTTAAAATGCAAAAATTCCGGATTAAATATCTTCCAGCTCGATGTGCAGGGCGGAATCCTTTTTGCTGTGGGGCAAATAGCTCTCCAGAACGCCCAGAGCACGATACAGACGGCGCTCGGTACGCACCAGCACCAGCACAACACCCACCAGAGCGGCCAACACGGCGCCGATGGTCAGCAAAATCTTCAATACGTTCTTCGTTTTCATAACACACACGCATCCTTTCTATTTTCAAAACCCACTGGGTTTTCGGTATTCTTCATCCCTATTATTATAATATGCCAACCGATTCTTGTCAATCATCAAATATTTTCATTGTTTACAAACCATTCACCACTAGCCATGGGAATTATTTTATGATATACTCATATAGATAGTTTATTCGCATCTTATTCTGAGAAAGGATGTTGCCATAATGTTGCAACTCAAAGACATTACCAAGGTATACGGCTCCGGCGACACGTTGGTGCACGCACTCAACGGTGTGAGCATCGCCTTTCGCCACAACGAATTCGTATCCATACTGGGTCAATCCGGCTGTGGCAAGACCACCCTGCTGAATTTGGTAGGCGGTCTGGATCGCTACACCTCCGGCGACCTGATCATCAACGGCAAATCTACTAAGAAATTTAAGGATCGGGATTGGGACACCTACCGTAACCACACCATCGGCTTTGTGTTCCAGAGCTATAACCTCATCCCCCACCAGTCAGTGCTGAGCAACGTAGAGTTGGCACTGACCCTGTCCGGCGTATCCAAAAAGGAGCGTCGCCGCCGTGCCAAAGCCGCACTGGAGCAGGTGGGTCTGGGTGATCAGCTGCGCAAAAAGCCCAGCCAGCTCTCCGGCGGTCAGATGCAACGTGTGGCCATCGCCCGTGCCCTGGTCAACGACCCGGACATCATCCTGGCGGATGAACCCACCGGCGCACTGGATACCGAAACCAGCGTACAGGTAATGGAAATCCTGAAAGAAGTGGCCAGAGACCGTCTGGTGGTGATGGTTACCCATAACCCGGAGCTGGCGGAGGAATATTCCACCCGCATCATCCGGATGCTGGACGGCAAGATTACCGGTGACACCGCACCGCTCACCGAAGAGGAGATTGCCGCCGAGCAGGCCAGAGAGCAAGAGCTGAATGCTCCCAAGGGCAAAAAGCGCCGTCAGCGCAAACCCTCTATGTCGTTCTTCACCGCCTTTGGTCTGTCGCTGAAAAACCTGTTCACCAAAAAGGGTCGCACGGCACTGACCAGTTTTGCCGGTAGTATCGGTATCATCGGTATCGCCCTGATTACCGCCGTGTCCCAGGGTACCACCACCTATATCAACACCGTACAGGAAGACACCCTGTCCTCCTATCCCCTGACGCTGGAGGCCACCCACATGGATATGGGCAGTCTGCTGACCACCTTTATCGGCGAGGCTGAGAGTCACGGCAGCCACGATAAAGACGGCGTATACCAAAAGACCATGTTCTACGACCTGATCAACGCCTTTAACACCATGGAAGCTACCGAAAACGATCTGGCCGCCTTCAAGACCTATCTGGAACAGGAACTGGAGAAAGAGGACGGTAACCTAAAAGAAGCGGTCAGCGGTGTGCAGTACACCTACGACCTGAATATGCTCATCTATACCAAAAACGTGGACGGCGACATCATCCTGTCGGACAGCGAACAGTTGCTACAGGATCTGTTGCTGGAATACTTCGGTATGGATATGTCCTCTATGATGACCATGAGCAACAGCTATGGCATCAGCAGCAGTATGATGATGCCGGGCATGAACACCATCACCTGGCAAGAGATGTTGCCCGGTGACAACGGCGATCCCATCAACCCCTTGCTGAAGAAACAGTATGAGGTGGTATACGGCTCTTGGCCCAACTCCTATGACGAGGTGGTGCTGGTGGTGGACCAGAACAACGAGGTGGACGATATGACCCTCTATGCTCTGGGACTGAAATCCAAAGAGGATATCGACGCCCTGGCCAACGCCGCCATCGACCAGACCACCGTTGAGATTCCCCAGCAGAAGTGGTCCTATGAGGACATCTGCAATATGGAATTCCGCACGGTCTTCTCCGCCGATTGCTATAAGAAAGATCCCAAAACCGGTCTGTACACCGATATGCGGGGTACCCAGACCGGACTGAAATACCTCTACGATAACGGCATCACCCTCAAGGTGGCGGGTATCATCCGTCCCAACGAAGAGGCAGTATCCAGTATGCTGTCCGGTAGCATTGTGTACACCCACAAGCTGACCGAGCACGTCATCGACAACGCCAAAAAGTCCGATGCCGTCAAGGATCAGATCAAGAATCCCGATCGAGACGTCTTCACCGGTCTGCCCTTTGAGGCCAACACCGGCAATATGACCCCCGCCGAGAAAAAGACCGCCTTTAAGGATTACGTGGCGGATCAGACCGACGAGGAAAAGGCACAGACCTATATCAAGATTATGAGCATCCCCGATGCCGATTGGCTGAAAGAGACGGTGAACAACGCCGTCAAGGATGTGACCCGTGAGCAAATCGAGCAGACCCTCTCCCAGGTGTTTGCCCAGCAGACCGGTATGGCCGCCGAAGAAATCGAGACCTATCTGGCCAAGATGAGCGACGAGGATATGAAGGAAAGCTATACTGAGATGGTGACCGAGCAGGTCAAGGCTCAGCACGCCGCCGGTGTGCAGCAGCAGATGGGTGCTATGCCCGCCGCCCAGCTGGTGGCTATGCTGGATATGGCTATGAAAGATTACACCAACGACCAGTACGCCACCTATTACGACGAGGTGCTGGAATTTGCCGAGACCACTTATGACGAGAACCTGATCGAGTTGGGCTGCGTGGAGTTGGATAACCCCGCCAGCATCAACATCTACGCCTCTTCCTTTGAGAACAAGGACGTGATTGAAGAGATCATCGCCACCTACAATGAGGGCAAAGAGGAACTGGAACAGATCGCCTATACCGACTACATCGGTCTAATGATGTCCTCCGTAACCACCATCATCAACGCTATCAGCTATGTGCTGATTGCTTTTGTATCCATCTCGCTGGTGGTATCCTCCATTATGATCGGTGTTATCACCCTGATCTCGGTGCAGGAGCGTACCAAAGAGATTGGTATCCTCCGTGCCATCGGTGCATCCAAGCGCAACGTATCCAGCATGTTTAATGCCGAGACGGTGATCATCGGCTTCACCTCCGGTGCGCTGGGTGTGGGTATCACCTACGCTATGTGCATCCCCATTAACCTGATTCTCCACGAAGTGACCGGCATCGCTACCCTCAACGCCATCCTGCCCGGTGGCGCAGCCCTGCTGCTGGTAGCCATCAGCGTAGTGCTGACCCTGTTTGCCGGCATTATCCCCTCTCGCTCCGCCGCTAAGAAAGACCCTGTTGTGGCACTGAGAACCGAATAAACAAAAAAGGAGCCTATGGCGTATGCCATAGGCTCCTTTTTATCATTTTAAGGCCATCATAAATCCCAAAGCATCTGTAAGCTCTGCATTCTTCTTCGCATAATAGGCTGTCACACCTGTGTTATAGGAAATGGTTTCTGCAGCCGTTGCAATGCTTTCCACGCTTTCGTTCATTTTTCCCATTTCGCTAACAAGCGTATCCATACCACTATTCAAGCGAGAAAGTTCTTTGTTCACCTCGTTTATGGCTTTATAAATCATAAATTGATTATCTTTGATTTTTTCTAAAGAATTCACAATTTCCGCCATCTGTGAAATAACAATATTTGCACGAATTTCTGCTTCGTAAATATTGTATGCCCCATCTGGCCCCTCTAACGACGCACAGCGACCCGATGCTAAGTATTCATAGAACATAGACACCGCTACAAAATAGTGATACTTCTCAAAAATCACTCCACAAGCATATGCCTTGTTTTTAGCAACATACAGTTTTTTTAGCAATTCCTCAACTTGTTCAATCTCATTATTCACCAACTGAATAGCAAGTATTTCCGGAGTGACTAAATTCTTCTTTTTATCTTCAAAAACTGCAACTGCCTGTTCCCATTCCTGTTTTGCTAACTCACATTTTCTTTGATGGTTTTGTTTTTCCTTTTCCAATTCATCCATATAGATGGTTTGCTCTTTGTTTTCAATCTCTTCAACCATCCGACGATAGTCAGCCAGGCTTTCTTGATAAATGCGATACTCCTCGTTGTATTGCTTCAGGTTTATTTCGTATTGTGCAATAGCCTGAGCATTTTCGGCCAATACTCGCTTTTTATTGAACAAGCCGGGAGTTTGCATAACCGGTTCTTGCGGTTTTTGAGGTTGCACCGGTTCAGCAGGTCTGGGCATTTTTACCCTAGCTACAGAGTGTTCCGGACAATAATTCTCCAATTCGTGATATTGCTTGGATAGAGCTTCAATTTTATCCTCATCTTTTTTGCAAATCAGCAATTTTGAGGCGACGCTTTCTCCGCCTTTTATGACACGCTGATAATACAATTCTTCCAATCTTGTGGTGAATAGTTGAATATTCTTTTCAATGTAGATAACAGAGTTTAAATAATCTTTTAACTGAGCAGTTTCTGCGATGGTTAATGTCTTACCATTACTCTCTGATAAATCTGCGATGCTATTTATATAATTTTCTGCTTGTTCCTTTGTTTTAAGAGCGATTGCTTCAAGCAATTTCTCACCATCACTGCCAACTTTAGCACCATGTTCATCAGAATATCTGCGATTATAGTTTTCATATCTTCTATCGTCTTTATCCGCCCAAACCGCATCACAAACAGGACATTTTTTTAAGTTGTAAACATACGTGTACTCGTCTCTATATTGCCGCAAAAATGCAGGTGCGGGTAACAACTTTTTGATATCCCGTAAGATTTCAGGATGCTCTATAGCTCTATAGCTTCTGCCGCTAATCTGTTCCCAATCATTTCCAATAAATCTAGAGGTTGCCTTATCCACCAAATACTTCTCCGGAACAGTATTCCAAGTATATTCTTTTCCACCTATGTACTGGCTTGATCCATTAAACTCGTCAGTAAATATACAAACCGGAGCACCCGAAACTACTTCCTGTGCATATTTGTTGATGTAGTAAGTCGGGATACGATACGACGGAAACTCCCAATCACCTGTAATTTTTATACCACATTCAGGGCATCGACGATGCACAAAAATACGCACCACTTCTCTTTTGCCAGTTTCAAGTTTTACATTATGATCATTATCTGCTAAAGTGCGGTTGAACAATTGAAAATCCATAGCATTCTCCTTTTTCACTTTGCAATACAGCGCACCAAGGTGTACTTCAGAGAATACGTATCCCGCACAAACAGGGTTAGGTCATAGTCGTCATTCTCCAGCACCTCGGCGTCGGCGCTCTTGGACTGTTCTATGGAAACCACCGCATAGGTGAACACCATACCGGTCATATCCGTCACCGTGACGGTAGCGCCCAACCCGATGGTATCCAGACACTCCAATTGCCCTTGGCGGTCACTGCCGCCCACCACCAAATTACGGTCGTAGGTTGAGCCGGAAAAGCACCGGGGATAGGCGGTGGTGCCACGGGCATCCCACGAAGCACCCACCGGCAACGCCAAATCGCAACCGGGAATCTCCAGAAGCGCCACCATATCTTGACCCTCCACGGCCAGCACCGGCATCTCCCCCACCGCCTCGGTGGTATCGTTGGTGCGTTCCGGTAGCAGAGATTCTAGCACACCCACCAGGCGTGTAGCTTCTTTTTCTGCATTGGTAGCGGATAATTGGGTAAACAGGAACAATCCCGCTCCACCCAATATCAGCACAAGACCAATGGTTATCCATATCTTACTTCGTCTTGCCATCTTTTTGTCCTCGCATACTGCCGACACCCACCAGCACCAGGGCAATGCCGGAGAATACCATCATCAGCACGTATAGCCACAGGGGCTCGGTATCGCCGGTCTTGGGCGGTTCCGGTTCATCCGGGGTATCCGGGGTGCCCGGACCCGACCAGGTATTGATCAATTCAAAGGTTGCTCCTTTTTTGTCGCAGAGGACGGTATAGGTGTCCGTCTCTATCTGCTCCGATACCGACCAGGTGGCGGTGCTGTCCTCGTCGGTCCAGGAGTAAGACCAGTTATTCTCCTTAGACAAGGTAACGGTCTTCCACGGTTTCTTATTCTTTGCGATCTTTACGGTGATAGACGTGGGGCGCACGGCGGTATGTCCCCGATCTTTCCACACCTTCAGCAGTTTATACTGGGTGCCGTCGGGTGTGTCCTCTGTACGGCTCACCTTGGGTTTGGCAACCACGTCGTAAGTATATACGCCATCCTCTTGCATCGGCATATACAGCATAAAAGCACCAAAATCCCAGGTAACGTTATCCTTGTTGACGGTAACGTCCTCTACCAAATACATACCGCTGGGGAGGTTGGCAAACTCCGCTTTGCCCTCCTCGTTGGTGGCGACAGTGGCGGTGGGAACAATCGCATCCGCTACCACGTAACCCACAAAGGTGTCCGCCACCTGCAACCAACCGGATTGGCTGGTGACGTCGTGGATGGAGACCGGGTACTGGGTGAAAGGCGCTATCTTCTGGAAACTGCCGTCCGGCAACATCTCTGCCACACGGTAGACCGAAACGGATTGTCCGGCAAAGGGCTGTCCGTCGCCGGTATAGGCCAGAGATAGACTACAAGGGCGATTCACGTCCAGCGCCGCCGAAACGGGCAAAGCCATCCCCAAAACCAGGCACAACACCAGCAAGAATAGCCACAAAGGCCGTTGCTTTATCTTCTGTTTTTGGGCCATAGCGCCACCTCCTTAGGGGATTGGGTGCGTTTGCGCACCTCTATCATTCCTATTTTACCAAAACCAGCAGAATTGTCAATATATAGCCGATGTAATGCTGTGGTGTTTTTTATAGGTGCAGAAAAAGAGCCTGTGGCATAAGGCCACAGGCTCTTTTTAATTAGATAAATTATTTGGTCTTCTTAGACTTGATGGTAGACCAACCGGAATAATACTTTTTACCGCCCACAGTCTTATAGGTGCGGACGCGAACGTAATAGGTCTTCTTAGCGGACAAGCCGGACAGGGTCAGGCTGGTCTTGCTATAGCTGGTCAGGGTCTTGGACTTGGCAGACTTAAAGTTCTTGCTGGTAGAGTACTGGATCTCATAACCGGTGACCTCGGTGGTCTTCTTGGTGACTGCCACCTTCAAAGACTTCTTGGCGGCGGTCAGGGACTTAACCGTGGTGCCGGCAGGATTGATCTTATAGGTCAGCGTCTTGCTGCCGGTGTAGTTGCCCTTAAAGCGGATGGTCACGGTATAGGTGCCCACACTCTTACAGCCGTAAGAGTAAGAAACACTATAGCTAGAAGTAGTCAATTTCTTGCCCTTGGCATCCTTTACGGTAACGGTGGGTTTCTGCACCTTGCCGTTGTAGGTATAGGTGGTCTTGGACAGGGTCACCTTGCACTTGGATGCAGAGGCAGCGTTGACGTAGTAATACAGGGTGTCAGAACCGCTGTAGTTGCCCTTGTACTTGATTTCTACACGATAGCTACCCACAGCGGTACAGCTCTTGGGATAGGTTACGGTGTAGTTGGAAGAGGCAATCTTGTTGCCGGACTTATCCTTAATGGTGACGGTGGGCTTCTTAGCGGTGCCGTCATAGGTGCAATTGGTGGTGCTCAGCTTGGCGGTCAAGCCGGCGCTGTATTCGGAAACGGCTTTGATGCTGTAGCTCAAGGTCTTGGTGCCGGTATAATCGCCCTTCATGGTAATCTTCACCTTGTGGGTGCCGGCATTCTTACAATCGGTGGTGTAGCTGACGGTATAGTTGGAAGAGGCCACCTTGGTAGAACCGTCGTAGACGGTAACGGTAGGCTTCTGCACCTTGCCGTTGTAGTCGAAAGAAGACTTGCTCAGGTTAAAGCTCAAATTGGAAGCGGCAACCTTTTCTACGTCGCACTTCAGAGTGTAGTCATAGCCACCTTCGTCATAACCGTTGCGAATGGTGAAATAATGCCAGCCGGACTCTTCGGCATAGAAAGTCCAATAGCCGGACGTGCCACTCTCTTTCGTATGATAGGCACTTACGCCGTACACATCGTCACCGGAGGGCGACTCAAAGTCAAATAGCATAAACGTCTTTTCATCAATGGTCATATAGTTGCCCATGGTGATGCGGTACTTCTTGCCCTTAGTCAACTTGACCTTATACACGTCCTCTTGGGACATATACAAGTAGACATCGCCAAAAACGCCGTTATAGGTCTTGCCCAGGGTCATAGCCTTAGCCTGTGCCTTGGTGCCGTTGGGTTCTGCCTCCCACAAGGTGGTCTTGGTGAAAGTATATTTATAGTTCACACTGAAAGTGCCGGAGGTCACGCTAAACTGGGGATCCAAATTCAAATAATACGTACCTGCAGCCAGACCGATCTTATAAACGAACTCAGAAGTGAAAGCGTTTCTATCGCCATCGCCCCGAGCGTTCCAAATCTCAGTGCCATCTGTGGAGTACAGACGCAGCCAAACGTCATAGGCTTTGCCGGCAGAATCGTAAGGCTTATCCATGGTAAAGGTGATGTAACCATCGTTAGCCAGGACAATCTTGTTATAGCAATTGGCAGAATAGTTGCTCTTGGTCCAGCTCTTGGTCAGGGTGGTACCGGCCTTCATCACGATGGCCTTGGCAACGGTGGTGCCGTCACCGCCCAGAGGACGCACGTAACCGCACACGTTGCAGGACTCGTCATCGTTGGAACTGTAGGTGTGAGAGGTGGTACGGGTAGCGCCACAGCCATTACAGGTGGTGTCGCAAGCGTTGTCGTAAGTGTGGGTGTGGACAGAAGTGCCGTAGTCAAGATACAGCATATACAGGTCGGTAGCCGGCTTATAGTCCAGGCAGAGCACCCAGATATAATAGGTGCCGGCCGGAAGGGACATGGTCTCGGCAAACAGGTAAGAACCGCTACTGGACTTATCTGTGTTCTCAAAAACGCCATAAGAGGTGCCGTTGCTGTCATTGAGGAACACCATCATAGCGGAGTTGTCGCTGATAAGGCCCAGCTGCACCGTAGAGGTTGCGGACAGCGTAAAACGATAATAATCGTAGTCGACGCTGTGACCCATAATACCGTAGACGGTATAATCCGCTCCGATACCATTGGCCGTAGACTTGGTGTCGTTGGTCTCTGCCTCGTAGTACACGTGATCACCCGCTGCCGCACTTACGGATAGCCCGGCGAAGGGAATGCAGGTTGCTAACAGCACAACTGCCAGCAGAACGGATAAAATGCGTTTTTTCATTTTGTTTCCTCCTATAAAATTTGTGACATAGAAATCCTCTTTATGTTGAACACTATTCAACATATCCATGTCAACTATACCATACAATGAATAAAAAGTAAATACTTTTCACTAAAATATGGAAAGAAGGATTCTATGTTTAAAATCAAAGCTGCCGACGGCACCAACAATCTGGTAGGAAAGACCGTCGCCCAACTACGCCGGGACAAAAAACTGTCCCAACGTAAATTGGCCGCTAAAATGCAACTATTGGGCTTTGACGTAGACCACTATTTCATCCGTCGGGTGGAAAACGGTGAGAGGTTTGTCACCGACATTGATCTAGTGATTTTTGCCCGCGCACTGGAAGTGCCCATCTCGTTACTACTGTCGGCAGAGGACGACCGTCTGTAAAGCCACAACGCCCATCCTGTTTCCAAATTATAACAAAGCCGGCGACAAAAGTCTTATGCTCAGAGCATAGTTGACAAATTATTTTTTGTGGGGTATGCTATGAGCATATTTTACAAAAAACGAGGAACAACCATGAAGAAAAACACCGGCGAAATGCTGAAAGAATTGGAACTCTGCGAAGATTTTCAAACCTTTTACGAAGAGAACAAAGAAAATATGATTACCGCCAATCTCTCGCAGTTGTTGGAGACCCTGTTGGAGAAAAAGGGGATTAGCAAAGCAACGGCCATCAAGCGTTCCGAACTCACCGAGGTGTACGGTTATCAGATCTTCTCCGGCAAACGGCACCCCGACCGGCGCAAATTGCTGGCTCTGGCCATTGGTATGGGTCTGGATCTGGAAGAGACGCAAGAGCTGCTGAAATGCGCCGGATACCCTATGCTGTATGCCAAACTGCCGGCGGACAGCACCATCATCTATGGCATCAGCCACGGTCTGTCTGTCCCTCAAATCAATGAGACTCTGTTTAAAAACCAATTGGAAACATTAGGATGACGTTATGAGAAATTGTCCCCATTGTGGTGCAGGGTTGGCTGAAAACGCCCGTTTTTGCCTACACTGTATGACCACACTGAACCAAAAGCAGGTGATTCCCTCACCCCAATACGCCTTGCGACGGTGGCTGCAGACCGCGGTCGCCGTTTTGGTGTTTTTATTGGTCACCAGCAGTGTCTGCATCACCGGCTATTACCGGCTGAACGTCACCGGTGTCCTGCCGGGAGACAGCCAATCCGACACTCAGAACACCATCCCCACCACAGGAACGGTAATCGTCACCGATCCTATCACCGGTGAGAGTATGGTGGTGCCGGTGGAACCTGACCCCAACGACACCGCTACCCAAATGGAGATAACCGACGGCAACCAGCAAGGAACCGCCACACTGCCCAGTGGCATTACCCTTCCTTCCACATCGGACGACAGCAACCAACCCGCCACCCAATCCACCACCAACCGAAACATCGTCTACCCCACAGCGGTGGTCACGGTCAGCGGATCGGCGGATGGTCGGTATACCACCGGGTATACCACCTCTGTAATACAGGCGCCCTACCCCTCAATTCCCAACCAGTATATCCCCTCTGACACCATACCCACAAGCACCACGTCTGCCGGGAATACTTCCACAAGCAACATTCCTATCCCACCCAGTTCAACAAACAACGTTCCCACACCCACGAGCAACGAGCCTACCGTCAGCACGTCGCTCACCCGTCCGGCGGAAAGCGCAACCACCACAACCGAAAACACAACTACAACCACCACGACGACTACAACCACCACAACCATCAAAACAACCACGGCAACCACGAAAAAGGTTACCACAACCACCAGAATGACCACCAACGCCTCGTCCAGCGGCAGTTATTGGCTGACCGCTACCCCCGGCAACACCACCGAGGATGGTCAACCTATCGAGGAGGTTACCTGGTATTATGAACCGGTGAAAGGTACCGGTAAAGTGTCCACGTCCTGTGATCAATACATTTCGCATTGTAAAGGGTGCGACTCATTCTATTGCACCACCACCGTATCCGGAATTCCCATAAAAGACTGCATTGTTATCATTGGTTTTGACCGTCCCACCTCCAATGGCATCTACCGCGTCCCGGCCGTCATCGACGGCAAGCCGGTGGTGGAGGTGAATATGCGATACAGCACAGTAGGACGTCACTTTAACGATGCCGACATCGCAGACACGGTCAAGCGGGTGTATCTGCCCCCGGAATGCATAGAACTCGCCCCCGGAACCCTTGAAAAATGCACCAATCTGGAGCGACTCTATTTCACCACCACCGGCTATTATTTTCTGTGCCCGGGCGCATTGCCCAACGTAACCGCCTATACCATCAACAAAAATTATAATACCGGTCATACCCGTCAATACCTATTGTACCTGTATACGCGCAATTCCCGTGCGCCTGAAAACGCCAGTGAGTCCTTCCTATCCTCTGTATGCCAACTTCCAAGCGGATACGTGCAATACGAACTCAGTTATAGGGCCTTTTGCGAGATCATTTATGACGATGTTGTTCGGGCGCTTTACGGAGGTGGGTCATGACCAGGCAACAGTATTTAGAGGAGCTGCTGGACACCTACCAATTGGTCAAGGTGATGGCGGACAAAAACGAGTGCCGCGTACTCCATCTGCGTCATCGAGAGAAAAACCGGGATATGGTGGTGCGGCAATTCCCCTACCCTGCTCCGGCCTATGAGATGCTGTGCGGTATCTCCTGCGACAGCCTGCCCCTGGTATACGACGTCATCGACCACGAGGACGGCACCACCGTACTGGAAGAATACATCGAGGGCATCACCGTAGCAGATACGATGCAGGATAATCGGTATACCTACCGAACCGCCAAAAAGGTCATCCGCAACATCTGCCACGCCCTGTCGGTATTGCACCAACACCAGTTTGTGCACCGGGACGTCAAGCCGGAAAACGTGATGACCACCCCCGATGGACGGGTGGTGCTCATCGACCTGAACATCTCCCGCCAAGTGACCGAAGCCCCCAGAGATACCAAGATTATGGGTACGGTAGGCTATGCATCCCCGGAGCAGTTGGGACTGACCCAGAGCGACTCCCGCACCGACATCTATGCCACCGGCGTATTGCTTAACGTTATGCTGACCGGCAAACACCCCAGCGAGCAATTGGCTCGAGGTCAAGCCGGCAGAGTGGTGCGACGGTGCACCGCCGTCAGCCCTGACGAGCGCTATCAATCGGCTGAGAAATTAGCACTGGCACTATAACGTAACAAAAAAAGCAGTGAGCGGATGCTCACTGCTTTTTTATTCTCTATATTTTGTTTATAGGACGATTTCCATACCAATCTTTTGAGGTGTCAAGCCACAGTGCTCGTAAAAGCGCAAGGCCGACCGGTTGCAACTCCACACGTTCAGCGTCACATTGTAGCAACCACTGTCCTTGGCCAGTTGCAGAGCGGCATTGTACAGTTCCTTACCGATGTGCTGACCACGCAGGTTTTCGTCCACGCACAAATCGTCGATGTACAGGGTCTTGATAGCGGTCAACACGGAATTGTCCACGTGTTGCTGGAAGATGCAGAAGCAATAGCCTGTTACCCGATCCTGTTCGTCCACCGCAACCAAAATCGGGCGGCTCTCATCTTGCAACAGCACTTTCAGTTCTTCGTCGGAGTATTTTCTGCCCTCATTGAAGATGTCCGGTCTACCCTTGTGGTGGACCAAGCATACCTGGCACAGCAAATCACCGATTTTGGGAATATCTTTTTCGGCTGCACGTCGTATCATCTTGCACACTCCTTAGTTCTTATCAAACAACGCCCGGCGCTGGGTGGAATGGCGTAGTCTATGTCACTCTGCTCTAGGGTAATGGCGCTGATGTGAAAACCAAAACGCTTGAGCACCTTAGCGTAACTACCGCCGAGAAGACCCAAACCAACAATCAATATCTTTTTGCTTACGTCAACGATCATAATAACTCAACCTTTGCGCCCAGCCCTTGGATATCCTCAAAGAAGCCGGGATAACTTTTCTTGACCGCTTCGGCGCCGTCAATGGCACCGCCAATCCGGGACAGAATCACCGACAGCGCCATCACGATACGATGGTCGTTGTGACCATCCAGCACCCGGTCGCCATACCGCAAATCCTGTTTGGGTACCACAATGGTGTTGTCTCCAAACACCAGACCGCCGCCCAGTTTTTGTAATTCTCGGTGCATAGCCTCTCCCCGATCGCTCTCCTTAATTTTAAGGCGGTCTGTACCGGTAAAGGTGGCACCGTTTTTCATTGCCGACAGGGCAAACAGCACCGGTCCCAAATCCGGACAATCGGAAATATCCAAGGTGGGCGTACCCATTGCGATTTTCTCAAAATAGTCACGGTACACTCGGTCGCCTTGCAGACTATCCGCTTTTAAATTCTCAACCGTTACCTCACCACCCACGTGATTAAATGCATCCAAAAAGGCGGCATTGGAATAATCCCCCTCGATTCTGCCGGAATAGGCACCCATTTTCGAGGCGGTAATCTTAATATGATAGTCATCTATGAAGGCGACCTTGGCGCCAAAAGAGCTAAGGGCAGACAGGGTCAGGTCGATATAGGACCGACTCTCAAAGGGCGGTAAAATCTCGATGGTAGCGTCCCCGCCCACATAAACCAAAGCCAACAAAAGACCCGTAATGAACTGGCTGCTGATATCGCCACGGAGGGAATAATTCCCACTCTTGAGCGATCCGCATACCATCAGAGAATCCTCATTCTTTCGAAAAGTGAAGCCTTGCTCACGGCACAACTGCTCGTAGACCTCTAAGGGACGCTCAAAAAGCCGTCCGCTGCCACGCAAAGTGACCGGTTTGCCCAAGCACAACGCCAAGGGAATGAAAAAGCGCAGAGTGCTGCCGCTCTCTCGGCATTCCAAGACGGGGCTCTCCACCTGCATAAAGTGGCGAGGGTCTATCGTCAGGGTATCTCCGTCGGCAGTGATGGTGACGCCCAAGGCTTTTAAGCAGTCCATCGTAGCCAAAATATCTTGGCTGTAATCCACACCGGTGAGGGTGCAGACCTGTCCGGACAGTGCCGCACCGATGAGGTATCTGTGGGCCATACTCTTAGAGGCCGGGGCCTGTACGGTGCCGTGCAAGGTGCACGGCCGGAAGGTTGCTAACATATCCTCAATCCCCAATCAAAAAATCGATAGCCTCTAAATAGCCGTCGGTGCCGTGACCGGTAATGGTCTTGACACAGGCCAGGCGCACGTAACTGATCTGACGAAAATCCTCTCGCTCTTCTACCTTGGAGATGTGCACCTCTACCGTGGGGATACCCCCCGCCTTGACCGCATCCAAGATGGCGATGCTGGTGTGGGTATAGGCGCCGGGATTGATCACGATGCCATCCATCTTACCATAGGCGCCCTGTATGCAGTCCACCAAATCGCCCTCGTGATTGGACTGGAACAATTCCACCTGGACGTCCCGCTCCTCACAATGGCGGCGGATGTCCGCCACCAAATCGGCATAGGTCTTGACCCCATACTGGTCGGGCTCCCGTATGCCCAACATATTCAAATTCGGTCCGTTAATAACCAGAATTTTCATAGGTATCTCCTTCGTTCTTTTACAATGGATTCGGCCATTGCCTCCGGCGTATCCCCATCGGGTACGATAACGTCGGCGGTGGCACGATAGATATCTTTTCGCTGTTCGTATAATTTTTCCAGTTTGTCCCGGGTGTTGGACAGGGGTCTGTCCTCTGTGGCGCAGAGCCGGGATAAGGGCGCATCCAAATAAAACAGTCTGCCGTTGCGCTTGAGGAGCCTTACGTTTTCCTCTCGCAGGATGGCACCGCCACCGGTGGCGATGATGCGACCGCTCTCTTGGGACAGATCCCGTATCACCTGGGTTTCCAGATCACGAAAATGGGTTTCGCCCTTGGTGGCAATCAACTCTTTGATGGTACAACCACAGCGCTTTTCTACCTCGCTGTCGGTATCCACAAAGGTATAGCCGTCTATATTCAGCAGGCTTCCTATGGTGCTTTTGCCACTGCCGGGCATACCGGTCAACACCACGTTCTCTTTGGTGTTGCACACCGCCTCGTACACCCGGTCGGCCTGCTCTTTGGCAATGGTAACGTCACGGAATTTCTCCACCGCTACCACCGCCTGCATCACCAGCATATACAGTCCGCCCTCGGCCTTAATCCCTCTGGCTTTGGCGTCCAAAACTAGGTTGGTGCAAAGGGGGTTATACACGGCGTCAATCACACCCTCCAGAGAGGGGAAACGGGCAACGTCGATGGGGCTATCCTCACAATGGGGATACATCCCACAAGGGGTTGTATTGATAATAATCTGGGCGTCGGTATGGTTGGACACCGCTTGGTCGTAAGAGATCTGACCGTCCACAGGTTTTCGGCTGACGGTCAGCACCTCGGTAGCGCCCATATCGGTAGTTACGGCACAGGCAGTCTTGCTGGTACCACCGGTGCCGAGAATCAGCACTTTTTTACCCTCAAGATGTAAGCCAACCTTTTCAATCAGCGCTTTCATACCATAATAATCGGTATTGTAGCCATACAGTTTGCCCTCTTTGTTGACGATGGTGTTTACCGCACCGATGCGCCGGGCAATGGGGCTGATCTCATCCAAATAGGGGATTACCGTCTCTTTATAGGGTATAGTGACGTTGATGGCGGAAAAGGCCTTTTTCTCAAAGAAAGGCTGTACCTCTTCTTCGGTCAACTCAATCAGTTGGTATTCATAATCGGCAAGACGAGCGTGTATGTCTTTGGAAAAACTATGGGTGAGTTTCTTGCCAATGCATCCGTATGTATTCATCATCGTTTCCTACTTACACTCATTTTAGCCAGTCGGTGCCGTAGCGCAGTGCCAAGGCATCGCACAGGACGATGGCGGTCGCCGCATCCTGCACCACTCTGGCTCTGTGCACAATGGCCGGGTCGTGACGACCCTTGGGGGTCAGTACCGTCTCTTCCATCGTCTGAAAATCCACGGTGTCCTGCTGGATAAATATGGTGGGGGTGGGTTTGATCACCGTGCGGAACAGCAGGGGCATACCGTTGGTGATGCCACCGTTGATGCCACCGTTGTGGTTGGTGGAGGTAATAATCTCACCCTGCTCCATCCGCAACGGATCGTTGGCCACACTGCCACGCATATCGGCAAGGGCAAAGCCTGTGCCGAACTCCACACCCTTTACGGCGGGGATGGAAAACAGCATATGGGAGAGCATACCCTCTACCGTATCAAACCAGGATTCGCCCACGCCCTTGGGCATACCGATGACAGCGGTCTCTAGGATGCCGCCCACACTATCGCCTGCTGCGGCCGCTTCCAAAATGGCACCGCGCATTGCTTCGCCAGTAGCCTCGTCCAGAGTGGCAAAGGTCTTTTGATTAATGGCGGCGATATCGGTTTGCAAATCGTCAAATTCGCGGTCCCAAATGCCGGCACACTTCTTTACGTGGGTGCCGATGTAAATGCCCTTTTTCTCCAAGGCACACTTACATACTGCGCCGGCGGCAACCAACGCCGCCGTAATGCGACCGCTGAAGTGACCGCCACCACGGGCATCTTGATAACCGTGGTATTTGCACTGGGCGGTATAGTCGGCGTGAGCAGGACGGGCAACCGTCTGCATGCCGGTATAATCCCCACTTTTTACATCCTCGTTAGGTATCAGGATGGTGAGCGGTGTGCCGGTGGTGTGGTTGTTCACCACGCCACTGACGATGCGAAAGGCATCCTGCTCTTTTCTGGCGGTGGCAATCTTGCCGGACGGACGGCGCAGAGTAAGCATTTGAGCAATGTAGGCCTCGTCAATTTCGATGCCCGGTGCCAGTCCGTCAATGACGGCGCCGATATACTCTCCGTGACTTTCGCCAAACAGGGTTATTGCCACGCTGTTTCCATAGGTGTTTTTCATTCTATATCATCCCTTTAAGCAACGTTTTGCCCGCTCCAACACAGCGGTGCAATCCATTGTAGCAATCTCAAAGTTTCCTACTGTATTCACCAATATGGCGGTCACCGTATGGCCGTCCGCCTTTTTATCGTGGAACATAGCCTTGGCAATCTTGTCCCAATCGTATGCCAACTCTTGATACAAATGGCACTTTTTCAGCACGGCAATCACCCGTTCTCTAATGTCCTCGCCACACATGGGGATCATACCCAGCGCCACGCATTCACCGTGGTACAGGTCGCCTACACAGCTCTCGATGCCGTGACCGATGGTGTGACCGAAGTTGAGAATTTTTCGCAACCCTGCTTCTTTCTCATCTTGCTCCACCACGTGCTTTTTGATGTTCAGCGAGCGAATAATGATCTCGTCCAGATGGCTGGAAACATCCTCATTTTCAAAAATGGCGAACAATTCCGGATCGGAGGTGAGCGCCATCTTGATGGCCTCGGCAAGGCCGTTGGCAATCTGACGATCGGGAAGCGTTTTCAGCAAATCGGGGTCAATCAGCACTTTTTTGGGCTGATAGAAGGCGCCGATGACGTTCTTTACACCACCGAAATTAACCGCCGTCTTACCTCCGATGGAGGAGTCAATCTGGGACAACAGGGTGGTGGGAATATTATAAAAATCCACGCCACGCATATAGGCGGATGCCACAAAGCCGGCCAGGTCACCTACCACGCCACCGCCAACGGCAACCACGCAGTCTTTTCTGGAAAAGTCGTTGTCCAACATCACCTGTAACAGTTTCTCAAAGGACTTCAGACTCTTAGAGCCTTCGCCCATTTCCACGGTGCAGACAACGCTGTCCTTACACTGAGCGGCAATGGTCTCGGCGTATTCGGCAGGCACACCGGAATCCGTAACAACCAAAACCCGTCTGTTCAAATCCAGATGATTTTGGGCAGAAGCGAGGATGCCGCGCTCTACAACGATGTCATCCACCACGTTTAATCCCTCTTGCATACGGTATTGATAGGCACGGGAAACCGCCATCACGTTTTTAAGAAAATCTATGTAATAGCCTTTGAGTTCCTCATCCGCTATACCGGCCACGTTCTGCTGGATTACAGCCTGTTCTCTGGCTGTATCCAGAATGGGCAAACCGTATTCTTTTTTGTGCTCATAGACCATTTCGGCCGCACGCATACGCTCCACAAACAATTCTGCCATCTGCGCATCAATCCGGTTTATGCTTTTTCTCGCTTCTTCCAACTTGTTCGCCATCGTGTTATCTTCTTTCTAAAAAAATAATCGTTAATGTACAGTATATCACAATTTTTCTGCAATATCAAAGATAAGCTGTTCGGTCTTTTCCCAACCCAAGCAAGGATCGGTGATGGATTTGCCATAGACGCGCTCGTGGACACCCTGGGCGCCATCCTCCAGATAGCTCTCAATCATCAGACCCTTTACCAAACGCTTGATATCTCCGTTTTGGTTACGGCTATGCACCACGTCTTTGGCAATGCGAATCTGCTCCAAATATTGCTTTCCGGAATTGTTGTGGTTGGTGTCCACGATAACCGAGGGGTTCAGCAGACCGGACTTGGCGTACAGCTCGTGGGTCTTCAGCAAATCCTCGTAATGGTAGTTAGAAGCGCTCTTGCCGGCATAGTCCACGTAGCCACGAAGAATGGCGTGGGTCAAGGGATTGCCGTCGCTGGACACCTCCCAGCCACGATAGAGGAAGGCGTGCTGGGATTGGGCGGCGGTGATGGCGTTCATCATCACGGTAAGATCGCCACCGGTGGGGTTCTTCATACCCACAGGCACCTCGATACCACTGGAGGTCAGACGATGCTGCTGGTTCTCCACAGAACGGGCACCAATCGCCACGTAGGAGAGCAAATCCGACAGATACCGATAGTTTTCGGGATACAGCATCTCATCGGCGCAGGAGAAATCGTAATCCCGCAGAGCCGCCATGTGCAGGTCGCGGATGGCGACAATGCCCTTGTACATATCCGGGTTGGCATCCGGGTCGGGCTGGTGAAGCATACCCTTGTATCCCTGACCGGTGGTTCTGGGCTTATTGGTGTAAATACGGGGAATGATGACCATCTTATCCTTTACCTGATCTTCCACCCGGCGCAGACGGGAAATGTATTCCAGCACAGGCTCTCTGTGATCGGCAGAACAAGGGCCGATAATCAACAGAAACTTGTCCGAAAGCCCCTCAAAAACAGCCTTAATCTCTTCATCTCTTTTGGCTTTTACCAACACCATCTTCTCGGTGAGAGCAAACTCGGCTTTCACCTCTTTCGGAATCGGCAATTTTCTCTGGAAATTCATACCCATGGCTTTCGGACGCTCCTTTCTGATTCTTGACCATAGTTTATAAAAATAAAAAAATCCGCACCTGTTCTTGCTGAAAGCATAACAAATGCGGACTGTCCGTGTATTGTATATCCAAAAAGATTACTTTTTGAACATCACAGAAGACGGGCAGCCCTTGGTAAAAAAGAAAAAGTAAAAGTTGTTAAACATAGTGGCTACCTCCTTTGTGATAATTTTTTCTCATTTTACCCCGCATTTCGTGGAATGTCAATAGATTTGCGGTAATTTATTGGGTTTTTCCAGAGTGGATACGTCTGTTGACGCCACTCACACCTAAGACGCATTCTTTTGCAAGAGCGATTCTGCCGTTTTCTCTGCCGTCGCCAGCATATCCTCGGCAAAAATGCCGTAGCCACGCTGGGGGTCATCCACCAGCACGTGGGTGATGGCTCCTACCAGCCGTCCGTTTTGGATAATGGGAGATCCGCTCATCCCCTGGACGATACCACCGGTGAGGGATAGCAAAGCCGGGTCGGTGACCCGCACCACCATATGATGGGTGGTGCCTCCGCCGTAGTTCACCCGCTGAATCTCCACGTCGTAATACCGGGGCTGGGTGCCATCCAAGGTGGACAGAATCCGGGCGCTACCCACCTCTACCTGCTGGCGACGTGCCACCGGCATACTCACCGCCGGCGACGGCAAGGTGGTCAAGGTGCCGTACAGGCCACTCTCCGTATTCATTCGCAACGAACCCAGCATACCCGGCTCGAACACCCCTTTCAGTTCTCCCGGTGTGCCGGCGGTACTCTTGGTGATGCCGAACACCCGGGCGGACACCACCTGACCACCGGAAAGGGGCATCGTCTTGCCGGTGTCCACGTCGCACACCGGGTGACCCAGCCCGGCAAACACGCCGGTAGCCGGGTTGTAGAAGGTTAGTGTACCCACACCGGCGGTGCTGTCACGCACCCACATTCCGGCCTTGTAACCGCTTTCATCCGCCGGTCGCACCGGGGTTAGGGTGGCTGTAAACTCCACCCCATCCCGTCGCACACGGAGACTGACCCGTTTGCCCTCACAGGCGTTGATTAGCCGGGAAATATCCCGATTGGAGGATACCGCTTCGCCATTCACCGACAGGATGGTATCCCCCAGGCAGATGCCGGCAGCGGCGGCGGGATTTACGTTGCCGGCGGCAGTGGTCACGTCCTGCAGCCCCACCACCAGCACGCCGTCGGTATACAACTTGATGCCAAAAGGCGTACCGCACACCATAACGGTCTGCTCTTCAGCTACCGTCACCGCCACCTCTTTGACCGGGATGATCCCCATCAAGCGTAGTTGCGACCGATACCCGGCGTCGGTTGTCTGTGACACCGCAGACAGGGATTTGGCGGTTTGCGATTGCCCTTGTATCCAGCGACCAATCTGCACTGCTTGACCGCTCGATACGGTAAAATTATCCGGCAAAACCGCCGAAACGTAGCCCACCGCCAGCATAATCAAAGCGCAAGCGCACACCATCACACTATAGAGGATACGAAAACACCGTTTCATTCCACACACCTCTTTCTCACCGTTGCAACCGTCGATTTTGCATTAGTGTGTCCGCTGACGATGGCTTTTTTCGTGGAAAAATGACACGATTTTGTTATATGACGCCATAGAAAATGGTGGCGGAAACCATTACCAACCGAAACAATGCGTTTTTTGTGCAACATAAGATGGCTGAAAAACAAAAAATCCCGGCAACCGAAGTTGCCGGGATCTCTATGCACTGGGCAGAGAACAAATTACAGCTCAGCGAAGTACTTGATGGTGCGGACCATCTGGCTGGTGTAGGAGTTCTCGTTGTCGTACCAGGAAACAACCTGTACCTGGTAGGTGTCCTCGTCGATCTTAGCCACCATGGTCTGGGTAGCATCGAACAGAGAACCGTAGCGGATGCCGATGATGTCGGAAGACACGATCTCATCCTCGTTGTAACCGAAGGAAGCGGAAGCAGCAGCCTTCATAGCGGCGTTGATGCCGTCCTTGGTGATGTCCTTGCCCTTAACAACAGCAACCAGCAGAGTGGTGGAACCGGTGCAGGTGGGAACGCGCTGAGCAGAACCGATCAGCTTGCCGTTCAGCTCGGGGATAACCAGGCCGATAGCCTTGGCAGCGCCGGTGGAGTTGGGGACGATGTTCTGAGCACCAGCACGAGCACGACGCAGGTCGCCCTTACGATGGGGGCCGTCCAGGATCATCTGATCACCGGTGTAAGCGTGTACGGTGGTCATGATACCGCTCTGGATAGCAGCGTAGTCGTTCAGAGCCTTGGCCATGGGAGCCAGGCAGTTGGTGGTGCAAGAAGCAGCAGAGATGATGGTGTCATCAGCGGTCAGGGTGTTCTCGTTAACGCCGAAGACGATGGTCTTCAGGTCGTTGCCAGCGGGAGCAGAGATAACAACCTTCTTAGCGCCGGCGTCGATGTGAGCCTGGCTCTTGTCCTTAGAGCAGTAGAAACCGGTGCACTCCAGCACAACGTCTACGCCCAGGTCGCCCCAGGGCAGCTCGGCGGCGTTAGCCTTAGCATAGATCTTCAGAACCTTGCCGTCTACGGTGATGGTACCAGCCTCGTCGTCAGCCTCTACAGTGTGACCGTCGTAACGACCCTGAGCGGTGTCGTACTTCAGCAGGTGAGCCAGCATGCTGGGCTTGGTCAGGTCGTTGATAGCGACCAGCTCGTAACCCTCAGCGCCAAACATCTGACGGAAAGCCAGACGACCGATA
>JAZRES010000004.1:0-71430 GCA_045660965.1 Acutalibacteraceae bacterium
AGTCCGATACCCACACTCTCGTGATGATCGAATCCGCTCTGGATTCCAACTACCGGAAGATCATCAACGAGATCTGCCCGGAGATCGCGTCCTCCAAGCCCGGCCAGAGCCTGCACTGCAAGCGGCTGCCCTTCCTGCGAAACGTGTTCACCGTGGATTTCCGCCAGCCCGGCTGCCTCACTTTCGACGAGGCTATGGATCGTGCGGAACTGGTTCCCGTGGAGGAAGTGTACCGCCTGGCTGCTAATATCCGTCCCGACGACGTGTGCAATATGCAGTACACCTCCGGCACCACCGGCTTCCCCAAGGGCGTTATGCTGACCCACTACAACGTGGTGAATAATGGTAAATACATCGGCGACCATATGGATCTGTCCACCGCCGACCGTATGATGATCCAGGTGCCGATGTTCCACTGCTTCGGTATGGTGCTGTCTATGACCGCCAGTATGACCCACGGCACCACGATGTTGCCGTTGCCTTATTTCTCTCCCAAGCCGGCACTGGCCTGTGTCCATAACGAGCACATCACCGCCTTTAACGGCGTGCCTACGATGTTCATCGCTATGATGCAGCACCCCGACTTTGCCAAGACGGATTTCTCCCATCTGCGCATCGGTATTATGGCCGGTTCCAACTGTCCTGCCGATCTGATGAAAGAGGCCGCCACCGGACCGATGGGAATGAAAGAGATTGTGTCGGTATACGGTCAGACCGAGGCCGCACCCGGTTGCACTATGAGCAGTTATTACGACTCGCTGGAGGTGCGCACCGAGACGGTGGGCAGTGCCTTTGCCCACGTAGAGTGCAAGATTATCGACCCCGAGACCGGCGCCGATTGCCCCGATGGTGTCAACGGCGAGTTCGTGGCTCGTGGCTATAACATTATGAAGAGCTATTACAAGATGCCCGCCGCCACTGCCGAGGCCATTGATGCCGACGGCTGGCTCCACACCGGTGACCTGGCTTGTCGTCGTCCCGATGGCAACTACAACATCACCGGCCGCCTGAAGGATATGATTATCCGCGGTGGCGAGAACATCTATCCCAAGGAGATCGAGGAATTCATCTACACCTGCCCCAAGGTCCGTGACGTACAGGTCATTGGCGTGCCGGATGAGAAGTACGGCGAGGAGATTATGGCCTGCATCATCCTCAAGGATGGTGAGGAGATGACCGAGGCGCAGATGACCGATTATATCGCCTCTCATATGGCACGGCATAAGGTGCCTCGTTACATCCGATTCGTGGCGAAGTTCCCCATGAACGCCGCCGGCAAGATCCTCAAGTATAAGATGCGTGAGGAAGCCGAAGAATGGATCAAAACCCAAAAATAAGGAGATGACCGCTATGGTCAAGCAATATAAAGTGATGGACGCCCACTGCCACGTCTACCCGGCAGCCATCGCATCCAAGGCGGTGGGTGGTACCGATGCCTTTTACGGTGTGGTGTCCGCCCACGACGGCACGGTGGAGACCCTCATCGAAAAAGAGATGGCGATAGGCGTGGACCACTGCGTGATTCAGTCGGTGGCCACCACACCGAAACAGGTGAACAGCATCAATGAGTTCATCGCGCGCACCGTGGCTGAGGGTGGCGGTCGGTTTACCGGCTTGGGCACTCTGCACCCGGACAGCGCTGACCAGGCCGCCGACGTGGCACACGTGCTGGAGTTGGGGCTCAAGGGGGTCAAACTCCACCCGGACATTCAGGGGTTTCAGTTGGATGACCCTCGGTGTTTGAAAATCTACGAACTGTGCCAGCAGTACCACCTGCCGGTGCTGTTACACACCGGAGACGATCGCTACGATAACTCCAACCCCAACCGGCTGTTGCCGGTGCTGGAGGCTTATCCCGATCTCATTTTTATCGGCGCCCATTTGGCGGGCTATTCCATCTGGGAAGAGGCCTGTGACAAACTCAGCCACGTTCCCAATTTGTACGTGGATTGTTCTTCTTCCTTTTTCCGTTTGTCGGTGGAGAAAGCAGAGGAGCTCATCCGCCGTTGGGGTGCGGACCGGGTGCTGTTCGGCACCGACTATCCGATGTGGGACGCCCAAAAGGAATTGGACACCCTCCTATCTATGAACTTCACCGAAGAGGAGTTTCAGAAAATTCTGTGGGATAATGCCTACAACTTGTTTGTGAAATAATGAATAGCAAGAACTGCTTTCTTGCCTCTCCCTTTGGGAGAGGTGGCACGCTTTGCGTGACGGAGAGGGTAATAAAAAGAGGCGAGGCGATTGCCTCGGCTCTTTACTATTATATACCCAAATCCTTTTTAATCGCTTCCTGGGCGCGTTCGGCCAGGGCGTTGGTGTTGTTCTCCTTGACAAAGTCCACGTCGATCACGTCCGCCACGTGCAACTGCACCCGCTTAAATCCCGGGAACAGCCACCGCTTTTCGTATCGGATGGAGGTCACCACCACCGGGCAGTTTGCCAACTTGGCAATCTTAAAAGAACCGGCGTGGAAGGGGAGCATCTCCTCGGTACGGCACCGGGTGCCCTCGGGGTAGATACCCACCGAGCGACCCTGCTGACCAATCAGCTCTGCCGCGTGCTTGATGGCGGTCACCGCATTGCGGGGGTTATCACGGTCGATGGGGAAGAAGCCTACTCGCTTCATCGCCGCACCCACCACCGGGATTTTGAACACTTCCGGCTTGCCCACAAAGCACAGATCCCACTTAGTAAGGGAGGCAATGGTGACGATGGGGTCGTAGGCGGTGCGGTGGTTGCACACCAGCAAAAATGCCTGGTCGTCGGGAATTTTCTCATCGCCCGTCACCGCATAGCGGACACCCAGTTGGGTCAACAGCCAGCGTAGCGTCTTATTCTCGCACCAGCGGTAAAAGCGGATAGCCCGCTTGCTGGGGCAGTCGGTCTGGGGAGTCAGCAACACGGTGGGGAACAGCCACAGCACGTATACCAGCACCGCTGCCAGATAATAGCCCACCCAGATGGGCAGAATCCACCAAGGGGATAGACAATGGCATCCCCAATAGGTCAGACCGGTACCGATGGTAGCGGCCAGTGTAAACCATATAATCAAAAACATAATAGCCTCCGGATACAAAAACTATCTTGGGGTATTTTACCTGTTTTTCCACGTTTCGTCAAGTGGGGGATTCTCCACAACGAAAAAGACCGCCCACCGGACGGTGGACGGTCTTAGTCAGACTAATATGAATTAGTTCTCGCCCTTCATGCTAGCGAAGCACTCGCTGCAGTAAACGGGGCGATCCTCACGGGGCTTGAAGGGCACTTTGCACTCCTTGCCACAGTTGGCGCAAACAGCATCGTGCATCTCGCGCTCGGGACGGCCAGCGTTCTTGCGGGCGTCACGGCAGGCCTTGCAGCGCTGGGGCTCGTTTACGAAACCCTTCTCAGCGTAGAACTCCTGCTCGCCGGCGGTGAAAATGAACTCATTGCCGCACTCTTTGCATACTAAAGTCTTGTCCTCGTACATTTGGTTTACCTCACTCTGTGATATATTGCAACCGGCCTTATGCCGTTATTGCCAAGAAGAAAATTTGCGCCGTAGTCGTTGCACGGCATTGTCTACTGCCTTTTTGCTGACGCCCATCTGTCGGGCGATCTCTGCATAGGAGTTGTTGCCCAGGCGGAGCAACAGCACCCGATATTCCATCGGTGTCAGCCGACCCTGTATGCGGATCAGCAGACCATCCAGACTCTCTTGCTCTTGCACCTGCAGGGCGGGATCGGCAACCGTATCCGCCACCTTGGTGTCCTCGGATAGGGGCTGTTCGCGATTGGCGCGGGATCCTGCACGGCGCACCATATCCAACAGACGATGCCGGATACAGGTGGTGGCGTAGGTGGTAAAGGCAGTACCCCGATCGGGGCGATAGGTACGTACGGCGGCCAGCAGACCCACCAGAGCCTCTTGTATCATATCCTCGTCCTCGATACCGTCGCAGTGCAGACTGTGTATCTGGTCGTGGATGAGAGGCTCCATACGGTGGACGACCCGGGCAAAAGCCTCTTGATCGCCATCGGCTGCCTGACGGATGGGAAGTGTTTGGTTGTCCATGCTTGCCCTCCATCATAGTCCACAGAACAGGGCGCAGTTGCCCTATCCCGTTCAGCGTACCACCAAAGTATATAGGAGATTTACCCAATTGTCAACACCTAATTTACAAAAATGGCAATTTTAAGCAATAGTGTGGATAAATCTTAGGGCAATTTGTATAAAATGGTGTATAACTTTAACGCGTAGTCGTGATATTAGATTAAAATCGGTACTTTTATATTGGGGGAATAGGTTGACTTTTATGACGAATTCGGGTAAAATAGGTGGAAATATTGCCGGAAAGCCATTCCGGATGAATATGGAGGTAGAAAAAATGAAAAACACCGAAAAAACTATGGAAAAAATCGTAGCCTTGTGCAAAGGTCGCGGTTATATTTTCCCCGGCTCTGAGATCTATGGCGGTCTGGCCAACACCTGGGACTACGGTCCTCTGGGCGTAGAGCTGAAGAACAACGTCAAAAAGGCTTGGTGGAAGAAGTTCGTTCAGGAGAACCGCTACAACGTGGGTCTGGACGCCGCCATCCTGATGAACCCTCAGACCTGGGTTGCTTCCGGCCACTTGGCCGGCTTCTCCGATCCGCTGATGGATTGTAAGGAGTGTAAAGAGCGTTTCCGTGCCGATAAGATTATCGAGGATTGGTGCCAGGAGACCGGCTATGAGTTGCCCAAGCCCATCGACGCTTTCTCTCAGGACGAGATGAAGGCCTTTGTAGAGGACAACAACATTCCCTGTCCCACCTGTGGCAAGCACAACTTCACCGATATTCGTCAGTTCAACCTGATGTTTAAGACTTTCCAGGGTGTTACCGAGAACGCCAAGAATACCGTGTATCTGCGTCCCCAGACCGCCCAGGGCATCTTCACCAACTTTGTGAACGTTCAGCGCACCACCCGTCGCAAACTGCCCTTTGGTATCGCCCAGATCGGTAAGTCTTTCCGTAACGAGATTACCCCCGGTAACTTCATTTTCCGTGTGCGCGAGTTCGAGCAGATGGAGCTGGAGTTCTTCTGTATGCCCGGCACCGACCTGGAGTGGTTCAGCTACTGGCGTGAGTTCTGCCGCAACTGGTTGTTGGCCATCGGCCTGAAAGAGGAGAATATCCGCCTGCGTGACCACGATCCGGAGGAGCTGTGCTTCTATTCCAAGGCTACCACCGACTTCGAGTTCTTGTTCCCCTTCGGTTGGGGCGAGCTGTGGGGTGTGGCCGATCGTACCGACTACGACCTGACCCAGCACCAGAACACCTCTAACAAGGATCTGACCTACTTCGATCAGGAGTCCGGCCAGCACGTGATTCCTTACGTGGTCGAGCCTTCTCTGGGTGTGGAGCGTACCGTGCTGTCCGTGCTGTGCGACGCCTATGATGAGGAAGTGGTAGACGCCGAGAAGAACGACGTGCGTACCGTTCTGCGTCTACATCCCGCTCTGGCACCCTTCAAGTGTGCTGTTCTGCCTCTGTCCAAGAAGTTGGGCGACAAGGCTCGTGAGATCCAGACCGAGCTGTCCAAGTACTTTATGGTGGATTACGACGATGCCGGCTCTATCGGTAAACGTTACCGCCGTGAGGACGAGATTGGTACTCCCTATTGCATCACCGTGGACTTCGAGACCGTGGGCGATGACAATACCCCTGCCGACAACGCTGTCACCGTCCGTGACCGTGACACCATGGAGCAGGTCCGTGTACCGATTTCCGAGCTGAAGGATTACATCGAGTCTAAGATCGCATTCTAATCTGAATCACAAAAAGCCGACCCATACCGGGTCGGCTTTTTTTATCGTTTCTTATAGATAAGCAGTTCGGGGTTGGCGCCGTTTTCTCCATAGGTACACACCAGCAGGAACTCCATATTGGCCACCACGCCGAAACAACGGCCGTCGTCGAACAGGCAAGGAAGTTGATTCCCCAGATAGGTAGCGTTATCGTCCAAGAAAGGCACTTGGTTGCCGTTTGGCAGACGATAGGCCACGTTGACAAAGGCGCCCGGCAAAGCATTAAGGTCGGTTACCGGAGGCATCCCTTCCACCTGGAGGGCGTTGAACTCCTCCAACAGTTGCGCCTTGAATGCGGTAAAAGCGTCCTCACCACCGATTTCTACGTAGCGGGACCAATAGTCGGCGGCGTCTCCGCAGTGGGGACAGATGGCGGAGGGGAGGATGAACTCTTGCAGAGCCATACCGCAGTGGTGACAGATCACTTGGCGTGGTTTGCCTAACAGGGTATCAATGGACACCTCAAACAGCGTGGCTAGGAGTTTTAGCGTGTCGGTGTTGGGGGTGGTTTCGCCGGTTTCCCAGCGGGATACGGCTTGGCGTGTTACGTAGACCTTCTCCGCCAGTTCGTCTTGGGACAGACCGTGCTGGGTGCGTAGGGGCAACAGAATATCTTTCGTTTGCATTTCAATCACCTCTAGGGTATTGTACCACGCGCCCATCCCCGAGACAAGCAACCGCTTGTTTCCTCTTGCATAATTGCGGTAGATATTGTATACTCTAATTGAAAGGTTGGTGATACCCATGGCGGTACGACTGAATGAGAATAAAGAGATTGTGGATCGCATTAAGGCGGGACTAAAAGCCAAGGACGGCTACTGTCCCTGTCGTTTACCCAAGACCGAGGAGTTCAAGTGCATCTGCAAAGAGTTCCGTGAGCAGATTGCCGACCCCAACTTTGAGGGGTATTGCCACTGTCTGCTGTATTATAAGAGTAAAGATTGAGGAGGTATTCGTATGTCTGTTTTGCACATTACCGAAGAGAATTTTGAAACCGAGATCCTAAAAGCGGAAAAGCCGGTGCTGATTGATTTCTGGGCCACCTGGTGTGGACCTTGTATGATGATGGCTCCCATCCTGGAGGAGTATGCCGAAGCCCACCCCGAGTACATCGTGGGCAAGGTGGACGTGGACGAGCAGGGTGCCTTGGCAGCCGCCTTCCAGATTCAGAGCATCCCCACTCTGGTGGTGATTAAGGCCAGCAAGGCCACCGCTATGGCGGTAGGCGTCCAAACTCCTGAGCAATTGGACGCTTTGATGGCGCAATAACGCTGTAAAGCGAATCGGCTTCACACCCATTGGCGGTATCGCCGATGGGTGTTTTTCTATGCTCCGAAACTCCTCGTAAACCCCACAACCGTGCGGTTTGTCGGTTTCTGTCGAATGAAAATGCCATTTTTTGCCATTTTTGTATTGCCAAAAAATGGCATTTGTGCTAGAATTATCTTGCCGGCAAAAAACAAAGGAGAATCGGAGAACTATGAGCAGAAAAATCAGTGTCCTTTTAGCGGACAACAGCGAGTATTTTGCCATACCTTGCGCCAATGCCATGAAGGCGCAGGGTCTGGATGTGACGATGACGGAAAAGGACGGACGGGCGGTGCTGGACGCTTTGGAGAGTTGCCACCCGGACGTATTGTTGATGGACGTATTTCTACCTCGGCTGGATGCGCTGGGCGTGCTGGAGGGAATCCAAAAGCAAGAGATTGTACCTCGCCCACGGGTGATGATTATGTCCGGATTTGATAACCCCACCCTGGAGCGGGAGGTGATGGCCGCCGGTGCGGACTATTACTTCCTAAAACCTTTTGACGCCACGGCTATGGCCGGGCGGATTCTGTCCCTGTGGGGTGGAGATACCGATGCCTGTGCCACCGCCGGAACAGGCAACCGCAACCTGGAGATGCAGGTCACCGAGATCATCCACCAGATTGGTGTTCCTGCCCACATCAAGGGGTATCAGTATCTGCGGGATGCCATCCTGATGGCCATCGAGGACGGCGAGATTATCAATGCGGTCACCAAACGGCTGTATCCTGCCGTGGCAAAGCGCCACAGCACCACCTCTTCTCGGGTGGAGCGTGCCATCCGCCACGCCATTGAGGTGGCGTGGGATCGGGGTGACGTGGACACCCTCACCGCTTATTTTGGATACACAATCCATAATGAGCGTGGTAAGCCCACAAACTCGGAGTTTATTGCGATGATATCCGACAAATTCCGCCTACAACTGAAAATATCCTAACCCTTGGTAATTTCTACCAGTAAATTGGCATAATTTTCTCCCTAAACCAATAAAATAAGTTGTCCGCTACGGTTGACAAACCCTTGGTTTGTCGGTAAAATTAAGTTATTATGCGGAAATGGTCGCAAAATGGGGGGAATAGCAGGATATGAAACACAGAGTCATTGCCATCAGCCGGGAATACGCCAGTGCCGGAAGTGAAATCGGAAAGCGTTTGGCGGCCGAATTGGGCATTCCGTTCTACGATCGTGAATTTGTGGACCAAGAGGTCAAGAACAGCGGTCTGTCCAATGAGTTTGTCCAGCAGGAGGAGCAGAAGTTCATCAGCAGTTTGCTGTTTAATCTGTCCACCGGCGGTTATCACTATGCCAATGACCGGTCTATGTCCGACCAGATTCATATCGCAGAGTGCAACGCCATTAAAAAGGTGGCTGCCCAGGGTCCTTGCGTGATTGTGGGTCGTTGCGCCGATTACATACTGCGTGACGAGGTCGAGGTGTTCAGCGTGTTTGTTTGCGCCGATATGCCCTCTCGCGTCCGTCGTTGCATCGAGGAATACGGCAAGGAAGAGCGTCGTATCGAGCAGTACATTCGAGAAAAGGATCGTACCCGTGCCCGCCATTATGAGTATTATACCGACCGCAATTGGGGTGACCGCAAGAATTATCATCTGTGTGTCAACTCCGGTCGCTTGGGCATTGAAAAGGCGGTACAGCTGATTCGTCAGGCTGTAGAACTGACCGAGGAATAAAGGAAGGATTACAAGGATGGGTAACAATAGACACGGCAATCATCACAGAGCACCCCGGGAGCGGGAGATGTACGTATACGGCGAGCACGACATCGGCAACCGCCACTATCGGTTTAAATACGATGGTCGGGTATACCACATCACCGAGCAGGTGATGATCCCGGAGCAGGAGACCGAGGAGAAGGTGCTGCTGGAAGAGGTAGAGAGCCGTCCCGCCTACGAGGCCTGGAACCACATCAAGCGTCCTGAGCGTTTCGGTGGCATTGTGGTGCTCCCGGACCCCGATGCGGTAGAAGAGGACGAATAATCCATAACGTAAAAAGTAAAACAGGTGTCTGCGGACACCTGTTTTTTTGTTGCCTTTTGCAAGGGCGATTACTTGTGTTGCCCACTCCACCCACCGGCTCAATTTTCTCCTTGCACTTTCGACAAAAAAGAGGTACAATAAAAGGTACGAACAAAAAGAGAGGCGGACGCTGTATGCTGCTGCAAAAGAATCAACTAATTGAATTGACCGTCACCGGTGTCACCGGCGAGGGAAACGGCGTAGCTCGGTACGTGGCGGAGGAATACCCCGCACCGGGCTTTGTGGTATTTATCCCCGGTACCGCTCTGGGTGACCGGCTGATTTGCCGTATCCTCAAGGTGCAGAAAAACCACGCTTTTGGTAAATTGGAAGAACTGCTGGAGGCTTCTCCCGACCGTAAGAACCACGTGGATTGCCCGGCCTATGGCAAGTGTGGCGGTTGCAATTGGCGTCACGTAACCTATGAGGCCGAGTGCCGGTATAAGCAGGACTGGGTACAGGATACCATCCGCCGTGTGGGTGGCATCGATGCTCCGGTATTGCCCCTGATGGGCGGTACCCGTTCCAACCGCTACCGCAATAAGGCTCAGTTCCCGGTGGCACCCGGCCCGGACGGACGTCCTGTCATCGGTTTCTATGCGCCTCGCAGCCACCGCATTATCCCTTGCCGGGATTGCCGTCTGCAGCCCAAGGGGTATGCCGCCGTGCTGGATGCGGTGGAGAAGTGGATGGTGGATTGCGACGTACCCGCCTACGACGAGGTAGCCCACACCGGTTTGGTGCGCCACATTTACATACGTCAGGCCGCCGTTACCGGTGAGATGATGGTGTGCATCGTCTGTACCGCCCGTAAATTGCCGGATGAGGAGACCTTGGTGTCTCTGCTGATTGAGGCAGCACCCCAGATGGTATCCCTGTCGGTGAACATCAACCCGGATAAAACCAATGTGATTTTGGGCAAGCGCACCGTCACCCTGTGGGGTGCGGATTCCATCGTGGATCGTCTGTGCGGTCTGCATTTTCGCCTATCGCCCCACTCTTTCTATCAGGTCAACCACGCCCAGACCGAGCGTCTGTATCGCCTGGCGGCTAAGGCTGCCGCACTGACCGGTAAGGAGACTCTGCTGGATCTGTATTGCGGCACCGGCACCATCGGTCTGTCTATGGCCCATACCGCCGGTTGCGTCATCGGCGTAGAGGTGGTAGAGGCCGCCGTCCGTGACGCTAAGAAGAATGCCACCGCCAACCGTGTGCGCAATGCTCGGTTTATCTGTGCCGATGCGGCGCAGGCGGCCGTACAGCTGGCGGCAGAGGGCACCCATCCGGACGTGGTGATTTTGGATCCTCCCCGCAAGGGTTGTTCTCCCGATTTGATCGATACCGTGGCCGGTATGGCGCCGGAGCGGGTGGTGTACGTGTCTTGCGACCCGGCCACCTTGGCACGGGATTTGAAATTATTTGCAGAAAAAGGCTATCAGACTCAGTGGGTACAGCCGGTGGATCTATTCCCCCGCACCGCCCATTGTGAGAACGTGGCCAGCTTGGTGAAAGAAAGCAATTGAGGAACGTATGAGTAAATTACAGATCAAATGCCCCCACGGCAAAAAGTGCGGTGGCTGTCAACTATTGAATATGACCTACGAGCGTCAGCTCAGTTTTAAACAGGTTAAGGTGATCAAACTGCTGGGCAAATACCGCCACGTGGACGAGATCATCGGTATGAAAACGCCCTATCACTACCGCAACAAGGTGCAGGCGGCTTTTGGTGAACGGGGTAAGGATATTATCTCCGGTATCTACCAGTCCTCCACCCACAAGATTGTGCCGGTGGACAGTTGCCTGATTGAGGACGAAAAGGCGGACGAGATTATCGTCACCATTCGCAAACTGGTGAAGAGTTTTAAACTGCGCGCCTTTAACGACGTAGCGATGAAGGGTTTTCTGCGCCACGTACTGATTAAAAGAGGATTCTCCAGCGGTCAGATTATGGTGGTGCTGGTTACCGGCACCATGGAGTTCCCCAAGCAGGACTCCTTTGTGAACGCCCTGCTTTCTCGTCACCCGGAGATTACCACCATCGTGCAGAATGTGAATAACAAGCGCACCAGCCTATTGTTGGGTCAGGAGAGCCGTGTGCTGTTTGGTGATGGGTATATCGAAGAGGATTTGTGCGGATTCCGTTTCCGCATTTCGCCTAAGGCGTTTTATCAGATTAACCCCACCCAAACCGAGATTCTGTACAACAAGGCGCTGGATTTTGCTGAGTTGACCGGTAAAGAGACGGTGCTGGATGCCTATTGCGGTACCGGCACCATCGGTATCATCGCCTCACCCAAAGCCAAAAAGGTGGTGGGCGTAGAGGTGAATGCCGATGCCGTCAAGGACGCCAAGGTGAATGCCGAACTGAATAAGGTGGATAACATCACCTTCTATGAGGACGATGCCGGCCGCTTTATGGTGAAAGAGGCGCAGAAAGGCGCAAAATACGACGTGGTGATTATGGACCCGCCCCGTGCCGGCGCCAGTTTAGAGTTCCTCAAGTGCCTGGTGACCCTCGCACCCAAAAAGGTGGTTTATATTTCTTGTAACCCCGAGACCCAGGCTCGTGACCTGGCGCATTTGGTGAAGAACGGCTATCGGGTGAAAAAGATTCAGCCGGTGGATATGTTCCCCCACACCGAACACGTAGAATGCGTGGTCAGTTTGGTGCGCAAATAATTTCACGAAACAACACATACTATTCAAGCAAAGGAGGTGTTCCTATGGAGCGCAACGACAAATACGTTGAGATGACCACCGCTCCGGTGGGTCGTCTTATCGGCAAGTTGGCGGTGCCCACCGTCATCACGATGCTGATCACCTCCATCTACAATATGGCGGACACCTTCTTTGTGGGTTTGCTGGACAATACCAGTGCCACCGGTGCGGTGGGCGTGGTGTTTTCCTTTATGGCGATTATCCAGGCCTGCGGCTTCCTATTTGGTCAGGGTTCCGGCAACTACATTTCCCGTATGCTGGGTCGCCAGGAGCGGGAAAAGGCGGAGAATATGGCCGCTGTGGCCTTTTATTCATCCATTGCGACGGGTCTGCTGATTATGACCCTGGGTCTGATTTTTCTAGATCCGCTGGCACGGTTGTTGGGCGCTACCGACACCATTTTGCCCTATGCCCGGGATTATCTGCGGATTATTCTGCTGGGTGCACCCTATATGACCGCTGCCCTGACCCTCAATAACCAGTTGCGGTTCCAGGGTGCGGCTTTTTACAGTATGATCGGTATCGGTTCCGGCGGTGTGCTGAATATCCTGCTGGATCCGGTATTTATCTTCGGCTTGGATATGGGCGTCACCGGCGCGGCGGTGGCCACGATTATCAGCCAGGCAATCAGTTTCTTACTGCTTTTGTTCGGCACGTTCCAAAAGGATAATCTGCGTGTATCTCTGCGGAATTTCCGTCCTCGATTGGCGGATTTTGCCGAGATGTTGCGGGGTGGTTTTCCGTCCTTGTGCCGACAGGGTCTGTCCAGCCTGTCCACCATTATGATGAATCTGGTGGCGGGTCACTTTGGGGGTGACGCCGCCATTGCAGCTATGTCCATTGCCGGTCGTGTGATGCATATGGCCTTTGCGGCGATTCTTGGCTTCGGTCAGGGATTTCAGCCGGTGTGCGGCTTCAATTACGGCGCCGGTTTGTATAACCGGGTCAAACAGGCTTTTTGGTTCTGTGTTCGTCTGGGCACGGTGCTGCTCTCTGTGGCCTCGGTGGCCGGTTTTATCTTTGCGCCCCAGTTGGTGCGGCTGTTCAGTAGCGACCCGGCGGTGCTGGAATACGGTCGTGTGGCACTGCGGTGCCAGTGCGTCAGTTTCCCGTTGACCGCTTGGTTTGTGATGTGCACGATGTTGACCCAGACCATTGGTCGGGTGGTGCCGGCCAGTTTTCTATCTCTGGCACGACAGGGTCTATTTTTCATCCCGCTGGTGGTGGGTTTGCCCACGCTGATTGCGTATTTCTTGCCGGACGTAGGCCCCATTTTCGGCGTCCAGATTGCCCAGCCGTTGTCGGACCTTTTGACGGCGGTGGTATCGGTGCCGGTGTGCATTACGGTGATGAAACGATATTTAATTGAAAAGACCGAAAAAAACTCTTGACAAAGGCAAAAAATGTGGTAGAATATGTGAGTGACTTGAAAAGTCCGTCCTATGGGCCTTTAACTCAGTTGGTTAGAGTAGCCGGCTCATAACCGGTCAGTCCCGGGTTCAAGTCCCTGAAGGCCCACCAGCGTTCAACCGGTCCCTGTGGCCTGTTTCACATAGCGGCCCGCTTTTGCGGTGCTCGCCCATATAGGGGTATAGCTCAGTTGGTAGAGCAGCGGTCTCCAAAACCGCGTGTCGTGAGTTCGAATCTTACTGCCCCTGCCAAACAAAAAAGCCGTCCAAAAGGACGGCTTTTTTGTTTGGCAGAAGGAGAAAGCAGTCACTCCGCCACGCCGAAATGTGCCACAGGCACATTTCTCAAGGAGTTGCGCTAGCACAAACTACGATAAGCACAAGCCGCAAAACGATTATCGCTCCATCGTAGAAGCGATTATGAGAGAGTACGGACAGAAATGATGAGACGATGGGTGGATTATGACTCATAAGAAAGTGGGAGAGGTACCTCTCCCGACCAAAAAACAGGTTGAAACAGAGCGAAAACGGTATCGCCGTCAAAAAGCCTATAACAAGGCGCTGAGCGGAACGGTTTACGTGCTGACCATTGTGGCGGCCGTGGCGGTTCTGGTGGCCACGTTGATATTGCCCGTTCTTCAAATCGAAGGCACCAGTATGGAGCCGTCTCTGTCGAATGGCGATATTGTGTTGCTGGCAAAGACCACACGTTTTAGCCCTGGTGACCTTTGCGGATTCACCTGGAACAACAAATTATTGGTCAAGCGGGTTATCGGCACTCCGGGCGATTGGATTGAGATCGACACCGATGGCAACGTATACCGCAACGGCGAAAAACTAGAAGAGCCCTACGTTCAGGTGCACGCTTTGGGGGAATGCGATTTGGAATTCCCCTTCCAAGTGCCACAGGAACAGTATTTTGTAATGGGAGATATGCGAGAGAGTTCCTTTTTGTGTTACCCGTCTTGCAAATGGGCGGGATTTGTGGTATACTAACAGACAATGGATTTCACATCATTTCCAGAAAGAGGTGGCTTTTTTGAAAAAAACCTACGTAACGTCTATGCCCAACCACATTGGTGCTTTTTTGAAAGCCAGTAAGTGCTTTTCCGAGCTGGGTATCAACATTACTCGTGTAAGTTATAACAAGGCGGTGGACTCCCATACCCTGTTTATCGACGCCGAGGGCACTCAGGAGCAACTGGAAAAAGCGGATATCGAACTGGAGAAGATTGGCTATTTACAGAGCAGTGGTAGCAAGACCAGCATCGTATTGTTGGAGTTCTGCATCGAGGATATCCCCGGTAGCGTCGCCAACGTGCTGACCATGATTGACGACTTCAATTTCAACATTTCCTACATCAGCTCTCAGGAGAACGGCACGGATTATCAGCTGTTCAAGATGGGCTTGTACGTGGATGACTTTGATAAGATTACCGCGTTCTTGAAAGAAGTCAAGAAGCTGTGTAAGGTGCGCGTTTTGGACTATAACAGTTCGGAAAAGGTCTTTGACAACAGCATCTTTTACAGCACCTACGTCAATGGTTTGGCCCAGGTGGTGGATCTGCCGGAGGAACGGCGTCAAGAACTGTTGGTACACGTAAACTTGGCTATGCAAACCTTGGACGAGCAGGGTCTTTCTCCCTACCGCACCTTTGATAACATCAGCAAGTTTGCGGAGCTTTTGGGCACCTCCAGAGGAGAGAATTTCGATCCTCGTATCAGTAAGCACAAGATTGGTGACGAAACAGAAATCATCGTCATCGAGCCGCCTTGCGGTAGCAACACAACCATCATTAAGAGCGGCGGCAAACTGCTGTTTGTGGATACCGGTTACGCTTTCTATCAAGAAGAAATGCTGGCCATTTTCAGACAGTTGATTCCGGATTTTGACACCATTGAGAAAACGGCGCTGATCACCCACGCCGACCTGGACCACTGTGGTTTGTTGCCTATGTTTGACCGGGTGCTCGCCAGCGCCAAGTCTGCTCAGTGTTTGGCGGATGAATACGCCGGAAAGCCTTGCCCCAGAGAAGAAAACCCCTTGCATAAGCCCTATATCGGCATTTGTAAGATTCTCACCTCTTATAAGCCGGTAAACCCCGAAAAGGTGACCGTTTTGTGGGATGAGCAACCCAACCAAAAGGCACCGCTGACCCAAATCGGCTTTTTCGATTTTGGCGAACTGCACTTCGAGGTGTACGAGGGCAAGGGCGGTCATCTGCCGGGCGAGATTGTGCTCATTGATTACAACCAGCACATTGCCATCACCGGCGATATCTATATCAACGTCCACGGCCTGACGGCACGCCAGGCCGCCCACAACCGCTATGCGCCCAAATTGATGATGTCGGTGGATACCGATCCGGTTATGTGCGCAGTGGAGAGAGAGGCTATCATGCAACGCCTTGGCGTTGGCCAGTGGCAGATCTTCGGCGGTCACGGCTATAAAAAAGACTATACCGTCAGCCGATAATACTGCACAATAAAAAGGCACCCGATCGGGTGCCTTTTTTCTGTCTCAAATAGGGTTAGAACCAACTGGTGATGAAGATCTCCAAACCGATAAAGATAAGGATTACACCGCCCAGGATGCCGGCTTTTCCGGCCATAGAGGTGCCCACTTTTTTACCGATAATCAGACCGGCATAGCAGATGACAAAGGTGACCGCACCGATAAGCGCACAGGCCAGCAGAGCCTCGGCCCAGTTGTATTCCGCAATGGTAAAGCCTACCGAAAGGGCATCGATGGAGGTGGCTACGCCCTGTATCAGCAGCGCGGTCAGACCCACCGCCGCTTGCTCGCAGGGGCAACCCTGGTGGCGGATGCCCTCGATCAGCATCTTGCCACCGATATAGCCCAGCAGCGCCAGGGCAATCCAGGGGATGCACTTTTCAAAAGCGGTGAAATACTGGGCAACGGTATGGACACAGAACCAGCCGATAAGGGGCATCAGCAACTGGAATCCGGCAAAGATGCCGGCCACGCCCATCATCTTACGTTGTTTCATACAGGGTTCACCCAAGCCGTTAGCCAGCGACACCGAAAAAGCGTCCATAGCCAGGCCCACGCCCAGGGCCATATTGGTAAAGAAAAAGGAAAAACTCAAATTCATTTTCTGTCCTCCCGTGTGTTGCTATATGATTTTGCAATCACACTCACGGCGGTTATTGTACCACACTGTCCGTAACTTTTCAAGAAATAATTGTATCTTCCCGGTTTGGTGCGCCGTGCTCTCGGTTGACGAAACGATAGGTGTATGGTATATTTTACTTAAGTATATATTTACGTATTAGAGAGGAAGTGCATAGAATGAGCAAACGGGTACGTAGCTTGTTGTCGCTGTTGTGCGTGGTTTCTATGGTGTTTTCTTTGGCCGGTTGCGGTATGCAGGCATCCGGCGGTATGGATCCCACCATCGAGCCCAACAGCGTGGCTAACATCCTAGAGCGAGACGGCTATCTGGACGGTATCTGGTGGCCTTGGTTTACCCATGACGATTTAGGACACGGCCTTACCGCTAACGAGACCATGGTCAAATACGTGGGTAACACCTGGTCTACGGTGGGCATTGATAGCTATAGTGATGGATACTTGCTTAAGCAGATTTATAATCTGAAGGCTTTGGGATTCAACATTATGGGCTATGAGGGCTCTATCTACGCCGAGGGCGTCATCTTTGATGACAACGGCGACGTAGTGGGCATCAAGGAGGATTATCTCCAAAATGTCCGCCGTTTGCTGAATCTGTGCCGTCAGGTCGGTATGCCGGTGTTGTGGACGGTGTGTTGCCACTCCACTTCGGCGGTGAATTATTACAATCTGGAGGTCTGGTATCGAATGACCCAGATGTATGCCGTCAAAGAGGTGGCTGACCACTATGCCGAGCGGTTTGTAAAACCTCTGTGCGATGTGCTGGCAGAGTATCCCGACGTGGTGGTGATGTGCGCCGCTGCCTCTGAGGTAGAGAATGAGATGAACGACCCGGATATGGGCAACTTCACCGATAGCCGTGAGACCTACGGTGTTACCCGGGATAGTATGCTGTACTTTGTGAACAAGGTGGTGGATACCCTGGCAGAGAAATTGCCGGACGTGGATCGTACGCTCTGCGGTAGTACCGACAATATGACCATGTATTCCGAGACCGGCCTGACCTATGTCGGTCACCAGGAGTACAATTCTGCCGGTAATGCCGACGACATTTCCAAATTCCGTTCTCCGCTTCCTATGATTGCAACCGAGTTTGGCCTTGGTGACGAGCAGTATCCCGATGAGCAGACCTTGGCGGATAAGCAGATTTTGTTCCGTGAGAATTTCCGTAGCAAGGGTTGGACCGGTTGGCTGATGTGGTGTTGGTCGCCCAAGTCCAGCGGTAGTTCTTACGATTTGATAAAAAAGGATGGTGCACTCACCGACTTCCGTTTGTTTGCCTATGAGCTTCACGATTATCTAGAGGACTATCGGGCTGATCATCGGGGTGAAACTGTCTACGTTAATACGCCCAGTATGTTCTACAATGCCGGTGATGGCGTGGTGGAGTGGATCAAACCCACCCAGCCCCACACCTATAAGCTGGAGCGGGCTATCAATGGTGGTGCTTGGACCACCGTGACCACCTCCGGTGCCGCAGTGGATGCCTTAGGCCGCAAGTATACCTACAAGGATACCATTCTGCCGGCTTCCGGTACGGTGCAGTATCGTGTCACCGTTACCTCTGATGGCGATACGGCTTCCTCCACCTCTAATGTGGCGGACATTATACCTCCTGCGGTTAATTTGGTGACCAACAATAGTTTTGAGGATGGCTTGAATGGCTGGGCTCTCTATGGCAATAATGGCGCCTATCGTGCCACCTCTGCTACTGCTCGCACCGGGTCCTACAGTTTGGAACTGGATTACGGCAGTGTCGAATGGCAGGGTGCTTATCAGTCCTACATCACGGTCAAGCCCAATACCAACTATACCTTGAGTTATTATTACAAGCACGCTGCGGACGACACCGCCAACAACTGCTATTGCTTTATCCGTGGCGGTAACGGTACCATCGACGATGCCGTCATCACCTCAGCTTATATGAATGGCGGAAATTATAACGAGTGGAAGAAGGAAACCATCACCTTCCGCACCGGTGACAGCACGAAATTGTGTGTCGATTTCCGTGTAGTGGCCGGTACTCATACCTATATCGACGACGTCGAGTTGTACGAAGCACAGTAAGGAGGGGTAGACAATGAAAATCAAATACGTTTTAGCGACCATTGTATCTCTCTGCTTGGTGTGCGTTTTTTTGATGACGATGCCCGCATCGGTGCTGGCGGCGGATAACCTAGCCGTTAACGGCGACCTGGAGATGGGCAACGACAATGGCTGGAAACTCAATAATGCCACTATTGCCCCTGCAGAGTACTGGGACGTCCACAGTGGCAATTACGCCTTGTGCTTGAATCCGGCTTCGGATTATTTTGAGAGTGCATTGAAAACGGTTCCCGTAGGCAAGAATGCCACGGTAACGGTATCTTTATACTATACGTATTGGGGTTATGGTGAGTTCCACGTGTACACGTATAAGGGTGCGGATACGTCTGTAGGCGCCTATACCGACGGAGCGGATGCTTCTCTGGCGTATAGCTTCCGGTGGAAAAAGATTTCTTATACGTTCAATAGTGGCGATTATGACTACATTACGTTAAAATTCTGTCCGGTAGGTGCCGACGATCGCTGTACCATTGACGATTTGGTGGTTACCGCCGTGGGCGGTGCTCCAGTAGAGGAAGACCCCTATCTTACCTCTTTCGGCACCAAATACAACCGTCCCAAGAATGATGCTTCCAATTTGCTCGTGAACGGTGGCTTTGAGTCTGCCGGTGGCGCTCAGTGGAACACCAATTCGTTTATTAAAGGCAATCTGTCCGTGGTGGCGGATTCTACCGCTCCCGAGGGTTCAAAATCGCTGTATTTTGACAGCGGTAATGTGACAACCCCCGTATGGCACACGTTCCCTGTGACGGTGGAGCGCAATACAATATACACTTTCTCCGCTTGGGTGAAATCTCCTCGCTTGAGCGCTATCAACGATGCTACCGCTACGTTCGGTGTGATGAATGCCGAAACCGGCAAATTCTTGGTTTACGAACCCTATAATGGAAACGGTTATGGTTCCGCTTCCTTGTCTACCGAGACGATGCAGTTGATGGCCACCTCTCCGGATGGAGAGTGGCATCTGCGTTCGGTGACCTTTAATTCCGGCTCCCACACCACGTTGTATATTGGTGTCTATGGCGCCGAGAGCCAGCTGTATTTGGACGACGTAGCCCTCTATAAGAGCGCCTATGGTATGGAATACATTAGCGATCTGCGTGCCGGTAGCATCACCGCCAGAGAGAATACCGGCAACAAGTATTGCGCAGATGAAGATTCTCTGGTTCCCAACCCGCAGATGAGCGGTCAGGCAGCTAAGAACCATTGGTCCTCCAACCCCGCTTGGCGAAACGGTTTTCTGTCTTTCAAAGAGTCTGCTGACGAACACGGCACGGTGCTGAAATACAGCAGCGAATCCGGCTTGGGACTGACCTACGTGGACTGGATTGACGTAGAGCCCAATACCTCGTATACGTTCACAGTTGACGTGTGTTCTTTCGGTTATACCGACAATAGCCGCATTGCTCTGTTGGATGATAACCCCTTGTCACCTGCCGAGTTTTACAGCATCTATTTTGAGTATGCCGATGATGAGTGGTTGACCTATTCCATCACTTTTAATACCGGCGTGTATTCCCGCATCGGTTTGGCCATTATGGATTTTGGCGGCGAGGCGATGATCGACAACGTACGCCTGTTTGAAACGTCCAGAGGTATCGCCGATGAGCCGGAAGATGTTGGTACTCCTACGCTGAAGCCTACCGGTGGCAAGACCAGCGTTATGGAGATGGTAGCCGGTCCTACCAACGTGGTTGGCAATGGTGGCTTTGAGGATGGCTTTAACAGCTTTGATGTGTACCAGTTTACCACGCTATCTGCCGATGCGGCCCATAGTGGTGCCAATGGCGCTCACCTAAAAGGTGACGGTGGCTGGGGCGCTATGGTGGAAAAGACCAACATCCCCGTTAAAGACGGCAAAACCTACACCGTTTCCTATTGGTACAAGGCCAATGCCAGTGGCGCCAACATCTCCGTTATAGGTACGGATAGTGGCGTCCAATACGCTTATGTATGGGCGAGCAGAGGTCAGTGGACAAACGTGACGGCTACCTTTACGGTAGATGGCGATACCAGTGTAAGATTCAATGCTTGCGGTAGCGGTACCGGTGTGGCGGAGGACGTATATCTGGATGATATTTCCATTATGGAAAATACCGAGGGATTGCTGGGCATTGCCTTCTTGATGGAGTTACAGGCGTATAACGTAACTCGCAACGAGCAGGGTGTTGCAAACCTGAATAACGCCACTGTGGACGTCTTTGGCAATGATGGGAGATACCGCCTGGTGCAGATGGGCGCCGTTATGACCAATAAGGCCTGGATTGGAACCAATAAGCGTCAGTTTACACGGGAATACGCCGTGGATGGCAACGTAGTGCTTGTAGATATCCCGGCAAAGTATCTGAACAGTACCGACCGATTCTCTACCAACTTTGCGGTGCGTGTTATTAACGTACCCACTGGTAGCGCTGACGTGGTGATTTACGCCCGTCCCTATTACGTGTTTGAAAAGGATGGAGAGTTGTTCACAGTATACGGCGATATCTACAGCCGTAGTTACAACGACCCCGCTATTTCTATGGATTGATGGAAAAACCCGGATGCCGAAAAATTGGTATCCGGGTTTTCTTTTTGTTGGCTCGTTGACAGAGTTTTTTTGCTATGTTATAATATACAATATGTGTGACAAAACATCACTAAGTGAAAATGAGGGATAGTATGAAACGAATAATCGGCCTGTTGATGGCGTGTACTTTATTACTGGCGATGGTTGGTTGTTCCGGTGGCAAGTCCAACCGGGAGGAGCCTTACGCTCCGCTGGAACCGCTGACCTATACCGGTTTACCCACAGAGCTTAAGGCAGAACCGCTGGGATCGCTTAGCGGCGAGATTAGCCTGACCAGCAACGGTATTATCTACCGTGAGGGCGAAAAATACGGTATCATCACCCCGGATGGCAAGGTGGATTCCGGTGCGATTTACGCCCAATATGAGCTTAAGAACGATTATTTCCTGGTGTCCAAGAGTAAGCCCTCTGCCATTAACGGCATCGAGGGTATGAACGTGACCGGTGTGGTGGATGCTGCCGGTAACGTACGGATTCCCTTGGAGTATGCACAGATTATGATGATGGACGACCGCTTTGCTCGTGTGGTAGAGATTACTGCCACTGTAGAGAGCGAAAAAGAGGGCGTTATTGCGTATGTGGACGATAATGGCGAAAAGGTGCATTGCGCCGGCACTTGGTATATCTACGATATGCAGACCGGCGAAAAGGTGCCCGGTGCCACCGGTACCACCCGCTACGCTACCTATACCTATGGCAGTTACGTCAAATACGTCACCGATGACAAAAAGGTGGTCGTTTCTACCCCCGGTGGTAAAGAAATCCCGGAAAAAGCCGTGCATTTGCTGAACGGTTATTACGTTATTGAAGAAGAAAATGCCGTGTATAACGGCGATGGCGAGCAGATATTCACTTACGATCCCGCCGGCTATATCCCCTGCGAGAGTAAGGATTATGATCAGTATATCTTAGCCAAGAAGCAAGTGGATGGCAAAGATTCCTTTGTTTTGATGGATCTCACCGGCAAGGTGGTGACCACCGCCTTTGCCGTGCAGCCTCGTGTGTATGGCGAGTTGTTGTTGGTGGGCAGCAATTTGGTGGCTTTTAATGGCACTGTTGTGGCAGAAAACAACATTGTGGTGTACTGGGAGTCACTGTACGGGCAGTGCTGGGTATCTCAGACCAAAGATGCACGCAAGGCCATTTCCAAGGATGGCACTGTCCTCTATGAGGGCGGTGAAGAGGACCCCGCTCTGGATGTTCACGATATGCTGTTGAGCAAGAAGGTAGACGGTAAAGAGGTCTTCTATTCTGTTAAAGATAAGGACTACACGCTGACCGGTGTGGCTATGGCTCCTTTCATCGTAAAAGTGTCTAATGGCGAGTCCTATTACGACCTGGTCAACGTGCTGACCGGCGAGGTAATTCTGGGCGGTTACACGGATTATAGAGTGAAAATTATCGGTGGCGTTTTGTATGTATATGCAATTGAGCCTGAGAATAATTTTCAAGTCTATGCCATTCGCTGATTGCGTATTGTGTATAAAAAGAGCACCTGCCACCGTCTGTGGCGGGTGCTTTTTTATACGGTGGTTTTGCCACATACCGACCTTAAACAACCGCATAGAGCAAGACTCTTGTATGGTTAGACGTTGTATGATATGCTTACTTACGAAAGGAGGCGTGCTATGAAAGTGACAACCATTCTGGATCCCGATCGAGAAGAGGAAGTGATTATCTTTACACGGGAGAGAAATCAGCTGGTGGAGGAGATTGAACGGCTAGTGTCTCGAAACACCGCAGAATTAGTGGGGTTTTATAACGATTCTGCTACAATTCTCGACTATGTAAAGATTGTCCGCTTTACAGTGGAGAATGGCAAAATCTACGCCGTAGTAGGGAATAAACGCTATCAGATTCGCCGACGGCTGTACCAATTGGAGCAACAGATGCCGGCCAGTTTTATCAAAATCAACCAATCTTGTTTGGCGAACGTTCGTCACATTGTTCGCTTCGAGGCTGCCTTTTCCGGAACCTTACGGGTGGTGTTTAAAAACGGGGATATCGACTACGTTTCTCGTCGCAATCTCAAACAAATCAAAGAAAGGTTCGGTTTATAAAGTATGAATAATTATGCAAAGATATTCATTCGCAGAGGGTTGGTGTTCGGTGGCTTTGGACCGGTGGTAGCGGGCATCGTTTTTGCTTGCGTTCCGGATGTGATGCTGTCCGGCGGCGAGGTGCTGTTGGCGGTGCTGTCCACCTATTTGCTGGCCTTTGTTCACGCAGGCGCCAGTGTGTTCAATCAGATCGATCATTGGCCACTCCCCAAATCCTTGCTCTGTCATTTCGGTTCGTTGTACCTGGCGTATTCCTTGTGTTACGTGCTCAATTCTTGGATTCCTTTCGAGCCGTTGGTGTTGGGGATTTTCACCCTGTTATTTGTGGTGATTTATTTTGTGATATGGGGTATCGTATACCTCTGTGTCCGTGGTGAAAGCCGAAAGTTAAACGACAAACTGGAATAAGCAAACGAAAAGACGCCTTTCCCGATAGAGGAAAGGCGTCTTTTTTATTGTTATATCAGCGGGTCAGACCCTCACGATAGAGGTGGGCATCGCTGGCGTGCTGCAGAATTTGGGGAATTACCACACCGTCGCCGTGGTGGTAGAACAGGATTTCAGTAGTGCCGGTCAAACCAATGTTAAAGCGGGGATAGAACACGTTATAGGGGATGTCCATCACACTGCTGAGGAAGGCCAGACCGAAGCCGTAGTGGGCAAACAGCGCCACACGATTGGGGTTTTTATCAATGATGTGATAGCAGGCATTTTCTCGGTCGTGGCGCAGACCCAATTGCTCCATAAAGGCGTCAACAGCGGCGTCTACACGCTTAACACCACGCTCAAAGTTGGTGTCGGCAAAATAGGGGTGGGTGTACCACTCACGACCCAACTTGCGCACCTCGGGAGAGTTGAGTTTTTTCACCATATCCGGCACTTCCAGAATCCACTGATCCTTGCCCTCGCTGTCCTTGGCCTTGAAATCGTCAAAGGCGTACATTTCGTGTGCCCAATCGCAGATGATGGGCTCTTTCTGTAGCAGATCACAGGTGGGCTGGGCGGTCTGGATGGCACGGGTGGAAGAAGAGGCGTACACCGCATCCAAGCCGTTAAGCAAAAAGCGTTTAGACAGGGCTTTTGCCTGTTCGTGACCCAGGGGGGTCAGGCTGTCCGGATCGTAGATGGGCTGACCGTGGCGGACAAAAAATAATCTCACGTTTCAACACTCCTTTTCGGTGATTTTTTCTGCTTTTTATCCTACCATTTTCCGCCTAAAAAATCAACCGTTTTCGGCGGTTTTTTTACAGAGAAAAATCCCGTGATTTCTAGGCATTTTGCACAAAAAATCAGGGCATTTGTCTGTTTTGACGAAAGTAAAATTTTTATTGTGTAAAATGCTAAAGTCAGAGGGTCGAAAAGCGACACTTTCTCCAAAATGTTTAGCATTTTTATCAAAAAAGCACCTCGATAGATGTATATATCGTTAAATTTTTATATGCGATAATAAATAAATACTATTGCCAAAACGCCTTTTTTTTAGTATTATATAGGTAATCGTGAAATAGTGTGGGAATATCTATTCAAAAAGAAGGTGATTGCGATGAGATTTTATGAAGATTTGACATGCTTGTCGGCGGGCCGTATGGCACCGCGGAGCTATTACATTCCGGAGGGCGAGGCTGAGTACCGTCTGCTGAATGGCGAGTGGCAGTTTAAGTATTTTGAGAATGGTGACGCCGCTACCGAGCCGGACAGCTGGGACACCATCCCGGTGCCGTCTTGTTGGCAGATGCATGGGTATGACAATCCCAACTACACCAACGTGTGTTATCCCTATCCCTTCGATCCGCCTTACATCCCGGACATCAACCCCTGTGGTTGGTATCGTCGCACCTTTACGGTGGTCGACCCGAGTAAACGGCACTATCTGGTGCTGGAGGGTGTTTCTTCTTGCGCGCGGGTGTGCGTTAATGGAAACGAAGTTGGCTTCACTCAGGGCAGCCGTTTACAGGCGGAGTTTGACCTGACACCGTACATAACGGCAGGGGAGAACACCTTGCTGATTCAGGTGTGGAAGTGGTGTGCCGGCAGCTACCTGGAGGATCAGGATCAGTTCCGGTTCAACGGTATCTTCCGTGACGTATACCTGCTGGTTCGTCCTGAGGGACACCTCCACGACCTGTCCATCTCCTCGGTGGACAACAACGCCTTCCATATCACCGCAGACCAGCCGATGACCGTCAAGGTCACCGACGGCGACCGTCTGGTGGGTGAGGGCGAGGGCGCTGACGTGACCATCCCGGTGACCGACCCGATCCTGTGGAACGCCGAAAAGCCGTACCTCTACGACGTAGAGATTCGGTGTGCCGGCGAGGTCATCCGCCGCAAGGCGGGCTTACGCAGCATCGGTATTTCCGATAAGCGTCAGGTGCTGATCAATGGTCAGCCGGTTAAGTTCCGTGGTGTCAACCACCACGATACGTCTTCCACCGGCGGTTGGACCATGACCGACGAAGAACTTTACCACGATTTGGAACTCATCAAATCGCTGAATATGAACACGGTGCGTACCTCCCACTATCCGCCCACTCCCAAGTTCCTGGATTGGTGTGATGAGTTGGGTCTGTACGTGGTGCTGGAGACCGACCTAGAGGCTCACGGCTCCATCCACCGTTTCCCTTGGCAAGAGGGCGGCTTCTTTGCTCACTGCGAGGGATCGCTGACCAACCTGCCCGAATGGGAGGGCGCTTTCGTAGAGCGTATGGTACGTGCGGTAGAGCGTGATAAGAATCACCCCTCCATCATCTTCTGGTCGCTGGGTAACGAGAGCGACTACGGCGACAACCATCGGGCACAGATCCGCTGGCTCAAGAGCCGTGACGATGACCGCCTGACTCATTACGAGGGCGCTTCTGCCGGCAACGTTTTCGAGTTGGACGTGTACTCTCGTATGTATCCCTCCCTCGAGGAAATCGAGCGACTGGATCGCGAGGGCACCGAGGGCGAGCCGGTATTCCTGTGTGAATACTCTCACTCCATGGGTAATGGCCCCGGCGACGTGTGGCAGTATTGGGAGCGCATCTTGGCCCACGATTCTTTGGTGGGCGGTTGTATTTGGGAGTGGACCGATCACACCGTACTGGTGGACGGCGTACCCAAATACGGCGGCGACTTCCCCGGCGAGTTGACCAACTCCGGCAACTTCTGTTGCGACGGTATGACCTTCTACGACCGTTCGTTCAAGGCTGGTACCATGGAGATTGCAGCCACCTATTCGCCCTTCCGCTTCAAGTACGAAGACGGCAAGATTGAGATTAAAAACTGGTACGCTTTCACCAACCTGAACGAGAAAAAACTGCAGTACACCCTGACGGTGGACGGCGAGATTATCGAGCAGGAGTTTGTATCCCTGGATGTGGCGCCTTACGACACGGCAGTGATTACCCCCAAGACGGCATTCCCCGCATCTTGCACGCTGGGATGCACCGTGACGGTGGCGTTGTACGAGCCGGATGGCGATCAGCCTTTCGCCCAGTTACAGCAAGAGGTGGACGTGCTTGTGGCACTGCCCAAGGCCACTAAGGCGGCGGCAGAGCTCACCGAGGACGATTTCCACGTATACGCCAAGGGTGATCGTTTCTCCTTCGCATTTTCCAAACAGCACGGTATGTTCGATAGCTTGGTTATCGACGGCCGTGAGCGATTGGCCGGACCGGTCACCTTGACCGCTTACCGCGCCATCATTGATAACGAGATGTTCTGCTATAAGAACTGGAAGTACGACACCCAGTTCAATGCAGAAAATATGGATCGGGCTTTCACCAAGGTCTACGAGGTGAAGGTTACCGGCAACCGCATCGAGGCCAAGTGCAGTCTGGCGGGTGTGTCCCGTGTGCCGATGATACGCTACACCCTGACGGTGGATGTGTATGCAGACGGCAGTATGGACTGGGCGGTGAATGCCGAGGTACGCGATTGGGCGGCCTGGATTCCCCGATTTGGTTTTGAGATTCCGCTGGCAGAAAAAGATTTGCCCTTCCGTTACTTCGGTCGGGGTCCTCTGGAGAACTACTGCGACCTGCGTCATCACGCACGGCTGGATTGGTTCGACAGCAACGCCAGTGCGGAATACGTTCCTTACATTCTTCCTCAAGAGCACGGCAACCACACCGGTGTCCGTACTCTGACCATAGACGGCCTGACCTTTGTGGCCGACGACAAGGCCTTTGAGGCGAATGTGTCGGAATACACCATTTTACAATTGGATCGAGCCACTCACGTTGATGAGATCGGTCCTTCTACCGGCACCCACCTGCGGATTGATTACCGCAACGCCGGTGTCGGCTCCCAGTCCTGCGGACCGGAGTTATCCCCGGAGTATCGCATTGGTGAAAAGCAGATAACCTTTGGTTTCTCCATTCATCTGTGAGACTCCCACTAATTTCTTTATTATTCTATTAGTATATGACCTGCTGCGACAGCAAAATTTCTAAGAAAGAGAGATGTAGACCATGAGACGCTTTGGAACAGCCTTGTGTGTGGTTGCCCTGTTGTGTCAGTCCCTGCTGGTTTTCCCGGTGGCTGCAGAGCCGGCCGCCGACAGCACGTTGACTACCGGCGCAGCGCAGACCACCGCGACCGTGACGACGGCGGACAACGATTACAACGCATACATCGAGAGTATGCCCAATAACCTGGGTACCCAGGCTATTACTCTGGGTGTTGCAGACGCCACCTTGAATGCCGGCGTTAAGAAGAAAAAAGACGCCGTTTTGATGAGTGACAACGGCGCTGTCACCTGGAAGGCAGAGATTCCTGCCGCCGGTTGGTACACTGTATCCTACACCTACTCCGGTGTAGAGGGTACTTCCGGTGCCGATATCGAATTGGGCCTGAAAGTGGATGGCAAATACCCTTATGCCGAGGCAGAGCGCTTTGTACTGCCCCGTATCTGGGTTAACGACGGTGGTTTCCGTCAGGACTCCAACGGCAACCAGTTTGCCCCGGAGCAGAAAGAGCATTATGAGGCTCGCAAATATCCTATGCGCGACGTTAACGGCTTCACCAGTGAGGACCTGCGTGTATACCTGACCGCCGGTACCCACACCCTGAAGGTTGAGACCTTTGGTGAGGACCTGTTGCTGTATGCCCTGCACCTGGACGTGCCCGTAGTTCTTCCCACCCTGGAGGAGAAGAAGGCCGAGTGGGAGTCTAAGGGCCTGTATTACACCGGCGATGAGATCGTGGTGGAAGTTGAGGGCGTGGATGTAAACATTGAGAAGAGCGACCGCTCCATCATTGGTCAGTCCGACAACAGCACCCCCGGCGTTCTGCCTCCCAACGGCAAGGCCGACGCTTTCATTCAGCAGGTGAACTACATCGGCGGTGCCAACTGGTCCCTGCCGGATGAGACCATCACCTGGAAGGTGATTGCTCCCAAGGCTGGCGTATATAAGGTGGGTATGCATTTCCGTCAGAACTACCTGATCAACGCTACCTCTTACCGTAGCATTAAGGTTAATGGTCAGCATCAGTATATCGAGCAGACCAGTCTGGCTTTTGATTATAAGAACAGCTGGCAGTTCGGTGACAAGTTCGCCAACGGCCAGGAGCTGTTGGTTGAGCTGAACGAGGGCGAGAACATCATCAGCCTGGCCGTTACTCTGGGCGAGATGAACCAGTTCAGCGCCAAAATGGAGAGCCTGATTCTCCGCTTGGGTCAGATGTATCGTGAGATTATCGCCATCACCGGTGAGACTCCCGATGCCGGCCGTGACTACGACCTGTTCACCCGCATTCCCGATCTGGCCGATCGTATGAACGCTTTCTATGCCGAGATCGAGGGCATGATTGCTGAGCGTACCGACGAGAATGGCGACATCGACGACATTGCCGCACTTCTGAAGAAGATGAATGTGGTTCTGGATAAGATGGTAACCAAGGGTTACGAGGCTCAGAAGTATAAAGGTAACTATTACGATAACTATTCCGGTCTGAGTGCCCAGCTGCAGGATATGAAGAATATGGCTCTGGACATCGACTGTATGGTCTTCGCCGCTCCTGAAAAAGAGTACGTCCGCAATGGCGGTACCTTCTGGGAGAAGACCTGGTTCGGCATCGAGCGTTTCATCGCTTCCTTCCTGCTGGACTACAACACCGCTGCCGGTGTTGAGGGCGAGGACATCACCAAGCTGACCCTGTGGGTTAACTGGTCTCGTGACCAAACGCTGGTTCTGAACTCTCTGATTAACGGTCACTTCTCCAGCGAGAATCCCAACATCAGTGTTACCGTTCGTATGACCAACGCCTCTCTGTTGCAGGGTATTATGTCCGGCAACGGTCCCGACTGTAGCCTGTCCGACGCCCGTGTAACTCCCGTTAATATGGCTATGCGTGGCGCTCTGGTGGACCTGTCTCAGTTCCCCGACTACGAGGAGGTTTCCAAGTGGTTCGTAAAGGGTGCCGACGTACCCTATCGCTATGAGGGCGGTGTCTATGGCCTGCCTTCTACCCAGCAGTTCTATATGCTGTTCTACCGTACCGACATCTTCGAGCAGTATGGTCTGACCGTTCCCAACACCTGGGAAGAGTTCCTGGAGGTTGCCAGTATCCTGATGCTGAACAACATGCAGGTGGGTCTGCCCTACACCGAGCTGAAGGATATCGGTTTGACCAACGGTGGTGTGGCTTCTCTGAACATTTTCCCCACTCTGCTGCTGCAGAAGGATCTGTCCCTGTATAACTCCACCAACACCGGTACTTCTTTCACCGAGGTTGACGTTATGCAGACCTTCGAGGATTGGACCGATTACTATACCAAGTATAACCTGCCTAAGGAATACAACTTCTTCAACCGTTTCCGTATCGGTCTGGTGCCCATGGCTATCCAGTCCTACGGTCAGTACTCTGCTCTGTCCGCTGCTGCCCCTGAAATCAAGGGTAAGTGGGATATGGCTGAGATCCCCGGCACTCTGCGTGAGGATGGCACCATCGATCGCACCCAGGCCGGCTTCGGTAATGCCTGTATGATTCTGGAGCTGTCCGAGCACAAGGAAGAGGCTTGGGAGCTGCTGAAGTGGTGGATGCGCGAGGATACCCAGTACCGTTACGCTTTGGACATCGAGTCCATTCTGGGCGTTGCCGGTCGTTATACCTCTGCGAATATGGCCGCTACCCTGTCTCTGGACTGGGGTAAGGGTGCCAATAAGACTCTGGAGCGTCAGTGGAACAATGTGGAAGAGGTTGCCGAGATCCCCGGTGGCTACTACGTTGCCCGTGCCGTTGACCAGGCTTTCTGGAACGTGCTGTCCATGAACGCCAACCCCAAGGATATGATGAAGAAGTGGGGCGAGGTTGCTGACGTGGAGATCACCACCAAGATCAATCAGTATAAAAAAGACGATGTAAAGGAGGGGGCTGACGAATGAGCACAAAAGTAGATGCAAAGGGTCGTCTGAAGCAGAAAAAGGTATCTTTTTCTCAGGACGCATTGCGGACGCCTTATGTGGTGTTGCTGCTGCCCTTCCTGATTCTGTTCCTGGTATTTACTATTATTCCTATTGCTTACTCTGTGGTTCTGAGCTTCTTCGATTACGACGTAGTTAACACGCCTACCTTTACCGGCTTGGCCAACTACCTGAAGATGTTCGTTAACGACTACGAGTTCCCCATCGCTGTGGCCAACACACTGAAGTTTGCGTTGGTGACCGGTCCTATCAGCTTTGCCCTGGCTTTCTTGCTGGCATGGATGATCAACGAGTTCGGTCCCAAGACCCGCAGTGTGCTGTCCTTCCTGTTCTATTCTCCCGCTCTGGTGGGTAACGGTTACTTCATTTGGCAGATTATGTTCTCCGGTGATAGCTACGGTTACATCAACAGTCTGTTGCTGTCCATGAACCTGATCACCGAGCCTGTCGTGTGGTTCCGTGATCCTACTTACGCATTCTGGATTGTTATGATCGTCCAGTTGTGGATGAGTATGGGTATCTCCTTCCTGGCAAACATCGCCGGTCTGAACAACGTGGACGAGGCGATGTACGAGGCGGGTGCCATCGACGGTATCCGCAACCGTTGGGCCGAGCTGTGGTACATCACCATTCCTTCTATGAAGAGCATTTTGCTGTTCTCGGCGGTTATGCAGGTGCAGTCCACCTTCTCTATCAGTGCGGTGGCTACCACTCTGACCGGCTTCCCCAGCGTTAACCACTCTACCGAAACGATTTTGACCCACATCACTGACGTTGGTACCATTCGTTTCGACATGGGTTATGCATCGGCTCTGTCGGTGTTCCTGTTTGCAATGATGATGATCGTCCGTCTAGGTCTGGGACGATTGTTAATAGATAAGGAATAAGGAGGGGAGAGCGTAATGGAAAAACAGAAAAAATTGCGAATGAAAGTCGCTAAGAAAAAGAGTTACAAACGCTTTACCCGTTCTCGTGCAGCCAACGTCTTGTTTGTGTCTTTCCTGTTGTTGGCCGGCTTGTTCATGGTCTTGCCTCTGATTTACTCGGTGATGACCTCTTTCAAGCCTCTGGACGAGTTGATGGCCTTCCCGCCTAAGTTCTACGTGACTCGACCCACCCTGCAGAACTACTTGGTTCTGCCCAGTCTGCTGGATAACCTGCAGGTTCCCTTCTCTCGCTACGCTTTTAACAGCTTGTTTATCAGTGTGGCCATCACGGTGGGCCATATCATTATCGCCGGTATGGCATCCTTCTCTCTGTCTTTCTGCAAGAGCAAGTTCATCTCCGTGGTGTTCTGGTCTGTTCAGGTGGCTTTGTTGTTCAACGGCTATACCCTGGGTATTCCCCAGTATCTGATTTTCTCCAAGTTGGGCATTATCGATACATATTGGGTATATATCCTGCCGGCTCTGCAATCCACCACCGGTGTCTTCCTGATGAAGCAGTATATGGACGTCAGTATTCCTAAGGCTCTGATGGAAGCGGCGCTGTTGGATGGCGCCGGATACTACCGTATTTTCTGGCGTTTGGTGATGCCCCTGGTAAAACCGGCGTGGCTGACCCTGGCCCTGTTCGCATTCCGTGACGCTTGGGCAATCCAGCCCAGCGGCACCATCTTCAGCGAAAGTCTGAAGACTTTGCCCGTTGCTATGAACCAGATTGCTGCCAGCGGTATCGCCCGTTCCGGTAGCGTGATGGCGGCTACGGTGCTGCTGATGATACCTCCGATTGCCGTTTATCTGGTTTCCCAGTCCAACGTTATGGAGACCATGAGCTCGGCCGGTATGAAGGATTAAAATATGAGTAGTATGATACGAATTGAAAGGGGGATTGCAGGATGATACTGAAAAACATCAAAAAGCCTGCCAAGATGGCATGGCGCATCCTTGCCTTGACCATGGCACTGCTGATGCTGTGCGGTATGGTTGCTTCGGCAGCGGATGTTGAGGATGTTCCGTATTATTCCTATACGTATTGGGAAGGTCCCAGCCGTTTTGAGGCTGTTCCCATGCGTCCTATGTATGAGGCAGAAGCCCAGATTACCGGTGACTCTCTGGGCATCGAAGCTATGAATGATCCGACCCACGTGTGTTTGTCTAAGGATGGTAAGACTCTGTTCATTTTGGATGGTGGCAATAGCCGCATCCTGGCTGTGAACACCGACGACTTCACCCTGAACACCAACTACGGTAAGGGCGGTATCATTGGTCAGATCGAGTCCGCCGACGGCGCTCTGGATTACACCAAGGCTACCGGCGTGTACGTGTCTGACGACAACAAGATTTACATTGCTGACACCGAAAACTACCGTTTGCTGATTACCGATGCATCCGGTAAGTTGATCCACACCCTCACCAAGCCCACCGACATCGGTGTGCCGGAGGATCTGGAGTTTATGCCTTCCCGTATTATGATGGATAGCAAGGGCTATCTGTACGTGGTGGCTAAGGCATGCTACTATGGTATGCTGGTGTACGATAAGGATTACAATTTCATGGGCTTCCACGGCTCTTATAAGGTTGAGCAGAACGTGATGGACACGGTTAAAGAGTGGGTCACCAGTCTGTTTATGACCAACGAGAAGAACGCCGTATCCCAGAAGAAACTGCCTGCCGAAATCGTGGATATCGCCATCGATTCTGACGGTATGCTGTACACCCTGTCTTCTGCCAACTATGGCCAGATCAAGCGTCTGGGCCTGAGTGGTAGCCAGACCCTGAACTATAAGTTCGGTTTCTCCAACAGCAGCGGTGACCTGACCAACTTCGGTGAGACTCCCGCCGCTTATTGGCACAAGCACTATCAGTACATTCAGAGCTTGCAGGGCATTGCTCTGGATCCTGAAGGCTTTATCTATTCCATTGATAAGGTACGTGGTCGTGTCTTTATGTACGACGAAGAGTGCCGTGTTATCAGCGTGTTCGGTACCGGTTTCGGCGGTGGTGACCAGGTTGGTACCTTTACCACTCCCGAGGCTGTTGCTACCAGCAGCGACTCTCTGTACGTGCTGGACTTCGCCGCTAAGAACGTGACCGTATTCAAACTGACTGAGTATGGTAAGCTGTTCAAAGAGGCCGATATCCTCACCATGGCCGGCGAATACAGCCAGGCCCAGCCCATTTGGGAACAGGTTCTGAAGCTGGATGAGAACAATCAGCGTGCCTACGAGGGTATTGCTAAGTCCCTGTTGGCTCAGGCCAACGCCGCTAAGTCTGCCGGCGATATGGATACCGCTCTGGAGCTGTACAGAGACACCATGGAGTACGCCGAGCAGGGTAATGACCAGCAGACCTACTCTCAGGCTTATGAGGTTATCCAGAAGGATTGGATCAGCGTCAACTTCTGGTGGATCTTCTTGCTGTGCTTGGCAGCTGTTGGCGGTATCGCCGCTCTGCTGGTGCTGTCCAAGAAGCGCAAGATCTTTGAGATCAAGAACGAGAAGCTGAGAACGGCTCTGTCCGTGCCGCTGCATCCCTTCCAGGCATTCCAGTCCCTGCGTTATCAAAAGACCGGTTCTATCCGTCTGGCCATCCTGTTTATCGTGCTGTTCTATCTGAGCAGCGTATCCGAGGACCTGTACGGCGGCTTTATGTACGTGCTGACCGACACCTCTACTTACAATGCGCTGTTCACCCTGATCGGCACAGTGGGTGTGCTGCTCCTGTGGGTTATCGTTAACTGGGGCATCTGCATCCTGAATGAAGGTAAGGGTTCTCTGAAGGACATCTTCTGTATGTCTGCATACAGTATGGCTCCCATGATCATTTACTCGGTCATCTTCACGGCGGCATCTCACTTGATTCCCGCTACCGACACCTCCACCTTCACCATCATTAGCGCCATTATGGCTATCTACACCGTGCTGTTGCTGCTCATTGGTATGACGGTTGTACACGAGTACACCTTCTTCAAGGCCATGGGTATGGCAGTGCTGTGCGTGGCTTGTATGTTGTTGGCCGCTTTTGTTATCTTCTCGGTGGTTCTGTTGAGCCAGCAGTTCATTTTCTTCATCGTCGGCGTTGTCGACGAGTTGATGTTACGCTAATCGGCAAAGAAAGGAGAGCGAATGTTTATGTTTAAACGTAGAACAGTTTGTCTGTGCTTAGCGCTGTTGCTCTTATTGCCGATGGTGTTAACCGGATGCAGTAATGCAGTAGCCAAAGTCACTTTGGACTATACCGGCGAGTTTGACCCCGCTGTGCGCTATTATGGCCCCAACGGCGACGGTGTCATCGCTGAAAACAACAATTTCCGGCTGTTGTGGGACGACGGTGCCCAGTGCGCTCTGTTGTTTGATAAGGTAAACAACAAGTGGTACGGCACCACTCCCTACGACTATTATGCGGCTATGCCGGATAACTATTATGCAGATTCTCAGATGTACGCTCCCATTTCGGTCAGCTATGTTAAGACCGATGAGGATACCAACGTCAAGAACGTTGCCTATGTGAGCGGCTATGAGGATGCTATCACCGATGGCTCTGTTGTCAGCGAGGCCATCGAAAACGGTGTCCGCATCACCTATTATTTCACTGACGTTGAGATTGCGGTTTCTCTGGAGTTGACTCTGACCGAGTCCGGTATCCGTGCCAACATCCCCATGGACCGCATTCAGGAGAACAAGAATAAGGTGTTTGAGATTTCCGTGCTGCCCTATGCTGCAGCCGCTACCCTCGATACCGATTCTTATCTGATGGTTCCCTCCGGCGGTGGCGCCTTGATCAACGCCAAGACCTTGGCCGAAGCCAAGTCCTACAAAGAGGCTGTGTACGGCAGAGACCTGTCCGAGCCGGTCACCATGCTGAAAGAGGACTACGACCAGGCTTATCTGCCGGTGTTTGGCGCTAAGGACCGTGACAACGGTATGCTGGGTATCATCACCCAGGGTGCTTCCTGCGCTTACATCAACGCTACCACCGGTGATTACGAGATCGGTTATGCTGCCGCTTACGCTTCCTTCCGCATCCGTGGTGAGGAAGAGATTCTGTACGATAACGCACAGAGCCAGCAGGAGAACGTATCCACCACTTACAGCGACCAGATTGTAAATTACAAGGAGCTGTCTGTGGAGTATATGCCTCTGACCGGCGACGTTACCTACGTAGGTATGGCTAACCGCTATCGTCAGCATCTCCAGGCTAACGGTTATCTGCAGGAGCGTCCCGAGAACGTTCCCGCTCTGTCCGTCAACTTCCTGGGTGCTACCCAGACTAAGAAGTCTTTCTTCGGTATCCCTTATGAGAACGATACCGCTACCACCACCCTGAAGCAGACCAAGGCCATCACCGAGGAGCTGAAGGCACTGGTAGGGGAGGACACTCTGCTGATTAACCTGCTGGGTTATGGTCAGGGCGGTCTGGCCAACACCACTGTGGGCGGCGGCTTTAAGCTGTCCGGCAAGGTTGGCAGCAAGAAAGATTGGAATGCTCTGCGTGAGTATACCGCTGCCAATAACGTGGTTATGGCTCTGGACTTCGAACTGGCTAAGTTCCAGAAGGGTGGCAACGGCTTTACCGTGAACAATGCCGCTTCTCTCAGCTTGTCCAAGCTGGACGCTAAGCTGAAGAACTACGTACTGAACACCGCTGTTGAAGAAGAGGACGGCAACGTTTGGTACCTGCTGGCTCGTGGCCGTCTGGCCGAGGCCGTCAGCAAGGCTATTGCTTCTGCTAAAAAGCAGAATGCCACCGCCATCTCTCTGGGTTCTCTGAGCAATATTTCCTATTCCGATTATCGCAAGAAGGCTACCTATGCTTCTATGTCGGATATGGATACCGACGTGGCTAACGCTCTGATCCAGTGCGATCAGAACGGTCTGACCGTAGTGGCTAACAAGGCTAACGATTATGCAGCCCTGAATGCCGACTACATCACCGAGATTCCCATGTCTTCTTCCAAGCAGGCTATCCTGAGCAAGGAGATTCCCTTCTATGCGCTGGTGTTCCAGGGCTATAAGAGTATGACCTCTATCGCCATCAACACCGCCGCTAACACCCGCAACGCCTATCTGCAGGCTGTGGCCACCGGTCTGACCCTGCAGTTTACCCTGTGCGATACCACCCACGATTCTGTGCAGTTTGAACAGGATACCGCTTACATCACCAGCCGTTATTCCGCTTGGAAAAACGATATCGCTACTATGGTGAATGAGAGCGCTGACCTGCACAAGAAGGTGGGTAACCAGGCCATCGTTCAGTACACGGAGGAGAATGGCGTTTCCACCACCGTGTTTGAGAATGGCGTGACCGTTTACGTTAACTACACCAACAAAGCCGTGCGTTGCCCCTTGGGCGAGATTCCCGCACAGAGCTTTGTATACGGCTGATGAAAGGAGGATGATTACACCATGAAAAAATCTTTAAGAGACTTTAGTCAAAGAAAAAGAATGTACGGCCGGTTGTTCATCCTGCCTTGGGAGATTGGTTTTGTTATCTTCTTTATGATCCCCCTGATTCAGTCGCTGACCTTCGTATTCTCTAAGGTAGATATCGGTGAATTCAACTTCGATACCACCTGGGTCGGTTTTGATAACCTGTATCGTATTTTCTTCGTCAACTCCAAGTTTGTTGACAACCTGATCGAGTCCTTGACTTCGTTCACCTATTCCATTCCTCTGGTTGTGGCACTGAGCTTGATCGTGGGCGTATTGCTGAACCAGAAGTTTAAAGGAAGAATTGTGTTCCGTTCCATTTTCTTCCTGCCGGTTATCGTGGCTACCGGTGTGGTTATGACCTACATCCAGGGCGACGCTTCTGCTGCCAGCATGCGTGGTGGCGCAGAGATGGCCGGTAGCGGTGTGGATGTTACCGCCATTCTGGAGGGTATGCACCTGTCCACTGAGATTACCGAGTTCTTGGTTGGCTTCGTTAACCAGATCTTCGACCTGTTCTGGGATTGCGGTGTGCAGATCGTTCTGTTCATTTCCGGTCTGCAGTCCATCCCCGAGCAGCTGTACGAGGTTTGCCGTGTTGAGGGCGCTAACAAGTGGGAAGAGTTCTGGTATGTTACCTTCCCCATGCTGAGCGGTACCACCATTCTGGTTATGATTTTCACAGCAATTGAGATTTTCACGGATTCCACCAACCTGGTTATCAACCAGGGTTACGCCGCTATGAAGCAGAACCTCTACGATGAGAGTTCCGCTATGTTGTGGGTGTACTTCGCTCTGGTTGGTTTGATTCTGGGCGTGGCTGTTCTGCTGCTGCAGAAGTTCGTGTTCTCGAAGTGGTCTACTTGAGAGAGGTGATGAAGAATGTTTAAGAATAAAACTGAAGCCGAAAAAGCCCAGTCTATCCTGCTGATGAAAAAGCGGGGTCTGAACATTGTTATCTCCTTTGTTCGGTACTTCTTCTTGCTGGCACTGAGTTACGTGGTTCTTTTCCAGCTGATTTATATGATCAGCTACTCTGTCCGTCCCGCAGTGGACGAGTTCAACCCCAGCGTTGTATGGATTCCTTCTCAGTTTACGTCTGCGAACTTCGACATCGCTTGGACTTCTCTGGATTATCTGAACGCCGGCTGGAACTCTGTATGGATCATGCTGGTCAGCGCCTTGATCGAGGTGTTTACCTGCGCTGTGGTCGCTTACGGTTTTGCCCGTTTCGAGTTTAGAGAGAAGAACATTCTGTTCTTCCTGGTGCTCATCACCATCATGGTGCCCACCCAGATGCTGATCATCCCCATGTTCCTGAACTATTCTCACTTTGATATTCTGAGCATTGGTGATGGCATCCGTCAGCTGACCGCATCCTTTGGTTGGAACGAGGGCCTGGGTATCGACCTGCGTCCGATGCTGCTGAATACCGCGGCTACCTTCTATCTGCCTTCTCTGTTTGCAGTGGGTATCCGTTCCGGTTTGTTCATCTTCATCTATCGTAAGTTCTTTGAGGGTCTGCCCCGTGAGTTGGAAGAGGCTGCCTACGTGGACGGTGCCGGTCCTTTCCGCACCTTCCTGTCGGTTATCCTGCCTTCCTCCGGCGTAGTATTCCTGACCGTTACCATTTTCTCCTGCATTTGGCACTGGAATGAGAGCTATCAGGCCGGTATGTATCTGCAGGGCAATCCCACTCTGGCGGTTATGCTGGAGCGCTTCTCCGATTCCGCAAAGAACAATGGCGGTGACACCCGTATGGCTCGTATGGCAGCCTGCTTGCTGTTCATCGCTCCCATGATGCTGTTGTACATGGTTCTGCAGCGTAAGTTCGTACAGAGCATCGATCGCGTCGGTATCGTTGGTTAATTGTATTGGTTTTTAAAATAAACATATAAGGAGTAATTATTATGGCTAAGATTATCAATGGTGTTTCCTTGCCCAACATCCCCTGGCAGGATCGTCCTGAAGGCAGCAGCGACGTCGTATGGCGTTACGATGCCAACCCCATCATCAAGCGCAACCCCGCTAAAGGCTGCCAGCGTGTGTTCAACAGCGCTGTTGTGCCGTGGGGCGATGAGTTTATCGGTGTGTTCCGTGCCGATACCACCATCACCACCCCCAACCTGCACGTAGGCCACTCCAAGGATGGTATCAACTGGGAGATCGAGCCTGAGGCCATCGACTGGCGTGATGAGAACGGCGAGCCCTTCACCTCTATGTACTACTACGATCCTCGTGTAACCTGGATTGAGGATGCTTACTACGTAATGTGGTGCACCGAGCAGGGTGGCCCCGTTCTGGGTCTGGGTAAGACCACCGACTTCAAGAACTTCACCCGTCTGCCCAACGTTACCCTGCCCTTCAACCGTAACGGTGTTCCCTTCCCCCGTAAGGTTAACGGCAAGTACCTGATGTTCAACCGTCCCTCTGACGATGGCCATACTCCTTTCGGTGACATTTGGCTGTCCGAGTCTCCCGACCTGGTATACTGGGGCAACCACAAGCACGTAATGGCTCGTGGCACCAACATTTGGTGGGAGTCCACTAAGATCGGCGCCGGTAACGTTCCGATCGAGACCGACGAGGGCTGGCTGGTATTCTACCACGGCGTTATCAACACCTGTAATGGTTTCGTATACTCCTTCGGCGCTATGCTGTGCGAACTGGACGATCCCTCCAAGGTTATCTATCGCAGCCGTGAGTACCTGATCACTCCCGAGATGGATTACGAGACCGTTGGCTTTGTTCCCAACGTTTGCTTCCCCTGCGCTTGCCTGGCTGATGCCGATACCGGTCGTATCGCCATCTACTACGGCGCTGCTGATACTTATGTGGCTCTGGCCTTCACCACTTTGGATGAGGTTCTGGACTACCTGAAGAACAATCATCAGTAATTTGCATTAAAAATGCCCCTGCTTCGGCAGGGGCATTTTTGCATCCATTTTACGGAAATCGTGATATTTTACTATGACAAGGGTGGATTTTATAATGAAAACCCCCGATTCTTGCGGTATAATGATTCTAATTACAAAGCAAGGAGGAACTCACAATGATTTTCTTTTATGTTCGCCATGGTGACCCGATCTACAACCCCGACAGCCTGACCCCCTTGGGTGAGCGCCAGGCAGAGGCGGTGGCCAAGCGTCTGTGTATGCACGGCGTTAATAAGGTGTATGCTTCCACCTCCAATCGGGCGATTTTGACCGGTAAGCCCACCTGCGACATTATGGGCAAAGAGCCGAAATTGTTGGAGTTCTGTAATGAGGCCAATATCGCCAAAGATTTTATGATAGGGGAGTGGCCTCATCCCGATCAGGACTGGGCCTGGAACCACAAGGACACCCGTAAATTGTTGCTGGACCCCGAGGTGGTGGCTATGGGGCACGACTGGTACAAGCACCCCAAACTGGCAGAATACACCTTCGAGCACGGCGTACAGGCTATGTACGAGGGCGTGGACGAGCTCTTTGCCGAATTGGGCTATGAGCACGACCGCTATACCGGTATTTACAAGCCGACACGGGATAACGACGACCGTGTGGCGCTATTTGCCCACCAGGGCTGCAGCACCGTGTTTATGAGCTGTCTGCTGGATATCCCGTACCCCATTTTTGCCACTCGTTTCGATATGTGCCACAGCGCCTTTACCGCCATCGATTTCCACCCTGACCGCTATGGCAACGTGGTTCCTCGTGTAATGTCCCTGTCCAACGATTCCCACCTGTATCGTGAGGGCTTGCCTCTGCGCTACAACCACAACGATCGTTGCCGATTCTAAAATTTTACAAACAGCCGACCATTATGGTCGGCTGTTTTTTTACTTTCCGAGATGGTTTTTATATAAAATACAGAAATTTCAAAAAAACTTCATCATTTTTCAACTTTTTATATAAAAAAGGATTGCATTTTACAAAATCATTTGGTATGATAACAATGTGTTGTATTATGGGCTGATAGAATACCCACATATCTGTGTTATCAAATCACGATACAACAGATACCGAGCTTTTGCCGCGGAAAAGGGCAAAAATCCCATAAGACAGCGGATGGCGCCTGCGGGTGGCCACCGCAAAAAATATCTTTTTGAGAGGAAGCGTGAAACACATGCGTAGAATCGCGAAAAAAGTTCTGTTGCCGGTTCTCTGTGCCGTGGCTCTGTTTGTCAGCGCCTTTGGTATGATGAGCATCGTCGGTACTGCCGCTGATGAGGCTAAGGCCACCGAGATCCTGAACAAGTACGATGTCGACTCTTGGAACGGCACCATCCAGACCGGTAAGGCCAACGATGGCATCGTTACCGCCTGGGACATCCTGAAGGTGGACGGCTACATCGAGGGCGTTTGGCTGCCCTGGCTGACCCACTCTTGGTTGGGTAGCTCTCTGGCTGCTAACCCCGATATGGAGAATAACGATAGCTGGACTTTGGCCGATGGCACCACCAAGGACTATTGGCAGGTTATGACCCAGATCGGTATTGACAACTATAACAACACCCAGCTGGAGCAGGAGATCTTCAACCTGCGTGCTCTGGGCTACAATATGCTGGCTTATGCCGGTTCTCCCTGGGCCGAGGGTCGCGTTAACGACACCAACACTTGGGAGTGCACCGGTGTCCGTGACGATTATCTGAAGAATATTCGTCGTCTGCTGGACATCTGCCGTAAGGTCAATATGCCTGTCTGCTGGTACATCCACTTCCACTCTTCCGCAGTGCCGGAGTACGCCAGCTTGGATATGCACTATCGTATCGACCAGGTTAAGGGCAACAAGGCTTATGCCGATTCCTATGCCGAGAACTTCGTTAAGCCCGTTATGCAGGTTCTGGGTGAGTACCGTGACGTGGTCGTGATGTGCGGTATCGCCGATGAGACCTTCAACGAGATCAACGACTCTGAGGCCGGCGACAAGTTCAAGGAGGGTTCTCGTGAGCAGTACGGTGTAACCCAGGAACTGTCCATGTACTTCCACGCTCAAATTGGTAAGATGGTCAAAGAGGTTCTGCCCGATATGCCCACTACCTGCGCCGACAACGCCGACCAGTACGCTATGTACGGCGATGCTATTCTGGATATGCCCGGTCGTAACCAGTATTCTTCCGGCACCAACCCCTCTTCCTCTGTTACTGAGGCTTGGGCTACCGGTCCTCTGCTGGCCGGCGAGTATGGTTTGGGTAACAGCACCCAGACCGAGGACGTTTGGGCCGAGACCATCACCGGTAAGCGTCAGAAGTATCTGGATGCCGGTTACAGTGGCTTCTTCCAGTGGGCTTACGAGCCTACCTTTAAGGCTAATGAGGGTCCCTCCGGTAACCAGATGACCAAGCAGGGCGCTACCACTCCCTACGATCTGCGTAAGGGTGCTTGGGAGGGCTACTATTGGGCCGAGACCAAGATGAATGCTCTGGGCGACAGCTCTAAGAACACCACTGGTAAGCCCTCTGCTCTCTACTTCTGCGGTCAGTCTATGACCTATAACATCACCAATTCTTCCGGTACCAAGACCACCTCTACCACCAGCCTGAACGGTAAGGTCTATTGGATTCAGCCCAAGGGTGTGACCACCTACAAGGTAGAGCGTTCTGTCAATGGCGGTTCTTGGACTCAGGTTTCCGGTTCTGTTTCTATCGATTCCAACACCGGTAGCTACCGTTACTGCATGACCGATCCCAGCCCTGTTACCAGTGGCACCGTGCAGTATCGTATCACTGTAAATAACAAGACTGACTACACCAACGTGTGGACTTACTAATTGAGAGGAGGAACTGAATTATGAAACATTTTAGAAAAGTTTGTTCCGTCCTCTTGGTTGCTGTGATGGTAGCCGTTATGCTGCCCTCCTTTATCAGCATCAACACCCCCATTGACGCTGCCGCCGCTGGCGAAGTGACCAATGGTGGCTTCGATTCCTACTCTTCCTACACCGGTAGCAGCGGTCAGACCGCTTGGAAAGCTGACGGTTGGGACGTGCGTGATTGGGGTAACACCTTGGGTGTATCCGGTCAGAGCGGTAAGGGCGTTCAGATTTCTAAGGATAGTTCCCACAAGGATGCTACCCAGTTGACCCAGGTTGTGCCTGTCAACACCAACGCCACCTACACCTTCTCTTTCTATGCAAAGGCCGCCAAGACCGACTGCGCTTACGTCGCTTGTTTCACCTACTCTTTGGATCTGGGTACCACTTCCGGTAACTGCAATGAATCCGTGGTGTCTAAGGCTACCGTCGATTGTGGTGGCTCTAGCTGGAAGCAGTTCACCTACACCGTCACCACCGGTTCTAATAAGTACCTGAAGATTCGTTTCATCGGCACCGGTGTCGGTTCCGGTGACTCCTATCTGGATACCGTCGCCCTGTCTGTTGTTAACGCCGGTGACGAGGGTACCCATGGTAAGGCTTCTTTGACCGGTTTTGCCACCGAGAAGAACCGTCCTTCTTCCGATAGCTACAACTACGTTAAGGAGCCCGGCTTTGAGGGCACCACCAACGCTCAGTGGAACACCTCCGGCTTCTTGACCAACGGTGTTTCTCGTGTGACCGGCGATGCCGCCGGCGCTCACTCCGGTAGCGCTTACCTGAAGTATTATCGCGGTAGTGTGGCTCCCACCACCTGGTCTATGTTCGAGGTGACCTGTCCCACCGCCGGTGAGTACGTCTTCTCTGCTTGGGTGCGTACTCCCAACCTGTCTAAGAACAACGTTGGTAAGGCCAGTATCGGTGTTATCGACAGCGATACCGGTAAGTTCCTGACCTATGAAGGTTCTTATGACGGTCACTACTCCAACAAGGAGATTCAGTTGCGTTCCACCACCCCCGATAACCAGTGGCACCTGCGTTCCGTTACTTTCTACGTTGGTGCGAACAACTCCAACATCAAGATCGGTATGTACGGTCTGACCTCTGAGATGTACGTGGACGATATCTCCATCCACCTGCTGGCCAACGGTGTTACCTATTCCGGTAACCAGAAGGGTACTTTGACCGGTTCTACCTCCAGCACCAATAAGTACTGCGAGTCTGACAAGAACCTGATTGCCGACTGTAACATGAACAGCTCTGCCGCCAAGGATTTCTGGTCCAAGGCTTCCGGTTGGAACCTGGGTATGATGGAGTTCACTAAGGATCCCCAGAATGCTGCCCATGGCACCACCCTGCACTATAAGGGTACCAACACCGGCTCTAACAAGTTGTATAACTACATCAAGTTCATCTATGTAGAGCCCAACACCAGCTACACCGTGTCCTTCGACTATCGTGTGGCTGCTGCCGGTAACCAGCTGATGTTTATCGATAACAACATCGATTCTCCTCAGGTGTTCCACACTCCCTCTCTGGGTTCTGCCAGCAACAGCTGGAAGACCTACACCTTCTCCTTCAACTCCGGCAACTACAAGCGTATTGGTATCGTTCTGCGTAACCACGCTTCTGCCGAGCTGTATTTGGATGACTTCCGCTTCTTCAAGACCTCTGACGCCATCACCACCGAGCCTGCTGAAGAGGTTATTGCCTCTCTGAAGCACACCGGCGGCGAGAAGTCCCGTATGGAGACCGACGGCGGCACCTACGGTCTGGCCTTCAAGTTCGCTCTGAAGACCACCGGCGTCACCAAGAACAACAAGTTCATTGGCGACCTGACCAACGCTACCGTGGATGCTCTGCTGGACGGCAACCAGTACAAGCTGGTTAAGATGGGCGCTGTGATCACCAACAAAGAAGAGGTTGGCGAGGACGAGTCTAAGTTCAACTTGAACAATCTGGACACTGCCAAAAATACGGTTATCGACATCAATGCCGAGAAACTGTACAACGTCACTGCCACCGAGTCCTTCTATGCAGTGCGTGTTATCAACATCCCCGAGGACCATAAGGGTGACAAGATCTATGCTCGTCCCTACTATGTCTTTGAGTTCGAGGGTAATCAGATCACCGTCTACGGTGATATCTACTCCGACTCCGCTGTGGGTGTGCCGGATATCAACGACGGTTGGCTGGAGTGGGATTGATCTCTCGTTTAGAGGATTAACCTACAACTAAATGACTAAAAATCCCGGTCGCGGTTTCCGTGGCCGGGATTTTTAAGGCGTTTGGGTATTTTTGTAAAAAGAGGTTTCGTTATGGAAATGTTTAATGCGTGGCTTCAAGAAATCCAGACGGTGAGCAGCGGCGACCCGGGTCGTGCTTTGTACAATAGTACCGGCACCGTTTGCACCATATTGATGTATTTGGCTATCCTTCTGTACACCTGGCGTCAGCGCCTGAACCCTTTGAAGACCTTTGTGATTGGCTATCTGGTTAAGATGTTCCTGGTCTATGGTCAGCATCTGGTGACCTGGTATCGTCGAGATTTTGCTTGGGATAACTATTTTGGCACGGATAACATCGGCTACGCCTTTATTCTGTTGCCCGTCTTTTGCTGGTTGTGCGATAAAGCCTTTAATCTCTCCGACGGCACGTCCGGTGAATTGGCCGCAATCTCTACTCTCGCTTGGCATTTTGTGGGTCGTTCCGGCTGCACTTTCACCGGTTGTTGCTACGGCATTGATTGCAGTTGGGGTATCTATTCCCACTACGCCCAGGGCAACACCTTCCCAGTTTGTTGGGTGGAGAGTCTGCTCTCTCTGGGCATCTTGATTTTCCTGGTGGTGCGCATACTCCGTCGTGGCTACGCCCCGGAGGGTAAGCAGTTCCGTTATCGCTTGCTGAATTGGTATTACAGCAAGCCCCGTCTGCCGGATGACGGCAGAGCACTGGCTTATTTGCTGCTGTTCTACGGTGGCGGTCGTGTCGTTACCGAGTTCTTGCGTTATCATGATGCGGAGTACAAACTGTTTGGCTTCTTGCCGTCTCTCTCCGTTGTAGCTTTGTTGATGGCGATGGTCGGCGGTCTTATGCTGTATTTCATTACCAAAAAGGAGAAGACTGCTGCTGCGATGGCAGAACCTTCTCTCCCGGAGCTGAAAGGACAGCGCCACTAATAAATAACGCTAAAAAGCTGTGGCTTTTGCCACAGCTTTTTTCTTTGTTTTTGGTCCAAAACAGGCGATGGGGCAGGGGATAAAACCGGCTAAAAATTGTCAATTTTTTGACACTCTCCAACTGAGAGAATGCCACCCCAAAACACCAGTAAAATTATCTAGAAATCGTGAAATTTTGACACATTTTCTAGCCGAAAAGTCTTGCAAAAAACAGACCCTTATGTTATGATAATAATGCAGAATAGCATCAGTGTGGGTTTTTGTCCCTATGGCAACTAAAAGCGGCGCTTTTATTTGCGATTTCGGCCCACATCCAGGGCTGTACGCTTACCGCGCTGCGATGCTGTTTGGATTGGCTTTCGCCCCATTGATATTGTCTTCAGAGAGCCAACGAAATCTGCTACACGCTAGAACAAGGAGGTGCAAGAAAAGGGCATAGACGGATTGGCCATCCGGGATTTTAATGATTTTGTTTCTAAAAAATTTTTAATTTTAGGAGGAAACCACTATGAAAACAGCAAAGTCCAGTCGCGTAATGAGCCTGCTGGCCCTGTTGCTCGTTGCCGCTATGATGCTGACTATGGTCGGCTGCGGTGGCAAGACTGAGGAGCCCGCTGCTAATGGCGACGTATCCACCACCACTGAGGCCACTACCGAGGCCACCACTGAGGCTTCCACTGAGGCTTCTACTGAGGCTTCCACTGAGGCTTCTACCGAGGCTTCTACCACTACTACTCAGGCTGCTTCCACCACCACCGGTGCCGGCCTGCGTCAGACCACTACCACCACCACCACTACCGGTGCTACTACCACCACCACTACCATGGCTGCTGGTAAGAACGTGCTGGAGATGGTTCCCGCTTCCCTGAAGGGCACCAAGGTCAAGATGCTGATCTGGTGGACCAAGGCTAGCGACGACGACGATAAGGCTAAGGCCTTTAAGGATGCTACCGGTATCGAGGTTTCTTACGAGACCGCTGCAATGGATAAGTATCAGACCAACCTGTCTGCTAAGGTTATGGCTCAGAACTCTCCCTCCATTGCCGCTATCATCAACGAGTGGTATCCCCAGCCCATCACCCGTGGCTTGATGCAGTCCCTGAAGGGCATGAAGATCGAGGGTGGCCTGGACTTCACCGATGGCGACGTATTCGCTCTGAGCCTGATGGATCAGTTCGGCTACAAGGGTGAGCACTTCGGTCTGAACCTGAAGACCTCCACCAACTGTACTTTCCACGTGATGTTCTTCAACAAGGACATCCTGAAGAGCAAGGGCGTTAAGGAAGATCCCTATCAGCTGTGGAAGGCTGGTAAGTGGAACTGGGATTCCTGCCTGGAGATTGCTAAGAAGTGTACCGATGCTAAGCGCGGCCTGTCCGGTCTGACCAACGTTGGTCAGTACGTCTGGATGCTGTCCGCCGGTGAGGACTATGTTAAGTCCACCAAGGCTGGTCTGAAGAGCAACATCAACGCTTCCGGCGTTCTGAACGCTTGGAACTGGAACTGGGATATGATCAACACTCACAAGGTTGTTGATACCTCCTTCACCGGTCAGACCCCCTTCTTCCAGGGCAAGGCTGCTATGCTGGGCGCTGGTTCCTACATGATGCAGGCTGAGGCTAGCCGCACCAACTACGTTCCCCAGAACATGAAGGACGACTGGAGCGTCGTTCCCTTCCCCTCTCCCAAGGGCAAGACCATCGCTGCTGCTGACGGTACCGTTTGGGGCTTCCCCACTCGCGTATCCGGCAACACTCTGTCTGCTGCCGCTTGGTACCTGCGTTACTATCTGGACGAGTTCAACATCCCCGCCATCAAGGCTAAGTTCTATGATTCCAAGCATCCCGAGTGCTGGGAGATCATGGACTGGATGTGGGATCAGACCATCCAGTCTTACAACTCCGTTGGTGTTCTGACCTACGGCGGTGAGTACGATGCTTACTCCATCCAGTACTCTCTGCTGGACGAGGCCGACACCAAGGCTAAGATTAAGACCAACCTGGATTCCTGGACCTCCGTTCTGGAGTCTAACATCGCTAAGATCGAGAGCGAGTTGGGCTAATCTCCGACAGACTGTTCATAAACGAGTGATTTAAGCTCCCGGCGGGACCCCGGATTTGCCGAGGTCCCGCTTTGGGATAATTAAGAAAGGATGAGTGAGATGAGTAGAACCACTTTTAAGGTAATACTGCCCATTCTGTGCTCAATTGCCTTGCTGTTCAGTGTTGTGGGTACCGTGATGGTATCCGGTGGCGGCGCTACCGTCCAGACCTGGCGCGATGACGTCAACGGTGTAGAGAAGATTCTGCAGCGTGACGGTTACATCGAGGGTATCTGGTATCCCTGGTTCCGTCACTCTTGGTTGGGTCACTGCCTGACCGGTAACGATATGGCTGCTGAAGTTTTGGGCAGCGACAACTGGATGCAGGTTGGTATCGATCAGTACGGCGAGATCAACATCTACCGTGAGATCTACAACCTGAAGGCTTTGGGCTTCAACATCCTGGGCTATGAGGGTTCTCCCTATGGCGAGGGTGTCATCTATGACAAGAACGGCGACGTTCTGGGCATCAAAGAGGAGTACATCAAAAACGTACGCCGTCTGCTGGACATCTGTAAAGAGGTCGGTATGCCGGTTCTGTGGAGTGTTTGCTTCCACACCTCTTCTTTCAACGAGGTTATCGGCGATAACCCCAAGAACAAGATGGTTTGGGACCGTGTAGCTCAGGCTTACGGTAACCCCGAGGTGGCTGACCATTACGCCGAGCGTTATGTTAAGCCCCTGTGCAAGGTGCTGGCTGAGTACCCTGAGACCGTTATTATGATTTCTTCCGGTGTTGAGCTGGAGAACGAGATCAACGATAGTGATATCGGTAACCACTTCGATATGCGTGAGACCTACGGCGTAACCAAAGACGATATGCTGTACTTCATGAAAGCGATTACCGATACCGTGCGCAAGGAATTGCCCCACGTATCTATCACCAACTCCGGTAACGCTTCCGATATGACCTGGTACGAGGACCTGGATTTCGATTTTGTGGGCCGTAACCAGTACACCGTTAGCGCTACTCCTCAGCGCATCGACGAGATGCGTGCCACCGCTCCCATCATCGCTACCGAGTTCGGTCTGGGCGATGGCGTTGTGGTGGATGACGAACTGTGGACCATTAAGCAGGTTCAGTTCCGTGATAACTTCATCAACGAGGGTTATACCGGCTGGATGTATTGGTGCTGGTCCAACCAGGGCTACGGCGGTGTCTACGACCTGCTGACCGCTGGTGGTAAGTCCACTACCGATTTCCGCGCCGGTGCTTACACCATTCACTACTATGCCGAGTCCTATCGTGCCGCACACCGTGGCGAGGACGTGATCCTGGATAAGAACGTGCTGTTCTGTAACAAGGGTTCCGGTACGGTAGAGTGGATCTCTTCCCGTCAGGCCACTTCCTTGAGCATTCTCCGTTCTCTGGACGGCGGTAAGACCTGGAAGACCCTGAAGAAGGGTATGGATCCCTATGAGTACGAGGTAAACTTCAAGGGCACCTATATTGACGAGGAAGTTGCCAATATGCAGCCCGACGGCACCACCGTTATGTATAAGATGATCGCTTATGACGATGATGGTAACGTAGCCGAGTCCGATCCCACCAACGAGGCCGTTGTTACCGGTCCTCCTGTCAACCTGTTCGCTAACTACAACTGCGACTTCGAGGATGGCCTGGAAGGCTGGACCGAGTTCGGTACCAATGGTGAGGGCGGTAACTACACCGCTAAGGTTATCGAGGTTAAGGATGCTCCCAGTGGCAAGAAGGTTCTGGAGTTCAAGAAGAATTCCGGCGGCGGCGACTGGTCCGGTATCCACCTGGATGGTGTTGACGTTAAGCCCAACACCTCTTACAAGATCGTGCTGAAGTACAAGATCGCTCCCGATGCTGAGTTTGAGTATGACGAGTCCGATGAGGTTAACAAGATGTCCGGTTACCTGTTCCTGCGCTATCAGAATTCTAAGGGCGAGGGTACCGGTCTGGGTGACCTCTACGACGAGTCCGAGACCGCTCTGTATATGCTGCGTGGTAGCAAGAACGAGTGGAGAGAGGACAGCGCCATCTTCAAGACTAACGCAAGTGGCAAGCTGGGTCTGGACTTCCGTGCAGTTAGCTATCTGGGCGTTCCCGTACACTACTACATCGACAGCATCGAGCTGTATGAGATTATTTAAGGAGGTGGAGAGAATATGTTTATGAAGAATATGAAAAAAGCATTGGCTCTCCTGGCCTCTCTGCTGATTCTCTGCACCTTGATCCCTGTTGGTGCTTTGCTGAACGCTAACGCTGACGTGGACAATATAATTGTCAACGGTAGCTTTGAAGATGGTGAGAGCAACTGGGTATTCAATAGTGGCTCTCACGAGATCGTCACCGATGCCAAAGACGGCGAAAAGGCTCTGTCTTTGACCAATCCCTCCTACTATGGCGAGGCTGCTTTGCAGACCGTCACCTTGGAGGCTAACGCCGATTATAAGATCGTCTGGTATTCCAAGCGTGTAGCTGGTACCGGTGCTTTCAACCTGATTGTTTGCGGCACTGAATCTCCTTGGCCGAATGCTGACATTGTTAGCGGCAAGAACTGGATGAACGAGACCTCAGGTAATTGGGTTAAGAATGAGATTGTAATCAAAACCAAGGATGTAACTAGTTACTTCATCAAGTTGACCTCTGAAGCTGCCGGTGATGCCGGCACCATTCTGCTGGATAACTTCGTTATGACCAAGATTGGTGGCGGTTCCGGTAATGAGCCTGTTTCCAGCAATCTGGTTACCAATGGTGACTTTGAGACTGGTAACACCGATGGCTGGGAGACTTGGCAGTCTACTAAGGTGGATGCCGACTCCGCTCACGACGGTTCTTATGGTGCTCACCTGATCGGTAATGGTAGCTGGAATGGTTTGCTGAACCAGACCATCCCCGCCACCGCCGGTAAGAAGTATGAGATTACCGTTTGGGTTAAGGTTATCAAGAATGGCGTCAACGTTCAGATTAAGGATGGCAATAGCAGCGCTGCTGTGCTGGATAAGGCTACTATCTTTGCTGTTGACGCTTCCGACTGGACTAAGAAAACCTTTACTGTCACTCCTTCCGGCAACGCTATTTTCCTGAACTTTAGCGGTATTGGCGGTTCCGGTGAGGCTGACGCCAGCAAGGCTGAAGAGGCTTATTTGGACGATATCACCGTTTGTGAGGTGACTACTCCTGATGTGCCTGTTTCCGAAAACTTGGTTGTCAACGGTGACTTTGAGACCGGTAACACCGATGGCTGGGAGACTTGGCAGTCTACTAAGGTAGATGCCGACTCCGCTCACGACGGTTCTTATGGTGCTCACCTGATCGGTAATGGTAGCTGGAACGGTTTGATGAACCAGACCATCCCCGCCACCGCCGGTAAGAAATATGAGATTACCATTTGGGTTAAGGTTATCAAGAACGGCGTCAACATCCAGATTAAGGATGGCAATAGCAGCGCCGCTGTGCTGGATAAGGCTACCGTTTTTGCAGCGGATGCTTCCAATTGGACTAAGAAAACCTTTAAGGTTACTCCCACCGGCAACGCCATCTTCCTGAACTTCAGTGGTATTGGCGGTTCCGGCGAGGCAGATGCCAGCAAGGCCGAAGAGGCTTATTTGGATGATATCACTGTCTACGAAACCAATGGTACTCCCGACGAGCCTGATCAGCCTGATGAGCCCGACAACCCCGTTAATCCTCCCGTAGGACCTTCTGCTAGCTTGGTTAACGGTAACTTCGAGACCGGCGATAGCACCGGTTGGGAGACTTGGCAGTCTAGCAAGATTACCAAGAGCGCCAAGCACAAGGGTTCCTATGGTGCTCACCTGGTTGGTGGCGGTACCTATGGTGGTTTGATCAACCAGAGTATCGTTGCTAAGCCCGGTACCAGCTATGAGATCACCTTCTGGGTTAAGGTTAATGCCAATGGTATTAACTTCCAGGTTAAAGATGGCGATGGCAATGGCAAGGTGCTGGCAGGCGAATGGATTGAAAAGAAGGCTGCCGAAAAGTGGACTCAGAAGAGCTTTATTGTTACTCCCGCTACTGAGGCAATTTACATCAACTTCTGTGGCGCCGGTAACAACATTGCCGAAGATGCTTATGTGGATGACATCACCGTTACCGCACTGAAAAAGGCATCTTTCGATGGCTACATCACCAACGGTGACTTTGAGACCGGTAAGACGGATGGCTGGGAGAACCTGTGGAACAGCAACACCGTAACCATCGTTGACGGTTACGAGAGTGATAACGCTGTTAAGGTTGAGGCCAAAGAGTATACCCACTTCCGTCAGAAGGTTAAGGTTGAGCCTAAGACCGACTACGTTGTTTGGGTAATGCACAAGTCCTCCAGCAAGATGGCCCTGCTGGTTAAGGACGGCGGCGATAGCGTTAATATTGCACAGTCTGTTTTGGCTTCCGGTGCCAACTGGGCATTTACCTCTATGGAGTTCAACTCCGGTGACTACACCGAGATTTACTTGAGCGTTATGGGTAATGACGCTGTTGCTGGCGGTATCTATGATAACTTCCAGATGTTCAAGAAGGGCGACGAGCCCGAAGAACCCGAGATTCCCGATGGCCCCGACGTTCCCGTCTATGGCGAGTTCAAGAACGGTGACTTCGAGAAGGGTGACGAGGGCTGGACTCTGAACAAGAGCTTTGCCAGCATCGTAAGTAAAGATGCCCGCAATGGCAAAAAGGCTTTGAAGTTGGATAACCCCACTGCTTGGGCTGAGGCTGCTCTGCAGACCTTTGACGTTTCCAAGAACAGCACTTACGTGATTACTTGGTACGCCAAGCGCGTATCCGGCACTGGTCCCTTCAACCTGATTCTGATGAATGATTCTGACGTGAACTACTCTTGTGACGGTCAGAACTGGATGAACGAGACCTCCGGCGATTGGGTTAAGTATGAGGTGATCATCAACACCGAAAAGAATGCGGCTGTTAAGTTTAAGTTCACCTCTGAAAAGGCTAACTCCGGCGTTATCTTGATCGATGACATCACCGTGACCAAAGAGGGCGACGAGCCCGGTCCTGCCGATGGCAACCTGATCAAGAACGGTAGCTTCGAGAATGGTAAGGACGATTGGAACTGGTTTGGCAAGACCGACCTGTCCAAGGATTCTTTCATCGGTGAAGCTTCTGCTAAGCTGGACTTTGACAAGGCTTATGGCGAGGCTCTGACCCAGGTGGTCAAGATTGAGCCTAACACCGAGTACGTGATCATTTGGCACACTCGTCGTGTGTCCGGTGCCGGTGCTTGGGATATGTTCCTGATGGACTACGATACCATCAACAAGACCAATGAGAACATTGATCCCACCGAGGGTCAGAAGTGGTTCAGCCAGACCGATAAGGAGTGGCAGGAGCATCGTCTTACCTTCAAGTCTGGAAAGACTACCAAGCTGTTCATCAAGTTTGGTCCCGAGGCCGACGATGCCGGCGTATTCCTGCTGGACGAGGTTGCCATGTACGTTAAGGGCACCGAGCCTACCGATCCCGTGGTTCCTCCCGAGCCGCCTAAGACCTCTATGTACATGACTTCTTATGGTGTGGTAAACAACCGTCCCATCAATGCCGATAGCAACCTGCTGTACAACGCCAGCTTCGAGAACGCTAAGGGCGGTCAGTGGCAGGATGGCTTCACCGGCAAGACTGTGTCTGTTGTGAACGATAAGACCACCAAGTTCGGTAAAAAGAGTCTGTATTTCAACACCTCCGGTAAGAAAGAGCAGACCAAACTGGTCTTCTGGCTGGAGCTGGAGGCTGATACCTCTTACGTATTCTCCACCTGGCTGAAGGGTAAGTACCTGTCTGACAAGAACATCGGTGATGCAACCATCGGTGTTGTGGACGATAGCGGTGCTTATCTGGAGATGGACGGCTACGCCATTCTGAATGGTGAGCGCCAGATCGTTCCCACCGCTTGGGATGACGATTGGCACCTGCGTAGCATCGAGTTCAATACCGGTAGCAACACCAAGGTTGGTATTGCCATCAGCGGTATCGATTCTCAGATGTACATCGACGATATGGCTCTGTTTGCCGTTGGTCAGGGTACCAAGTATATGTCCGAGAATATGAAGGGTTCTATCAACCTGAGCTATTCTATGGACTACTATGCTTGCGCTAACAAGGATTCTTTGATTCCCGATCCCAACTTCAATACCAAGGATAAGTCCGGTTTCTGGGCTGACAGCTACGGCTGGAGAAATGGTGTTCTGTCCTTTGTTGACAACAAGTATGAGTATGGCACTTCTATGAAGTACACCGCTTCTGATAGCCGTGCCGCTCTGTCCACCATTAAGTGGATCAGCGTTGAGAAGGATACCCAGTATGTATTCGTTGTAGACCTGAAGATTCTGCAGGATGGTTTTGGTAAGCTGGTTCTGTTCGACGATAAGTTGAAGGATAAGCTCAACTTCCTGGAGATCAGCTTCGACTCTTACGACTACAACGAGGAGAACAGTAGAGACGGTTGGTACACCATTGGTACCAGCTTCAACACCGGTGTGTACGATCGCATTGGTATCGCTATCGTAGACGATGGCGGTGAGGTCCTGCTGGACAACATGCGTTTGTTCAAGGAGTCTGATGGTGCCGACGTGAACGATAAGTTCATCCCGTTGCCCACCACCACGACTACTACCGAGCCCACCGAGGCTCCTACCGAGGCTCCCACCGAGGCTCCTACCGAGGCTCCCACCGAGCCCTACTACCCGCTGGAGGAGCCCACCGAGACCGAGCCTGTAACGGTTCCCACCGAGGTGACCACTACTACTGTGGCTCCCACCGAGGCTCCCACCGAGCCCACTCAGCCCGTTGAAGAGGGCAACGATGTATTCGCCACGGTTATGCTGTGGGTTGGCATCGGTGCTGGTACGGCTGCTGTGTTGGCAGGCGGTGGTGTTGGCGCAATGGTGCTGATCAAAAAGCGCAAAAAAGCCAGTGCCACTCCCGAGGAATAATCCTTGATTCGGTTCTAAAAAATCCCCCGGTCATTTGACCCGGGGATTTTCCCTTTGAAACAATTTGTTTATAAGATGCAAAAGGCTCCTATCCCTTAGGATAGGATCCTTTTTAATCAAACAAATTCATAAGATTCGGCAATTTCGGTAATGGTACCCACACCAAGGGTTTGCACCTTGTTTTGGCTCTGGTACTCTTTCGGGGTGATACCGTATTTCTTGCGGAATACCGAAATGAAATAGGAAGCCGCCGAAAAACCGGATTGTGCCGAGATGGTCTCGATATTCAGGTTGGGATTCTCCAACAGTTTGGTGGCGTATTGCAACCGCAGATCGGCAATCATCTGCATACAGGTGGTGCCGGTAGACTGTTTAAACAGTAGCGCCAGGTGGTTGGGGGATACGTGGGCCTTTTCGCCCAGTTCCTGCATGGTAATCTTCTTGCGGAAGTTGTAGAAGATGTATTGCAGGGTCTGATGCACCACCGGATTGGTGGCGGTATAGGCGGGCATTAGGGTATCTTCTTGGGGGCTCTCGCGGATGATATGTAGGCACAGATAGGAGAGCATCAATTGAATGCTTAGGCTCTGGGTATTGTTTACCTCAAAGCAGTGGAGCAGTTCGTTTAGCTGGGTTAATAACCGATCAAAATCGTTCTCATTCAGTTTTACCGAATGTACGTGGTTGTGCTGGAGCAACAGATCCCGCACCTCGCCGAAAATGGCCTGTTCATCAAACCGCAGATGCACTACGTGTAGATCGGTGCCGGGGTCGGGGATAAGGGCGTGGATGTCCATAGGCGTCAGCAGATAGGCACAGCCTACCGATAGGGGATAGTTGGTGCCGTTATACTGGTGGATACCGGTACCGCTGAGCACGATCTCTACCTCAAAATAGTCGTGCCAATGCAGTTCGCGGCTGTTCCATTGGCTGTTGACAATACGCTCGTCAATGGCTAGAAAAAAAGGGCTCTGCATCCGGTACATATACCGCTGATCTGCAGAGATAAAACGAGAGGGGATGCTTGCGTTCATAGTTACCTCCATAGGGTGACAAAAGCAAAACTCTATCTGAAGATATATCCCATTATATACATTTTTCTACGAAAATCAAGAGTTTTTGTTATCAAAATGCTAGTTTTTACCGAAAAATGATAAAAAATGAAAACCCCTGCAACGGAATTTCCGTTGCAGGGGTGTTTAACTTAGAGTGTAAAGCTAGATCGCTTTAGTCCTCGTACTTACGGTCGTCGGTGGCAGTAACCACACGATAGGACTCGTATACGGTGGGGTCAGCTTCCATGATATCGCCACGTTCGGTGTTCTTAACACCGGCAGCCTTCAGGGCGTGGATGCCGTTCTCATCGTAACGACCGATGATGACAGAGCCATCCTTCTGAATGCGGAAGACGGTCATGGTCAGCGCACCGTCAGCGCCACCGGTGGTGGAGCCGTAGTAGCCGATATAACCAGCGGTCATATAGGTGAAGTTCAGGGTGACAGCTTCGGGAGTGGTGTAGTCGATGTAGCTGGGCACCAGCATAGTGTCGCCCTTCTTCAGATAGACAGAACCACCGCCGATGTAGTTATCGTAACCGCCGGAGTGGTTATGGCCGAACAGGAAGATGATGTTCAGACCGGCAGCACCGGCCTCATTCAGAGCCTCCACGATGGGCATAGCGGTACGGGCATTCTGACCGGATACGGTACGCATAGAGAAGTTCAGCGGCACGTGGCAGACCACGAAGATGGGCTTGTTGCCCCAACCGCCGTTGATCTTAGCGTCGAAGTAGTTGGTCAGTTCCTTGGCTACGTTCTCGCCGCCGGCACCGGTATCGGCGTAGTTATCCTCGTTGATGAGGAACAGGCCGTAGGGAGCGCCGAAGGGATCGTTGTTGCCGTGCTGGGTCAGACCCACGGTAGCCTCGGGATCGTGGTTACCCTGAGAATAGAACTTGTTGTTGTACACAACCTTAGAGATCTCCTCGTCCAGACCGGCCAGACCTTCAGAGGTCAGATCGGCAGTAGTGCCGCCGGAATAGTCACCGCCGGACATAAAGCCGTCGAACAGACCATAGCCGGCGTCTGCCATAGCGCCCAAGATGTTGCTTACGGTGCGACGACCGGCAGCCACGTCGTTGTTCTTGGGCTGGAAGTCGGAACCTGCCAGCAGAACAACCTCGGACAGGTCAGCAATCGCATAGGGATCGTACATAGCGTGAGCTACGGAACGAGCGATGTCGTAATAGTCGTTGGCAACCTCAGCGGGGTAATAGTCGGCCTGATCCAGGGTCTCGCCGGTGATGGCAGCAAACCAAGCCAGCATATTGATATACCCCTTGATGCTGTCGTTTGCAGCAACGCCAGTACCGATAAAGTTCTGGGTAGCGGTATAGGAGTAGATGGCCTCGGCATTGTTCAGAGTGGTCTGGGCCATATCCTCGTCGTTATCCCAGAAGAGAACGGCATCATTGGTGGCAGCATCCACTTCATTGATATAGGCCTGATCCTCGGAATCAACGATTACGTAATCCCAATCCTCAGCCAGTGCAGACTGGGCATCGGCGTTGGTCCACTCGCCATACTGATAGCGGGCATAGTCGTCGCCAGACAGGCTACCCAGTACTACGTTATCGTAGTCGGCACTCTCCAGAATGCCGGCCAGGTAAGCCTGCATAGCATCGGCAGAGCTGTCGTCGCCAATAGCCAGAACGCTAATGGCCTTGTGCTCGCCGGTAACGCCAGCGTAGTTGTTGTGAGCCAGAGCACCGTACACCACAATCTCCTCGCCATTTACGTCATAGACGTAATAGGGGCGGGCATAGATCTCGGTACCGGTCTTGTCCTCGGGGATGTTGACGATACGCACGGCATAGCCGAAGGAATTGCCCTCCAGATCGATCAGGTACTGGGCGTTGACGTCAATCACAGAGGTGCCGTTAACGGCATCCAGAGTGAAGGTATCGTAGTTGGCGCCGATGTCAGCCTTGTTGGTGACCACAGCACCCATACGCACCAGAGCGCCGATGGCCTGACGGTTCTTGTACAGGTCAATGGTACCGGTGCCGGGCACATACTGGTTGTGCTTTATAACCTGTACGCCGTTGGCAGCCACAGTGAAGCGGAAAGCCAGACCACGGTTGTTGTCAGCCACGTCACGGACGCTGACACCGGTGTTCTTGGTGTTCTCCTTGCGGATGTTCTCTTCACCGTTTACGTTGACGATGGAGACGTTATCGATGTACATCTCGTCGGCAGAGGAATTACCGCTACCGCAGAAGTTCAGGGTGACCTTGGTGGTGTAGCCCACGTTAAAGGTCTTCTCATACAGCATCCAGTCGGTACCCTTGCTGGTGCTCAGATATTCGCTGGTGATCTTACTGCTGTCGGCAGCATTCAGAATCTGCATGTTGATACCGTTAGAGATAGGCTTGTACCAGAAGCTTACCTTATAGGTGTTGCCCATATCCACGTTGAAGGTCTGGTTGATGGTACCACCCCAACCGGTGCCCTTCATAACCACGCCGGCAGAGCCTTCATAGGCAGCCTTGGTGGACAGGATGGTCTGCTGGTGGGTGTTCCAATTGACGGTGGTGCCGGCCTCAAAGTCGCCGTTGTAGATATAACCGTCAAAGGAAGAACCCTTGGGAGCAGACAGAACTACGAACATATCGTCAGCATAGACGCTTTCAGCCACGCCGGTACCGCTACCGCACATATTGATGCGGGTGGTGGTGCCCTGGGCCACGAACTTCAGCTGGACAACGCTCCAGCCGGTCTTGCTGAAATAGGTGGAGATCAGCTTGTTGCCGGAGGCCTGATCCAGAATTTGGATGTTGGCGCCGGCAGCATTGGCCTTGAAGAAGCCGTAGAAGTAATAGTTCTCACCGGGTACGGTGGTGATGTCCTGATAGGCAAAACCGCCCCAACCGCCGTTACCGGACAGGTGCAGGCCATACTCGCCGTTGCAGGCAGCAGCATCAGAGACCTCGGTGGTCTGGGAGATGTTCCAGGGAGAAGCCTTACCGGTCTCCAGGTCACCATTGTACAGATAACCATCAAAGGCAGGCTCTTTCAGCTCTTCCACAGTGATATCATCGATGAGGATGGTGCCGGCGTTGGCAGCCTCAGAGGTGAACTTGATCAGCATCTGAGAGTTGTCACCGGAGTTGTACACGCAGGTGTTCTTTACCCAGCCCTTGTCGGCGGATTTGTTCATCCAGTTTTCACCGGACAGACGCTCAAAGTTGGTCCAGGGAGAAGTGGTCTGGCACACAATCAGGTTGAAGGCGCCGGTGCCGGATACACGCTTGGACCACCAGGAAATCTCATACTGAGTGTTGGGCTTTACGCCGATGGTGCGCACAGCAGCCTCGCCCCAAGCGGAGGGATTGGACAGCTGCAGAGCATAGTTGCCGCTATGGGCGTCGGTGACAATGGCAGAGGTACCGCTGTTGCAGGACCAGCCGGTCTTGTCACCGGTCTCAAAGTCACCGTTGGTGAGCAGAGGAGCTTTGATGACGACGATGTCGTCCACGTAGACATCTTCGGCAACGCCGTTACCACCGCCGCAGAAGTTCAGGAAGAGGGCGTTGGTGGTGGGGGTGACGGAGTAGGTCAGATAGGTCCACTCGGTCTTGGTGAACCAGGTGCCGCCCAGCTTAGTGCCGTTGGTGTTGCCGTCCTTAATCTGGACATTAACGCCGTTGGAAACAGCCTTAATCCACATAGATACCTGATAGCTCTGATCGGCGGTAACCGGTACAGTCTGGTTCAGCATACCGCCCCAGCCGCCGTTACCCTTCAGGTTGATACCGTAGTAGCCGGTATAGGCAGCGTCGGCAGAGATGGCAGAGGACTGATGAACTTCCCAACCGGTCTTGTTACCGGTCTCAAAGTTGCCGTTCTCCACCAGGTTACCCTTTACCTCGGGTACGGGGTTGGCGGGCTGATCGGGCAATACTTCGGGCTCGGGACCTACAAAAGAGAAATCGTCGAAGTAGTAGGTGCCACCGTCGCTGGCGGTGCGGTTCTGCATCACCAGGGTCAAGGTGGTGTAGTCACCGGAGTTGACGGTGTAGGACACCTTAGTCCAGGCGCTACCAGAAGGAGATACACGACTGTAGTCGTCGTTCAGAGTAACGCTCTCGTTACCATCTTTCACAATTGCGTAGAAAGAGGGGCTGCTGTTAGAGCCAGCATATTTGTACCAGAAGGTGATGACGTAATCCGTGTTGGCCTTCACGTCGAAGGTCTGACGCATCATCAGCTGATACTTGGTGCTGGTGTTGGCGGTCTTGATGGCATAGCTACCGCCATGTTTTTCGGACGAGGTAACAGACGTACCGCTTTCCAGCTTCCATCCGTTACCGTTGCCGGTCTCAAAGTTACCGTTCTGCAGCAGATCTACGTTTGCGGCAGAAACCAGAGAACTCAGAGGCAGCAGGGTGCACAGCATGGCCACGGTCAGGACCACAGCCAATACTTTGCGCAGGTTGTTTTGCATAGTGTTTTCCTCCTTTTATTAAAATTTTATGCAATTTGCCACCTTTGAGTATAGCAAAAAGACACCCAAAAAGCAAGTAGCTATATAGTAATGGATAGTATTTTAATACCTATATATAGAAAAATACCGAAAAAAGCCCCCTGCAACAGAATTGCCTGTTGCAGGGGGCTTAGGGTTAGCTATAAAGTGAAATCACTTTACTTAGTCCTCGTACTCCTCGTCTTTATAGGCGCCAACAATACGAGAGGACTCGTATACGCGGCCATCGGCTTCGGTGTACTCGGTGTAGTCACGATCGTAGGGGGACAGAGCACCGGCACTCTTCAGGTTATGCTCGCCGTTCTTGTCATAACGGGTGACAATGACGTCGCCATTCTCCTGAATGCGGAAGGTACACATGGTCAGAGAGGTGTCAGCACCCTCGCCCATATCGTTGTAGTAAGCAACGTAACCGCAGTTCATATAGGTGAACTTCAGTTCGGTCTCGATGGGGGCATTCTTGTAGTTAGCGACATCGGGAACCAGGATGGATTCTCCCTTGGGAATGTAGATAGCGGCACCGCCCAGATAATCGTCATAACCGCCGGAGTGGTTGTGAGAGATCAGGAAGAAGATGTTCAGGCCGGCCTCGCTGGCACTGTTCAGCGCATCGATGATGTAGGCAGCAGACTTAGCACCGCCGTCCTTCATGGTACGATAGTTGTAGTGCAGGGGCAGGTGGCTGACCACGAAGATGGGCTTGTTGCCCCAGCCATTAGCCAGCTTCTCGTTGAAGTAGGCGGTCAGGTCGGCAGCAACCTGCTGACCACTACCACCATAGGCGTTGTAGTTATCCTCGTGTACCAGGAACACGCCATAGGGAGCGCCCTTGGGATCGTTATTGCCGTAGGGATCCAGCAGATCGATACCGGCAGCGTCGTGGTTACCCTGGGCATAGTGTCTGTCGAAGTTGACGGACTTGCTGATCTCGTTCTCAAGGACGTGCAGACCCTCGTTACTGGAGTCGAAGTCACTACCCAGAGCCTGAGTATAGTCACCACCAAACAGCAGACCATCGAAGGAGCTGTAGCCACTGTTGGCCTTCACAGAATTGGTCAGGCCCTGCAGGGTTTCGATACCCTTTTCCCAAGTGTTGGGCTGGAAGTCGGAACCGGACAGCAGTACGGTCTCGGTCAGGTCATAGACCTTGTTGGGGTTAGCATACGCACGTGCGGCGGCACGATACATATTGTAGTTGTCGCTGTCGCTGAAGTTGGCATTATAGTCGACCAGTTCCAGGCTCTCGCCGCCGGACAGGGACAGGAACCAGGTCAGAGCGGCGGTGTACTCATCCTGCTCATCGCTGGCATCCAGAACAGTATCCAGGTTAGCCAGAGCGGTATCCACGGCCACGTCGTCGCCGTAGTACAGCACCTGAGCATCAGCGGGCTTGTTGGCGTTGGCCCAAGCCAGGTCGGCATCGTTGGTGACGACGATGTACTGCCAACGCTCGTCGGCCATCAGGTCGGCCTGAGCGATGGAGCCGGAGACCCACTTGCCGTTGTCGTCGTTCTTCTTATAGGCGCCGTCGTTGTAGCTGCCCAGGATGACCTGGTCATAGTCGGCATCCTTCAGTACGTCGTACAGATAAGTCTCAAAGCCATCGGTCTCACCAATGGTCAGCACACGCTTGGTGCGGCGGGTGGCCTCAACAGCCAGATAATTGTTGTTGGCGATGGTACCATAGATGGTGAACTCCTCGCCGTCAACCTCGTAGACGTAGTAGGGACGGGCATAGATTTCGTTGCCCAAGTTTGCATCGGGGATGTTCAGGATACGCACAGCAAAGCTGAGAGCATCGTCATCCAGAGACAGCAGGTACTTGGCGTTAACGTCGATGACGTTGGAGCCGTTGACGCTATCCAACTTAAAGGCGTCGGCGTCGGTACCCACAGCGGCCAGGTTGGTGACCACAGCACCGAAGCGCTTCAGGTTACCAATGACCTCAGCGTACTTGTACAGCTTCAGGTTACCGGTGCCGGCTACGTACTGGTTGCCATTCTCGATCTGGATGTTGGTAGCCAGCATATCGAAGCCGAAAGCCAGAGCGGGCAGATCGTTCTCGTCGCGGATAGAAGCACCCTTGGGGGTGGTGATCTCGACACGATCCATCTCGCTACCGGACAGGTTGACCAGACGGACGTCGTCAATCAGAACCTCGTCATTGGTACCGTTCTGTTTGCCGGAACCGGAGAAGGTCATCTCGATTTCGGTGGCGGTACCGGCCTCGAAGGTTACCTCGTGGTAGGTCCACTGGGCAACCTTGTTGGAATCCATATACAGGCTGTCGAAGCTGACGCTCTCATCGGTGGTGCGCAGCTTGTAGTTGACACCGTTGGAAACGGGCAGATACCAGAAGGACAGGGTATAGGTCTTACCGGCCTCCAGGGTGATGGTCTGATACAGCAGATGACCGCCCCAGTCGCCAACGCCCTTAACAGAGGCAGAATAGATGCCGGTGTGAGCTTCATTGGAGATGGAGGACAGAGAGCTGTTGTTCTTCTGCCATTTGCCGAAGACGCCGGTCTCGAAGTCGCCGTTGTAGATGTAGCCGTCGAAGGAGGGATCCTTCAGAGCTACCAGACGAAGGTCATCGATGGTGGCGGCACCGTTGCCGGACTCCTGACCCATAAAGCCCAGGTACAGGGAGCTGTTGTCGCCGGAGTTGAAGGTATAGGTAATCTGAGTCCAAGTAGAACCGGCAGAAATGCTTCTCTGAGCATAGTTCTGATCGGTAACACCGGTCTTCAGAATCAGGGTGATGTCGGTGGTGTCCTTAGCCCACAGGGTCAGCTCATAGTCGGTGTTGGGCTCAACAGTGATCTTCTGGCGAACCTGGTTCCAGGTGCCGGCCTTGATGCTCAGGGCCTGAGAACTGTTGTGACCCTCTACCAGAGAGACGGTACAGGCGTTGTTGGTGTTGATCCAGTGGGTGGACCAGTCACGATACTCAAAGTCACCGTTGATGATATAACCATCGGAAGAAGCAGACTTCTGCTCCACCAGAGTGATGGAGTCGATGTATACATCCTCAGCCAGGCTGGCATTGGCAGAGCCACTACCGCCGATACCGCTGAAGTTCAGCTTGATGGCGGAGTCACCGTTGGAGGTGACGGTGGTGGTGTACTGGGTCCAAGTGCCGGTGGGGGACTTGATGGACTTGTTCTGATACATGGTGCCGGACTGTACGCCCTGCAGCTGCAGGGTGAAGCCGTTGGCGTTAATCTTGTACCAGAAAGACAGCTCATAGGTCTTGCCGTTCTTGACGGCCATATTCTGGTTCAGCATACCGCCCCAAGAGCCGTTACCCTTCAGGTTAACGCCGTAGTTGCCTTCATAGGCAGCGTTGGCGGAGATGGTGGTGGACTGCCACTTCTCCCAGCTGGACAGGTCGCCGGCCTCAAAGTCGCCGTTGCTGATCAGAGGAGCTTCGGTGACGGAGACGTCATCGATATAGGCAACCTCATACTCGCCGTTACCGGCGCCGCAGATGTTGATGAACAGAGCGTTGGTGGTGGGGGATACCACGAAACTAATCTGAGTCCAGTCAGCATAGCTGGAAGCGGAACACCACTTGCCGGCAAGAGAGGCGCCGGAATCGTTGGTCTCTTTGACCTGGATGTTGACGCCTACGCTCTTGACCTTCAGCCACATCGTAACCACGTAAGACTTGCCGATAACGGCGTCAACGGTGGTGTACAGCAGAGAGCCATAGGAGCCCTTGCCGGACAGGTAAGCACCATAGTTACCGGTCTTGGCAGCCTCGGTGTTTACGGTAGTAGACTGGTTGGCGTGCCAGCCGGTGGTATCACCGGTCTCGAAGGTGCCGTTAATGACCAGGTTGCCGGACACAACGGGAGCATCGGGATTGGCGGGGGTGTCGGGGTTCTCCGGCTCTTCCAGGCCGGGCTCAACAGTACCGTCGGCACGTACCAGATACACATCATCGAAGTAGTACTGACCGGCGTTGGCACGGTAGTTGGAGAAGGTAATGGTGGTGTTGGAAATATCACCGGAGTTGAAGGGAATCTCCACAGAGCACCATTTGTTACGAGCGCTGGAACTGGTAGCAGTGAAGCGCACGCGGGTGCTGGAGGAGCTGGACACCGTCTTTACTTCCAGACCGCCGGTGGTGACGTTGGAGGTGCTGTAGGTAACAGCGTTGGTACCCAGAGTCACCCAGAAACCGGGAGAGGAAGAGGCGGTGGAGTAGACGTAAGTCTTAAACTTCAGAATGTAATCGGTGTTGGGGGACATACTGGCAACGGACTGATAGAACATCTCGTTGCCGGAACCACCGTCAGAGGTGTTGTTGGCGTCGGTCTTCATCACCAGACCTTGGTTAGAAGAGGTGGGATCGCTCACAACAGAGGTGGCGATGGTGCTGGAGTTGATCAGGGTCCAGTTGGCACCGCCCTGCTCAAAGTCACCATTCTTCAGCATGTTGTAGCCTTCGGGAGCCAGTTCAGAGGGCTCGTCGGGAGTCTCAGGCTCGTCGGGCTCAACGGGGGTCTCAGGCTCGTCGCCGCCAACCTTGGTCAGCACCACGTCATCAAAGTAGTAGTAACCCTGCAGAGTGCGGTAGTTACAGAAGATGATGCGGGAGTTGGTAGCAGAACCGGAGTTGAAGGGGATGGATACGTCCACCCACTTGCCGGTATTGCTGTTGACGTTCAGACGAACACGGATGGCAGAGCTACTGTCGATGTTCTGACAACCGAAACCGGTTACGTCGGCGGTGTTGTAGCTCACCTTGTTGCCGGTGTCTTTATCATAGAAAGAGATGATAAAGGCGGCGTTGCTGGCGGTGGAGTAGCAGTAGGCCTTAAAGGTCAGCACGTAATCGGTGTTGGCCTCCAAGCCGGGCTGCTGATAGAACATATCGTCACGGCCGTTAGAGTTGTTATAGGTGGACACGGTGTGCATCACCTTACCCTGACCGGCGCCGGTGGGATCGTCTATCACTTCGGTGGCGGTGTCATCGTCGTTGATCAAAGTCCAACTGGTAGCACCGTTCTCAAAGTCTCCGTTTGCAATCAGATTATCTGCGGCGAAAACCATCGCAGACAGGGGCAGTATGCTGCACAGCATCAATACCGACAACAGTACTGCCAAAGCTTTGCGGAATTGCTTCATGGTCTTTTCCTCCTTTTAATATATGGCGAGCAGAATCCCCCTCTGCTCATAAAATAGGCCAATATCATTATATACTATATTTATAACGACAAAAAGATACAAAATAGAGAAAAAGCGGTACAAAACGAAAGTTTTTCATTGACAAAAGAGGAGTAGCCATATAGTATGGTAGTATAAAAAGTACCTAATATAAAGGTAGGTGAAAGTATGTACGTGTATCGTGGTGATTTGGGCAATTACGTGGATGCCATTGTGGACACCACCACACCGCTGTTGATTACCTCAGCCGGCAATATTCGCCCTCGTAGTGCAGCGAAATTCTATACCACCCGTCCGGAAGGGCGAGAGGATTATCAGCTCCTTTACGTGGCGGATGGATTCATCCATTTCGAGTTTCACAGTGAGGAGCGGGTGGTGGAAAAAGGCCATCTGGTTATGTATTGGCCGGGTGAGAGCCAGTACTATAAAATGTATGCCGCCGACCAGGCAGAATTCTATTGGGTGCACTTCACCGGCTACGACGTAGAGCGCTTGTTGGCAGAGTGGGGGATACCCCGTGGGCAGAACGTGTTTTGGGTGGGTACCGACTCGGATTATCGGTGGCTGTTCCACCAGATGATTCGGGAATTGCAGTTACGCCACAGCAAATACGAAGAGGTCACCCGTATGAATTTGCGCCACCTTTTCCTGCTGATAGAGCGCCATTTGACCGAGTCGGAAGAGGATATCAGCGCCGATTTCCACGGCGAAATTATCCAGGCCATCACTTGGTTTGACCGCCATTGGCGTGAGCCCATCTCCATCGAGGATTACGCTACCAGAAACCGTATGACCCCCTGCTGGTTCCGGCAAAAATTTAAGCACCAGACCGGCGTCAGTCCTATGCAATACGTTACCAATCTGCGCATCACCAACGCCATGAATCTCATAGAGAATACCGACTATAACATCTCCCAGATTGCTGAGGCGGTAGGGTATGAAAACCCCACCTATTTCCGCCGTTTGTTCCATAAGCACACCGGTATGTCCCCTTCGGAATATAAGAAGCAAAAACGCAAATAAAAAAAGAAATCCCCGGCAACGGAAAATCCGTTGCCGGGGATCTTTTTAGGTTTTATTTACCGCTTTAACCGGAATTAGCCGGTGTACTCCTCATCGGTAGTAGCGGTAACAATGCGCTGGGGACCGTAAACGGTCTCGTTTACGGGGATGTAGTCGATATACTCGTTGGGGTTGTGAGCCTGACCCTTAGCCTTCAGGTTGTGGTAGCCATCCTTGTCGTAACGAGTGATGATGACAGAACCATCCGCCTGAATCTTAAAGGTGGTCATGGTCAGAGTCCAGTCGGGACCCTGCTCTACGTGATAGCCAACGTAACCGGAGTTCATATAGGTGAACTTCAGCTCGACTTCCTGATACTCCTTGTAGTTCTCAGGCTTAGCGATCAGCATGGTGTCGCCCTTAGCCAGGTAGATAGAACCACCGCCCAGGTAAGAGTCATAGTCACCGGAGTGGTTATGACCGAACAGGAAGATAACGTTAAAGCCGTTCTCGCCACCGTAGTTCAGAGCCTCTACAATACCCTGAGCGTTCTTACCAGCGCCGTAGTCGCTGATGGTACGCCAGTTGAAGTGTAGCGGCACGTGAGTCAGCACGAAGATGGGCTTGTTACGATTCCAGTTGTTCTCGATTTTCTCGTTGAAGTAAGCCATCAGGTCGGCAGCGGGATCGTTGGCACTGGTGCCACCGAACTGACCGTAGTCTTCCTCATGGATAACGAAGGCGCCATAGGTGCCGCCCACGGGATCGTTGTTGCCATAGGGGCTCAACTTCTCAACGGTGGGAGCGTCGTGGTTACCCTCAGAGAAGACCTTGTTACCGATGATGAAGCCGTTGGTGAAGTTATCCAGCTCGGCAATACCCTCGGTAGCGTTGTCGTGACCGTGGTTGGGAGTGTAGTCACCGGTGAACAGCAGACCATCGAACAGCTCATAGCCGTCGGTATTCTTGATACCGCCCAGGATGCTGTTGATGTTGTTGAAGTTCTTCTCCCAGGTGCTGGCCTGGAAGTCGGTACCGGCCAACAGGATGGTATCACCCATGTTGGAGATCTCATAGGGGTTGATGATGGCACGGCCAACAGCACGCTTGATGTTGAATACATCGTTGGTGACAGAGGCGGGAGCATAATCAACCAGATCCAGGCTCTCACCGGTGATGGCAGCGTACCAGGTCAGAGAGGCGGTATAATCGCCGTGCTGATCGTTCAGGTGGTAGCCGTCAGCGGTCAGAGTGTCGCCCAGAGCGGTCTGACGCAGGTTCTGGATAGCAGTACCGGCGGGGATGACACCGTCGATGCCCTCTACGTTCAGAACAGTGCCCTGAACAGCGTTCACGATGGCATTGTACATAGTCATCTGATCGCTACCGTAGTTGGGGAATGCCTCGTGGGTGCTATCCTGCTGATAGGCCCAAGTCATATGCCACATAACCTTGGCATCGGGGTTGGTCTTGTACTGGTTGACCCAGTCAACGATATTCTGCAGGTTGCCGAAGGTCTCGGGCTGGCCGGAGTTGGAGGAAACCTGCTGCACGGTGATGACATCCCAGTTCTCATCCTGCAGAGCGGTCAGAGCCTGAGTGCCGTAGGTGGTCTCCCACTTACCGTTGTCCTCGTTCTTGTGATACTCATAAGAACCGGACTTGTTGCTGATGTAGCCCCAGTGCTGGTCCAGAGAGCAACCGCCGACGTACAGGTTACCCAGGATGACCTGGTCGTAGTCAGCGCTCTTCAGAACGTCGTACAGATAGTTGCGCATAGCGTCAACAGAGAAGGAGTTGCCGATGGCCAGAACCTTCAGAGAGCGGCGTACGCTGGCAACAGCGTCGTAGCTCTCGTTGGCGGTCTCACCGTAAATGGTAACTTCCTCGCCGTTGATCTCGTAGGTGTAGTAGGGACGAGTGTAGATCTCGTCAGCGGTATGACCGTCGGGGATGTTGACGATACGGATGGCATAGAACATGTCACCGTTATCCTCGTAGTCGGTCATATACTTGGCAGCAACCTTGATAACGTTAGTGCCGTTGACGTCAGCCAGGGTCATATCGCCGGAGCCGATAGCAGCCTGGTTGGTAACGACAGCGCCGGACTCGATCAGAGTACCGATAGCGTCGTCGTAGTTGAACAGCTTCATGGTACCGGTACCGGAGATGTACTGGTTGCCGTTCTCGAACTGAGCGCCGATAACATTGGTGGCAAAGCGGAAGGCCAGACCACGGTTGTCGTCGCTGACGTCACGGATGGAGGTGCCGGAGTTCTTCAGAATCTCGCAACGGTCCATCTCGTCGCCGGACAGGCACTCGATCTTGATGTCGTCGATCCACAGCTCGTCGACAGCGCTGGGATTGCTCTCAGCCTTACCGGAGCCGGAGAAGTTCAGGATCAGCTTGGTAACGTAGCCGGACTCGAAGGTGGCCTCGTACAGAGTCCAATCCTGCTTACCGCTCAGATAGTTACCGGCCAGCTTGGTGTTCTGGTTGTCCTGATCCTTCAGGGTCATGTTCAGACCGTTCTTGGGGGTCTTGTACCAGAAGGACAGCTTGTAGGTCTTACCAACCTCAACAGCGATGTCTCTCTGGGTCAGCAGGCCGCCCCAGTTAGCGGTACCCTTCAGGATAGCGCCGTACTTGCCGTTCTTGGCGGCGGTGGCGGACAGAGCGGTCTCTTTGTTGGTCTCCCAACGGGTCATGGAGCCGGCCTCGAAGTCGCCGTTCCAGATATAGCCGTCGAAGGAGGGATCCTTAACCTCAACAACCTTGAAGTCGTCGAAGTAAACCTTATCGGTTACGTTGTTACCGCTACCGCAGATGTTGATCTTGGCAGTGGTGCCGGTGGCGGTAAACTCCAGGGTGTGAGTAGCCCAAGAGGTGCCGCTTACATACTTGCTGGCTAGGGTGGCGCCATCCTGCTTGATCTGTACGTTTACACCGCTGGAAACAGCCTTGTAGCTGAAGGAAACGGCATAACGATGGCCAGCCTCGGTAGCGAAGTCCTGATAGGCCAGACCGGGATAGCCGGAGCCGTTACCGGTAGCTACCAGACCATACTTGCCGGCGTTAGCAGCCTCTTTGGCTACAGTAGTCTGCAGGTAAGAGGTCCAGCCGGAGAGCTCGCCGGTCTCGAAGTCGCCGTTCTTGATGAAGCCATCGTCAGAAGCGATCTTCTCGCCAACCAGCTTGATGTCGTCGATCAGGACGTCCTCAGCCACGCCGTTACCGCCGCCGCAGAAGTTGAAGCAGATGGTGTTGGTGGTGGGGGTCACGTCCCAGGACAGCTGAGTCCACTCGGTAGCGGTGAACCACTTGCTGGCCAGGTTGGCGCCGGAGGTGCCGCCGTCCTTAATCTGGACGTTGACGCCGTTCTGGTTGGTCTTCAGCCACAGGCTGACGGTATAGGTCTGGCCGGCCACAACAGTGACGTTCTGGTCCAGCATACCGCCCCAACCGCCGGTACCCTTTACGTTAACAGCATAGGAACCGCTGTGAGCGTTGGTGGAGATGACGGTGGACTGGTGCTTGTTCCAGCCGTTCAGGTTGCCCAGCTCGAAGTCGCCGTTGTTCACCAGGTTATCATCTTCCTCAACCTCGGGCAGGATGATCTTAGCAATGTACAGGTCGTCAACCCAAACGTCCTGGGCAACGCCGGTATCCTGGAACTTAAAGCGCATCTTGCCTTCGCCGTTGACGTAGGTCTTGGTGTTGATGACCATCTCGTAATCGGCCCACTCGTTGGTGGTAGCGAAGGATACGTTGCCGTACTCGCCGTCGGAATAAGCCTGCATGGTGATGAACAGCTTAGCGGCAGCACTGGTCTTCATCTTGAACTTGACCAGATAGTCGGTGTTCTGCTCAATGCCGTTCAAGGTGTAGGAGGTGTTGCTCCAGCCACCGTTGGCAGACCACTTCATACAGTTGGAGCCATCGGGACCCTCGGCCACGACAGAGCCGCTCTTAAAGCTCAGAACGCCGTCGTTCCAGTCCTTCTCCCACATGGTCTCGTAGGTGGTCTCGCCGCTACCGCCTTCGGGAGCAGCGGCTTCTTTCTTGACGATAGAGAAATCGTCAATCCAGTATTCCTGAGTGGCACCGCCATTCTGGAATTTCAGCATAACCTTAGCCAAATTATCGCCGGTGTTAAACTCGATAGAATGCTCGGTCCAAGTAGTCTTGGTGCTGAAAGTAACCTGCTCATAGGGACCCCAACCGGAGTCCTGAACAGTGATGTAGCAGGACTTGCCTGCAGAGGTCTTGGCCTTGAAATTGAACACATAGTCGGTGTTCTTCTCCAAGGTAACCACCTTGTAGATAACGCCCCACTTAGCAGCGTTCTGCCAATACAGCACGTGGTTAGCGCTGTTATCGGGGTCGGTTACGATGGACTGACCCGTGCCGGAAGTGAAGCCGACGTTGCCGTCTTCAAAATTCCAGAACAGGATCTGTTCGTCGTCTGCGGCCACGGACATAGCGCCCATGGGCAGCAGAGTGCACAGCATGGCCACAACACCGAGAATGGCCAATACTTTGCGCAGCTTGTTTTGCATAGTGTTTTCCTCCTTTTTATAAAATTTTTATGCAAATTGCCACCATCAGTATAGCAAAAAACTTCCAAAAAATCAAGCACATATTATAGTAATATATAATTTGTCCACAACAATATGTAGACTATGCTATAAAAGAGAAATCCATCGCAACAGTAATAGCCTTGGCGGGG
>JAZRES010000005.1:0-6394 GCA_045660965.1 Acutalibacteraceae bacterium
TCCGCATTCTTGGAATCGGGCAGCGGGATGTAGTACTTCACGCCACGGGTCGTTTTGGTATCTTCCGTACCGAACTCGACCATGAGCTTGCCATCCTGCTTCACGAGCTTGGAATCGATGAAGTTCATCTGAGGCGAACCCAAGAAGCCGGCCACAAACATGTTGCAAGGCTTGGTGTACAGCACCTGAGGTGCATCCACCTGCTGAATGAAACCGTCCTTCATAACCACGATGCGATCGCCCATGGTCATAGCTTCGGTCTGGTCGTGGGTAACGTAGATGAAGGTGGTACCCAACTTTGCGTGGAGCTTGGACAACTCGGTACGCATCTGAGCACGGAGTTTCGCATCCAAGTTGGAAAGCGGTTCGTCAAGCAAGAAGACCTGCGGCTCACGGACGATAGCACGACCGAGCGCCACACGCTGACGCTGACCACCGGACAGAGCCTTGGGCTTACGATCCAGCAGGTGAGCGATATCCAGAATGCGGGCAGCCTCCTCAACGCGGCGCTTGATCTCGTCCTTAGAGACCTTACGCAGCTTCAGGCCGAAAGCCATGTTATCAAACACGGTCATGTGGGGATACAGAGCGTAGTTCTGGAACACCATGGCGATGTCACGATCCTTGGGAGCTACGTCGTTGACCAGACGGTCGCCGATGTACAGCTCACCGGAAGAAATCTCTTCCAGACCGGCGACCATACGCAGGGTGGTGGACTTACCACAGCCGGAAGGACCGACCATGATAATGAACTCTTTGTCCTTAATCTCCAGGTTGAAGTCGGACACGGCGACAACGCCGCCGGGGTACTTCTTATAAATGTGCTTCAAAGAAAGACTTGCCATAAGTAAATTACCTCCACAGTAATATATTTGCTATCAATCTATCGTCTCTACGCCGATAGACAGACAAATTCCTACACACATACTATACCACGGACTTACGAATATAACCATACCTAAAATGCACAAACTTTTACCCCAATTTATGGGGAGAATTTATACACCCTCGTAACAATGCCTAAATTTTCGGTTATTTTTCAGTGAATATGCTATCTTTTTCCTCTTGAGTCAAGGGACGGAACTCTCCCTCCTCCAGACTTTCGTCCAAAGAAAGGCCGCCCATCTTCACCCGTTTCAGCCATTCCACGTGGCATCCCACAGCGGCGAACATCCGCTTGATTTGGTGGTATTTGCCCTCGTAGATAATCACCTCTACCAAGGGGTTGTCCGTGTCTTCCAGCACCGTCAGGTGCGCCTCTTGGCACTTGGTGCCATCCACCAAGGTGGGACCTGCCCGAAAGGCGTCTGCCATCTCCGGGGTCAGGGGCTTGTCCAAAATGGCCTGATAGGTTTTGGGGATGTGGTGACGGGGTGACAGCATCCGATGGGCAAAATCGCCGTCATCGGTAATCAGCACCAAGCCGTGGGTATCCTTGTCCAAGCGACCGGCGGGAAACAGACCCTTGCGCTGCTGGTCGGGCGGGAGCAAATCCACCACGGTGGGCACCTTGCTATCCCGGGATACACACAGGATTCCCGGGGGCTTATTCAGCATCCAATATACAAATTTGGCGTAGCCCAGAGGGTTGCCATCCACCGCAACGGTCTGGGTGGCAGGATCCACTTTTTGGGCGGTCTGACGGCAGACAACGCCGTCCACCGTCACCCGACCCTGGCGAATCACCCGACCCGCCTCACTGCGGGTCAGCGTTCCCTGGGAACACAACAATTTATCCAGTCGTTCCATTTGTTTCTCCTTGTGTTGGGCGGGATAATCCACCCGCCTCTTGGTCGGTCACCGCCGTGTTGGACGTGGCGGTGGAGGCGGTGTCACCACACCGGGTGAGCAACATAGCCAGTGCCACACCAATGGCGCCTACCGCCACCAAAATACCTCGATTGGCTTTCATCGATACTACAAACATCCCTGCATCACTCCTTACGGAATAGTATGCAGGGACGTTTAGGTATATACTTAATCGTTGAAATACACGCCGTACCAAACCAGGAACATATACACGGTCCAAATCTTACGGCTGTTGTCCTTTTTACCCGCTTTGTGCTGATCCAGCAACTTCACCAGATAGTCGGTATTGAAGAACTGCTGTGCCTCGGCAGAAGTAAAGGCCTCTTTTACCTTATTGTAGTAGGCATCCTGCTTCAACCACACACGGATCGGCACCGGGAAACCCAACTTGGGCTTGCTGGCGGCAGAGGGGGGAATGTGGCGTTTAGCCGCCTGGCGCATAGCGTATTTGGTGGTACCACCGGCGATGCGGTGCTTCACCGGGATGCGTGCCGCCACCTCGAACACCTTTTTATCCAAGAAAGGTACACGTAGCTCCAGAGAATGAGCCATACTCATACGATCCGCCTTTAGCAGAATATCGCCCACCATCCAGCGGTTGATATCCAGATATTGCATACGGGTCACGTCGTCCTGACCCTGGCAGCGGTCGTAATACTCCTTGGTGTAGTCCGCCGGGTTGGTGGCGGGAATATCTTTGAGCAGTTTGCCCTTTTCCTGTTTGGTGAACATATTGGCGTTGCCGATAAAGCGCTCTTCCAGCGTCTTACTGCCGCGGATGAGGAAGGACTTGCCCTTAATGTCCGGCAGGATGGAGGCGCAACCGGCTACCGCCTTGCGCAACCAGCGAGGCAGACGCTGATAACCACGCAGAGAATAGGGCTCGTGGTAGATGCGATAGCCACCAAACAATTCGTCGGCACCCTCACCGGACAGCACCACTTTTACCTGCTCGGCAGCCAGTTTGGAGACGAAATACAGCGCCACACAGGCGGGATCGGCCAGAGGCTGATCCAGGTAATACTGCACCAAGGGCAGACTCTCCCAATACTCCTCTTCCCCAATGATGTGGGTGTAGTGGTTGATGCCCACCTCGTGAGCCAATTCGGCGGCATAGTTGCTCTCGTTATAGTGCTGACCGTTGTCAAAACCAACGGTAAATGCCTTTTGACCGGCAAAATACGAAGCCACGTAGGAAGAGTCCACACCGCTGGACAGGAAGCAACCTACCTCCACGTCGCTGATGCGGTGGGCGGCTACAGAATCGGTGAATACCTCGTCGATGGCGTCCACGGCCTGTTCCAGGGTCATATCCTCTTCCGGGGCAAAGGTGGGTTCCCAATAGCGGTGAATATCCACCTTGCCATCCTTATAGGTCAGGTAATGCGCCGGAGGTAGACAGGAGATCCCCTTGAAGAAAGTCTCGGTGGGTACCGAATACTGGAAGGACAGATACTTGTCCAATGCGGCGGGATTGAACTCCTTTTTCACGTCCGGGTGATCCAGAATGGATTTGATCTCCGAGCCGTATACCAAGCGACCGTCATCCAGCAAGGTGTAATGCATAGGCTTGATGCCGAAATAGTCACGGGCAATAAACAAGCTCTGCTCAGCCACGTTCCAGATGGCAAAGCCAAACATACCCCGCAGACGGGGTAGTAGGTCGGCACCCCACTGCTCATAGCCGTGGAGCAGCGTCTCGCCGTCGCCGGAGGTGGCAAAGGTGTGCCCTAACTGAATCAGCTCGGCACGCAAATCTTGATAGTTATAAATCTCGCCATTAAACATCAGCACCAGAGACTTGTCCTCGTTATACAGAGGCTGAGGAGCGCCCTCTACGTCGATGATGCTCAGGCGACGGAAACCCATAGCGATACCGCCGTCCATATAATAACCGTCCGAGTCGGGACCACGATGAGTAATCTTTTCGGTCATCTGTCGCAGATACTGTTCCCGGTCCACAATCTCGCCGGTAAAACCGCAAAATCCGCACATACTACCCTCTCCTTTATGATAAAAGTACATAGATATCGAGTATTCAGTTTATTATACCACATATCCTTACAGGTTAAAAGAACTTTTTGCAAAAAAATACTCCCGACCGGTTGGTCGGGAGTGAAAAATTAAGTCAAATCGGGCAACAGGTCGTGGCGCATAATGTCCACACCGTTTTCATCCAGCACACGGGTCTCTGCCACCACACGGCGATGCTTCTCGTTGAACTCTTCCAACGTGTCGGCCATCACGGTGAAACCGGCAATACGATCGGAACTGCTGGTAACACCCCGCACCTGCATACCACGAGGACGCAGGGGCTTATAGTCGGTGAGGATACCCTCGGCCATCAACTCATCAAAGCCGTCCAGACGATCAAAGACGCCGGGCTTGCAATAAATGAAATCGTTGACTATGTATTTGGCTTGAGGAGCGGACATCTCCACGTGGGGCTTTTCGCCCAAGGTCAGGTCGATAACCGCCTTGATCACGTCAAAACCGCAGGCACGGTTGATCAGCAAATACTTCATATTGCCACCGGTACGGGCGCAGAACTCCAGCACCGACACGTCCTTGCCATCGCAGATCATCTGGATGAGCATAGGCGAATCCACCAAGCCAAAGGCATCGGCAATCTGCTGTGCCACCTGCTGAATCTTGCCCATTACCTCGTCGGAGACAAAGACGGGATAGCGACCACGGAAGATGATGAATCGACCGTCGTCGGTAATCTTCTCGCTGTTGGACACGCACAGCAGTTTGGCTACGCCACCCTCTACGTACACGTCCACGCTGATCTCTTCGCCGGCTACGAACTCCTCTACCAACACGCCACCGGTGCGGCTAATCTGAGCCGCCTCGGCAAAATACTGGGTCAGTTCCTCACGGTTCCACACCTTGCGGACGCCACGAGAACTGTAGGCGTCCACCGGCTTAATCACCATAGGATAGCTGAGCTGTTCAATCTTGTCCCAGTCCAGAGTATCCAGCTCGAAATAGCGGGAAGTAGGGATGTTGTTCTCCCAGAAAATCCGCTTCATATATTTCTTATCCGATACGTTCTGGGCGGTCTGATAATCGATGTAGCAAGGCAGACCCAATTCCTCAGATACCTGAGCCACCACCAACAGCACCTGGTCGGCGCAGACAGTGATCAGGAAATCCACCTGCTCTTTCAGAGCCAACTCTTTTACCGCCTCGATATCGAAGATGGCAATCTGTACCGCTTTATCGGCATAGGGAACTGCCGGAGCATTGGCATTACCGTCCGCCAAAATGGTGGTAATGCCTCTTTTTTTTAACTGCAGGATCAGTTCGATCTGCGCCAAACCACCTGCTAAAACAAGCGCTTTCACAGAAAAACCTCTCCTTATCTGTTGCCGTACATCTGCTCGTAGTAGTTCTGATACTCGCCGGAGATGATGGTCTCCCACCACTCGCGGTTGTTCAGGTACCACTCGATGGTCTTCTGGATGCCGTCCACAAACTTGGTCTCCGGCAACCAGCCCAGCTCGTTGTGAATCTTGGTGGGGTCGATGGCGTAACGCATATCGTGACCCTTACGATCCGCCACGTAAGTAATCAGGCTCTCGGGCTTGTCTAGAGCCTTGCAAATGATCTTAACGATGTCGATGTTCTTCATCTCGTTGTGACCGCCGATGTTGTACACCTCGCCCACACGACCCTTATGGATAATCAGGTCAATGGCCTTGCAGTGATCCTCTACGTACAGCCAATCACGGACGTTCAAGCCCTCGCCGTACACCGGCAGGGGCTTATCGTTCAGGGCGTTGGCAATCATCAGGGGGATCAGCTTCTCGGGGAAGTGATAGGGACCGTAGTTGTTGGAACAACGGCTGATGGACACCGGCAGACCATAGGTGCGATGATAAGCCTGCACCAGCAGGTCGGCACTGGCCTTAGAGCTGGAATAGGGAGAGCTGGTGTGGATGGGGGTCTCCTCGGTGAAGAACAGGTCGGGACGATCCAGGGGCAGGTCGCCGTACACCTCGTCGGTGGAAACCTGGTGATAACGGGTGATGCCATACTTACGGCAAGCATCCATCAACACCTGGGTGCCCAGGATGTTGGTCAGCAGGAACACCTCGGGATTCTCGATGGAGCGATCCACGTGGCTCTCAGCGGCGAAGTTGACCACCATATCCGGCTTCTCTTCTTCAAACAGCTGATACACAGCCTTACGGTCGCAGATATCCTCTTTAACAAAGCGGAAGTTGGGGTTGTCCATTACCGGAGCCAAAGTGGACAGGTTGCCGGCATAGGTCAATTTATCCAGACAGATGATGCGGTAGTCTGGATACTTATTCAACATATGGAACACAAAATTGGAACCAATAAAGCCGGCACCGCCGGTAACAATGATCGTCATATTCATATCCTCCCAATTATACGGTTTCGCCGTCAGCCAAAGAAATCAGATACTGACCGTACTCGGTTGTTTTCAGTTCCTCGCCCAGAGCACGCAACTGCTCGGTGGTGATAAAGCCACGACGCCAAGCAATCTCCTCGATGCAGGAGATGAAGAAGCCCTGACGGGTCTGCACCGCCTCTACGAACTGAGCAGCCTTCA
>JAZRES010000006.1:0-12078 GCA_045660965.1 Acutalibacteraceae bacterium
CCGGACACTTGCATTTAGATTATTCAAATCTGGCGCAGCGAAAAAATAAGTCGACCCGAATGGGTCGACTGATTTTTGGAGCTGCTAGCCAGATTTGAACTGGCGACCTCATCCTTACCAAGGATGCGCTCTACCGACTGAGCTATAGCAGCATCTGCGACAGCTTTGACATTGTAACGCATCAATTGGTAATTGTCAAGGATTTTTTTTGATTTTCTTCGGTTTATTTTCCCGGAACGGTAAAATCAAAATCGCGCATAATATGGTCCTCTCCGTGGCCGTCTCGGAGTGTATGCGTGCAGTGGTAGCTACCGGGAGAAAGCTCCTCCAGCGCAATGCGTCCCTGTTGGAGTTCCGGCATTTCTGTGAGGAATCGGATCAGATCAAAGGAGAACAGGTTCTTTCCTGTCTGCCGCAGGGCGTAACAAGTACCTTCCATGACCACCTCGCCCTTCTGGTCGGTAATGGTAATGGTAACAGCCGACAAGACTCGGTTGGATGTAAATGTGCCCTTAAATATCGTTCGATAGTTATACTCATCTTCCGAATCCTCTACGATTGTCTCCGGTACAGGCGCAGAGTCCACAAACACATCGCAGGTGATGGGCAAATACCCATTTTCAAACAGATCGTCATAGGTGTATTTGTCATCTATGCCGTAGATGGCGTATACGTCCTCCCCATATTCGGGATCAAATTCCTTTGCTTCGTTTTTTACATACGAGGTGGTCTGGTGCAGCACGGTGATATAGGACTGCTGACCGTCCACAACTCCATCCTCATCCCGGACCACATGGTTTTCCACCACCATCATGGTATGGCCATAGGATGTATTCCGCTTGACCACAGCATCTGCCTTTTGCAGACCGGTATAGGCTTCCTGCATCACAGCTACGCCGTTTTCCCCACAGATATCCTTAGTTTCGGTATATGCATACACATCGCTGCCGGAATATTCGCCCACAGGCAGGTAGCCGTTCGGTTTTGTCATGGTATTGGTATTAGCCAGGTTAATGTCGCTACCCACATAGTCCCATGCCAATTGAATAGATCCAGAGCAATCGTTTCCCACGCAGCCACCTTTCGACGCGCCGCCATTTAGGGCGCGCCAATGGATACCGGACACTTCAACGATCCCCTTCTCATCCGGCTCGGAGGCATAGTCGTAGAAATTCCATGCAGACGCGCCGGAATAGGAATACGGAATGCCCCGATAGAGTCTGCCGGCTTTGATGTGAATGGCGTTATTGCTGTCAAAGTTAGCCAGATCCTCCTCCGTCAGCACCCGGTTGTCGCGCGTATAGGTAATATCCTCCTTGGCGCGCCACATATAATTTGCCATCTGACGCATATACTGTTCCGCCGCGTCACGGCGCTGCGCGATCACATCCTCCTGCTTCACCTCGCCACAGCCGATGCAACCTAACAGCATACATACACTCAGAACAAGCAAACACAGCCGCCTAACCATAGGTACATACCCCTTTCATGTATTATACACCGCTATTATACAAATTTGTTTGGAAAAATCAAGATTGATTACCCTCCTATCCAAGTCCCCATTCCCAATATTTATTCCCGGACAGAGGTGATCCGTCCGGGAATGATTATCAAACTTCCTTGCTCTTGGTGGCGATCTCCAGCAGGCACTTGGCGGTAAACTCTGCCGGGGTCATAGCGCCCAGGTCGTCGCCCTTACGGGTACGGACGGACACGGTGCCGTTCTCCATATCCCGGTCACCCACCACCAGCATATAGGGCACCTTCTGCAGCTGTGCTTCCCGGATCTTATAACCCAGCTTCTCGCTGCGGTAGTCGCCTTCCGCCTGGATACCGGCGTTGCACAGGTCAGCCACCAGGCCCTTGCAGTACTCGTGGGCCCGGTCAGTAATCGGCATCACCCGGACCTGCTCCGGCATCATCCACAGAGGCAATGCGCCGGCGTACCGCTCGATCAGGTATGCCAGAGTCCGCTCGTAGCAACCCAGGGAGGTACGGTGGATGATATAGGGGGTCTTCTTCTGACCGTCGGTATCGGTGTATTCCATGCCGAACTTCTGCGCCAGAAGCATATCGACCTGGATGGTAACGATGGTATCTTCCTTGCCGAAGACATTCTTATACTGAATGTCCAGCTTGGGGCCGTAGAAGGCGGCCTCGTCAATGCCGATGGTGTAGTTGACACCCAGATTGTCCAGGATCTCGCCCATAACACGCTGTGCCTCTTCCCACTGCTCTGCAGTGCCTTCGTACTTAATGCCGGCACGGGCAGGATCCCACTGGGAGAAACGGAAGGTGCAGTTCTCCAGCATGCCTACGGTGTCCAGGCAGTACTTTGCCAGGTCCAAGCAACCCTTAAACTCTTCTTCCAGCTGTTCGGGACGGAGGACGATATGGCCCTCGGAAATAGTGAACTGGCGGACACGGATCAGACCGTGCATCTCGCCGGAATCCTCGTTACGGAACAGCGTGGAGGTCTCGCCCAAACGCATGGGCAGATCGCGGTAGGAACGGGCGCGGTTCAGATAGACCTGATACTGGAAGGGGCAGGTCATGGGACGCAGAGCGAAGCACTCCTTGCTCTCGTCATCGGGGTCACCCATGATGAACATGCCGTCACGGTAATGGTCCCAGTGGCCGGAGATCTTGTACAGATCGCTCTTGGCCATGAGGGGGGTCTTGGTCAGCAGGTAGCCGCGCTTCTGCTCTTCGTCCTCGATCCAGCGCTGCAGCTTCTGGATCACGCGGGCGCCCTTGGGCAGCAGGATGGGCAGACCCTGACCGATGACGTCCACGGTGGAGAACAGCTCCAGCTCACGACCCAGCTTGTTGTGATCGCGCTTCTTGGCCTCCTCCAAACGCACCAGATGCTCCTCCAACTGGCTGGCCTTGGGGAAGGCGATGCCATAGATACGGGTCAGCATCTTGCGGCTGGAGTCGCGGCGCCAGTAGGCGCCGGTGGCGGACAGCAGTTTGACAGCCTTCAGGCGGCCGGTATCGGTCAGGTGGGGGCCGGCGCACAGGTCGGTGAACTCGCCCTGGGTGTAGAAGGAGATGGCTGCATCGGCGGGCAGATCGTTGATCAGCTCCACCTTGTAGGGCTCATCCCCCATCCGCTCCAGCGCCTCGGCGCGGGGCAGAGTGAAGCGAGTGATCGGGAGTCCCTCCTTGATGATCTTTTTCATCTCACCCTCGATGGTCTCCAGCACCTCCGGGGTAATGGAAAAATCGGCGTCAAAATCGTAATAGAAGCCCTCGTCGATGGAGGGGCCGATGGCCAACTTGACCGTCGGGTACAGGCGCTTGACCGCCTGGGCCATCACGTGGGACAGGGTGTGCCAATAGGCCTTGCGACCGTCCAGGTCGTCAAAGGTCAGAATGGCTACCTCGCAATCCTCGGTCAGGGCGTCACGCAGATCCGCCACCTTGCCATTAACGTAAGCGGCACAAGCGTTGCGGTACAGACCCATAGAAATGTCACGGCAGAGAGCGTCCAGCGTGGTGCCTTCTTCGACCTCGCGGATAACGCCGCCGGGCAGGGTAATGTTCAACATATAGATAACCTCCTAAATTAAAAAAACTCCGTCCCAATAAAGGGACGAAGCAAAAGCTACGTGGTTCCACCCAATTTCCGCTGTATTGACACAGCGCTTTGGTGACCGATAACGAGGTCAGACGGCCTGCCTTGTTTCGGCAAGCACTCCGGGGTGGTGGGCATTTTGTGGTGGCGTCACGCTCTCTCACCAACCGAGCGCTCTCTGCATCTGCCGGGCACAAGCCGTCCCCATCAACGTATTAAAATAAGTGTATCACTAGACACGAAAAATGTCAAGGGGGAATGTGTACACACAGGCATACTGGGTGGTGATTACTATGCCCCTTGCATAATTCAGGAACGTGTGCTATAATGAGTAGGTTGAAAACAAAAAACACGGAGGAATTCCTTATGATTTATATTATTGAAAACGAGCATCTGCGGGTGAAAATCAGCAGTGTTGGCGCCGAGATGCAGTCCATCCGCCGTCTGGATGACGACACCGAGTATCTGTGGCAGGGTGACGCCACCTATTGGGCACGTCGTGCCAGCAACCTGTTCCCGGTGTGTGGTCGTCTGACCGGTGGCTGTTATATCTACAACGGTCAGAAATACGAGATGGGTTCTCACGGCTTTGCCCGGGGTATGGAGTGGACTCTCATCAACCAAAAGGCCGATGCCCTCACCCTGCAGCTAAACCCCACCGAGGAGACCTTGGCTCAGTATCCTTTCCGCTTTGTGCTGGAAATGACCTATACTCTGTCCGAGGAGAGCCTCACCGTCACCACCATCGTCCGCAACGAGGACGATAAGGTGCTGCCCTTTGCCGTGGGCGGTCACCCCGGCTTTAACGTGCCGTTGGTAGAGGGTGACGTGTTTGAGAACTACAGCCTGATTTTTGACGAGCCTTGTCAGCCGGAGTGGCTGGATACCACCCCCGAGACCTGCTCCTTTACCGGCAAGATCAAGGAGTTGCCCTTGGTAGACGGTCAGCGTCTGCCCCTGCGCCACAGCCTGTTTGACGGCGATGCCATGTTCTTGCGGGGTACCGCCCGTGGCGTGGCTCTGGTCAGTGAGCAGTCCGACCGTCAGGTGCACCTGTCCTTCCCCGACAGCCCCTTCCTGGGCGTGTGGCACACCCCCAATACCGAGGCGCCCTTTGTGTGCATCGAGCCGTGGGTAGCCAGCCCCTCTCCCGTAGGCGAGCCTGAGGACATTATGGAAAAGGCGGATATGATCCACCTGAACCCCAACGAGGGCTACCGCAACACCTACGTGATTTCTGTAAAATAAAGAACATAAGAAAAGCCGATGCACCCTAACGATGCATCGGCTTTTTTGTTTTTATCAATCCGCTTTTTTATCGGTCTTCTTAGTGGTCTTTTTGGTGGTCTTGGCAGCGGATTTCTCCGTAGTCTTGGTAGACTCGGTAGTGGTAGTGGTGGTTATCTGGGGCTGTTCCGAACTGGAAATCTGCTCCATTGCCACCTTAACCTGAGCATCCTCCTCCGGCTTAAGCAGCATAGAGATGCCCGCCTGCTCCACAGGCAACTCGGCTTCTACCATAGGAGCAATACCCACGTCCTGCCAACTGCCGGACTTGAGCAGACCATACTCGCCGGTGGTCAGCTTCAGCGCCGACTGGTCGGTCTTGACGATGAAATACTCCTGGTATTTGGCCTTGCCGGCGGTGGTCTGACCCACCACGGTGGTCAGGCCCATATCCTGCAGCACACCGGCAAAGAACTCGGCCTCACCGGCGGTGCCGGCGTTCACCAGCGTTACGGTGGACATACTCACCTGCGTGCCTACGGTGTTGTTCATCTTGGTCACGTTACCCTTTACATCGGTCATGGTGCCGTAAGTGCCCAAGGGCAGAATGTAGCTGAGCACCTCGTTGACCGCTGTGGGAGAACCACCCGCATTGTTGCGCAGGTCAAACACCAGACCGGTTACGCCCTTTTCCTGTAGGGCGGATACAGCAGATTTGAACTGGCTGGGGGTGTTCTGATAAAAGGCGCTGATGCGCACGTAACCGATGTTATCCAGCACGGCGCTCTCCACCGAGCGGACGGTGTACTCAAAGGCAGACAATTCAAAGGCGTGGCTCTCTTTACCACGTTTGACGGTGACCAGTACCTTTTCGGTGGTGGTCAGCAACGTCTGCAACTCAGACAGACTCTTGCCCTCTACCGACTCGCCGTCCACAGCGGTAACCACGTCACCGGCCACCACACCCGCCTTGCCGGCGGCAGATGCCTTTTGCACCTTGCCCACCACAGGAAGTCCCTGGGCGTCCAAAGTCAGGGTGATGCCCACGTTATTGGATTTACCGGACATACGCAACTGCTCAGCGGTGTAGCGGGTGGGCGTGTAATAGGCTGCATAAGGGTCGCCCAAGCCGTCTACATAGCCCTTGGCAATGCCCTGGTGCAACAGGCTGGCATCCGGGTTGGGATAGTATTCACGCACGATGGAGTCCACTGCGTGGACGTGCTCGTAATCGCCCTGACGCTGACTTACCAACTGCAATTGGTTGTTAAAGTGGCGCATAGCCAACATCATCGTAATGGAGATGGTCAAGGCGATGGCCAAAATAATCAGCGCCAATGTGGTGCTTAAACTAACTCTTTTTCTCATAATATTCCCCCGTTTTATTATTCTTCGGGATTAGTTTACGTTGGGTTGTACGTAGGTGGGATAGGGATTCACTCGGTTGCCGTTGACACGCACCTCAAAGTGCAGGTGCGGACCGGTAACCTGACCGGAGTTGCCTGCCCTACCGATGACCGTCTTACCGCCGGTCACCTTCTGTCCCACAGAGGCGTACATAGCCGAGCAGTGGGCGTACATGGTGTGGATGGTGCGACCCTGGCTATCTACGCCGTGGTCGATGATTACACAATAACCATAACCATAACTCCAGCCGGAGCCATACCAACTGGATGCGTTTACCGCAATAACCACACCGTCGGCTGCCGCCACGATGTTCTGACCATAAATCGGTACAGAACCGTTAGCAATATCCATACCCCGATGCATGGTGCCCCAACGGGGTCCATAATGGGAGGAAATGGCACGGACAGTGGGCACCGGCCAGTGCATCATCTTGGCGTCGTAACGACCGGTAGAAGCAGTGCTCTTGATCAGCGCCTCGATGGCGGCATCCGCCTCGGCAATCTTCTTTTGGGTCTCTTTCAGGTCGGCGTTATAGTCGGATACCTCGTTCTGCAGTTTACCAATTTCGGACTGCACTGCCGAGTGCAGGGTGTTCAACTCTTGCTTCTTCTTATCGTTCTGGCTTTTCAGCGAAGCAATTTCCTGCTCCTTTGCCTCGATATCTTTTTTATCCTGCTCCAGTTGTTTTTTCTGCTTTTTGATATCCTTCAGCGCCTTCTCCAGATCGTCCATGGTCTGCTGGTCCCGTCGAGAGATGCACTCTGCCGCCTTTTGTTTTAGCAGATACTCGGTATAGTTGTCGGTGTTCAGCAGACGCTGGATGGCCGACAGGTTACCGGTCTTGGCAATGGTGCGCAGACGGTTGCCCAACTGGCTATGGGTATCGGCGATGGCCTTTTCTTTGGCCTTGATGTTCTTTTGGGCGGTATCGATCTCTTTGTTTTTGTCCGAGATCTCGTTACGCACCGTCTCTAACTTCTGATCCAGCAGATTGATCTGCTTGGTGGTATTGCTAATCTGGGATTCCAGCAATTCCTTGCGGTCCTTGCTGGCGGACAAATCCTTGCTGGCGGCTGCCAGATCGGATTTGATCTCCTGTTCTTGTTTCTCCAGGTCTTTAATCTGTTGCTCCAACTCGCTACGGCTGGCGGCACTCACCGGTACCGAAACGCCGGTGGTGGACATACCCGCCAGCATAGCCACAGAGAGCAACACCGCTGTCAAGCGGAGTCGTAATCCCTTACTCATTGGCGCAGACTCCCTTCTTGGCGGAGATACTTGCTCATAGAGATCACACTGCCCACAACGCCCACCAGCACGCCACCGGCCAAGAAGCCGACCAGCAACTGTACCCACTGCTGGTCAAAGGGAACCAGCGCCAACAAGGGGTTCTCAAACTGGAAGTTGTTGTACAGCACACGGTACAGCGCACTGACCAGGCCATAACCGATGCCGGCGGCCAACAGACCCACCAGCACACCCTCTACTACAAAGGGGAAACGGACAAAGCCGTCGGTGGCGCCCACCGATTTCATAATGTAGATCTCCAGGCGACGGCTGTATACCGTCAGCTTAATGGTATTAACGATGATAAACAGGGACACGGCCAGCAACACGATGATGATGCTGCCGCCCAGCGCCAACACCACCCGACGCACTTTGGTCAGGGTCTCGGCGGTACCGGCGTCGTAAGAAACCTCTTCTACGCCCTCTAGGTCGGTGATCTCATCCATGGTCTGCTGGAACAGCGCCAAATCCTTTAGGGATACGATAAAGGTGTCCGGCAGAGGGTTATTTTTACCCTCAAAGCTCTCCATAGTGTCCGCCTGGAGAGAATCGGCGTACAGAGCCAAAAACTCCTCTTTGGACATATAGGTGACCTCGGCGATGTTGTCCATATTGTGCAGTACCTGCTTGACCTGCATCACCTGTTCTTCGGTCTGGTCAACCTCCATATACACAGCCATTACGTTCTGCTCGTAGGCGTTATGGAACATCTTATCCACGTTGACAAACAGCAGATAAGAAAAGCCGGTGAGCACCAAACAGCACACCAACACACCCACAGAGGCCAGCGCCATCAGGCGGTTGTGCCAAGCATTGCGACAGCCCTCACGGATGAGGTACTTAATTACGTGCGGTTTCATTATTCGGCACCTCCCTTATCCTCTGCCGCATCGCCCAGCGATACCACGGCAGGACGGCCGGGACGACCGGTATCCGACACAATGTGACCCTTTTCCAGGGTGATGACACGGTGGTCAAACTGGTGTACCAGCTCGTGTTCGTGGGTAACCATCAGCACGGTAGTGCCCTTTTCGTTGATGCGGGTGAGCATATCCACGATATCGTGGGACATCTGGGGATCCACGTTACCGGTGGGCTCGTCGGCAATAATCAGCGAGGGGTTATTCACCAACGCACGGGCCAGACCCACACGCTGCTGTTCACCACCGGACAGCTCCATAGGGAAACGGTTGGCCTTGCCCTCCAAATCCAGCAGATTCAGCACGTGGTGGACACGGCGGTTGATCTCCCGCTTTTTCTTACCGATTACGCGCATAGAGAATGCCACGTTATCAAACACCGTCATGGTATTGATCAAGCGGAAATCCTGAAACACAATGCCCATGGTACGGCGGAAATAGGGAATCTCTTTTCGCTTTAATCGGGTCAGGCGATAGTTGTTGACAATCACCTCGCCGGCGGTGGGAACTTCCTCACGCATAATCAGCTTGAGGAAGGTGCTCTTACCGGCGCCGGAAGCGCCCAGCACAAACACAAACTCGCCGTCGTCAATATGCAGATTTACATCCTCCAGCGCATGGCTGTCGGTGCTATAGGTCTTATAGACACCACGGAATTCAATCATAATAAGCCTCCTATATGTAAAGACAAACACGTCGTAAAAATCACGTTAATAGGTCATCCACTGCGGTCCAGTATACCGCATCCTCTACCGGATGACAAGTGAAAATCATTGGTAAAAACCAATGGCAGCCGCCGACATCACTGCCGGCGGCTGATAAGCACACACAAAAATCCCGGCGGTCAAATTAGTATTTAACCGGGTTTGCACTGAGGTATTTCTTAACCATCAAGGCCACCTTAAATACGATGGCGTCGTCAAACTCACGCAGATCCAGACCGGTGAGTCTCTTAATCTTCTCTAGGCGGTACACCAGAGTGTTGCGGTGTACAAACAGTTTACGAGAGGTCTCGGACACGTTCAGGTTGTTCTCAAAGAACTTCTGGATGGTGAACAGGGTCTCCTGATCCAGAGACTCGATGGAACCACGCTTGAACACCTCGCGCAGGAACATCTCGCACAGGGTGGTGGGCAACTGATAAATCAGACGGGCCACGCCCAAGTGGTCGTAGCGGATGATGGCACGCTCGTTGTCAAACACCTTGCCCACTTCCAGGGCAACCTGCGCCTCTTTAAAGGAGCTGGCCAGATCCTTGATGCCCTCGACGGTGGTGCCGATGCCCACCACGGCCTGGGTATAGAACTCGCTGCCCAAAGTATCCACGATGGAACGAGCCAGTTTCTCCAAATCCTTGGGGTCGGTGCCGGGGCGCACCTCTTTAACCAGGGCAATGTCGGTCTCGCTGATGTTGATGACAAAATCCTTTGCCTTGTCGGGGAACAGGTTCTGTACCACGTCAAAGGCGGAAATCTCGGTGCGGTTGGTGACACGAATCAGCAACACCACACGGGAAATATCGCTGGTAAAGCGCAGTTCACGTGCCTTGAGATAGATATCGCCGGGCAGAATATTGTCCAGAATCACGTTCTTGACAAAATTGCTGCGGTCAAACTTCTCGTCGTGGAACTGCTTGATGCTGGTCAGGGACACGGCCAGCAACGCCGCATAACGGGAGGCGGCCTCGTCTGCACCCTCTACGAACAGAATATACTCGCAGTGAGAATGAGAGCCAAAAGGCACATAGGTATAGTTATCCAGTACAAAACTCTCGCCACCGGCAAAGGCGTCGGCAGAGAGGGTAGAAACCTCGCCCACACGACCCAGGTCGCTACAGGCAATAACGGTCAAGCCCTCGTCGACAATACCGACGGTGCGTTCGATGGCTTCTTTGGTCTGGTGAATTACGCTCTGAAACATACGGTTGGACATTTCGTCAACACTCCTTTTTGGACCGGTCGCAGAAAAGAGAATACACCGAAAACAGATAAGGCATCCCCTATCCGCAACCAATACCGTATACTCTCTCCGCTTTTCTGCGGCGGCTTTTTCTGTTGGCAACGGCACGCTCGGTGTCCGCTATACCATACCAAAATATATTTTACCTAATTTTTGAGCATTTTGCAAGAAAAAAAGCAAAAAATTCACAAATTTTTCTGTGTTTTTTGGTTGTTTTTCTATCTTTTGGCTGAAGAGCGGGGGTGTCCATCCGTATATTGGGGGCTTCTTTCTCTAAAAGGGTACAAAAAACCGCCTCCCGAAATCGGGAGGTGGTTCTCATTATGCAGATTAGTTGCAGATGGTGCGCTCGGTGTCCTTGTCGAACAGGTGAATCTTGGTGTTCTCCAGAGCGATCTCGATACCCTCGTCACCGGGATGAGCGGTGGAGGTGGGCTCTACGCGAGCGGTGAACTCGAAGCCCTCGACGTTAACGTACAGGAAGGTCTCGGCACCCATCATTTCGGTAACCTCGACGTTGGCCTTAACCTTACAGTCGGAGAACTCCTCCAGCAGACGAGGCTCGTCATGGACATCCTCAGGACGGATACCCATAACGACTTCCTTGCCTACGTACTCGTCGATGTTGACGCCCTCCAGCTTGGCAGCCGGCAGCGGGATCTGGTACTTAACGCCACGACGGGTCTTGGTATCCTCAGAACCGAACTCAACATAATAACCCTTGTCGTTCTTGCCGATGACAGAGTCGATGAAGTTCATCTGGGGAGAACCGATAAAGCCGGCAACGAACATGTTGCAGGGCAGGTCGTACAGACGCTGGGGAGTATCCACCTGCTGAATCAGACCGTCCTTCATAACCACGATGCGATCGCCCATGGTCATAGCCTCGGTCTGGTCGTGGGTAACGTAGATGAAGGTGGTACCCAACTTCTTGTGCAGCTTGGACAGCTCGGTACGCATCTGGGCACGCAGCTTAGCATCCAGGTTGGACAGAGGCTCGTCGAGCAGGAAGACCTTGGGCTCACGAACGATAGCACGACCCAGAGCCACACGCTGACGCTGACCACCGGACAAAGCCTTGGGCTTACGATCCAGCAGGTGAGCGATATCCAGAATGCGGGCGGCCTCCTCAACGCGGCGCTTGATCTCGTCCTTAGAGACCTTACGCAGCTTCAGGCCGAAAGCCATGTTGTCAAACACGGTCATATGGGGATACAGAGCGTAGTTCTGGAACACCATGGCGATGTCGCGATCCTTGGGAGCCACATCGTTGACCAGACGGTCGCCGATGTACAGCTCACCGGAGGAGATCTCCTCCAGACCGGCCACCATACGCAGGGTGGTGGACTTACCACAGCCGGAAGGACCGACCATGATGATAAACTCTTTGTCCTTAATCTCCAGATTAAAGTCAGAGACGGCGATAACACCGCCGGCGTACTTTTTGTAAATGTGCTTCAAAGAAAGACCTGCCATAACAAGTAAACCTCCGTTTTCTATACTGATACCACCCGTAGGTGGGCAAAATCTTACACGATTACTATACCACCATTTAAAAGGATTAGCAACTCTCAAAATGCACAAACTTTCACGCGCTAAACTGGAGAGATTTTATATCCCTAAGGCGGGTTGCCTAAAATTGTTAAAAATTTATGGGCAAAATGCTGTCTTTTTCTTCGGGAGTCAGCAGGCGGCACT
>JAZRES010000007.1:0-25663 GCA_045660965.1 Acutalibacteraceae bacterium
TACAGGATACGCTCGGTGGTGGTAGTCTTACCAGCATCGATGTGAGCCATGATACCGATGTTTCTGGTTTTTGCCAGAGATACATCTCTTGCCATAGTACGTTCCTCCTTTTCCTTACTATGAAACCGCGATTACCAACGGAAGTGAGCGAACGCCTTGTTGGCCTCGGCCATCTTGTGGGTATCGTCGCACTTCTTAGCGGCACCGCCGGTACCGTTCAGGGCATCCAGAATCTCGGCTGCCAGGCGCTCCTTCATGGTGCGCTCGGAACGGTTGCGGGAATAGGTGGTCAACCAACGCAGACCCAGGGTCTGACGACGGTCGGCACGCACCTCGATGGGCACCTGATAGGTAGCACCACCAACACGGCGAGCCTTAACCTCGAGAACGGGCATGATGTTTTCCATGGACTTCTCGAACACGGTCAGGGGCTCCTCGCCGGTCTTCTCTTTGATAATGTCAAATGCTTCGTAAACGATCTTCTGGGCAACACCCTTCTTACCGTCCAGCATAATGTTGTTGATGAGCTTGGTCACCAACTTGGAATTGTAAAGCGGATCGGGCAAAACGTCACGTTTTGCGGTAAAACCTCTTCTCGGCACTTTACTTCCCTCCTTCATAAATTAATGATATCTTAGGTACTCGAAAGTGACATACTTCCGTTGGCCAATAGCGAGGCAGAAAATACCGCGGGACACAGCCCGTATATATATAATCTGCAACGACTATGTAGCCGCTGAGTGGATGTCTTACTTCTTGGCCGCACCGGCCTTGGGACGCTTGGCACCGTACTTAGAACGGGCCTGCATACGGTTGGCGACACCCTGGGTATCCAGAGTACCACGCACGATGTGATAACGCACACCGGGCAGGTCCTTAACACGGCCGCCACGGATCAGCACGACGCTGTGCTCCTGCAGGTTGTGGCCTTCACCGGGAATGTAGGAAGTAACCTCGATTCCGTTGGACAGACGCACACGGGCAACCTTACGCAGAGCGGAGTTAGGCTTCTTAGGGGTAGAAGTCTTAACAGCGGTGCAGACACCACGCTTCTGGGGAGAGTTCTGGTCGATAGCTACGCGCTTCTTAGAGTTCCAACCCTTCAGCAGAGCGGGAGCCTTGGCCTTCTTCTCCAGGTCCTGACGACCCTTACGAACCAGCTGGTTAAAAGTAGGCATAATTTCACCTCCAATAAAAATTTATCTTAAAGGTCAGAGACCTCTAAAACCATATTCAATCGGGTATGACCGGCGGAAAACCGCCTTCTCACCCATACTTAGGCATCATACCACAATTACACATTTTAGCACAGGATTTGAAAGGTGTCAATAGGTGATAATGCCAATTTTCAAGGGGATAACCCGTGGAGAGTTGGTGGTTTTTCGTTTTTTTGAACAAAATACGTGGGGTTTGCGGTTATAAAGGGCCGATTCTGCCCCTATACGGCAAGAAACGAGCCGACAGCGGTTGCCATCGGCTCGTTGGGATTATTTCATTTTCAGCGTGACGGCAACGGTCTTTACCGTGTTGCCCCATTTATCCGTTATCACGCAATAGACCATACGGTTTTTCCGTGCGGCGGTCATGGTGGTGGAATAGGTGGCCGTCTTGGTGGAAGACTTGACGTATGCAGTTGCGCCTGCATTCTTGTAATACCACTGATAGGTTAGTCCGTCGCCGGAGGCCTTAACCGTTACCTTGGCGGTCTTATCCTTGGCCACCGTCACCGTCTTGGGCTGGGTGGTTATCGATACGGTCTCTCGCAACATCACCTCTTTGGTCTGCACCACCCTACCCCACTTATCGGTAATCACGCAATACAGCGTCCGATTTTTGCTGGCGTCGGTCAACTGGACAGAATAGGTGGCCTTTTTGATAGAAGACTTCGTGTATTTGGTGGCGCCTGCGCTCTTCGCGTACCATTGATAGGTCAGACCGTCACCGGAGGCTTTAACCGTCACCGTAATCGTGGCGTTCTTTTTGGCATAGGTGGTTTGGGGCTGCGTGGTAATGCTAACCCCTTCTCGCAAGGTGACACTCTTGGTCTGCACTTTGTTGCCGTATTGGTCTTTTACCAGGCAATACACCACCCGGTTTTTGGCTTCGGCGGTCATCTTAGTGGAATAGGTTGCCGTTTTCAGCGAAGACTTCGTGTACTTAGCGGAACCGGCATTTTTGTAATACCACTGATAGGTCAGCCCCTCGCCGGTGGCCTCCACCTTGGTCTTTACGGTGGCGCCCATCTTTGCATAGGCGGTGGTGGGCTGGGTGGTCACCTTGAGCGGGACAGAGGTTTTACCGCAATCGGCACAAGAGCCCAACTCCCACACGTGGGGAGCTTCCCGCTCGGCATAGCACACGTTGCAATCCGGGTCGCAATCGTTGGTATAGGTATGGGCAATCATACGGATGGCGCCACACTTGTTACAGGTGGTGTCGCAAGCGATGGAATAGACGTGCTCGCAGCCCCAAATCGCATACAGCGTCACGGTGGCGCTACCATTCTTCAGTTCCGGATAGATGGTCTCCGGCTTAATACCGGTGTTGTCCTGATCGTGCACCGTAGCACCGCCGTCAGCGCTGGTGCACCAACCCACAAAGCGGTAACCGCTCCGCTGGATGCCCAAATCGGTTACGTTACGCAATCCGCCGGAAACGATTTTCTTATAGGTCATATTTTGGGTCAGCGGGGTGTTATCGGAATTCTTATACACTATCGAGTCGTTGAGGTAATAGTTACCCTCACGCAGGGTGGCGGTCTTCTTCACAAAGCTGGAGATGACCACCCAGCCGGTGGTGCCGTCCACAGTGGTCTTGCCCCAAGTGTAACCATTGGCAGTCTTGGTTTCGCCCTTCTTCACCGTAAAGACGGTGCCGCAAGACAGAGCGGTCAGCACCTTGTTGCTGGTGCCGGCGCCGGCACGCATATTGACACCCTCCATATCGGTAACGGTGTACCGATAGGCGGTAATCTCTCCGGAGGAAATGGCGCCGCCATTGGCGCTATACATAATGGTCAGCACCGGCGTCTTGGTGTCTGCGCCCATGGCGTTGGGTGCCGCCTTGACGTAGGTAAAGGTGGATTTTATCTCCGCCTTAGTGATGGTTTGGTTCCACTTGATCTGGCAATGCAGGTCGCTGTTGCAATCCGCATAGGTGACGGTGTCGCCGGACACCGCCGTGACGAATATGGAGTGAGTGCCGTTTTTATACCGGACGATGTCGCCGGCCTTTAGGCTGTTTAGAGCAGAGGTGCTTTGGTTGGTCTTCCACTCGTTGCGGGGATCGCAATCGTAGGCCAGGCTGGCCAGCTGATAGGCAAAGCCCATACACTGGATAGCGCTACCGTCGTAGGAGTTGCAACCGCAAGATCCGTCATAGGCACAGGTGCCGTGATGGAGACAAGGCGACCAGGTATAACTGCCGGGCTTGTTGGTTTTACCGGTATGGTTCCAATAGGCGCCGTGGGGGTATTTCTCTTTTAATTGGGATAGGGTCAAACCTCCTGACGCTGCAGATACAGACCACAGGGGCATTGCCGTCGCCAGCATCGCCATCGCCAACAAAATGGCCAAAATCCGTTTCATCACCGTCGCCTCCTTTTTATTACACATCTTTTTTATTATATCATCTACAGACGGTTCTCGTCAAGATTCGACCGCACAAGAAAACAGAAAAACCCCCGAGGAAATCCTCGGGGGTTTCGCAAGCTCTATTCAGAAGGTGAGGATTACTCCTCGATCAGCTCAGGCTGACCTTCCTCATCGTCGTTGTCGTCCTGCAGCAACTGATCCAGCACGCTGAAAGCGTTCTTGGGTGCACGGTTGTCGCGTACACGAACGTCGCTGTAGCACTGCATACCGGTACCGGCAGGGATCAGCTTACCGATGATGACGTTCTCCTTCAGGCCCAGCAGCGGGTCAACCTTACCCTTGATAGCGGCGTCGGTCAACACACGGGTGGTCTCCTGGAAGGAAGCGGCAGACAGGAAGCTGTCGGTGGCCAGAGATGCCTTGGTGATACCCAACAGGATGGGGGTCACGGTGGCAATCTGCAGAGGCTCGCCGTCCTCACGGGTCTCGCCGGCAGCGATGCGAGCCTGCACAGCCTTGTTCTCGGCATACAGCTCGGACTTATCCACAACGGCATCATTGATCAGGTTGGTGTCGCCGGAATTGTCGATGCGCACCTTGCGCATCATCTGGCGAACGATAACCTCGATGTGCTTATGGTTGATGTCAACACCCTGTGTACGGTAGGTGATCTGCACTTCCTTGATCAGGTAATCCTGAACAGCGGACTCGCCACAAACCTCCAGCACATCGTGGGGACTCATAGAACCCTCGGTGATGCACTCACCCTTCTTGACGATATAGCCATCCTCAATGCAGGGACGCAGACGAGAACCGTAGGTGATCACGTAGGTGCGCTCCTCGGTGCCGTCCTCGGAAGTGACGATAACCAGGTTCTTCTTCTTCTCCTCACGGCGAACCACACCGGTGATCTCGCTGATGATGGCCAACATCTTGGGCTTACGGCCCTCGAACAACTCCTCAACACGGGGCAGACCCTGGGTGATATCCTCACCGCCGGCAACACCGCCGGTGTGGAAGGTACGCATGGTCAGCTGGGTACCGGGCTCACCGATGGACTGGGCGGCAATGATACCCACAGCCTCACCAACGGTGACGCGGTCGGTGGTAGCCAGGTTGGCACCATAACAGCAAGCGCAAACACCCTTTTCGGCAGCGCACTTCAGCACAGAGCGGATCTTGACACGGACCTTGCTCTCGTCCACGTTGCCATCGGCGTCGGTGGCAGCAGCACGCAGGGTCTTGTCAATGATCTTGGCATCGGACTCGTTCATCTGGTGATCGCAATCCACCAGCACGTTACCGTCGGCATCGCAGAAGTCCTCGCACAGGAAACGACCCTGCAGACGCTCGGTCAGAGGCTCGATGATACGGTTGCCGTCCTTGATATCGTATACTTCGATACCGTCGGTGGTACCGCAATCGGTCTCACGGATGATAACCTCTTGAGAAACGTCTACCAGACGACGGGTCAGGTAACCGGAGTCAGCGGTACGCAGAGCGGTATCGGCCAGACCCTTACGAGCACCCTTAGCAGAGGTAAAGTATTCCAGAATGTTCAGACCCTCACGATAGTTGGCTCGGATCGGAACCTCAATGGTCTTACCGGAGGTGTTGGCAATCAGACCACGCATACCGGCCAGCTGACGGATCTGGCTGATGCTACCACGAGCACCGGAATCCGCCATCATCTGGATGGGGTTGTAGGGGTCCATGTTGCCCACCAGAGCCTTGGTCACCTTGTCGGTGGTCTCATTCCAGGTGGCGATCACGTGGCTGTAACGCTCGTCATCGCTCATCAGACCCTGCTGATACATCTCAGCAATCTGATCCACACGAGCCTCAGCCTCGGCGATGTAGGTCTTCTTCATCTCGGGGATGGTGGCATCGCCCACGGCAACGGTCAGAGCGCCACGGGTAGAGTACTTATAACCCTGAGACTTGATGTTGTCCAGCACTACGGAAGTAGCGGCGGTGCCGTGCTTCTTAATGCACTCGGCCACGATCTTGCCCAACTGCTTCTTACCGACCTTAAAGTCGATCTCGTAGCTCATCAGACGATCCAGGTAAGAGGCGTCGGTGACGCTCTCGCCCTCGTGCAGGGTACGATCGATAAAGCCCAGATCCTGGGGCACAGAACGGTTGAAGATCACACGACCGATGGTGGTCTTGACCAGATGAGAAACCATCTGACCCTCAACCTCCATATAACGGCGGATCTTGATGTCGTCGTGCAGGCCAATGGCCTTGTTATCGTAGGCCATCATGGCCTCGTCCTCGTCACGATAGACCTTGTCGGTCTTCTCCTTAGCCTCGGCGGTAACCTCGGCAGAATCCTTCTCGTGGTTGTCGATGGTCAGGTAGTAAGAACCCAGAATCATATCCTGAGTGGGAACGGCTACAGGCTTACCGTCAGAGGGCTTCAGCAGGTTGCCGGCAGCCAACATCAGGAAGCGAGCCTCAGCCTGAGCCTCGGCAGACAGGGGTACGTGCACAGCCATCTGGTCGCCGTCGAAGTCGGCGTTGAAAGCGGTACATACCAGGGGGTGCAGCTTGATAGCGCGACCCTCAACCAGCACCGGCTCGAAAGCCTGGATGCCCAGACGGTGCAGGGTAGGTGCACGGTTCAGCATAACGGGGTGATCCTTGATGACGATCTCCAGAGCATCCCACACCTCGGGACGCAGACGATCCACCATCTTACGGGCGGTCTTGATGTTGCCGGCCTGGCCGATCTCTACCAAGCGCTTCATAACGAAGGGTTTAAACAGCTCGATGGCCATCTCCTTGGGCAGACCGCACTGATACATCTTCAGCTCGGGACCAACAACGATAACGGAACGGCCGGAATAGTCAACACGCTTACCCAGCAGGTTCTGACGGAAACGACCCTGCTTACCCTTCAGCATATCGGACAGGGACTTCAGAGGACGGTTGTTGGGGCCGGTCACGGGACGGCCACGACGACCATTGTCGATCAGGGCATCCACAGCCTCCTGCAGCATACGCTTTTCATTGCGCACGATGATGTCGGGAGCGCCCAGCTCCAGCAGACGGCGCAGACGGTTGTTACGGTTGATCACACGGCGGTACAGATCGTTCAGGTCGGAGGTGGCAAAACGACCACCATCCAGCTGTACCATGGGACGGATATCCGGAGGAATCACCGGTACCACGTCCATAATCATCCACTCGGGACGGTTGCCGGACAGACGGAAGGACTCCACAACCTCCAGACGCTTCAGCAGACGTGCACGCTTCTGGCCGGTGGCGGTCTCCAGCTCGGTCTTCAGCTCTACGGACAGAGCCTCCAGGTCGATCTCAGACAACAGCTTCTGGACATACTCGGCGCCCATACCGGCCTCGAAATCGTCCTCATACTTTTCACGCATATCCTGATACTCGGTCTCGGACAGCACCTGCTTTTTCTGCAGGGGGGTATCGCCGGGATCGGTCACGATATACTCGGCAAAATACAGTACCTGCTCCAACTGGCGGGGAGGCATATCCAGCATCAAACCGATGCGGGAGGGAATACCCTTAAAATACCAGATGTGAGACACGGGAGCGGCCAGCTCGATATGGCCCATACGCTCGCGACGCACCTTGGCGCGAGTAACCTCGACGCCGCAGCGCTCACAAACCTTGCCCTTGTAACGCAGACGCTTATAGCGACCGCAGTGGCACTCCCAATCCTTGGTAGGTCCAAAAATCTTCTCGCAGAACAGACCCTCGCGCTCCGGCTTCAGGGTGCGGTAGTTGATGGTCTCGGGCTTGGTGACCTCGCCGTAAGACCAGCTGCGGATCTGATCCGGAGAGGCCAGACCGATCTTAATAGAATCAAATTCATTAAACTGCATCATAATTCTGTGCCCCTCCTTTAGTTCATCTCATCGTCAGAGTACACGGTGTCCTCAATGATTTCACCGGACTCGTCCATCTCGCCGACGCCATAACCGTCGAACTCAGCCTCGTTGGCCACCATGGTGAAGGCCTCAGAGTCGGGCTCGATCATCGGGATGTCGTCGTCATCGTCAAACTGCTGCTTCAGGTCGATCTCGTTCTTCTCGGCATCCAGCACACGGATATCCAGACCCAGGGACTGGAGCTCCTTGACCAGAACCTTGAAGGACTCCGGCACGCCGGACTGGGGTACGTTCTGACCCTTCACGATGGCCTCGTAGGTCTTGACACGACCCACCACGTCATCCGACTTGACGGTCAGGATCTCCTGCAGGGTATAGGCAGCGCCGTATGCCTCCAGGGCCCACACTTCCATCTCACCGAAACGCTGGCCGCCGAACTGGGCTTTACCACCCAGGGGCTGCTGAGTAACCAAGCTGTAGGGACCGGTGGAACGGGCGTGAATCTTATCGTCAACCAGATGGTGCAACTTCAGATAGTACATATAACCAACGGTAACGGGGTTGTCAAACAACTCACCGGTGCGGCCGTCGTAGACCCAGGTCTTACCGTCGGTGGACTTGCCGGCCTGAGCCAGCAGCTCACGGATATCGTCCTCGTGGGCACCGTCAAAGACGGGGGTCATCACCTTCATGCCCAGAGCGGCAGCGGCGTAACCCAGGTTCACCTCCAACACCTGACCGATGTTCATACGGGAGGGAACGCCCAGGGGGTTCAGCACGATGTCCAGGGGAGTGCCATCCGGCAGGAAAGGCATATCCTCGCTGGGCAGAATGCGGGAAACAACACCCTTGTTACCATGGCGACCGGCCATCTTATCACCCACGCTGATCTTGCGCTTCTGGGCGATGTAGCAGCGGACAACCATATTGACGCCGGGGCTCAGCTCGTCACAGTTCTGACGGGTGAACACCTTAACGTCTACGATGATACCATACTCACCGTGAGGCACACGCAGAGAGGTGTCGCGCACCTCGCGGGCCTTTTCACCGAAGATGGCGCGCAGCAGGCGCTCTTCGGCGGTCAGCTCGGTCTCACCCTTGGGGGTAACCTTACCGACCAGAATATCGCCGGAATGAACCTCGGCACCGATGCGGATAATACCACGCTCGTCCAGATCCTTCAGGGCGTCGTCACCCACGTTGGGGATGTCACGGGTAATCTCTTCCGGACCCAGCTTGGTCTCACGAGCTTCTACCTCGTACTCCTCTACGTGAATGGAAGTGTATACGTCGTCACGGACGATCTTCTCGTTGATCAGAACAGCGTCCTCGTAGTTATAACCTTCCCAGGTCATAAAGCCGATCAGAGCGTTCTTACCCAGAGCAATCTCACCGTTGCTGGTGGAGGGACCATCAGCGATCACCTCGCGCACCTCCAGGTGCTGACCCTCGGATACCACCGGGCGCTGGTTGATGCAGGTGCCCTGGTTGGAACGAGAGAACTTCACCAGATCGTAGGTGTCGATCTCGCCGGTATCGTCACGGCGGACACGCACCTTGTCGGCGGACACGTAGGTGACGGTACCGGCAGCCTTGGCCAGTACGCAAACACCGGAGTCTACACCGGCCTTGTACTCCATACCGGTACCCACGATGGGGCTATCGGTCTTGAGCAGCGGCACAGCCTGACGCTGCATGTTAGAGCCCATCAGAGCACGGTTAGCGTCATCGTTCTCCAAGAAGGGGATCATAGCGGTAGCTACGGACACAACCATCTTGGGGGAAACGTCCATGTAGTCAACAACAGAGGGATCCTCTTCCTTAAACTCGCCACGGTGACGGGTGGTAACCTTGGAACGAGCAAAGCGGTTCTCCTCATCCAGCGGCTCGTTAGCCTGAGCCACAATGAAGTCATCCTCCATATCGGCGGGCATATAGGTTACCTCGTCGGTAACGATGCCGGTGGCCTTATCCACCTTACGGTAGGGAGCCTCTACAAAGCCGTACTCGTTGATACGAGCAAAAGATGCCAAGTAGGAAATCAGACCGATGTTGGGACCTTCAGGGGTCTCGATGGGGCACATACGGCCATAGTGAGAGTAGTGAACGTCACGAACCTCGAAGCCTGCACGGTCACGGGACAGACCGCCGGGACCCAGAGCGGACAGACGACGCTTGTGAGTCAGCTCGGCCAGGGGGTTGTTCTGATCCATAAACTGGGACAGCGGAGAGGAGCCGAAGAACTCCTTGATGGCGGCAACCACAGGACGGATGTTGATCAGAGCCTCGGGAGTGATAACGTCCATATCCTGAGCCTGCAGGGTCATACGCTCGCGCACCACACGCTCCATACGGGAGAAGCCGATGCGGAACTGGTTCTGCAGCAACTCGCCCACAGAGCGGATACGACGGTTGCCCAGGTGGTCGATGTCGTCGGTGGTACCGATGTGGTGACCCAGGCAGTTCAGATAGTTGATGGAAGCCAGGATATCGTCCACGGTGATGGTGTTGGGGATCAGCTCTTTGGCACGAGCCAGCAGAGCCTCGGGCAACTCCTCATCGGACAGACCCTGACCCAGAATCTCCATCAGCACGGTGTAGTTCACACGCTCGTTGAGGGTCTTGCAGACAGCCTCGTATACGGGTGCGCTGACGTACTTAGCCAGATCAACCATACCGGTAGCCACAATCTTGACCTCGCGGGTCTCGCCGTGCTCCTCTACGTTGACGTAGGCGATGGATACACCGGCGTCCTCCATCTCCATAGCCTTGGCACGGGAGATGATCTCACCGGGCTCGGCCAGAATCTCGCCGGTGGCGGGATCCACGATGGGACGGCTCAGGGTGCAGCCGGCCAGACGGTTGGACAGGCTTAATTTCTTATTGTATTTATAGCGACCCACACGGGAAATGTCGTAACGACGGGGGTCGAAAAACAGGTTATCCAGATGCTGCTGGGAGTTTTCAACAGTGGCAGGCTCGCCCGGACGCAGCTTGCGATAGATCTCCAGCAGGGCCTCTTCCTTATTCTTGGTGGTGTCCTTAGCCAGGGTAGCGTGGATACGCTCATCCTCGCCGAAGAACTCCAAAATCTGGGCGTCGGTGGACAGACCCATAGCACGGGCCAGTACCGTTACCGGAATCTTACGGTTTTTATCAATGCGGACGTAGAATACGTCAGAGGAGTCGGTCTCATACTCCAGCCAAGCACCACGGTTGGGGATGACGGTGGAGGAATACAACTCCTTACCCAGGGTATCGTGTACCATATCGAAGTACACGCCGGGGGAACGAACCAACTGAGATACGATAACGCGCTCAGCACCGTTGATCACAAAAGTACCGCTCTCGGTCATAATGGGGAAATCGCCCATAAAGACCTCGGACTCTTTGATCTCGCCGGTCTCTTTATTCAGCAGACGGACGCGCACGTACAGAGGTGCTGCATAGGTAGCATCTCTCTCTTTGCACTCCTCAACGGTATACTTGGGGGTCTCCTCGAAACGATAGTCGATGAAGTCCAGCACCAGGTTGCCGTTGTAATCGGTGATGGCGGCAGTCTCATTAAAGACCTCGCGCATACCATCGGTCAGGAACCACTGGTAGGAATTCTTTTGCACCTCAATGAGGTTGGGCATCTCCAGCACTTCGCTAATCTTGGCAAAACTCATTCGGGTATTGTTACCCAGCTTTACCGGTTTCATGTTCGTCATTCGGCCCTTCACTCCTTTTTGTGTAGATTTCCGCTTCGTTTTCCGGGCGAAGCAGAGGGGTTTGGATAACCAGATGAATACGTACATTCGGCGCCTTTTGCACGGAAGTCTCTTAAGAAAAATCAAAAATTTTTCTTGCTTTTTTTGGCGAAATGTGCTATAGTCAATTTGCGCCAGAGGGTAGACTCCCCATACTAAGGCAATGTAGCATTTTATACTATTAAATTTAGTTTGTCAAGCACTTTTTTCGTGTTTGGCTTATTTTTTTATATTTTTCCATTATTTTGTGATATTTTCACTCGAAACGAGCAAAAAGAACGGCACCGGGCATCCGCAAAGGAACACCCGGTGCCGTTGTTAATTTTATTAAATACCTAATATCCAATAGCGTCCGATGGCGACGCACTCCCGCACCCAATAGTTGAGCAGCAGGTGCGTCGGCGTGTGGCAGGCCACGCCACCCACCGAGTCGGCGCCGGCAGACAGCGCCATACAGCCGGCACGGTATTGGTGGAATATCTGGGTGGCGGTCACCACGTGGGTGTTCCATCCCCGTTCCCGAATAATCGCCATAGAATAGGCCAGATTCTCTCTGGTGTTGGTGGAGGCGTCCTCCTGAGCAATTCTATCCGGGGCGATTCCCCGCTCCTCCACCAGATACTTTTTCATCACGTAGGCCTCGGTGTGGGTTTCGCCCGGGCCCAAGCCGCCGGCCACCACGCAATTGGCCTGTGGGTGGGCGTCCAGATAATCCGCCGCCACGTTTAGCCGATCCCGCAGCATACGGCTGGGACGATCACCGTGGATTTTGGATCCCAGCACCACCACCGTGGCATTCTCTGCCGGCTGAGCAGTGGCGTATTTTACCATTAGGGCGGTACACACCGCTCCCAAAATCACCGCCAGTATCACCAGCGCACACAGGGCTATCGCCATGATTCTCCATCCTTTCCTATCCGGTTTCCACCACAGGCTGAGTGCCAACACACCCAGAGCCACCGCTCCCGGCGCCACCACGCCGACGCCCATCATCTTATCCGTGACAACCGCCAACGCCGACCATATCAGCAACAACAGTCCCGCTATCACCAATACAAGGCGACCGATTTTCACTTTTCGGCTCATACCATCGGCTCCTTTCCTGGGGTGGTTTTAACAAAGAAGTGCCGACCTTGCGATCGGCACTTCTATACAGTCAATCAATATACCTTACCGGGTACAATCTTACCCTCACGGGCCATAATCAGTTCCGGTACCGTCACAAAGGTATACCCCTCTTCAATCAAGCGATCCATAATTTTGATGGTGGCATCCACGCTGGGCTTATGAATATCGTGGAGCAACACAATGGATCCATCCTGGATACCGTCCTTGCCAAAGCACACCTTCATAATGGCGTTTACGTTACGACTCTCCCAGTCACGGGTATCCACGTCCCAATAGGCGATGGGAATACCCGCCGACTTGGCGTACTTCTTAACGTTGTCATTGCAAGCGCCACCGGGACACCGCATAATCTCGGGGTTATAGCCCAAAATCTTGCGAATCTTGTCGGCGGTTTTGTCCATCGTGCTCTTAATTCCGGAGGAAGACAGTTTGGTCAAGTTTTCGTGATCGTTGGAGTGGCTGCCGATGGCGTGACCCTCAGCGTCCATACGCTTGACCAACTCGGGGTAATTGTTCACCTTGGTTCCCAACAGGAAGAAGGTGGCTTTGACGTTGCGCTTTTTCATCTCATCCAGCAGCCGCTCGGTATACGGGCCGGGGCCATCGTCAAAGGTCAGCGCCACCAGCTTTTTACCCGCTACGTTAGGATAATCCCGATCCGGCAGAGCCTGATCCTTGGTGACCACCGTAGACTTTCCGGCATCGTTCAGCGAGATGCGGGTCTGCATACTCTTGATGGTCTTTTCTTTCTTCTTGAGTTCTTTGCTCTGAGAGGCAATCTGAGAAGAAGCAGAAGATAACTGGCTCTCCAGTTTCTCCAGTTTTTTATCCTGCGATTTTTGATGATCTTCTGCCGAGGCAAACTGAGACTGCAACGCCTTGTTCTGATCCAACAATTCGTTCACCAATTCTTGCTGGTTACTGACCGCCTTTCCCTGTATCACGGTGTACACCGTCAGCCCGGAAAGCAATAAAGCGGCAACGCACAACAGCGTCAAACACGTCACCAGCCCACGACTCTTTTTCTTGCGATAGTAATGCACACGTTCCCGTACCGGCATAGACCATCCTCCTCTCTGTTTTCTTTCTATCATTGTACTAAACCCCACGACAAAAAGCAACGGCAAATTGCAAAATCCGTCAACTTTTTTACGGGGGTTGCAAAAATACAGATATTGTGTTATACTAATGGATGTACTACAAAGAATATTCATTTGAGAAAGGACGATTTTGTTATGGCAAAACCGATTATTTTGTGTGCGGATAGCACCTGCGACCTGACCCCCGAATTGATTGCTAAATACAACGTCAACATTCTTCCTCTGCACGTTAACGTAGAGGATAAGACCTATTCCGACGGTGGCGATATCACCCCCGACGATATCTATGCCATCTACAAGGAGAAAAAGGTGTTGCCCAAGACCGCAGCCCTGAATATGGACGAGGTGCTGGAGTTTGTTACCCCCTTTATCAAAGCCGGCAACGACGTGCTGTGCCTGACCCTGGGTTCCAGCCTGTCCACCACCTATAACTCTTTCCGTTTGGCCGCTATGGAGACCGACAGCCTGTACGTGGTGAACTCTAACAACCTGTCCACCGGCTTTGGTCTGCTGGTGATGGCCGCCGGCGACCGCATCGCCGCCGGTATGCCGATAGAGCAGATCGTAGAGGAGTTGCAGGCTCTGTCCCAAAAGGTAGAGGCCAGCTTCATCGTGGACAACCTGGAGTTCCTGCACAAGGGCGGTCGATGCTCTGCCGTGGCTATGCTGGGTGCCAACGTGCTGAAGCTGAAGCCCTGCATCGAGGTGTCCAATGAGGGCGGCGCTATGGGCGTCAGCAAGAAATATCGTGGCACTCTGGAGCGTGTGCTGGAGGATTATGTCAAGGATCGCCTGGACGGTCGCACCGACATCGATACCTCCCGTATCTTCATCACCCACTCCGGTATCTCCCAAGAGCGCATCGACCTGGTCAAGGCCGCTATCGAGAAATACGCCCACTTTGACGAGGTGTACGTATCCCGCGCCGGCTGCACCATCTCCAGCCACTGTGGTCCCAACACCCTGGGCATCCTGTTCCTGCGCAAATAATATATATACCAATTAAAAGAGCCGTCCGAAGCATTTTCGGACGGCTCTTTTTGTGCTTTCGCGAAAGATTGTAAAAAATTTAACAAACTTTAGCACTTTTTTACGTTAAAGCATTGACATTTTAAAGCGACAAGAGTATAATGCGGTTTAATATCTCCTTTTGGGGTGGCATAACCCACCACCGGAGGGAATAGAATAAACCAAAAAATTATTGGAGGAATGAGACATGGCAAGAGTATACAATTTTTCTGCCGGCCCTTCCATGCTGCCCGAGGCAGTGCTGGAAAAAGCCGCCGCTGAGATGCTGGACTACGAAGGTTCCGGTCAGTCAGTGATGGAGATGTCTCATCGATCTAAGGTGTACCAGAGCATTATTGACAAGACTGAGGCCCTGCTGCGCGAGATCATGAACATCCCCGACAATTACAAGGTTCTGTTTTTGCAGGGTGGCGCTTCATCCCAGTTTGCGATGGTGCCTATGAACCTGATGACCGGTACCGGCAAGGCCGACTATATTGTCACCGGTCAGTGGGCGAAAAAAGCGTTCAAAGAGGCTGCCCGCTATGGCGATGCCAAGGCGGTTGCCTCCTCTGAGGATAAGACCTTCTCCTATATCCCCAAGCTGACTAAAGAGGACTTCCGTCCCGATGCCGACTATGTACATATCTGTATGAACAACACCATCTACGGCACCGTCTATCACGATCTGCCGGATACCGGTGACGTACCGTTGGTGGCGGACATCTCCTCTTGCGTGCTGTCGAAACCCATCGACGTAACCAAGTTTGGTGTGCTGTACGCCGGCGCCCAGAAGAATATGGCGCCCTCCGGCGTTACCGTGGTGATCATCCGTGAGGATCTTATCGGTAAGGCCATGGATATCACCCCCACGATGTTCAACTATCAGACCCACGCCGACAACGGCTCTATGTTCAATACCCCGCCCTGCTACACCATCTACGTGATGAAACTGGTGCTGGAGTGGATCAAAGAGAATTTTGGCGATCTGGAAAAAATGCAAGAACTGAACGAGAAAAAGGCCAAGATGCTGTACGACTTCTTGGACAACTCCAAACTGTTCAAGGGTACCGTCGTACCCGAGGATCGCTCGCTGATGAACGTACCCTTTATCACCGGCAACGACGAACTGGACGCCAAATTCGTCAAAGAGTCCACCGCCGCCGGCTTTGTCAACCTAAAAGGTCACCGCTCTGTGGGCGGTATGCGCGCCTCCATCTACAACGCTATGCCCCTGGCCGGCGTCGAAGCACTGGTGGCCTTTATGCAGAAATTTGAGGAGGAGAACACCTAAGGGGTTCTCACTTTTGAGGAGTTAATCGCTATGAACATTTGTACATTAAATAAAATTGCCGCCTGCGGTACCGACCGTCTGGCGGGCTACACCATCACCGATGAGATGGCCGGCGCAGCCGGCGTAATGGTGCGTTCGGCAGCTATGCACGAGATGGATCTGCCGGACACTCTGCTGGGCATTGCCCGTGCCGGTGCCGGTGTCAACAACATCCCCATCGACAAATGCAGCGACCAGGGTATCGTGGTGTTCAACACCCCCGGCGCCAACGCCAATGCGGTAAAAGAATTGGTGCTGGCCGGTCTGTTTTTAGCCAGCCGTGACGTGGTGGGCGGTATCGCCTGGGCACAGGGGCTAAAGGGCGAAGGCGATGCCGTAGGCAAACTGGTGGAAAAAGGCAAATCCGCCTTTGCCGGTCCGGAACTGCTGGGCAAGAAACTGGGCGTTATCGGTCTGGGCGCCATCGGCGTGCTGGTGGCCAATGCCGCTGTGGAGCTGGGTATGGACGTATACGGTTACGACCCCTTCCTGTCGGTGGACGCCGCCTGGAAGCTGTCCCGTGAGATCCGCCACGCCAACACCCTGGACGAAATCTATGCCGAGTGCGATTACATCACCGTTCACGTACCGCTGGTGGCGGACACCAAGGGTATGCTGAACACCGCCGCCTTTGCCGCTATGAAGGATGGCGTCCGCATCCTGAACTTCTCCCGTGCGGGTCTGGTGGACAGCGACGCTATGCTGGCGGCGCTGGAAGCCGGTAAGGTGGCCACCTACGTGGTGGACTTCCCCACCGACGAGATGCTGGGCGTGAAAAACGTGGTGGCTATCCCCCACCTAGGCGCTTCCACCCCCGAGAGTGAAGACAACTGCGCCGTGATGGCGGCCAACCAGCTGAAAGCCTATTTGGAGGACGGCAACATCATCAACTCGGTAAACTATCCTGACGTAAACGTACCCCGTGCCGGTGACGTGCGTGTGTGCGTACTGCACAAGAACATCCCCAATATGCTGGCTCAGATTAGCTCGGTGGTGTCTGCCTGTGGTGTCAACATCGAGGCTATGACCAACAAAGCCCGCAAAGACCTGGCCTATACCGTGCTGGACGTGGCCGGCACCATCTGCGACGACGTGACCGAAAAGATTGCCGCCATCGACGGCATCATTCGAGTGCGCATCCTGTAAATTAGATTTCACCTCTCTTTTATTTTCCTCTACACAGCAAGAGCCTATCCGGTAACGAGTAGGCTCTCGCTGTGTTTATAAAAGCAAAAAGAAAAAGCCTACCCGAAATCGGGTAGGCTTTTTTCTAGTCTTCTCTTTGTATGTTTTTAAAACTGATTATCCAGATGATTGCATCGACAACGGCAAACACCAATTCGCCGCCCAAAGACAGAATGGTACCGCCAATCAAAGCCGTTAGCCAATCCATCCTTTCCGAAGCACTCATCCAAACGAAAAAGGCGGCCTCTAAAAAGACAAATACCAGTTGCTCGGTCAGATATTCCCGGGAGGTAATCACCCGAACAAACAAACGCTTTTCGGGGTTGGCCTCAAACAGATCGCTGGAGCGCAAATGCTGTGTGCGCACCATTACGGTAGCCACCGATAAAAACAAAACTCCGCAGAAGATGTATACAGCAAACATCACGTCATCATGAAACCTCAGCAGATAGGGTAAGTTCAAAGGTTCTAACAACAAGCCGAATCCGAATACACCGCCAAACGCCACCAATATACACAGTGGTGCTGTCAGTAGTTTTTGCAAAAACAGTTTCATCAGTGTCACCTCCCCTTTTTGTCATTGTATCAAAAATCCAATTTGGTGTCAAACAAATCCAAGCAAAAGGAAAAGCCTACCCGATTTCGGGTAGGCTTTTGGCTTAATTATCCAAATGGAGAATATCCTCGTAGGTCTCACGGCGGACAGCTACGTAACTATCGCCGTCTTTCAGCATCACCACCGGAGGACGGGGGATGCGGTTATAGTTGGAAGCCATAGAATAGTTGTAGGCGCCGGTGGTCAGCACCGCCACCAAGTCGCCACGGACCATATCCGCCGGCAGAGTAACCTCCGGCTGGATGATGTCGCCGCTCTCACAGCAACGGCCCACCACGTCGGCAACCATATCCCGCTGGGCGGTCATCCGAGCGGCAGGCAAAACGGTATACTCCGACTGGTACAGAGCATAGCGGGGATTGTCGGTCATACCGCCATCCACCGATACGTAATTCTTGTAGCCCTCGATCTTCTTCACCGCACCCACGGTGTAGAGGGTCAGGCCCGCATCCGCCACCAGAGAACGTCCCGGCTCCATATAGATATGGGGCATAGCGATACCGGCCTCGGCGGCCTTTTCTTTCATATGGGCAGCCACCACACGGATGTTGGCGGCAATATCAATCACCGGGTCATTGGCAGTGTAGCGCACACCATAACCGCCACCCAGATCCAGCTTCTCTGCCTCATAACCCAGGGTATTCTTCATATCCTTGAGGAAGTCCACCATCACGTCCACGGTGGCGATGTACACCTCAGAGTCGAACAGCTGAGAGCCAATGTGGCAATGGAAACCCGCCAGACGGACACCCGGCAGAGTCAGCGCCATCTCGGTGATGCGCCGGGCGTCACCGGTGACGATGGCAGAGCCAAACTTAGAGTCTGCCTTGCCGGTGTTCACCGCCTCATAGGTATGGCAATCGATACCGGGGGTGATGCGCAGCATCACCGATTGGGTGATACCACGCCGGGTGGCAATGGCGCTGATGGCGGTCAACTCCTCAGGATGATCCACTACAAAAGTGCCCACGCCGCAGGTCATGGCGTAGTCCACGTCGGCATCGGTCTTGTTGTTGGAATGAAAATACACCCGCTCCATCGGGAATTCGGCCTGATGGGCGCTGGCAATCTCGCCACCGGACACCACGTCCACGCTGATGCCTTCCTGAGCCATAATGCGGTACATCTGCTTAAAGGCGCAAGCCTTGGAGGCGTAGAGCAGATGGCCCTTGTCGCCAAAGCACTCCTGCAGAGTATCCCGATACACCCGCACCCGGTCACGAATGCGATCCTCATCCATCAGATAGAGGGGGGTACCGTATTGTTCTACCAGTTTGACGGTGCTCTGTCCCGCAAAATGCAGAACGTCGTCCTTAACCGACAGGTTATCGCAAATCAAATCTTTTGAAAAATCCATAGGGATAAAAATCCTTTCACGGGTATTGCCAATTACAGCATCGTGGCTCGTAGCTCTTCTGCGGACAGCGCAGACAAATCGGCGGGGGCTACGTCAAAAACGGTCTTGCATCCAACCTCGCCACGCTGATGTGCCTTGTACACCGCCCGGGCACAGGCCACCAGCACGCTGGCGGTAAACTCCGGATTGGAGTCCAACTTCAGACTGTACTCGATGGTGTGCTTGTGCTCTTTATTCACGCCGGTGACACCGGTGCGGATCACAAATCCACCGTGGGGAATGCCCGCGTGGTTCTCTTTCATCTCCTCGGCGGTGATAAAGGTTACCGAGGTGTCGTAGTCGGCAAAGTAGTTGGGCATAGTCTTGATCTCACGCTCAATGCGCTCTAGATCTGCGCCCTCTTCTGCCACCACATAGCACTCGCGCAGATGCTTCTCTCGGGTGGTCAGCTCCGGGTTATTGCCGGAGCGCACCGCCTCTAGAGCGGCGTCGATGGGCACGGTGTACTGGCGGGCATCCACCACACCGTCGATACGACGGATGGCGTCGGAGTGACCCTGGCTGACACCACGACCCCAGAAGGTATAGTCCTTACCCTCCGGCAGAATGGCGGAGGCATACAGACGGTTGAGAGAGAACATACCCGGGTCCCAACCGGCAGAGATCAGCGCCACGTGACCACCCTCTTTGGCGGCGGCATCCACGTTGGCAAAATGGGTGGGGATGGCGGCGTGGGTGTCAAAACTGTCCACCACGTTAAAGTTCTTTGCCATGGCCGGGGTCATCTTGGGTAGGTCGGTGGCAGAGCCACTGCACAAAATCAGCACGTCAATCTTGTCCGTATAGTCGGGCAAGGTGGAATCGTGGTATACCGGGGTATCCAGCACCGTCTTGACGGTGGCGGGGTCACGGCGGGTGAACACACCCACCAGTTCCATATCCGGGTTCTGCTGCAGTGCGCATTCCACACCTCTGCCCAGGTTACCATAACCATAAATAGCGATTTTCATAAAATCACTCCTTCAAAATGAGGGATTAGTCAATGAGGTTCTGCTCTTTCATCAGAGCAAACAGTTTCTCGGCATTCTGCTCTTCCATAGGCGTCAAGGGCAGGCGCAGATAATTCTCACAGAAGCCCATCTTGGCCATGGCGGCCTTTACGGGGATGGGGTTGACCTCGCTGAACAGCGCATCCACCAGGGGCAACAGCTCCAACTGCTTTTGGGTGGCGGCGGCGGTGTTGCCGTCCAGATAGTCGTGCACCATCTTGGAAGTAGCGGCGGGCAGAATGTCGGACAGCACCGAGATAACGCCCTTACCGCCCAGACTCAGAACCGGCACGATCTGGTCGTCGTTGCCGGAGTAGATGTCGATCTTATCGCCACACAGGTGGGCAATCTGGGCAATCTGGCTGATGTTGCCGGATGCCTCTTTGATGGCCACGATGTTGGGGTGCTCGGCCAGAGCAGCCACGGTGGCAGGGGCAATGTTGCAACCGGTACGGCTGGGTACGTTGTACAGGATACAAGGCACGCTGGAGGCGTCGGCAATATCGGTGAAGAACTTAATCAGACCGTTTTGAGTAGCCTTGTTGTAGTACGGGGTCACCAGCAATACGGCGTCGGCACCCACCTGACCGGCATACTTAGTCAGGTCGATGGCATAGGCGGTATCGTTAGAGCCGGTACCGGCGATCACCGGCACGCGACCGGCCACCCGCTCTACGCAGTAGCGGATAACCTCTTTGTGCTCGTCGTCGGACAGGGTGGAAGCCTCGCCGGTGGTGCCGGTGACCACAATGGCGTCGATGCCCTCTTCAATCTGCCAATCAATCAGGCGACCGAACTGCTCATAGTCCACACCCTCTGCGGTCAAAGGGGTTACGATGGCGGTTGCAGCGCCGGTAAAGATAGTCTTTTTCATAGTTATCGTTCCTTTCTATACATAAAAACGGGATAGCCACACAATACGGCTATCCCTCATAACTCCAAGATATGGGTCATTGGTGGATAGCTCTCCGCATCTCTGCGACAACAGGACGGATATTCTCCGCACTGCCAGCAAACCGCCTGCCATAGCGGTCACTTCGGCATCTGCCCCTTTCCCCCACGGTCGTGGCGACCACCCGAACGGGTCTGTGGCGGAGTACTGTTGACACGATGCGCCTCTATCTTGGATTGAGTGTAGCACAAAGGTTTGTCCTTGTCAACATTTTTCTTGCTTTACCTATATATTATAAGCATTTGTGGTTGACAAATGCACACGAGGTCGGTATAATTAATCCCGTTATCCGGAGATGTACCCAAGTGGCTGAAGGGTCCGCACTCGAAATGCGGTAGGGTGTTAATAGCACCGCGAGAGTTCAAATCTCTCCATCTCCGCCAAAAGAAAGACCACCCCATCCGGGGTGGTCTTTCTTTTGGTTGACGTGGCTAGATGGTGCCGAACTCCGAAAAGGCGAAGCCTTTTCCAAGGTTTTGCACTCGCACATACTACCAATTAGCACCTACTCGGTGCAAAACCGGTTCAAATCCCCTCTCGCACAATGCCAAAGTCCATTTCGGGCACCGCAAACTGGGCAAGCTTTCTCTCCATCCTGTTCCATCAGCAATGCCCAAACTCCCTCCGTCTTTTCGCCTGCGGCAAAAATCCACCTCCCTCGGTGAGGGAGGCTTTCGTGAAAAAAAGCCACCCCATCAGGGTGGCTTTTCTCTTTCCTATCACTTCAAATGCTTTTTCAAATTCTCTGCGCTGATGGCGGCGCACTCCATCTGGGTCTTGCCCTCACTGGCACGGTCCTGTTCCACAATCAGCCACTCTGTACCTACCTCACGGGCGGCATCCACCAAGCCGGGGATATCCTGGCAACCGCACCCCACCGGGCACAGGGCAAAATCCTCGGCGCCAAAAGTGCCCACGTAATCCTTGATGTGTGCCGTGGGTGCCCGACCGGGAAATCGGCGTAGGAACGCCACCGGGTCTTTGCCGCCGGCCTTGACCCACGCCAAATCCAACTGGGTCTTCAGCAACTCGGCGGGGATCTCCTCATAATAGGCCTCCAGCGCACAGCGACCGTCACCGGGGACGGTATGCAGTTCAAAGTCGTGGTTGTGATACCCCAGTTGCAAACCAAACGAGCGCATTCTCTCGCCCAGCACCCGAAATTTCTCGATGTTGTCCGCCAAAAAGGCCTTATCGGTAGGCTTATGGAACCAAGGCACGGCAATATACCGCATCCCGGTGGCAGCATAGTCCGCCATCAGGGCATCGTCCCACATCAAATCAGCACCCACGTGGGCGCTGACCAACTGAAGACCGATATCGTCCAAAATCGCCTTGACCTGCACCGGGGTCATCCCATAGGTGCCGGCCAATTCCACGCCGTCGTAGCCCATTGCCTTTAAGTCCTTCATACACTGGACAAAGTCCGCCTCGGCGGCGTCACGGACGGAATAGACCTGCATAGCCATTGCCGGTTTCTTCATAACGAAAACCCCTTTCCGGTTTGGTGGTTTCAACTCTCTATCTGCCATTATATACCCATCGTCATCGCTTTCCTAGTGGTTTTTCTATGAAAAGATGCATATTTTCACCGATTTTTCTCCAAGAGGGCATCTGCCCTTGACAGAGGCTGGGCAGAGGATTTATGATAAAGCCATAAGGAAAGGTGGTGTGCGTATGAACGCCATTATCAACGGAAAAATCCTATTGCCCGATGGGATGATCGAGGGTTGGGCACTACTGTATACCCACCGTATCGAGGACATCGTCCCCACTGCGGAAGTACCCGCCGACGCCACCGTCATCGATGCCAAAGGTGGCTACGTATTGCCGGGTCTTATCGATCTGCACATCCACGGCTATGCCGGGGTGGACGTAAGCGCCACCGACGAAGAAGGGCTGGTACGTATGAGCAACGCCCTACTGAAAGAGGGTGTCACCGGCTTTCTCGCCACCACTATGACACTGGACGAGGGTCGGCTAAAAACCGCTTGGGAGCGGTGCCGTCAGGCAATGAAACGTTGCCCCAATCTGTTGGGTGTCAACGCCGAAGGACCCTTTGTCAGCAAGGAAAAGTGCGGTGCTCAAGACCCCGCCTATGCCATCTCCCCCGACCCGTCACTGATGAGCGCCTATGCTGACGTAATCCGCTTGACCACCATTGCCCCGGAGCTACCGGGCGCTGTGGAAACCATACGGGAACTCACCGCCGCCGGCATCGCCGTGGCGGTGGGCCACACCGCCGCGGACCACGACACGGTAATGGCGTGTATCGATGCCGGTGCCACCCACGCCACCCATCTGTTTAACGCGATGAGCGGCCTTGGTCACCGCCAGCCGGGCGCGGTAGGCGGGGTGCTCAACAGCCCTGTAAGCTGTGAACTCATCACCGACAATCACCACGTCCATCCGGCGCTGTACCGCCCGGTATGGAGCATCAAAAACAGCCGACTGTGTCTCATCACCGACTGTCTCGCCGCCGGTGGTATGCCCCCCGGGGAATATACCCTGGGCGGTACGCCCATCCTGTCTGATGGGACGGTATGCCGTCTGACCGACGGCACCCTGGCGGGCAGTGTCAGCACATTGATGGGTAATCTAAAAAACTTTTACGAGACCACCGGATTACCCCTGTGGGAGTGCGTTAACTGTGCCACCCGCAACCCGGCCAAGGCACTGGGTCGGCACCAAAAAGGCACTCTGGAAATCGGACAGGACGCGGATATCGTCGTCATCACTCCGGACTTTGCAGTTACCACCACCATCATCGGTGGCGAAACCCTCTATCAAGCCTAAAAAAAGAGCCGATGCGGAATCTACCGCATCGGCTCTTTTCATTTATTCCAACAGTTCCAGCAATTCCTCCACCGTCAGGTCGGTGACCGAGGGTGTCTGATTGCCCACCACCTGTTGGGCCAACAGCCACTTACTCTCTTGCATGGCTAGAATCTTTTCCTCAATGGTGTCACGGGCAATCAGCCGTACTACCTGCACCGGGTTCTTCTGTCCGATGCGATGGGCACGGTCGGTGGCCTGGTTTTCCACCGCCAGATTCCACCAAGGGTCGTAGTGAATCACCATATCCGCACCGGTGAGGTTGAGACCCACACCGCCGGCTTTTAGCGAAATGAGAAATACCGGGGTATCGTCCACGTTAAAGGTGTCCACCAAGCGGGCACGCTCCTCTTTGGGCGTGGAGCCTTGGAGGACGTAGTGGGCAATCCCCTCTGCCTCCAACCGCTCTTTAATCAGCGCCAGCATAGAGGTAAACTGGGAGAATAGCAACACCTTATGCCCGGAGGCGGTGGCCTCACGGAGCAGTTCGATACAGGCATCCAGTTTTCCGCTCTCGCCGGTATACCCCTCGCAACACAGCCGAGGGTCGCAACAAATCTGGCGCAAGCGGGTCAGGTGGGTCAGCACCGTCATCCGCTGACGACCGGTCAGTTTGCCCGCTCCTTTCAGCCGATGGCGCAGATCGGCAATGGCAGACAAATACACCTGCCGTTGCGCCCGCTCCATATCCGCCGGCAATACCCGTTCGGTCTTGGGCGGCAGTTCGGTCAGCACCTGCTGTTTGAGACGGCGCAGGATAAAGGGGGATACCAACTCGCCCAATCGGCGCAGTACCCGGTTATCGTCCTGGCGGATAATCGGCACCTCAAACCGAGAACGGAATTTTTGATGGGAATACAGGAATCCCGGCATCAGGAAATCGAAAATGCTCCACAATTCCCCCAGACGGTTCTCCACCGGCGTACCGGTGAGGGCAAACCGCTGGACGGAATGCACAGACTTAACTGCCCGGGCATTCTGAGTGGCGCTGTTCTTGATATACTGAGCCTCGTCCAGCACGTGATAATGGAAGGGGATATCTTGATACAGGGCAATATCCCGCTTGAGGATATCGTAGGAGGTAATCACCACGTCGTAGTCGCCAATGGTCTCCACCCGACGACGACGCTCGGCGGCATCACCGATGACGCACAGCACCGACAGTTCCGGGGCAAAGCGATTTAGTTCTCGCTCCCAGCCCAGCACCACCGAGGTGGGGCACACCACCAGCGACGGGGCGGTCACTCCCCGCTCCTTGGCGGCCACCATTAGGGCGATCATCTGCAGGGTCTTACCCAGACCCATATCATCCGCCAAAATGCCACCGAAGCCCATCTCCTCCATAGCCCGCAGCCAACGATAACCCGCCCGCTGATAACCGCGCAGGACGGGTTGCAACGAGACAGGTACCTCGTACCGTGCCTGGGTGGCCTGGCGATGGCGCTCCGATAACTGTTCAAACAAGCGATCCCGACGGGTATCCAACCCTTGGCGGCGCAGAGCATGATCTAAATACAGCGCCCGATAGCGGGGCAGGTCGATCTGCCCCTTTTTCAGGTCGGCGGGGGTCAGCGCCAATCCCTCGGCCAACTCCGCCAACTCGGCCAGCGCCCCCTCGGTGAGAGGCATCAGCCGTCCATCCTTTAGGCGATGGTACAGGCGGTTATCCCGATAGCCGGCAATGATGCCGGCCAGCTCGGCGGGATCTAAATCTCCCGCACCCACCGTCATACGCAGCACGTCCTCCACCAACCCCACACTCAGCGAGATGGAGGGGGCGGCCGCCAGACCGAAACGGTCAAAGCCGTGGCTGGCGGTCACCCGCGCCAAACTGCGCAGGCGGTCCATACCGCGGGTGAGAAAATCAAACAGGGTGTCGTCATCCCAAG
>JAZRES010000008.1:0-8468 GCA_045660965.1 Acutalibacteraceae bacterium
CTATAAATTTTTCGACCGCCTAAATTCATCCCTAAAGGCAAACAACCAAACGAAGCTCGATGTCCTTTCACCGCACAAGTGTCGCCACTCTTTTGCCACACATCTGCTGTCCGGCGGTGCCAACATCCGCGCCGTCCAAGACTTCCTCGGTCACTCCAGCGTGACCACCACACAGCGTTATACGCACGCCGATATATCAGAGCAACAAGCGGCCATTGCACACCTAAAATATTAAAAGATTGCGCACGAATTGCGCAAAAAGCCCGCAAACGTAGGTGTGAAGCCATGCGGAATAAGACTGTAAATCTGTTGTCTCTGACTTCGGTGGTTCGAATCCACCCTCTCCCACCAAGAAAACACCTCGTGCTTTTGCACGGGGTGTTTTTCTTTGTCTGAGACGGGAGTAAGCGGAAACACGGTGTCTTGCGTCAGCAAGACTACGGTGGTTGCAAACTTTTTCGGTTTTGCGATAGCAAAATGGCGGTTGTCTAAACCGCCAAGAAAAATTTGACCGAGTTTGGCAAAGCCAAACTCGACGAATCACACCCTCTCCCACCAAGAAAAAACCTACATCTTGCAACAAAAAAGCACCCCAAAGAATTGGGGTGCTTTTTCATCACAATTTAACCAAAAAGGAAACCTTGGGGATTTTCCGAATCAGCCAGGTAAGCCCCAGGCTGACGGCAAACACCAGCAAGGAGATACCCACCCGTGCCGGCAACGCATCGTAGGAGAGGGGTAACACCCGCTTTAGCACGGCGATCACCGGCATATGCAACAGATAGATGCCCATGGTGTTGTCGCCGATCAGCGCCAGCGCCCCGTTCACAAACCGGTTGCGGAAAGGGATGTGACTGCACGCCACAAAGGCGCTCACCACCGCAATCAACAGAAAAATCTGGGAAAAGTTGAAATCCGCCGGGTAGGTCGCACCCTTGTGATACGAGGCAAAGATGCCCACCCCACAGGCGGCGATTATGCACAGCGCCCCGGCGGGGAACAGCACTTTTTTGGGTAGAGCGTCCATGTGCCTATGCAGATAGCCACCCATCATAAAATACACCACGTAAATGTTGGAGCCGATAACCAGTGAATACTGGTTGAGGAAAAAACGAGCCCCTTGCAGTATCTCGTTATCCCAAATGCCGGACGCCAGCGAGAGCAGAGAAACGCCGTAGGTGGAAATCAGCAACACCAGCAACGTGTAGTTAAACAGGGATTCTTTGGTGTCGTACAGGTGCTTGAGAATGGGATACACCAGATACAGCACAAACAGCTTTTGTAAAAACCACAACACCCCGGTATTCGGCTGGGATAGGCTGGTCTTGAGCACGGTGACCAATACACCGGTAAAGGTCAGGGTTTTTCCGTTCATCAGCGTAAAGAACACGTCCAAAATCACCGACCATATCACCACCAACAGCAGAATGGTGGCGGTTTTCCTCAGATGTTTTTTAGCGTCAAAGGTGCGGGGAAAGGACAGAAAACCGTTGATGAGAATGAAAAACGGCACACCCTCGCAAAACAGCCGTACACCATACTGGATGGTGGAGGACAGCGTCCCTAGGTCTATAAAGTTGGTGCGCAGGGTGCCGTTGTGCAGGGTGATGACAAAGAGAATGGCGATGGTTTTGATAAAATCCAAATAGACGATGCGGTTTTTCGGCATAGTATCACCTCGTCTGCACTATAGCACAACCCCGAACAGGTGTCAAGAATGGGGGCATAAAAGCATTTCCCCCTTGCAATTTTGTCGAATTTTCTATATACTATATTTTAGTATAATGTGGAATCGTAAGGAACCAAGACCAAACAGAGGAGTGAACGTTATGGACGGCAAGGCAAAATGCAAGATTCTGAAAGAGATTCGCAAACAGATTGCAGACAACAACGGCATCCCCTTTGTGGTGGAGGAATGCCCCCATAAAGGCAAGTGCAAGGGTACCTGCCCCAAATGTGAGGAAGAATTGCAGTATCTGGAGCGGGAACTGGCCAAGCGTAAAAAAGTGACCACCGCCCTGGTGGCCGGTGGCGCAGCCGCCGCCCTTTTGGTGGGCGGAGCAGTCGCAAGGCCGTATATTGCAGAAAAACTGGAAGAAGCACTGTTTCATACCTCCGGTTTCGTTGCAGAAGGCGACCTGTTGACGTAAACTGACAGTAAGCGGGCGTACATTGTATATGCACGCTGTAAAGAGGAGTGAATGTTATGGACGGCAAGGCAAAATGCAAGATTCTGAAAGAGATTCGCAAACAGATTGCAGACAACAACGGCATCCCCTTTGTGGTGGAGGAATGCCCCCATAAAGGCAAGTGCAAGGGCACCTGCCCCAGATGTGAGGAAGAATTGCAGTATCTGGAGCGGGAATTGGCTAAGCGCAAAAAGGTGACCACCGCCCTAGTGGCCGGTGGTGCGGCCGCCGCCCTGATGTTGGGCGCAGCAGTGGCAAAGCCATATATAGCAGAAAAAATAAACGAGTTTTTCGCAATGGATGCCACACAAGGTGCTGTGCCTGCGGTCGGAGGCGGCGATGTTAATAACGAGGTTGGAGAAGAATGATTACCGCACCGATTCTCACCTGTGCCCGCCACCGCATTCTGTCGGACGGCGAGGGCGTCACCACCCTGGTGTTGTTGCAACACTGCCCGTTGCGGTGCCGTTGGTGCATCAACCCGTACAGTTATTCCGCAGACACCAAGCACACCGATATGACCCCCGAGGAACTGTACGAAAAGGTCAAGATTGACAATCTGTATTTCCTCGCCACCAATGGGGGCATCACCTTTGGCGGCGGAGAGCCACTGCTGTATCCGGATTTTATCGCCGCATTTTGCCGTATCCGTCCGCAGGACTGGCGCATACGGGTGGAGACCTCTTTGGCGGTACCCTTTGAGAATGTGCAAAAGGTGGCGCCTTTCGTGGACACCTTCTTCATCGATTGTAAGGATACCAACCCGGAAATCTACCGCCGATACACCGGCCGGGATAACGGGTCGATGCTGGACAATCTGAAAGAATTGGTGAAGATCGTACCGCCGGAAAAACTGGTGTTACGCATTCCGCTGATACCGGGATTCAACACTCCGGAGGATCAAAAGGCCAGTCGAGACTATTTGGAATCCTTGGGAATCATTCGATTTGACGAGTTTGAATACATAAAGCCGGAAGAATAATCAAAAACCCTCGCACTTGTGGCGAGGGTTTCCTATTTCCCCCTTGCAATTCTCGGGGTTTCCTTATATACTATCCTTATACATTACGTTCTAGCCACAAAGGAGGTTATCCTATGCGCCTGATTGCCACCGATTACGACGGCACGCTCAACCACGGAGGGATTGACGAGAAAAAACTCACCGCCATCCGCCGTTGGCGGGATGCCGGCAACAAGTTCGGCGTCATCAGCGGTCGTGGACCGGATTTTCTCGCCCAGTTGCAAGAGCAGTTGGGAGAAAACTTTGATTTTCTCGCCTCTTGCAACGGTGGCATCGCCACCGACCGCGAGGGTAACGACCTATTCCGCCACCGGTGCGACGACGTGGACGTAAAAGCCTTTGTGGCGGACATTTTTGCCTGGGGTGCCCACACCCTATACGTTAACTACGACGACGAGTGCGTTCTGCTGGGCACCGAAAAGTGCCGAGAACCTTACCATTTCATTCCCCCGGAGGAGTTGCCGCCCATCACCGCTTTCTACAAGATGGCTACCTTCTTCGAGACCCCGGAAGAGGCCGAGGCGATGGCCGCCAAAATCCGTGAGAAATACGGCGACAAGGTGAACCCGCTGCAAAACTGGTGGTGTGTGGACATCGCACCCTTTGGCGTGGATAAGGCCACCGGCATCCGTGAGCTGTGCGCCCACTACGGCGTGGCAGAGCAGGACGTTATCGCTGTGGGCGACAATCTAAACGATATGGCGATGATCGAGGCTTTCTACAGCTACGCCATGGAGCATGGCAACGAGGAACTGAAACAAAAGGCCACCCACGTAACCGATAACGTGACCAACCTGATTCTCAAAGAACTGGAGGGATGATATGAAAATCGGACTCTATTCCGACCCTCACTATTCCTCTCAGGAGATCACCGGTGGCAATCGGTACAACAGCCGAAGCCTGGACAAGATGCGGAGCGCCTATGAGGATTTCAAGGCCGCCGGGTGCGACCTCATCATCTGCTTGGGCGACCTGACCGACACCGAGGACACCAAGGAGCGGGAAGTGGCGAATATGAGAGAGCTGTCCGCTCTGTTTGCTTCCTGCCCCATCCCCACCGTCTGCGTGATGGGCAACCACGACGCCTACGTGTTCGAGCCGGAGGAGTTCTATGCCCTCTTGGGCGGGTGCGAACCGCTGGATTTTTTGGACGGCGCCAAGACCCTCTTGTTCCTTTCTGCCAACCACAACCCCGACGGCACGGCCTATCATCCCCATGCCTTCCACTGGGATCAGTGCTATCTGCCTATCGAGGGATTGGCAGAGCGGATTGCTGCCGCACCCGGTGAGGTGTACGTGTTTCTGCACCAAAATCTGGACGATGCCTGTCCCGCCGACCACCGCCCCACCAACGGGGATGAGGTGCAAGAGATTCTTGCCCGATCCGGCAAGGTCAAGGCGGTGTATCAGGGACACTTTCATTGGGGACAGGATACGGTCAAGGACGGTATCCGTTACGTAACTCTGCCGGCTATGTGCTGTTACGACAACACCCATAAAATCATTGAACTGTAAAACATTATCATAAGGAGTGACACAAATGAGCGAATGGACGTATCCCCTGTGGAATGACCAACAAACCGACTATGTTTACAAGGTGACCCCCCAGCGGGAGTTGCAACTGACCCTGGTACCCCCCAACAAAAAGGTGTACGATAAAGCGCCTTTGTATTTTGTTCTGCCCGGCGGTGGCTGGTACGTAGAGGAGCGTTTGGGTATGCTCAACTACGCCGGCGTATCCGTCAAGGCCTTGCTGGATGCGGGCTTTGCCTGTGTGGCGGCGGACTATCGGGTTACCCCCGAGGGCGTGTACGTGGCGGATATCATCGAGGATTGCCTGGATGCTTTGCGCTTTTGCGCCCACAACGCTGACGAATGGGGTATCGACCGGGATAAAATCTTCATCTCCGGCCACTCTGCCGGTGCCCATCTGGCGTTGATGACCGGTATGATCAAAGAGGGTTTCCGTTCTGCCGAGTCCTATACCGACCCCTACACCGTGGTGGCCATCGCTCCTATGAGTCCCATCACCGACCTGACCGACGAGCAGGCTATGCGCTTTGACCACGGCTATCTGTTCCCCAGTGATAACGATACCGAGCAGGAGCGTCTGCGGGTCAGCCCCATCACCTACGCCAGCGCCGATACCCCCGACACCCTGCTGATTGCCGGCACCAGCGACTATCACGTACTGCCCCGTCATTCGGAGAAGATGTTTGACAAGCTCACCGAGCTGGGCGCCAACACCCGCCTGATGTATTCGGTGGCGGGCGGTCACGGCTTTGAGCCCATGCACTATGGCGTCGAGCCCCAGCCCGGTATGCCCGGCGTCCAGGAAGAGATCGTCAAGTTCATTTTGGAAAGAGTGTAATTCTAAACGAAAAAAGAGCCGACCTTTTATGGTCGGCTCTTTCCATTTGAGCAATTTAGAATATTTTAGAATTCTAATAGAATTCTATTGACAAACTCAAAAATACGTGTTAGAATTCTAATAGAATAACGGTTGATAGGAGAGAAATTCTTATGAATTACGAAAAAACCATTTTGGAAATGATGGAGCGCATCCAGATCTTGGAGGAGCAAGTGACCGGTTTGATGGCAGAAAAAGACAATGGTAAACAAGAGGTGGAAAACACGATGACTACTCAAGAAATCCGCGAATACATTCAGCAGTTGAAAAACACCGCAAAGCATAATGGAAACACCACACTCACTTTACGCTCCGGAGATATTCACAAAGATTTAAATTTGCAGAGAATGATGCCGTCTGTTTGCAACGCTATGTATCAGTTGATGTTGGATGGTGACAAGATCCTGCACACCACCCCCAGTGGTAAATCTTCCACCATCGAGATTCTCTATTATCTGTAAAGGAGAGGTTGCTATGACCAGAAGAAGAAAACGAAACGGCTTTGGTTTTTTCCTTGGCGGTGTATTGTTTGGTTTGGTACGTGGCATATTCTTTAAAAACAACTATTAAAAAAGAGACGACCCAATCGGGTCGGCTCTTTTTGTTGGTGAATTTTAGACAATGCCATACAGCAGCCAAATGTAGATATAAGCAGGAACAATGGCCGCCAAGGTGAAGGGAATACCGATCTTGAAAAAGTCGCTGTTCTTAACCTCATAACCGGCACGGCGCAGAATACCGATACCGGCGATATTGGCAGAGGCACCGATGGGGGTAATGTTGCCGCCCAAGGTGGCGCCGGACAGCAGACCGAAGTACAGCGGGATAGCCATCAGAGCTGCCTTGTCGGCGTCGCCACCGGCCATCTGCACAGCCAGGCCGCCGATAACGGGGATCATAGTGGCCACGTAGGGAATGTTGTCGATAAAGGCAGAGATCAGCACCGAGGCCCACACGATAACGGTGTACAGCAGGAACAGGTTGCCGCCGCCTAGCTTAGCCAGCAGATCGGCCAGCAGAGCGATCACGCCGTAGTGTTCAATGCCACCGATCATCATAAACAGACCGATCAGCAGACCCAGAGTCTCAAAGTCAATGGCTTTGATCGGACCGGTGAGAGCCTCTTTCTTGCGGTAGCGGATGACGTTGTAGATCAAGCCAATCATCAGCATACCGCAGGCGATCAGACCGTTGATCTCGGCAGGCAGATTCCAACTGTCGGGGGCAAAAGAGGCCGCCGCCAACAGACCAATGGTGCCCACCAGCAAATAGGTGGGGACGTAGTCGGTCACCGGGGTCAACTGGAGGTTTTTATCAATGCTGCCTTTCTCCTTGCGGAACAGCCACCATACAATGATTGCAGACAGCACCGCACCCAACTCCACCGCAAAGAAGATGGAGGGCTTATTCTGATACCAGAAGAAATCCAGGAAGCTCATATCCATCGCCGAGCCCAGCATAATAGCGGTGGTGTCACCCACCAGGGTGGCCGCACCCTGCAGGTTAGAGGACACCGCAATGGCGATAATAAAGGGCACCGGGTTGGTGTTTAGCTTTTTGCAAATCGCCATAGCCACCGGAGCCACCATCAGCACAGTGGCCACGTTGTCCACAAAGGCGGAGATGATACCGGCGAATAGGCTCATCGCCACCGCCGCCCAGCACACGTTGGGCACCCAGTTCATCACGATGTCTGCCAAGCGGTTGGGCATCTGAGAGTCGATAAACATCTGCACCAGACCCATCGTACCCGCAATCATCAGCAGGACGTTGAAATCCAGTACGCCTACGGCATCCAGGGGGGTTATGCCGCCCACCAGCATACTCGCCACAAACACCACGCCGGAAACCAGCGCAATATAGGGGCGGTACTTGCCAAAGGCAATCATCAGCACATACGTGACAGCAAACAGAATAATCGCAACGGTCATATTCATCTCTTTGTCCTCCTTGCAATAAGCACATTAGATTCATTATGACACAAAAACGGAACAGGGTCAAGACAAATCCGTCTTGTCAGGTGGATAAATTTATGGTATAATAGCAGAAAACGGAGGTGGTTATGATGAGTTTTTTAAAGATTGCCGAGGGACGGCAGTCCTGTCGCAAATACGACCCCACCCGCCCGGTGGAAGAGGAAAAACTGGCGGCTATGTTAGAGGCGGTGCGTCTGGCGCCGTCGGCCTGTAACAGCCAGCCCTATCACCTGACCATCTGCCGTGGCGACACCGCCAAGGCGGGGGCCAAGGCCACTATGGGTATGGGCATCAACGGTTTTGCCGACCAGGCACCGGTGCTGATCGTGATATCCGAAATGCCCTATAATAAAACCGCCGCCCTGGGCGCCAAGATGAAGGGTAACGATTATCGCTCCATTGATATTGGTATTGCGGCGGCCTATCTCACCGCCGAGGCTGAGGCGCAGGGGCTGGGCACCTGTATTTTGGGGTGGCTGGACGACAAGAAGATTCGGGAGATTTGCGGTCTGGACCAACCGATTCGGTTGGTGGTGACGGTGGGCTATGCCGCCGACGATACCCTGCGCGATAAAAAGCGCAAATCTCTGGACGAATTGGTCAGCCATAAGGAATAAAAACGGAACAGACCCCCTTACCGAGGGGGTCTGTTTTTGCCTATCAACGGGTATTTTTATATACGGACAGTATAAATTGGCAGTAATTATACAAAAAACGAGCAAAAATGCCGCCCGGAGGGATTCTGAACCCTGTGCTTGGCTTCGCCAATCGCCTATAGTTTGCAAAGCAAACTAACGAGGTTTCTGCTCACCCTCGCAGACGAAAAAAAGAAGCACCAACCGCAAGGGTTGATGCTTCTCTTTTTGGCCCGC
>JAZRES010000009.1:0-92810 GCA_045660965.1 Acutalibacteraceae bacterium
GGTACACCTGTTCCCATCCCGAACACAGCAGTTAAGCTCACTCGTGCCGACAATACTTGGCTGGAAGCGGCCTGGTAAGATAGGTAGGCGCCAACACAAAAAGAAAACCTCTGACTTTTGTCAGAGGTTTTTCTTTTTGCTCTGGTATGTACGTATCGTGCCGGGTCATTCCTTCTGGTCAACTTAGAGTTTATTCGGTAGTGAGGGAGAATGGGCAACGCCCATTCTCGGGTTGCGGCAAACGAACCGCTCGATAAGATCTATTTTGGAGCCGCAACGAGCGGCCTGGTAAGATAGGTAGGCGCCAACACAAACAAAACACCCTAGACTTTGGTCTAGGGTGTTTTGTTTGTTAGTGGCTGTAGCTCAAATACACCGGTTTGGCGGAACGCCAAATAGCGGTCGTTTAGGCCGGTAAGGGGTATTTGACCGACTTCGGCGAAGCCGAATGTCGAGTAGGCCGGACGCCGTTGAAACTTGTACTTATTTTAGTTTCCGTTCGGCGTCCTCGAATACGTCGCACTGCTCCGTATTCCCGAGTTTGAGCAGAAGATGGAACGCCGTTTAGGTATGTACTTGTTTTAGCTTTCGTTCGGCGTCCTCGAATACGTCGCAAAGCTCCGTATTCCGGAGATAGAGCGGATGATGGGACGCCATTGAAGCTTCCGCTTAATTCTAATCCTCGTTCGGCATCCTTGAAATATCTTGTTGTACTTCATATTGGCAACCCTACAACAAAAAACACCCCAGACAATATGTCTGGGGTGTTTTTACTTTATTCTGCTGTAACTGTCTCGTTCAGATACTGCTCAATGGCTTTATACCAAGGGCCATAAGACTCCGGCAACAGATGCAAGCCGTCCGGTTTAGGATAGCAGGGGTTCATTGCGCCATTCAGCATATATTGACTGTATAAGTCAATATATGCGATGCCCTTCCGCTGAGCCAGTTCCTCAATCTGCCGATTAAAAGCGGCGATGGTGCTGTTTTTACAGATGCTACGCTCCAACTTCTTGGCTATCGGCAATACGCTGTGCACGTAGATAGTGGCGTCCGGCAACTCTTTTTGCAGGCGGTCGATGACCCGTTCGTACGTCCGGATACATTTATTGCGATTGTAATCGGTGAGTCCGTTGATGCCACCCAAAAAGAACACTTGCTTAGGTTCCAAAATCTTTACTGTAGACACACGGCTAAGCATACCCAGCAACGTATCACCGGAACTACCCAGATTTACAATGCGTTTATGAGGGAATTGCAGATGAAAATTACCACCACGGGTGATGGAGTCACCAAAGAAGACTACATCGGCTTTGCAATCCATCTTTAAAAGGCAACTTTCCCAAGAGGACGCAGTCCAGTTGATGGAACTTTTCGGAAATCCCAATCCCAGTTTGGCCAAGATCTTATGCAAATGGCCATCTTTCACTAAGAGTCCTAAAGTGCCAAGTACGCCAATAATAGCGACAATTGTCGTTATGATGGTATACACGCGATTCACCTCCCGTACGTATACTGCTAGTGCATTGTAACACAATAAATGTAACGTGTCAAGTTACATAAATAACGTTGCAAGTTGTCGCAGTGGAAAGAAGATACGGCTATACTTATAGGTAAGAGGTGATTGCGTGGATAATCGATATCAAGACAAATTCAAAGCTCTTGGCCTAAATATTGCCTATTATCGAAAGCGAGCAGGTCTATCGCAAATGCAGTTGGCGGAACAAGCCAATATCAGCCGTACCCATATGAGCCGGATCGAGACTGCGGATTGTTCGGTGTCGCTGGACGTGGTGTTCCAGATCTGTGAGACTCTGAAAATCTCACCGGCAAAGTTGTTTGACTTCCGGGAGGACTAACACAATAGAGCGACCAAAAAGGAAGAAACGAGATTGGCTCGTTTCGTCCTTTTATTGTTTCAAAATCGGCAAAAGGAAAAATCTTCCTAAAACCCCTTGACAGACCCCCAAAATGGGTCTACAATATTATTAGACGAACAAATGTTCGGTTTTGCGAAAAGCGTTTCTCGGGACGGTGTGCAAAGAGAAACACGATTTTGCACAGAACAAGTTCGCACAAATATACAATCGAGGTGACAATCTTTGGTGCTTGGCGATTGGCAGCGTCTGGCTCAGGAGGTACCTCCGGATACACCGGTGATCTTTCGGTACGACGGCCACAGGCCGATGGAATCCGAGGATTATTGCGATGGGTTGCAGGTGTCCTTATCCCGTATGTGGGAAGGCCACACAGGATGGCAACCGTGCATACTGGTGACGCTGGGGGAATCTTTCTGACCTGGGCGTTTTTTTATTTGCCATTTTATTGGTTTGTGGAGGTGACGTATGCACAATAGACCCTTAGAACGGCGCCGGCTGTGCGATATCGAGTCGGCAATCCGTCGGGCAAAAGAATATGCAGAGACCCAAGGCGTACCGCTGACGGTAGAGCGATTGGCCGCAGAGATGGATATGGATCTTACCCTGTTCCATCGGATTTTGGACGGCGAGAAAGTTGGTAAAAGCAAAGGGATGATTGACAAGATTTCGGCTATCCAAAAGGCGGGTGGTGAGGCTACCGCCAGCGTGATGGAACACGCTATGCGGCGGGGTACCAGCCCCAATATGCATATTCTGTATCTGAAAAATCACGTAGGCTATGATGCGGAGAAAGGTAAGAACGGACGAGAGGTGTCCGGCCCATCGGAGGGACCGGTGGTGTTTGTGGGAGAGGAGGAAATCCCTGACTGATAATGAGAGAGTTGATGGAACAGTATAAGCGGTCGCTGCGCCAGTTAGAACAGCGCCATCAAGAACTGACAGGACGCATCCACACCTATGATAAGCGGGTGGCTTTGCTGGAAGAGGAGATGGACGAACTGTGCGAGGCAATGGCGATGATGCGCCCTTACCTGGAGGCTTGATATGTCGACGGTGTATTTGCCGGATATTGTGGGCGGTGGCTATCGGCGGTTTTGGGATTGTCGGTTACGGTACCGGGTGGTCAAGGGCGGTAAAGCCAGCAAAAAGTCCTCCACCACCGCCCTGTGGTATATCTACCACCTGATGAAGTATCCCGATGCCAACCTGTTGGTGGTGCGCAACGTCCATCGCACCCACGTGGACAGCACCTATGCCCAGCTTAGGTGGGCTATTCGGCGGTTGGGGGTGGATCACCTATGGCATGCGGGACGTGAGCCGTTGGAATTGTGCTATACCCCCACCGGACAGCGGATTTTGTTCCGTGGTCTGGACAACGTGGAGAAGCTGGCCTCCACCACAGTGGATAAGGGGTATCTCTGCTGGGTGTGGTTGGAAGAGGCCTTTGAGATTGCCCGAGAGGCGGATTTTGACAAGCTGGATTTATCGGTGCCACGGGGAGAAATGCCACCGCCACTGTTTAAACAGACCACCATCACCTTTAACCCGTGGAATGAGGCCCACTGGCTGAAAGGGCGTTTTTTTGACCGCACCGACCCACAGGTGTTGGCCATCACCACCGACTATCGGTGCAACGAATTCTTAGACGATACTGACCGGCATATCTACGAGCGGATGCGAGAGACCAACCCCCGTCAGTATGCTGTTGCGGGTCTGGGACAATGGGGACATAGCCAAGGATTGGTGTTTGAAAATTGGTCGGTGGAGGCGTTTTCCTTGGGAGATCTACGGCGAGAAGGTGTGCACCATATATTCGGCTTGGATTACGGCTACACCAATGATCCCACCGCTTTTATTGCGGCGGCGGTAGAGGAGCGCACTAAGCGGATATACGTCTATGATGAGCATTACGAAAAGCGGATGTTGAACGAGGCTATCGCCACTATGATCAAAGGGAAAGGGTATCAAAAGGAACGTATCCGTGCCGATGCGGCAGAGCCCAAATCCAACGACGATCTGCGCCGGTTGGGGTTGACCCGATTGCAACCGGCGGTAAAGGGTCGAGACTCTGTACTGGCGGGAATCGCCCGTCTGCAAGAATACCGGATTCTGGTGCATCCGCGGTGTATACACACTGCCGAAGAGTTGGGCGCCTATTGCTGGCAAGAAGACGGTAGGGAGGGGGTATACCGCAACACCCCTTGCGATCGAGACAATCACCTGATGGATGCTCTGCGGTATGCTATGGAGGACGTGCATCGCCCGGTACAAAAGGAAAGACGAACCTATCGGTATGGACCGCCCAAAGGTGGGTGGAAAGGATAGAAAGGAGCAAATATGAACTATATTCTTGGTGTGTTAAGCGGTGTGGCGCTGACGCTGGCGGTACGTTGTCTGCTGTTGGAGTGGTTGCCTAAGTCCGGTGTGGAAAAGCCGGAGACAACTCCGCCGCCTTTTGGTCCCAAGCAGTGGACACAGACCCATAATTTTCTCTACTACGACGGCACGGTAATGCCGGAAATCAAGGAGGATAACCATGAGCAGTAAAGTAAAAACCATTCATCCGGAACAGGTACAGGCAGAGTACCGTGCCGGTGTGGAGTATAAAAGGCAGTTGGGTGACCGGGGTATGTACGAACAAAATCGCATCAACGAGCGGTTTTATTCCGGTGACCAATGGCACGGTGTGAATTGTGGCGATAGCCGTCCTCTGGTGCGGTATAACGTCATCAAACGCATCGGTAACTATAAGATGGCGATGTACGGCAACCGGCCGCTGAAGGTTACCGATCACCGGTCGGTGTGGTACGTGCCTTTTGACGCCCAGGTCTGCCGTAGCCTGTTGCTCAGCATCCGTGTGGATGCGGGTGAGGGTGAGTCTTACAGCGTAGCCAAAACGGTAGAGACGTTGGATAACCTCTATCGTAATGGCGCCATCACCGCCAAACAGTATCTCAGCCGTCTGCCCCAGGGAACGGTCCCCCAACTGGATTCTCTGTTGCAGGAATTGGCTTGATGTGTAAGGAGGTAACGTATGGAAGAAGAGAATATCATCCAAAACCCCATCCCGGAAACCGAACCCACCATTCCGGAAACGGAACCCCCGTTGCCCGAACCGGTTCCGGAGGACGTGACCAGCCGACTGGCCACCGATTTTATCGCCCTTGCCGCCGAATTTCCGCACTTGGTCAGCCCGACCGAATTGCCTGACAGCGTGCTGGATACGGCGGCAAAGGAGGGCATCCCGCTGCTGGATGCCTATCTGCGGTATCGCTGGCAAGAGGAGAAAAAGGTGGCGACTGCCAACGCCACCCGTCGCCGTGCGGCGAGCAGCTCTGCCGGCAGTCTGTCCCGAGGAGCGGTAGAAACCCCGCCGGAGCAAGACGCCTTTCTCAAGGCGTTTCGCGCGGCACTGTAACAAATATCTAACAAATAAGAAAGGAACGATGAATCAATGAGTTTGAATCTGGAGAACATTTCTGTCAAAATGACCGATGAACTGGACCAGGCTATCGTCCAGAAACCCGTAACCGGTTTTATGGCAGATAACAACCTGCGTGGCAAGTTTGTGGGCACCAAAACCGTGATGATCCCGGAGATGAATATCTCCGGCTTGGGTGACTACAACCGAGATACCGGCTTTGTGTCCGGTACCGTATCCGTCACCGCCAAGCCCTTTACGCTGACTATGGATCGTGGTCGCTCTTTCCAGCTGGATCGTGAGGACAACGACGAGTCCGGTATTGCCGATTTGGCCGGTCAGATTATGGGTGAATTTGTCCGCACCCAGGTGGTACCTGAGGTGGACGCCTACGTGCTGTCCAAACTGGCCGGTTATGCCGTGACCGCCACCCAGACCATCACCGGTACGCCCGCCGAGGATGCCTATAAGATGCTGACTGAGGCCATTGCCAAGGCTCAGGATGCCGTGGGTTATGACGAGGAACTGGTAGCCTTTGTGGATGGTCAGATGCTGTCTGCTCTGCAGAACAGCGAGGAGATCTGCCGCCATCTGGTGATGAACGACTTTAAGAAGGGCGAACTGCACACGCAGGTAACCAGCCTGAACGGCGTATCCATTCTGCCCGTACCCAACAGCCGTATGAAGACGGCGTATAAGTTCCACAACGGCACTTCTACCGGTCAGGAGCAGGGTGGCTTTATCCCCGAGACCAACGCCAAGAGCGTGGGTCTGTTGCTGCTGCCTCGTCGTGCAGCCGCACTGATTAAGAAGACCGAGCAGGTGCGTTGCTTTGATCCCGCCCACAACCTGAAGGCGGACGCCTGGAAACTGGATTACCGTCTGTACTACGACGTGGTTATCCGTGACAGCCTCAAGGACGGCATCTATACCTACGTGTACTAATCCCACGTACCGGAGGTGACAGTATGACCGGACTGAGTGTTCTGCGACAGGCCTATACCCTTTTAGAGCAGCCGGAGCGCCTGAGTGCCGGAGACGGCAACGAGAGTGGCCTGATCGCCATCAATCAGATATATGGTGACCTGTGGAAAAGGGAGCGACAGGACGACTTTGTCCCTCTTGCCAATCTGCGTGGGGAGATTGATTTGTCCTGGCGCAGTGTGGCGGCCATGAGCTATGGTGTAGCGGCGCTGCTCTGCCTTAATGGTGGGGATGAGCGTCCCTATGACCGGTATCTGGAACTGTATATACAGGCGTTGCCCAGAATCAAAATGGCACCCTATCGCCGTAGCGATACGTTGTTTGCGGAGGTTGTGTAATGGAATCTGTACCGGCAACACTACCCCTGTACGATCGTCGCCGTTTGGAGGCGCTGGTCAATGCACACAAACTGCGGGTGCATCTGGAACGAAAAAGAGCGGGAAATCCCCCTAACGCCGGCGTAAAAGCGCCGCGCTGAACAAAAAAGGAGCAAGGCTATGGCCTTGCTCCTTTTTTTAGTTGACTTATTGCGAATTGTTTGGTACAATAAATGCTGTATATTTATGCCTGATATCAGGAGGGATACAAGTATGATGAAACTAACCGTTGCCGGTATACCGATCCGCATCGAGAGTGCTCATCCCGAGTGGGCCAAGGAGCGGTATGCGGACTATGTGCGGGAGGATGATCGTCCGTCCGAGATGGATATCACCATCAAACTGCAGGACGAGATTGTCTGCCCCGAGGGCGAGATGGTAGAGCAGGTCAGAGCGGCCAGCATTCTGCGCCTTGCCGACGGTAGCAATTGCCGCTACAGTCGCAGCCCTAAGGGAACTGTTTTCTTAGCAACTTATTACGATGATGCCTATACCAACGTGGAGATTCACATTCTCCGCAGTCAGGATCACCCCCACATCACCAATCTGGATTGGGAGTATTCTTTGACCGGCTTTGCATTCCAGGATCGTCTGACCGTGCTGGAGGGTGGTGTGCTCCACTCTTCCTCTCTGGCCTGGAACGATCAGGGCATTGCTTTCTCTGCCAATTCCGGCACCGGCAAGTCTACGCACGTAGGCTTGTGGAAAGAGGTGTTTGGCGATCAGGTAGAGATCATCAACGACGACAAGCCCGCCATTATCTTTGACGAGGATAAGGCCCTTTTGTGCGGTACCCCCTGGAGCGGTAAGACGGCTCTCAACTGCAATAAGCAGGTTCCGCTGAAGGCCATTGTGTTTATCGAGCGTGGCGAGACCAACAGTATTCGTCGCTTGAACACCTTGGACAGCTATTTCTACCTGTCCTCTCAGATTGCCCGTCCGTATTATGATGCCAGCGTGGGCGAAAAGCTGATTGAGTTTGCCGAGCGCCTGTTGGCCTCTGTGCCGATTTATTGTTTGACCTGCAACATCAGCCACGAGGCGGTTATGACCGTACACAACGAACTATTTTCCAAGGAGGATAAATGATATGAAGATCAAAGAAGGTTTCTTGCTTCGCCAGGTGGGCGATAATCACATTGTGGTGCCGGTAGGCTCTCAGTCTGTGGATTTCCGCTGCATCATCACCCTGAACGAGACCGGCGCTTTTATTTGGAACAAACTGCTGCAGCCCTGCACCGCTGACGAGCTGGTACAGGCTCTGTTGACTGAGTACGAGGTATCCGCCGAGGTGGCAGATGCCGACGTGACCGCTTACGTCTCTGCTCTGCGTGAAAAGGGTCTGCTGGATGAGTAATCATAAGCCGGATTATAACCTGGTAGAGATTCCGCTTCAGGAGTTATCCCCGCTGATGCTGGCGTGCCTGGAACAGGGTCAAGAGGTTGTCTTGACCATAACCGGCAACAGCATGAGTCCCTATCTGCGTCATCAGCGTGACCAGGTGGTGCTGACCCCTTGCGACCCCACGTCGCTTCAGCTCGGTATGATTCCGTTCTATCGTCGCCACAATGGCCAGTACGTAATGCATCGTATCGTGGGTCGTGACGATGGTAAAACCATGCGTCGTTACGGCAGCAAGAAGGAGTATCCTTCTGCCGGTGACGGTCTGCAGTACGTGATGATGGGGGATGCCCAGTCTTACATCGAGCATGGCATCCGCCCGGATCAAATTGTGGCTCGTGCTACCGCCTTTATCCGTATGGGTAAGCGGGTAGAGTGCGATAGCCCCGGTTATCGATTCCATCGGTTGTTGTGGCATCGGCTGTTGCCGTTGCGCAAAACCTTTATTTGGTTAGACCGCCGTTTAGAATGGCGGTTTCGCCGTTTATTCCCCTATAAGGGTCGCTAACACGACCTCGTAAGGAGTACAACATGAAACCTGTCCAAAGTGTTAAAAATTGGATATGGCAAATGGCAAAACCGTTGTCCGGTAAGATTGTGCTGATTTCTATCATCCGTGCTTTCACCGCTCTTAGTACGGTGGTTTTCGCCTTGCTGTCCCAGCAGGTGATCGACCGTGCCATCGGTGACGCAGAGGGAAGTCTTTGGGTTCCCGGTCTGTTGTTGGTGGGTGCGTTGGCGATACGCCTTATGCTGAGTGTCGTCTACATCGCCCTACACGATTGGATTTGCGGTAAGATGGAGATTCGCATCAAGGATCGTGTGTTCAACACCCTGTTTCAAAAGCAGTGGCGTGACGTCACCACCTTCCATTCCGGAGATCTGCTCAATCGTATGACCAGCGACAGCGCTGTGGTGGTTGCCGGTGTGGTGAATATGATCCCGCTGGTGGTATCCATTGTGGTGACGGTGGTTGCCAGCATTATTGTGTTGCTGAAGATGAGCTGGAAATTCACCCTGGTTATGCTGGGTATCGGCGGTTTGATGTTGCTGATCAGTCGCTTCTACGGCAGACGGATGAAGCAACTGCACAAGGATTGTCAGGCTACCGACGGCGATAGCAAGGCCTTTACTCAAGAGGCTTTTGCCAACTGGATGGTAATCCAGTCCTTTGGCGGCAGCGATATGGTGCGTGGCCGTATGGACCGCCTACTGTTCAAAAACTTTAAGGCAAAGATGAGCCGTGCCTGGTGGAGCAGTATTTCCCACGCGGCTATGTTCTTGGTGTTTAACGGTAGTTATTACATCGCTCTTTTGTGGGGCGCTCTGCAGATTGGTGGCGGTATGTCCTTTGGTACCTTGACCGCTCTGTTGCAGATTGTCAGCCAGATTCGTGCACCCTTTATGAATATGTCCGGTGTTCTGCCCCAGTACTACAATATGTTAGCTTCTGCCGAGCGTATTATGGAGCTGGAGAATCTGCCGGACGAACCCCGCTTACCTCAGCTTTACACGGCAGAGGAACTCTACAGCCGTCTGCAGACCATCGACGTGGCAGACGTGCGCTTCTCCTATGACGAGGATAAAGAGGTGCTCAGCGGTGCCGACTTCACGCTGAAAAAGGGCGAGTTTGTGGCGCTGGCCGGCTATTCCGGTATCGGAAAATCCACGCTGTTTAAGCTGATGCTGGGTTTCTATCCCCCCAATATGGGCACCTTGACCGCCGATTTGGACGGAGAGATTCTGACCTTGGGTGCGGATACCCGTTGCCTGTTTGCCTACGTTCCGCAGAAGAATATGTTGCTCTCCGGTACCGTCCGTGAGAATATCGCCTTCTGCTGTGGCGACGTAGACGAGGACGCCATCTGGGCGGCTGCCGAGGTGGCAGACGTGGCAGAGGCGATCCGTCAACAGCCGGACGGTTTGGATACCGTCTTGGGCGAGAGCGGTTCCGGTATGTCCGAGGGTCAGCTCCAGCGTTTGGCCATCGCCCGTGCGGTGCTGTCTGGCGCACCGATTTTGTTGCTGGACGAGTGTACCGCCTCTCTGGACGAGTCCACCGAGGAGCGGGTGCTCAAAAATCTGCGTACCTTGCCGGGTCGCACCTGTTTGTGCATTTCCCATCGTCCTGCGGCGCTGGATATCTGCGACCGTGTGGTACGTGTGGTGGATGGCAAGATTGTAGAAGATGGATAAATAGTAAAACCGCCGTGGTGTATACCACGGCGGTTTTTTTGTGTTTAATCCTTGTATTGGGTCAATTGTCCGGCGGTGCGCATACCGGGGTACCCCCATTGGCGCAGCACCTCGAAGGCGCCTACAGCCACCGCATTGGACAGGTTTAGAGAACGGGCAGAATCCTTGTCGATCATAGGCAGACGGACACAGGATTCCGGATTGTCGTGGAGTAGCCACTCCGGCAACCCTTTGGTCTCTTTGCCGAATACCAGATAGGCGTTGTCGGGATATTCCACGTCCGAGTGGATGTGCTTGGCCTTGGTGGAGAAATAGAAGAACGGACCGGGATTCTTGGCAAAGAAATCGTCCAAATCCTTGTAATACGTGATGTCCAGCAGATGCCAATAATCCAAACCGGCACGCTTGAGTTTTTTATCGTCAATCTTAAATCCCATAGGCTCTACGATGTGCAGCCGTGCGCCGGTGGCCGCACAGGTACGGCTGATATTGCCGGTGTTCTGAGGGATTTCCGGCTCTACGAGCACAATGTTCAACGTCGGCATACTTGCCACCTCATTTCTTGGTTTCTCCCATTGTACCGCACAATTTTCTCTTTGGCAAGTGATATTTTCCCTTTGGTTGGTAACACTATCACCGAAAGGAGGCGGTACGGATGACACGCAGTATGGAACACTATCTCAAGGGTATGGGCCTGGGAGTTATGGTGGGGTGCATCGCCGGTGTGACCGGCACCTGTATGCTGAAAAAGAGCAAAAAGGGGCTCAAGGCCAATGCCGGTCGGGCACTGCATTCCATCGGTGACCTGTTGGAGAACATGACCGATATGTTTTGATGAGAAAAAGCAGGACGTCCGTCCTGCTTTTTTCACAGTTTTTTTGACAATACACCTTTACAATGGCGCTCTTTTCGTGTAGAATAATATAGATTAGGAGCACTTGAAACACAGGAGAGAAGCTATGAGCAAAAATAACGACAAACACGTCCTCAACACGGTTGAGGAGTTTGAGATTTTTGGCGAACACAAAACCAAAGAACAAATCAAGGCCGAGGAGAAAGCCCGTAAGATTGCCGAGCGTCAGGCCATGGCCGAGGTGATCAAGGCACGTCGTGAGGCGGCTAAAGAATCCACCGGTAGCGGTCGCCGTCGCGATTTTCTGACGGTGTCGCTGGTGATGGCGGTTTTGGTGTCGCTGTGTGTAGGTATGCTGGGCTTCCAGTTCTATAAAGAGGAGAAAAACAATCGTTTTCTCCGGGACGAGACCAACGCCGCCTATTACCTGGACGAGACCGCTAAGCCGGAACTGGCTAAAGACGGCATCAAGGGTGCGGTCAATGAGATTTATTACACCCGTGGCGGTCACATTGCGGTGCGTATGACCTTGGGTAACGGCACCGACCAGCATCTGCGCCTGGTGGATATCGAGGTAAAGTTGGAAAAGCAGGACGGCACCCTGATTGCCGGCGGTTATGCCACGGTAAACAGCGAGGTAGTAATCCTCACCAACTACACCACCGAATACACCTTCTACATTTCTCCCGAGCATATTCAGAACCCGGTGGATGCCTTTACCAGCATCAACTGTACCATCACCGCTACCGGAGAACCCACTGTTTAAGATACACTGAGTAAAAGAGGAATACCTATGTTAGAACTGAAAAATATTACCTATACCGTGGAGACCGAATCCGGTGAAAAACTGGATATCCTCCACGACGTAAATTTGAAAATTGACGAGCGCTTTGTGGCCATCACCGGTCCCAACGGCGGCGGTAAATCCACCTTGGCTAAGGTGATTGCCGGCATCATCACCCCCACCAGCGGTCAGATTCTGCTGGATGGCGAGGATATCACCGGTCTGTCCATCACCGAGCGTGCCCAAAAGGGCATTTCCTTTGCTTTTCAGCAGCCGGTACGCTTTAAGGGTCTCACCGTACAGGATCTCATCACCCTGGCGGCAGGACGCAAGATCTCTATCTCCGAGGCCTGTGGCTATCTGTCCGAGGTGGGTCTGTGCGCTCGTGAGTACATTAACCGTGAGATCAACGCCAGCCTGTCCGGCGGTGAGCTCAAGCGTATTGAGATTGCTATGATTATGGCTCGTGGCACCAAGCTGTCCATCTTTGACGAGCCGGAGGCCGGCATCGACCTGTGGAGCTTTAATAACCTGATTCAGGTGTTTGAGAAAATGCACGAGAAACTGGGCGGTAGCATTATGATTATCTCCCACCAGGAGCGGATTCTGAATATTGCCGACCGCGTGATCGTGGTGGCAAACGGTCAGATTCGCACCGAGGGTAGCCGTGAGGATATTCTGCCCGACCTGTTGGCGGCCAGCGCTCCTTGCTCTGTGCTGACCGATAAGATGTAAGGGGTGTCGATTATGGATAATATTCAAAAACATTTGTTAGAGCAGATTGCCGACCTGCACGAGGTGCCCCAGGGTGCCTACAATATCCGTGCCAATGGCGAGATGGCCGGTCGTAACACCACCGAGAACATCGATATCGTCACCAAGACGGACAAGCCCGGCATCGACATCATCATCAAACCCGGCACCAAGAACGAGAGTGTGCACATTCCCGTAATCCTCAGCCAGACCGGTCACACCGAGATGGTCTACAACGATTTCTTTGTGGGCGAGGGTGCGGATATCACCATCGTGGCCGGTTGCGGTATCCACAATGCCGGTGACGAGGAGAGCCGTCACGACGGCATCCACGCCTTCCATTTGGCGGCAGGTGCTCGTCTTAAGTACGTGGAAAAGCACTATGGCGACGGCGATGGCAACGGTAAGCGGGTGATGAATCCCACTACCATCATCGACCTGGCAGAGGACGCCTATATGGAGATGGAGTCCACCCAGATTAAGGGCGTTACCTCCACCATCCGTGAGACCGAGGCCACTTTGGCCGCCGGTGCCACTCTGATTGTCCGTGAGAAGATTATGACTCACGGTCAGCAGTTGGCAGAGACTAACTTTAAGGTCGATCTTAACGGCGAGGATTCCTCCGCTCAGCTGATGTCCCGTTCGGTGGCAAAGGGAGAGTCCCGTCAGGTGTTCCGTTCTCAGATTAACGGTAATGCCAAATGCTCCGCCCACTCCGAGTGCGACGCCATCATTATGGATTCCGCCTCGGTCAGCGCTATTCCGGAGGTTACCGCTAACCACCTGGATGCGGCTCTCATCCACGAGGCCGCCATCGGCAAGATTGCCGGCGAACAGCTGATTAAGCTGATGACCCTGGGTCTCACCGAGCAGGAGGCTGAAGAACAGATCGTCAGCGGTTTCTTGAAATAAGATAATAAAAAAGCACTACCCAATCGGGTAGTGCTTTTTGTTTTGTTAGCCTCCCTTGTGTAAAGGGGGGGCCTGTGGCGATAGCCACAGATGGAGGGAGTTTTACTCCACACCTCGCTTATACAGACCTCTCGTAATGGCCGCCGGGGGTTTACCACCCTCTCGGTAGGCCTTTATGACAGCGGCACAGCGGTCAGCATCCTCAATGGTGAAATGATACAGGTGGAAATCCACCTCCGGCAACTCGGCCGGTTTGTCACCCCACCACAGGGGTACGCTATTAAGCACCTCGGCGCAACCACTCTCGCATACCACCGGAAATGCGGTGCCGGTGCGGTCGGTGATGCCTTGATTCTGACATCCCTTGCAAGATCCCAGAGCGGACTTGCGGGGGCAATTGCGGGTAAGCATCAGGGGCTGGTGACCGTATACCATCAGGCCGATGGGGAGCGGAGCGGGGGAGAGTCGCTTCATCTGTCCGGTGGTTAGTTCCATAGACAGGGTGGCCATCTTCAGCCCGTTTTGGGCATAGAACTGTAGCGCCTCTTTGTTGGTCAGGTTCAGACCAAATCCACCCAAGGGTACCAATCCCACTTCTTTTGCTAGGGGCAGAGCACCCACGTTGTTGCACAGCACCAGTTTGGCGCCGACCTTTTTGGCTTGGATCAAGCGGGTACGAATGCTCTCCTCCTGCCCAAACATACCACGGGGGATTTCCACACCCACCATCACCTTTTTGGCGATGGCTTCCAGAGTCTCCATCGGGGTGGAAAGGGGTAGAATCACCATATCTGCCCCCAGTTTTTCGCTGTATTGGGCGGCTTTTTGCAGGCGTGCCACCGTCCGTGTGTTGCCGGGTGCAAACAGAGGTAGCGCCTTGCAATCCGCTTGGTTGTCGCATTTGCAAGGTGTGAAGTTTTGGCGCTTTACATCCAATTTTTCGATAGCATCCCGGCGCAGAGCGTTGATAACCGCCATGGGCAGGGTTAGACCCTCTTCCAAGGTCACGGCAACCGCTTTTACTCCATAGGGAGTGCCACCGGTTTTATTCAACTGCTCTTTCACACGGTCGCCATCCAGCGGTCGGTTGAGGGCGATTTCACCACCTTGACCGGTGACGGTTACTTTATGGGTGCCATCGGTCAGGGTTAGCTGGCTTTCTTTGGCAGAGAGCGAAAACCCCATCTCTACGTCCACAAGGGGAACTTCTTTATCGTACATTCGCGCCAGTTCTTTCAGCACCGGTGCGGCGGCGGTCACGTCCTCGTGACGGCGGACACCAAACATATCTCCACCACGGTGATCGGTATAATACCCATCGGTAAAACCGGAGCGGGAGAATACACTCTTCAGTCGATCCAATTCAGCGGGGGAGGGTATCTCGCCACGTACTGCGCCGGCATAGACGGCGGTGGCGGCGGCCACGTATTCGGGTCGCTTCATACGTCCCTCGATTTTTAGCGAGGCGATACCCATATCCGCCATTTCTTGCACGTAATCGATTAGGCAATTGTCCTTTAGGCTCAGTGCCGCCTTGTCACCGGGACAGGGGCGGGGTCGGTCGCCGGTGGGTTCAAAGGGCAGACGGCAGGTCTGGGCGCAGACACCACGGTTACCGCTGCGACCGCCCAGCATAGCAGAGAAATAGCACTGTCCCGATACGCTCATACACAGCGCACCGTGGACAAACACTTCCAGCTCAACCCCCAGGTTGGCGCAGGCGGTCATCTCCTCACGGCTCATTTCTCGGGATAGCACCACCCGTTTGAATCCCACGTCCCGTAGGAACTTGACACCGGCGGGGGTGTGGCAACTGAGCTGGGTAGAGGCGTGAAGGGGCATATCCGGCATCACGGCAGAGAGCCGTCTTGCCAGACCTACGTCTTGTAGAATCAGAGCATCCACGCCACATTCGGCGGCTTTGATGGCGGTGTCCACCGCCTTATCCAATTCTTCTTGGCGGATGAGGGTGTTGAGGGTGAGATACACCGCTACACCCCGCACGTGGCAATAGGCCACCGCCTCTTTGAGGGTGTCAAAGGTAAAATTGTGGGCAGATCGGCGGGCATTAAATCCTTCCACACCTAAATAAACGGAGGCGGCACCGCATCGTACCGCCGCCGTCAGGCATTCAGGAGATCCCACCGGTGCTAACACTTCCGGTCGGGTGTGTTTCATCGCATAGCCAACTTTCTTTCCAGTTCTTCCTTTTCTTTGCGCAACTGGGCAACCTCACGGCGGAGGCTCTCGCTCTCCACACGGGTGCGGTTGTTGTCGTCAAAGAAGGTTTTCAGCTGTTTGCGCAGGTTATCGGCAGACTGGGCGGCCTTTTTGGCCTCGTCAGCCTGTTGCAGAGCGGTCATCACGGTAGCCATTACCAGAGAGGTGCGCTCGTTTACGTTCATCATATTGCGGATACGGGCGTCCAACTGGGCAGCCAATTCCTGCATATAGCCGGGAGCCTCATCGGTAGTCACCACATAATCGGTGCCACAGATGTTCAGGGTTACTTTATTCATCATCTCCATAATCGGAAACCTCCGTGTCGATATTTGTTTTTATTATTATACCTTGAAAAAATCTGTCGGTCAAGAGGTGATTTCGACGATTTACCTTGCTATATATTGTAATATATGATAAAATATAAGAGAAATACACTAGGGAGGTGCGCCATGCAGTCTGTGGGTCTTTACATTCATACGCCATTCTGTGTGGCCAAGTGTCCTTATTGCGATTTTTATTCCCTGCCGTTGGCGGGTGAAGAGCAGTTGGACCGCTACACCGAGGGTGTGTTGCGCTCTATGGAAGAGTGGGCGAAAAAACAGCCTATTTCTGCCGATACGCTGTATTTTGGCGGTGGTACACCGGCTCTGTTGGGTGGCGACCGTCTGGCGGCGATCATCCGCCAAGCTGACCGGCTGTTCGGTCTACTGGGCAACACCCCGGAGATCACCCTAGAGGCAAATCCGGCTGACAATTTGGCGGACACTCTCTCCGCTTTTGCCGCCGCCGGTGGCAATCGTCTGAGCTTGGGTATGCAGTCCGCTGTGCCGGAAGAACTGCATTTGCTGGGACGTCGCCATACACCGGCGGACGTGACCCGTACGGTGGCGGATGCCCACCGAGCGGGGATAGAGAATATCTCCCTTGACTTGATGCTGGGCGTTTCCGGACAGACTGAGCGCTCTGCTATCGAGAGCGTGGAGCGGGTGGCTGACCTGGGCGCTACTCACCTGTCTGCCTATCTTTTAAAAATCGAGCCCAATACCCCTTATGGTCATAATCCTCCGCCCTTGCCGGAAGAGGACGATACCGCCGATTTGTATTTGGCGGTGATGGAGCATTTGGATGGATTAGGATATCGTCAATACGAGATTTCCAACACCGCCAAACCGGGCTTTGAGAGCCGTCACAATCTGAAGTATTGGGACAGCCAACCCTATTTAGGTATCGGTCCTGCCGCCAGTTCTTGCTTTGGCGGACAGCGCTTTACCTATCCTCGGGACGTAGCCCATTTCCTAGCCGGTGGAGCGCCTATAGAGGATCCTGCAGAGGGTCCTGCCGTGGGCAGCGCCGAAGAATACGCTCTGCTTCGCTTACGCCTTGCCGATGGCTTGACCACCGAGGCGTTCCGTCAGCGGTTTGGCGCTGACCTACCGGCAACCTGGGTGGAGAACGCCCGTCGATTGCCCAAAAACTTGGTAGAGGTCAATGAAGAGGCTATTCGCTTGACCCGAGAGGGATTTTTATTGTCGAATTCATTGATTTGTCACATTTTAGCCGAATAATTAAATTTCTGTTCATACATCCATGCACCGATGTGTGGTAAACTGGGTACACTAAATCATAACAAGGAGGTAGCAATTATGTCTGACATCAAAATACTGGTTGTGGATGACGACAGCAACATTTGCGAATTGCTGCGTCTGTATTTAGAAAAAGAAGGGTTTATAGCGGTTACCGCATCGGATGGCGAACAGGCTTTGGCTGTGTTCGAGACCGAAAAACCCGATCTCATTTTGCTGGACGTGATGATGCCCCGTCTGGATGGTTGGCAGGTCTGCCGAGAGATTCGCAAAAAATCCCAGTGCCCCATCATTATGATTACCGCCAAGGGCGAGTTGTTTGATCGGGTGTTGGGTCTGGAGTTGGGCGCTGACGATTACGTGGTAAAGCCCTTTGAGACCAAAGAGGTGATTGCCCGCATTCGGGCGGTGCTCCGTCGTTGCGGCATCGGCGAGCAGAACAAACTGCGTATGGTGGAATACGACGGCCTATCCATCAATATGGAGAATTACGAACTCCGTGTAAATGGTAAGGTTGTGGATACCCCGCCCAAAGAGATGGAACTGATCTTCCACCTGGCCAGTAACCCCAATCGGGTGTATACCCGTGACCAGTTGCTGGACGAGGTGTGGGGCTTTGACTATTACGGTGACAGTCGCACCGTAGACGTCCACGTCAAGCGCCTGCGTGAAAAGTTGGATGGCGTTTCTGAAAAATGGAACCTGAAGACCGTGTGGGGCGTGGGCTATAAATTCGAGGTCCTGGGCGACTAAACGGAGGTCACCGCTATGTATAAAAGTGTATTTTCCAAATACCTTTCGGTGATTTCGTTGGTGGTGGTGCTGGGCTTTTTGTCCATGACCCTGTTGCAGATATTTCTGGCAGCGGACGCACTGGCAAAGGACAAAAAAGAATTACTTCTTAAAAACGCCGAGAACATTGCCGGCTATACGGCACTGTCCGCCACGGTTACCGAGATTAAGGGCAATACCGTGGTGTACCGCCTTAACGAGATGCAACTCAAGCCGATACTCAATCTCTTGCCGGAGGCCATCGACGCCACGGTGCTGGTTACCAACACCGAGGGGCGCATCTTGATGACCGCCGGAGACTTGGATATTGGCCATCGCATCGGTGACACGGCATTACAGAGTGTGATCCCTCAAATCGATGACGGTTACTACGAGGTAGGCACCCTAAACGGCCTGTATGCCAAGAGTCAGTATACCGCCGCTGTACCGGTTACCATCAACGACCGGACGGTGCTGGGCTACGTGTTTGCCTCTTCGCCGGCCGATGCCCTATCTCGTACAATCCGAGACAATTTCCGCATCTATCTGTTGGCGGTGCTGGGTGCTCTGTTGTTCTCTTTCGGCGTGGTGTGGGCGATTACCGATCGGTTTGTCCGTCCGCTACGCCAGATGGCTGCCGCCACTCGGCGGTTTGCCGAGGGCGATTTCAGCGCTCGAGTAACGGTTAAGGGAAAGGATGAGGTAGCCGAGTTGGGAGACGCTCTCAACCATATGGCGGTGTCCTTGTCTTCGGTAGAGATGATGCGTCGCAGTTTTATCGCCAACGTATCCCATGAACTGCGCACACCGATGACCAGTATTGCCGGTTTCTTAGACGGCTTGCTGGATGGCACCATCCCCCGAGAGAAGCAATCCCATTATATGAAAATTGTCTCGGATGAGGTCAAGCGGCTATCCCGTTTGGTGTATTCGATGTTGAATTTGAGCCGTATTGACAGTGGCGAGTTAAAACTTAACAAAACCCGCATCAATCTGACCGACGTGGTGTGCAACGTGCTGGTGGCGTCCGAGCAACGGATTGAGAAGAAGAATCTGTCCATTACCGTTCTTGACCGGTGCGACCGCCTAGAGGTTACAGCCGATTACGACCTGATGAATCAGGTGCTGTATAATCTACTGGATAACGCCATAAAATTCACCAACGAGAGTGGCTACATCGACGTTGCCTTACAACCTATGGGCGACCGTGCCTACGTAACCATTCGCAACTCCGGCGACGGTATTCCCGCATCCGAGATGCCGCAGATTTTCGAGCGATTCTATAAGAGCGATCGTTCTCGAGGCCTGGACAAAAACGGTGTGGGTCTGGGTCTGTACATTGTGCAGACGGTGGTTACCCTCCACGGTGGCGAGATCGCCGTGCGTTCTGTAGAGGGCGAATTCACCGAGTTCTCTTTTTGGATTCCCATTAACTAAACGTTTGTCTGTAAAAATCGATTCTATCCTCCGACTATGCGGAGGCTAATGATATTTTTGTAAGAAACTGAAAGGTTGTGAACCCTATGTCCGACAACTGGAATATTCCCAACAATGAGGGTGTGGATACGCCCGTTACCCCTCCCGCTGCCGAGCCGGTAATCTCTGCTGAGCCGGTTAAGCCGGTAGAGCCGATCGTTCCCGCTCAGCCGGTCAAGCCTGCCGAGCCCGCCGTGCCTACTTCTCCGGTACCTCCCGTTACTCCCGTGACGCCCGTACAGCCCACTCGTGTGGTGCCTCCGGTACGCCCTGTCACCCCGGTAACACCCAACCCGGTATGGAATAGTGACGGCACCTATCGGTACGTTCCTCCGGCAAATGGGGGATATACCCAGCCTGTGGGCACCTACCCCAACTATGCTCAGCCTGTTCAGGCATCTATACCCCAGCCGCCCAAGAAGAAAAAGAATGGCTTTGTCACCTTCTTGGTGGTGATGGGTGTGCTGGTTACCATCGGCTTGTTTGTGGGCGGTTGCATTCTGCTAGCAGGCGGTCTGGGCGATAGCGACGTTCCCCCCCAGGATGAGACTCCCGGCGCGACCAACGCCACCACCAATGAGAATGCCCCTTCTCTTGAGGTGAATACCTGGGACACCGACGACGGTGGCCTGAGCACCGAGGAGATCGTCAAGCGCAATTACGATTCTACCGTGGTGCTGACCATGTACAGCCGTAGCAATAACTTCTATTTTGGCGAAAGCAATCTGACCGAGGCTGGCGGTGCTTCCGGTATCGTGATGACCGCCGATGGTTACATCATCACCAACCGCCATTGTGCTATCAACGAGTACACCGGTGAAAAATACGACCGTATCGACGTGACCACCTACGATGGCACCGTGTATGAGGATGCACAGGTTATCGGCGTGGACGAGGCCACCGACCTGGCGGTTATTAAGGTCAAGGCCACCAACCTGACCCCTGCCAAGTTTGGCGACAGCGATGAGCTGGAGGTTGGCGCTCGTGTGGTGGCGCTGGGTAATGCGGCCGGTCTGTCCTGGACCGCAACCCAGGGTATCGTGTCTGCCAAGGCTCGTGACGTCTACGACGATACCGGTTATGCCATCAAGTGCCTGCAGGTGGACGTGGCTATCAACAGCGGTAACTCCGGCGGGCCTCTGCTGAACAAGCAGGGCTTGGTCGTGGGTATCAACTCTGTCAAGATTGCCGCCACCGGCTATGAGGGCTTGGGTTTCTCCATCCCCATCAACGAGGCCAAACTGGTCATCGATTCCTTGCTGAAAAACGGTTACGTCAGCGGTCGTGTGGCGCTGGGCATCACCGGTCAGACCATCGATTCCGGCATCTACAAGGGCTTTATGATTGCCACCATTGAAAAGGGCTCTTGCCTAGAGGGCACCGAGGCTCAGGTCAACGACTTGATCGTGGCTGTGGATGGCGTCGAGGTCACCGACTACGGCACTCTGCGTGCCGAATTGGCCAGACACAAGGTGGGCGATCAGATCAAACTGAAACTGCTTCGTTCCGACCAGCGTACCGGTCAGGTAACCTCTCTGACGGTTACCGTTACCCTTAAAGAGCAAAAGGGCGAATAATAACCATAAAGCCTCCGGTATATCCGGAGGCTTTCGCGGGTTTTCTGCACCGTGATTTGGCGGTGCATTGTGTAGAGGATGTGAACGTGTGAGTGAACAGAAAAAGAGCTTGACGCCCCAACAGATGGCGGATAGACGCCGTCGTCTGTGGAAGAAATATTTTTGGCGACGTATTGCCATTTTGAGCATTTTGGCAGCGCTAACGGCGACGATGGTGACCTTGGTGGTGACCTGGATTATCCCGGACGAACCGCCGACCGTTGTCCAGCCGGAAGTGCCGGTGGTCGAATCAGAGATTCCGGAAGAATCGGTAAAATTGCCCCTGATACCCTATCCTATGGCAGATGCGGATACCATAACGATGGGTGCCGAGGTGGACGCCACCTATGCGGTGTTGGTGGATGTGACCGAGGGTCGCATCGTGGCGCAAAAGGGTGCGGACGTCCGTGCCTATCCGGCGTCCATCACCAAGATGATGACCTTGCTGGTGGCGGTGGAGAACACCAAGGATTTGGAATCCACCTACGAGATGTCCTATGCCGTTATCGACCCGGTGTATCGCCAGGGCGCTTCTATGGCGGGCTTTAAGTCTGAGGAGAAGGTGCGGATATTGGATATGCTGTACGGCTGTATTCTTCCCTCCGGTGCAGACGCTACCGCCGGCTTGGCGGCGGCCATTGCCGGCTCGGACGAGGCTTTTGCCGCCATGATGAATCAAAAGGCGGAAGAACTGGGGCTGAAAAACACCCATTTCACCAACAATAGCGGTCTTCACGGCGCTGACCATTACACCACCGCAACGGATATGGCGGTGATTCTGATGGCGGCTATGAAAGATCCTACTTGTCGAGAGGTGCTGTCTACCGTGCAGTACACCTCTGCCAAGACTCCGCAGAATCCCGATGGATTGACCTGGACCAGCACCATGTTTAGCCGTATGTACGCCGACCAACTTAAGCGGGACGGCTACGATTACGACGTAACCTTTGTGGGTGGTAAAACCGGTTATACCACCGAGGCGGGACATACTATGGCCAGCTACGTTACCGGCGGTGACGGTCACGATTACGTGATTGTCACTATGGACGGCAACAATCGGTACAAGGCGACCTATGACCATCTCAACATTATGCTCCGTTGTGTGTGCAAAGAATCCAAGACTTTTTACTAATTCAAAAAACGTGCTATTCCATAAGGAGTAGCACGTTTTTTTGTTATAAGATATTGTGTAGCAGGAAATCGTCCACACACCGCAGATAACCGAATTGCTCTCGTAGTCGGGCGACTTCCATACGGAATTCGTCTTCGCCACCTTGGTTGAGCAGTGCCGACAGCATCACCACCGTTTCTTGGCTGTCCGCCAGTTCCTCGTGGGCAATAAAGCAGTACAGCACCCGTCCTACTCTCTCATAGTCCATCACCAGTTGCTCAGCCAGCCGATGGGCTTCGGTATAGTCCCCGGCGGTATAGACCTGTTCCAGCCGGTCTAGGGTGTTCAGTAGGTGGTCGATCTGCCGATGGTGATACAGGTTGGTGCTGATGCACAGAATCACCGCCAATGCGAGTAGTGTTGCCGCAATCCATAGCCGTTTCATGTGCTACCGCCTTTCACCTGGGCATGGGTCAAGATGTGGTGTTCGCCGGAGCGGGTGGCGGTCATTAGGAATACGTCCTTTTGACGGTACTTTTTCTTGTGTAAGAGTTGTTCCAGTTTTTCTTCGGTGAGACCGCACAGTTCCATACCCCATTGGCATAGGTCGCCGTCGCTGATGACCACCACCGGCATTTCCTGCTGTGGGTTTGCATCTACGTCGTTGACAGTGGCAGGCTGAAACCGGGGGTGGAGATACACGCTGATGTGTCCGCTGGTTTCGGCGATAGCGTATTGCACCTGGCGGATGTCAAAGACGTTCTGCTCTCGCAGTGTTTCCAGTAGGTCGTCCACCGTTATGCGTAGCCGGCGCATGGTGCGTTCGTCCACTTTACCGTCTCGGATGAGGGGTAGGGGAGATCCGGAGATGAGACGGGCAATCGCCGGGGATTTGAGCATTAGCCCTGAGATAAGCAGTTCCAGAGAGACCAACACCACAATGGGCATCACACCGCTGAGTAGGGGTAATCCGTTCTCTTGCATCGGCACCGCCGCCAGATTGGATAGAAGCAGGGTGACCACCAGTTCGGATGGTTGCAGTTCGCCCAGTTGTCGTTTGCCCATCAGTCGCATGGCCGCCATCAGCAAGAGGTATAGTATCACGGTTCGTGTTGCCGCTATGGTCATTTTCTCACCGCCCGGATAGAGTTATCGGTAGTTTTTCCGGGAATGAGAGGAATATGTATAAAACAAAAAAGACATCACACAAGGTGATGTCTTTTTTGTTTGGCGCGCCGGTCGGGACTCTGAACCCTCGAGTTCGGCTGCACCGACCTCGTTATAGTTTGTCTAGCGACAAACTAACAGGCTTTCTTCGGCTCCATAGGACACAAAAACAAAAACACCCACCACAAAAGTGGTGGGTGTTTTTCTTGGCGCGCCCGAAGGGACTCTGAACCCTGGTTTTGCGTCAAGTTGGTGCTTGTCGTAGCTCCCACACGCAAAACCTTTGCTATTCCTGTGGAATAGCGAGGGGTTCGGTCATCAGTACGTACAAAAAGAAAAGAAGCACCACCTAAAGGTGATGCTTCTTTCTTTTGGCGCGCCCGAAGGGACTCGAACCCCTGACCTCTTGATTCGTAGTCAAGCACTCTATCCAGCTGAGCTACGAGCGCATATCGCCTCGCTAGGCAACGGATAGAATTATAACCACTTTTCATCTTTTTGTCAATAGAAAATCCAAAAAAAATTAAAAAGTTTTTGCTTTTGGTAAAAATGAGAATCTTCTATCCACATTGGCTCGATTTTTTGTGTATTTCTTGCCCTTTTTGGGTTGGTGTGGTATAATGATGCCAATATTTACAGGGAGGTGTCCGTATGCCACGGGTGACCATTGACAATCGCATACTATCCGTGCCTGTGGGCACGTTGCTAGGCGATTTGCTGTCCGACCAATCTCATCCTTGCGGTGGTAAGGGTGTCTGTGGCAAGTGCAAGGTGCGGGTTCGGGGTGCGGTTGCACCGCCTACCGCCACCGAACAGCGCTGCTTGAGCGCTATAGAACTTGCCGACGGCGTTCGTCTGTCTTGCCAGACCACTATACAGGGCGATTGCCGGGTGGAGAGTTTGACTCCGTCGGAGATGGCGGTGGTGACCACCGGACAAGGCGTTTTGCCGTCTATTCGCCCCACTTTCGCTCGTTATGGTGTGGCGGTGGATATCGGCACCACCACCCTGGCGGCACGGCTGTATAGCGCCGATGGCACTCTGCTGGCAGAGATGGGCGCTCCCAATCCCCAGTCCGCCTATGGCGCCGACGTGCTTACACGGGTAGAATCCTATCTTGGCGGTAAGGCCACCGAGATAACCGCAGCCATCCGTAGGAGATTGGGCGCTCTGTTGGAAGAATTAGCCGTAACCGTATCGGTGGATGTGTCCGCTATAGAAGAATTGGTGATTACCGGCAATACGGTTATGCTCACTCTGCTGACCGGTGGCGATGCCACTCCTTTTGCTACCGCTCCGTTCAGCGGTCACGGGCGGTTTGGCACTACTCTCACAGCCAGGGAAATCGGCTTAGCGGATTGTCCCCGGGCAACGGTATATTTGCCCCCGTGTACCTCTGCATTTCTTGGTGGTGACGTCTCTACAGCCTTGACAGCGGTAGCGTTGCCAAAGGGCGCTTTGCTGTTGGATATCGGCACCAACGGCGAGATGGTGCTGAGTGCCAACAATACCCTTTACGCTTGTTCCACGGCGGCAGGTCCCGCCTTTGAGGGCGTTGGAATCTCCTGCGGTATGGTGGCGTCTCCCGGTGCGATTTATCGGATAGAATTGGTCAATGGCGCACTGTATCCCCACGTTATCGGTGGAGACAAGGCTATCGGCATTTGCGGTAGCGGTTTGGTGGATGCGCTGTCCTGTCTTGCCTTGCTGGACGAGGCGGATGCGCCTGTGACGTTGGCACCGGGCATCACGCTAACCCTAGAGGATATTCAGGCGCTGCTGACGTCCAAAAGCGCTATCCGCTCCGGTATCGATACCTTGTTACACACCGCCGGTTTGCGAGCAGAGGATATGACGGAACTGTACATTGCCGGTGGCTTTGGCCGGTATCTCAACATCACCAACGCCATGCGCATCGGTCTGCTACCCACCATCCCCATCGACCGTGTTCACGTGGTGGGCAACGTTGCATTGGATGGTGCGGCTTGTTTGTTGATGGATGCGGATTTGCGGGAGTCTATTAGAGAGCAAATGGATGCTATTCACCTGGTGGATTTGGCGCAGAATCCCTATTTCGCCCATCGTTTTATACACAATATGACCCTGGAGGTGCCCCTATGAAACAGAATTGGATATGGTTGGATCCGGCTCGTTATCCCGATGCACAGACCACTGTTTACAACGGTTGGTGTGACAAAGAACCGCACCACTATGCGGTTTGTGAGTTTGTGAAGGTGTACGCCTTTACGCAAAAAATCCGCAAAGCAACCCTCACTTATAGCGGTGATACCGAGTTTCGTCTGTACTGCAACGGCGATTTTGTGGCCACCGGTCCGGCCAACCCCGGCGGCGACTTTTATATCCGTAACGACGAGCCCTGGCCCACCCATTTTTCATTCACTTCCACGCTGTACCCGGAGGGGAATGTGTTGGATTTTCATGCTTGGGTCAAGATGATGCCGGTGCGCATCAACGAGTTTTCCATGGGGCATGGTGGCTTTATGCTGTATGGTGAGGTAGAGCTGGAGGATGGCACAGTGGAGGAGGTTGTCACCGACTCCACCTGGCTGTGCCGTAAAAACCATGCCTATACCGCGCCGGATTATTTTGATGGCACACAGCCGGTGGATGAATTCTATCCGGCGGTGGAGATTGCGAATGTATGGCACTCGGCGCCGGCACCCATTCCGCCTCGGGTGGAGCGAGATATCGGCCCCAACACCTTCACCATTCCGCCCCATAGCAAAGGGGAATGGGATTTTGAATACCCCTTGGTGTATTCCGGCTTCATTCACCTAAAGGTGCAGACGGAATCGGTGCTGAATATGACCGTCTATTGTCGGGAGACCGAGGTGATTCAGGCCACTGAGCATTTTGTATTTACAGGGGATACCGAGTATATCAGCCCCGGCATTCGCAGTGTGGGTGGCTATCGTGTAGAGGCGGAAAATACCGGAGATACTCCGGCTGTGGTCACGTTGTCGGTGACCGAAACCCACTTCCCGGTGACCCGATGCGCCATCACCACCACCCCGGATGAGGATCTCAATCTGGTGCTGTCGGTCTGCCGGCATTCACTTAAGAGTTGTATGCAGATGTTTGAGTCGGAGAGTGTGCTCCACTGCGAGCCTATGGCCTGTACCGGTGACTATTACGTAGAGATGATGATGACGGCTCTGTCCTATGGCGACCTGCGCTTGGCAGAGTTTGACGTACTCCGCACTGCCGACATCCTGCGGGTGAAAAAGGGCGAGATGTTCCACGCCACCTACAGTATGATTTGGGTGATGATGCTGTATCACGCCTATCTCTTTGCCGGGCATAAAGATTTATTGGAGAAGTGCGAGGATGCTCTGGAACTGCTGCTGAATACCTTCCACACCTATTTGGACGAAAAGGGCATCATCGAGAATCCGCCCAGCTATATGTTCGTGGACTGGGTGACGGTGGACGATATTTCTCTCCACCACCCGCCCAAGGCGCTGGGTCAGACCTTCCTCAATATGTTCTATTACGGCGGTCTTACTTATGGCGTCAAGATTTATGAAGCCTTGGGCGATACCGCTAAGGCGGAGCTTTACCGCTCTCGTGCCGAGGCGCTGAAAACCGCTATCAACACCCATCTGTATGACCCGGAGCGGGGACTCTATTTCGAGGGACTTAACACCCCAACCCGAGAGGATCTTCTGCAGTATTGGATGCCCCAGAATGTCGAAAAGCGGTATTATCGTCGCCATTCCAACGTGCTGGCGGCTCTGTTCGGTGTGCACGAGGATGGTGCCGATCTGCTGACCCGCACGTTAGAGGATGATTCTCTCGGCTATTTCCAACCCTATTTTGCCCACTTTGTGTTGGAGGCGGTACGGGTTAACGGCTTGACCGACAAATTTACCCGTCATCTTTTAGAGGATTGGAAAGAGCCCATCCGTTCCTGCCCCAAGGGATTGCCGGAGGGGTTCTATAAGCAGTCGGATTACCCCTTTGACCACAGCCACGGTTGGGGTGGTACACCTTTGTACGCCTTGCCTATGGCTCTGTCCGGGTTGGAGGTGCTGGAACCGGGTATGTCCCGCATTCGGCTGAATCCCACTCTGTTGGGATACGCTCACGCCACGGTAGAGATCCCTGTTCCCACTGGTATGATTCGCATTGAAATGCAAGAGGGAAAAGATCCCGTTATCACCGTGCCCGACGGAATTGTTGTCGAATAAGAAAAGACGGTGCAACCATCGGTTGCACCGTCTTTTTGTTACGTATTCAGTTCGCCTACCAGGTCTTCTTCCATCATGCGTTTTACCGTGTCGGCGTCATAGCCGCAACTAAAGAGATAATACAGCTTGGCAACCGCCGCCTCGGTGGTCATATTATAGGCGCATACCGCACCGGCCTCTTTCAGTGCGGCGCTGGTCTCGTAGGTGCCTAGGGATACCGATCCCTTTAGGCACTGGGAGCAAATAACCAGCACTGTTCCGTTCTCTCGTGCCTTGCGGACGATGGGCAGGATGGCGTTGTCGTTGCCGGGGATGTTGCCGGCGCCAAAAGCCTCCAGTACGATACCCTTGAGGGATTCGGACATAATCTCCTCAAACAGTTCAAACTGGATGCCGGGGAACACCTTGATGATGCCGATGGGAATCTTTTTCAGTTCCTGTACGCGGAAAGGCCCCTTTACCGGACGGGTGGGAATCATAGAGTTGTACTGGATTTTGGTGCCGATATCCGCCAGGTTGGGATAGTTGGGAGAGGAGAAAGCGTATAGGTCGGTGGCGCTGGTCTTGACACTGCGGTTACCTCGCATCAGTTTGCTGGAGAAGCAGAGGGCAACCTCGTGGATTTTTCCCTCAGCGGCGATCATCATACTGGTCAGCAGATTGTCCAGACCGTCGTTGCGCACCTCAAACAGCGGAATTTGGGATCCGGTGATGATCACCGGCTTGTCCAGATTTTCCAGCGAAAAGGACAGGGCAGAGGCGGTATAGGCCATGGTGTCGGTGCCGTGTACAATCACAAAACCGTCATAGGCGTGGTAATGTTCTTCAATAATGCCGCCGATGCGGTTCCAGTCCACCACCGTCATATTGGAGGAGTCCAGCAGAGGATCTAGCTCCAGCAGATCCCACTGGGGCATAGAGGGGTCTTGCAGGGCGGGGATGCTCTGCAAAAATCCTTTTAGATACCCGGCACGGGGAGCATAACCGGCCTCGGTACGTACCATGCCGATGGTGCCGCCGGTGTAGATGAGCAAAATGTGTCTATCCATAGAGTAGACCTCCTCTCAAACGTCATTTTTCATTATAGCAAATAGTGGGATACCCTGTCAATGGACCAAAACCAAGAAATCCTACTGTAAATTCTCTTTTACCCTTGAAAATCCCGGGTGGATGGTGTATACTGTAACCATACCAAACGTGTAAGGAGATTCCTATGGATAGTTTTTTTGAACAAATTCTTAAGAGAAAGAAAACGGTGGCAGAATGGTTGCTTACCTTGCTCATTGTTTTGCTGGCACTGGCATTGCTGTTTGTGGTGTTCGTGTTTGTGCCCAATCTAATGTTTATTGCCTTGGTGGGTGTGGGCTACGGCGCTTGGTGGCTGATTACCAACCAAAACGTAGAATTCGAATACTGTGTCACCAATGGCGACATCGATATCGACCAGATCACCGCCCGTCGTAAGCGTAAGCGCCTGGTGTCTGTGGCCGGACGCAAGGTCGAGTCTCTCCAGCCCTACGATCCCACTGCCCCTTTGGGCAAGTTTGATCGTCGGGTGATGGTGGCCTCTTCGCTAAAGGCAGAGGGCCTGTGGTGCTTCACCTATCACAGCAAAAAGAATGGCCACACCTTCGTGGTGTTCCAGCCAGATATGCGGATTCTGCGCTCGTTTTACGAGGGTCTGCCCAAACTGGTGCAGATGGATACCGAGCGGGCCGCTAAAAAACTGGGTATTGACCTGAAGAGCGGTGCATCTTCTCACGGTGAATAAACAAGGGAGAGCCATGCGCATTTGAGCGTATGGCTCTTTGTTTTACCTCAAAAAGGAGGAACGTATATGTACGATTTTCGTGTAGAGCGCATCACCCCGGAGATGGTGGCGTCTCGGATAATCCCCCGCGAGAAAGATAGTCACAAAGGCACGTATGGCCGTCTGTTGGCTGTGTGCGGTAGTTACGGTATGGCCGGTGCGGCGCTTCTCTGCGCCCGTGGCGCTTTGCGCAGCGGCGTGGGTCTGCTGACCACGGCGGTGCCGGAGCGGGTGTACCCGTTGGTGGCTTCTGCGGTGCCGGAGTCTATGTTTTTGCCTGTTCCTCAAGACGAGACCGGTCACCTGGCGGTAGAGGCAGCGGCACCGATAATGGCAGCGGCAGCCAAGGCCACAGCGCTGGTGGTGGGTCCCGGCTTGGGTGCCGGTACGGCGCAATCCCACCTGGTGCGTCGCATCTGCAGGGAGAGTACCTGCCCGGTGGTGTTGGATGCCGATGGCATAAATTCGCTGGATCCGCATATATTGGTGGAGGAAACGGTTTCGGCTCCTTTGGTGTTGACACCTCACCCCGGTGAGATGGCACGGCTGTTGAATCGGACGGTGGAGTGGGTGCAAGAGCACCGCTATGAGGTTGCCCGCCACTTTGCGGACGAATGCGGTGTGACGTTGGTTCTAAAAGGGCATCGCACCTTGGTATGCGCACCCGGACGCCCGGTGCTGGAGAACCCCACCGGTAATCCCGGTATGGCTACCGGTGGCAGTGGAGATGTGCTGGCGGGTATGATTGGTGCGCTGATTGCCCAGGGTATGGATCCCTACGATGCGGCTATGTGCGGTGTGTACATCCACGGTGCCGCCGGGGATCTGGCGGCAGCAAAATTATCTCAGCACAGTCTGTTGCCCGGCGATTTGATAGAGGAGATTCCAAACCTGTTTCTGCAATTTGAGAAATAGGAGCCTTGCCAATGAAAAAATGGATCGCTTTGCTTTTGTCGGCGTTGATGGGTTTGAGTCTAACCGCCTGTGGGGATAAAGAACCGCCGACGTTGCCGGGGGATGGGTTCACCTGTCAGACCACCGTGCAGTATAAGGAGATGACGGTGGAGGGAACGCTCACCTATACCAAAGACGGAAAACTGACCCTTGCCTGTACGCTTCCCAAGTCCTTGTATGGGGTCACGTTGGGGTACGACGATACCGGTATGACTATGGGATTGGGCAAGATGCAGATGGCGATTCCTGCCGAGTCGGTACCCCAAAGCGCCTTGATCGGGTGCTTGGCGGGTGTGCTGACCGCTCGGCATAACGGTGGCGAACTCACCGACGAGGGCTACGTGTATACCGGGCAGATCGAGGGTGTGGACTATACCCTGGTGTGCGATTCTGCCACCGGTCTGCCGGTTTCTTTGGCGGTGCCGTCAGAGGAATTGACAGCGGTATTCGCCGACGGACAGAAACTATCCGAAACCGAATAATCGATTATCAACCCGATGTCTTTATGGCATCGGGTTTTGGTTTTCTTTGCATAATCGCTCCCGTTGCCGTCCATACTGTCCTTGACGATACAGACGGAAGGTGAAGGGCTATGCTGGTGCATCGAGGGGATATCTATTATGCGGATTTGAGTCCGGTGGTGGGGTCGGAACAGGGCGGTGTGCGTCCGGTTTTGATTGTGCAGAATGACGTGGGCAATCGGTTTAGCCCCACGGTGATTGCGGCAGCCATCACCAGCCAAAAGGATAAGACCAAACTGCCTACCCATATCCAGTTACAGGCTACCGGGAGCGGGTTGGCGCGGGATTCCATCGTTTTGTTGGAGCAGATTCGTACCTTGGACAAGCGCCGCTTGGGTGAGCGGATGGGACGCCTGGACGATGCCTCAATGAGCCGGGTGGATCGGGCCTTGCAGGTGAGCTTTGGTTTGGTTGACGAGGTATAAGTGCGCAGTATAAAAGAACCTATCTCGAGGGGGGATAGGTTCTTTTTTTTGTTGTTCTATTTCATCGGACAAGACCATATACATACCTCAAAGGCGGTGAGGACAGGCGTGACGGAGTGGATGTGTTTGCGGGCGTATTTGCCGGCAGAATGGGTGGATGCACTGGAACGTTTGCCACCGGCGGTGGGAGATCGGGTGCAGGAGATGCGCATACGGGCGGACAGCCCTGTATACCTGTCTTTACCGGCGGAAAACCGCCCTTTGGGAAACCCTCCATTATGGTGTTCATCGGCACAGCTAGAGGAGTGCTTTTTGCGGTTTTGCCGGTATGCGGTATACGCTCACGAGTGGGAACTGAGCCAAGGCTATTTGGCGGTACCGGGTGGTATCCGTGTGGGCGTGGCCGGTACCGCTATAATGGATGGTCAGCGGGTACGCACCGTGGGTGACGTGACTTCGCTGTGTGTCCGTATTCCCCGCAAGGTGGCGGGATGTTCGGCGTCGTTGCAACGGCTGATAGTTTCATCGGGATACCCACACAGCACCTTGTTGGTGGGATCGCCATCTTCCGGAAAAACCACGTTACTGCGGGATCTGGCGGTGGAGTTGGCGAAGACGCTTCGGGTGGCTGTGGTGGATGAGCGAGGGGAGTTATCCGGTGCGGGTCACCTGTTCGGGTGTGACGTGCTGGTGGGATACCCCAAGGCGGTGGGGTTGCACCAAGCGGTGCGGTGCCTAGCGCCGGACGTGGTGCTGTTTGACGAGTTGGGCACGCCGGAAGAGGTGCAAGCGGTAACCGCCTGTGCCCACGCCGGTGTGGCGGTAATTGCTACTTTGCACGGATACAGTCCCGCCGACGTGGTTCACCGTCCGTTGACAACTTTGTTGTTACGTCATCGGGTGTTTCCTCGATGGGTATTTTTGGCGGGACGTCAGGCGCCGGGTGCGTTGATGGGATGTTTTGAGCCGGAGGTGAAGGCGGATGGAATTCATTGGATACCTGCTGATTGTGTTGGCGGGTGTGGGGATGGGTCTGCACTGGTCACGTCGGTTGACCGGTCAGGTGGTATTTTTGCGTCAGACGGTACGCCTATTGGAGACGTTGGGTCATCAACTGGCATATACCCCTTGCCCTATGCCACAGTTGTGGGAGAAGTTGACCGCTATGCCGGTGTTTTCTGATTTTCCATTACTTGCCGAGACCAAAGCTCTGCTCACTGATGGAGATTTTGCGGTGGCCTTTTCCGGTGGGGTAGAGCGGTGCTATGCCGCTGGGCGGTTGACCGATTCCGGTCGGCAATTGCTGTTAGAGTTTGGCGCCGGGTGCGGACGATACGATTATCAGCGCCAGCAGTGCCACGTCCGTCAGTATTGCGATCGTCTCTTGGATTTGCAAAGGGAATTGGAGGCGGATGCGCAGGTGAAAGGGCGTCTGTATCGGGTGCTGGGTGCCGCTGCCGGCGGTGCGGTGGTACTGTTGTTAGTGTGAGAGGAATGACGGAATATGGACGTGGATTTGATATTCAAAATAGCGGCGATCGGCATCATTGTGTCGGTGCTTAACCAATTGCTTATCCGCTCCGGCCGGGAAGAGCAGGGGATGCTGTTGACCTTGGCCGGGTTGGTGGTGGTGCTGTCTATGGTAGTGGTGCAGATAAGCGATCTGTTCACTACTGTTAAGTCGGTGTTTGGACTATGAGTACCACCGGTGTGATGACGGCGGTGGCGGGGGTACTTTTGTGTGGGGCGATGCTATCTACAGTGTTGCGCACCCACCGTCCGGAACTGGCTGTGGGGCTCAGCCTGTTGGCGGGGGTACTGGTGCTGGGCGTGGTGCTGTCCCAATTGACCCCTTTCCTCACGTCGCTCAAAAGAATACTGGCGGTGGGCGGTTTGTCAAACACCGCTTTTTCAGTGGTGCTGAAAGGCGTAGGCGTATGTCTGCTGACCCAGTTGACGGCAGACGTGTGCCGGGATGCCGGACAGACCGCCCTGGCGGGGAAGGCGGAACTCACCGGGCGGGTGTTGCTTCTGCTCGTTTCCGTGCCACTGTATGAGCAGATATTAACGCTGATTGTGGGCTTGGTCAATGGACAGGCGGTGGCAGGATGACGGCACGGATTCTGGTGGCGTTGATGGCTTTTCTGTGTTTACTAGTCCCCTCGGTTTCTGCCCAGATTGACACCGATGAATTGTACCGCCAACAGTTAGAGGCTGGCGGTGTTACCGATTTGCCCGGTCAATTACCCGCAAACGTACAGGAGTTACTCTCCCAAATGGAGTGGGATTCATTTGACCCGGATACTTACACCGACTTGGAGTTTTCCTCTTTGCTATCGGCTCTGTTTACGCTGTTAGGCGAGCAATCTTCCGATTCGCTACAGGCCTTGGGTACGTTGCTGGGCGTGGTGTTGTTGGGTGGATTGCTCACCGGCTTGGAGAGCGTATCCGTTTCTGTTCCGCTACGGCAGACCTTTCATGGTTTGGCGGTGGCGGGTGGTGGTGCGGCGCTGTTGGTGCCGTTAGCGGGACTGCTGAATACCGTGGCGCAGACGGTGGAACAGGTGACGGTGTTTTTGACCGCCTATGCACCGGTATACGCCACCGTGGTGGCTACCGGTGGCCGTCCCACCGGTGCAGTAGTCTATCAGGCCACGTTGCTGGGGGCGTCCCAGCTATTGGTATGGGCGGTGCAGAGCGCCGTATTCCCGGTGCTGATGGTGTCGCTGGCGTTTGGGAGTGCCGGGTCGGTGGCAGAGGGGTTTCGTTTGGATGCCCTGAGCGGATTTCTGCACAAGGGGATTTTGTGGTTTTTGGGACTGTTTTCTACGGTGTATTCTGGGCTGATGTCCATTCAGCAGATGGTGAGTGCGGCGGGGGATACCCTGGGCGGTCGTGTGATTCGCTTTTCCTTGTCTAGCTTTGTGCCGGTGGTGGGCGGGTTGCTCAGTGAAGCTTACAACACCGTCCGTGGATGTGGCGATGTGTTGCGTTCTACAGTGGGGTGCTTTGGCGTGGTGGCGGTGGTGCTGGTGATCGTGCCACCTCTATGTAGTTGCATTTGTTGGAGTGTCAGTCTGCATTTGGCGGCAGCCGGAGCGGGTCTGTTTTGCCTAACGCCGGTGGAGCGATTGTGCAAGACTGCCGCCGGTGTGGTGCGGGTGCTGATTGCCTTGTTGGCGGTGTTTGCGTTGTTGATGGTGGTGTCCACGGTGGTGGTTATCACCGCCGGGAGGTGAGTGGATGGAGGGCCTTCGTGCTTGGGCGGTGGCGGTGTGTACCGCCGCAGTGGTGTGCACGTTGCTGGATCGTTTGTTCCCGGATACCGGTTTGGGGCATCAAGGGCGGTTGTTGTTACCTTGTGTTTTCTTGTGTGTGCTTTTGAGTCCGCTGTCGGGCGGCTTATCTGGTGTAAAGATACCAAACTTTACATCTAGCAAACCCGTTGATTCCGCCACTTTGACCGCCAGAATGCGTCAGCAAACGGTGGGCTTGGTGAACGAGGAATTGTTGGCGATGGTGAACCAATCTCTGTCCACTTACGGCTGGTCAGCGAAAAAAGTGGTGGCAGATATGGATATTGGCGAGGATGGGAGCATAAGTATGGGACAGATCGTAGTGTATGTGGATGAGTCGGTGGCTAAGCGTGCCACAGCTGTTCGCCAAGTGGCAGAAAAACGGCTGGGCACATCGGTGACGGTGGTGGTGTGGGAGGAAACCGGATGAAGGAACTGTGGAAAAAATTCCGATGTTTCGGTGGTGACCGCACCGGAAAAGGATTGCTTTGGATAGGGATTCTCGGTTTGGTGCTGATTGGCCTTACCGAGATCGTTCCGATGGGCAAATCGCAACGCTCTGATGGCGTTACCGTAACCGAGAGTCAGGTGGAGGAAGCGCTGGAACAGCGCATCGCTAACCTGCTATCGGCAGTGGAAGGGGTAGGCAAGTGCCGGGTGATGGTGACGCTGGAGAGTGGCGCCCGATCGGTGTATGCCGCCGATACTTCGGTAACCGCATCCGGCACTTCTGAACAGGTGCTGACAGTGGATACCGATGCCGGCCCGGTAGGGCTATTGCTTACCCATATCCAGCCATCGGTAAAAGGGGTGGCGATTGTGTGCGACGGCGCTGGCAATCCCACCGTGCACCAGCGGGTGATCGATTTGGTTTCTACCGCTTTTCACATATCCGAGCGACGTGTTTGCGTCGTCCAACAAAAATAGGGGGTTATGGCGATGAAAGGATTAGGGCAAAAGAAGAAATTGATGACCTTGGCGTTGGTGGGCGCTTTGGGCTTGGCGGTGTATCTCAACGTATATCTGACAAAGGAACCCGCTCTGTCCACCGGCGCAGAAAATCCGTCTGCCGAAACGGAAGAAACGGAACATTTGGGGGATGCTACCTACGTAGGCGCCCAGCCTACCGACCCGGAAGAACAAGCGGACAAAACCGATGAGCCGGAGACCGTGGATTTTTTTGAACAAGCCAGAGAGAATCGTGCCTCAGCCCGAGAGGAAGCGCTGAACATCATCCAAGAGGTGCTGGACAGCGCCCAAACCTCGGCGGAGGATAAGTCCACCGCCTCTTCTAAGGCTACCGCTATTGCAGAAAACGTGTTGCAGGAGAGCAATATTGAAAACTTGATTTTAGCCAAAGGGTTTGCCGATAGCGTGGTGTATATCGAAGAGGATCGGTGCAGTGTGGTGGTGAAATCCGAAGCCCTCCAACAGCAAGAGAGTTTGCAGATTTTGGAGATTGTGGTGTCCCAGTCGACGATTTCTCCGAAAAATGTGCAAATTATTGCATCAAAAACATAATTTGTAATAAATTATTTTAATAAAAGAGGTTGCTAAATGGAAAGTTTATGGTATAATATAAAAGAAATTGTGTTTGGGTATTCACCCACACGGATTATGCGTAATCTTTCTTACAAGATAAAGGAGGAACTGCAAATGGATGCAAGAGAATTCAAAATCGCTGAGGGTAGCTGTATCATTTCTGAGGATGTAATCGCCTCTATCGCCGCTACCGCCGCTCTGGAGACCGACGGCATTGCCGCTATGGGCAATCGTCCTGCCGACCTGCGCGGCGTTATCAGCAATAATGTAGCTGCTCGCTCTGTGCGTGTGCTGAACACCGAGAACGACACCATTCTGGATGTGTTTGTTATCATCAAAGAGGGTGTTCGTATTCAGGAGACTGCCGTGGCGCTGCAGCAGAACGTCAAGAGTGCTGTTCAGTCCATGACCGGCAAGCCTGTGACCCGTGTTAACGTGCACGTGGTGGGCGTAGCTGCCGCCATCACCGAAGTGGTAGAAGAAAACTAAACTGCGCAGGCCCTCTGCCGTTGGGAGAGGGCTTGTTTTTCACGTTTGGTTGCATAAATATACGAAAGTTGAAAACTGGGGGAATCGTTATGTCCAGAAGAAAATCCCGTGAGCAGGCCTTTGCTCTGCTGTTTGAAAAATCTTTTAATGACGAGTCGGTCATGGATCTGGCCGAGAGCGCACAGGATGCCCGTGAAATGGTGGTAGAGCCTTTCGCTCTGTTGCTGGCTACCGGCGCTGAAGAGAAGTTGGCGGATATCGATGCCCGCATTGACGCCTTTTCTCACAAGTGGAGTCGCGACCGTATCTCTCGTGTTTCCTTGGCGGTGTTGCGCCTGGCGGTGTATGAGATGTTCTACGAGGACGATACGCCGGTGAGCGTTGCCATCAACGAGGCTGTAGAACTGGCCAAAAAATACGGCGGTGACGAGGATTCTGCCTTTGTCAATGGTGTGTTGGGCGGTATTTCCCGGGAGTCGGTATGAGTGGCTTTCTAGGTCTGGACACCAGTAACTACACCACGTCGGCGGCCTATTGGGCTGTGGATGGAGATTTGCCGGTACAGGCTAAGCAACTGCTACCGGTAAAAGAAGGGGAGATGGGACTGCGTCAGAGCGATGCGGTCTTTCATCACACCCGCCAGTTGCCGGAGATGTTGGAACTATTGAGAGAGCCGTTGTCCGGCGGTGTGCTGGCTGTGGCTGCCTCTGATCGTCCCCAGCAGCGGGATGGCTCCTATATGCCTTGCTTTTTGGTAGGGGCGGGTGCAGCCCGACAGCTGGGTGCTGTTTTGGGTGTGCCCGTCTATTTCTTTACTCATCAACAAGGTCACGTGATGGCGGCATTGACCGGCGCCGATTGCCTATCTTTGCGTCATCAGCCTTTTTTGGCATTCCACGTTTCCGGTGGCACCACCGATGCGCTGTTGGTAGAGCCGGACGAGGAGTGCATTATCCGTTGCCGCGTGGTGGGTCACTCGCTGGACTTAAAGGCGGGTCAGCTTATCGACCGTGTGGGCGGTTTGCTGGGTCTTTCTTTCCCGGCCGGTCCTGCGCTGGAGCAGTTGGCCCTACAGGCCATCGGCACGTACAAGCCTAAGGCTACCTTGCGTGGCACCGATTGCCATCTTTCCGGCGTAGAGAATCAGTGTCGTGACCGCTTGGCAAAGGGTGAGTCTCCTGCAGAGATTGCCCGCTTCTGCTTAGATAGCGTGGGCACTGCCGTTGAGGGTATGACCGAGGCCATTTTGCGAGAATATGGCGATCTGCCGGTGGTGTACGCCGGTGGCGTTATGTCCAATAGTTTGTTAAAACAGCGATTTACCGATCGCTTTGGCGGTCGGTTTGCACCGCCGGTGTATTCGACGGATAATGCGGCGGGCATTGCCTGTCTGTGTAAATTGGCTTACGAGGGCAAGTAAGCACCAAAGGAGGGATTGGATGGAAGTCATTTCAGTAGGACAATTGAATCATTACGTCAAGACTCTGCTGGAAGGCGACCCCAATCTGGCGGCGGTGCACATCCGTGGTGAGATATCCAATTTCACCCACCACTATCAGTCCGGACATATGTATATGTCGCTAAAGGACGATACCGCCGCCGTCCGTGCGGTGATGTTTAAATGGAGCGCATCCAAGCTCCAGTTCCGTCCCGAGGACGGTATGCGGGTGATTGCCCGTGCACGGGTATCTCTGTATGAGAATACCGGTTCGTTCCAGGTGTATATTGAAGAGATGCAACCGGACGGCGTAGGCGCTTTGCAGGTAGCCTTTGAACAACTGAAAAAGAAATTGGCCGGTGAAGGCCTCTTTGATGAGAGCCGTAAAAAGGCTCTGCCCAAATACCCCAATCGGGTGGGCGTCATCACGTCGCCTACCGGTGCGGCGGTGCGGGATATCCTCAACGTGCTTGGTCGTCGTTACCCCTTAGCCCAGGTGGTTTTTTGCCCGGTGCTGGTACAGGGTGATGGCGCCGCACCCTCTATTGTGGATGCCATCCGCCGCTTTAATGCCAGCGGTGCCGCCGACGTGCTGATTGTCGGCCGTGGTGGTGGCTCTATCGAGGATTTGTGGGCCTTTAATGAAGAGATTGTGGCTCGTGCTGTAGCCGATTCCACTATTCCGGTGATTTCCGCTGTGGGACACGAGACCGACTTCACCATTTGTGATTTTGTGGCGGATCTACGTGCTCCGACTCCTTCGGCGGCTGCCGAGTTGGCGGTGCCGGATGCAGGGCGTCTCTTGTCTTTTATGGACAATGTGCGGGCACGTCTGTCCACCGCTACCCGCAATCACATCGGTGGGGCATCCTCTCGATTAGAAGTATTGAAGAGTAAGCGGTGTTTGTCTGCGCCGCAGTATTATACAGACGAACAGGCTATGCGCCTGGATTATCTAACCCGTCGTTTTGCGGCGGCATCCCAACAGCAGTTGGGTACGGTGGATCGCCGGCTTTCTGCCGCCGCCGCCAAGTTGGATGCCCTGAGCCCGCTAAAGGTGCTGGGCCGTGGTTATGCCATCGGCTATACGGCAGACGGCGGTGTGGTGGACAGCGTCACCCGTGTGGGGGTGGGGGATAGCCTCACCTTGCGTGTGGCAGATGGCACACTGGATTGTACAGTAACCGAAAAACAGGAGGTAACAGAACGTGGCTGATATGACTTTTGAACAGGCGATGGCTCGCCTGGAGCAGATTGTAACCACTCTAGAGGGCGGACGCTGCTCTCTGGATGAGTCTCTAAAACTGTTTGAAGAAGGTACCAAACTGACCGCTTACTGCAGTCAGCAGATTAAGGCGGCAGAACAGAAGATTATCAAGTTGACCGCCGTAGAATCCGGCGATACCGCCACCGCTCTGTCTGATAAACAGGGCGAGGATATGGGCGAAGAACTGTCTTTGTGAGGTAGTTATGGGTATTTACACACAACAATTGCAGAATCATTGCGACCGCTTCGAGTCGGCTTTGCCCGGCTATATGCCCAAGACCGGTGGTCTGCAGACGGTGGTGGCCGAGGCTATGGCCTATGCCTGTGCCGGTGGTGGCAAGCGGATTCGTCCCGTGCTGGTGCTGGAGTTTTGTCGTCTGTGTGGCGGCAATCCCGAATTGGCGATGCCCTTTGCGGCGGCACTGGAGATGATTCATTCCTATTCGCTGGTGCACGACGATCTGCCCTGTATGGACAACAGTCCCATGCGTCGCGGTCGTCCTTCCACCCACGCGGTGTATGGCGAGACGATGGCACTGCTGGCCGGTGACGGTTTGCTGAATTTGGCTTTTGAGACCGCTTTGCGTCCCGGCAATTGCGACGGCCTTGCTCCCGGTCGGGTGTTGGGTGCCGCTTCTGCCCTGGCGGATGCTGCCGGTATCGACGGTATGGTAGGCGGTCAGGTGATTGACCTGCAGAGCGAGGGTAAAGATATCGATTTGACCGTGCTGGAAGAACTCCAGCGGGGTAAGACGGCGGCGCTGCTGGTTGCCGCTTGTGTGATGGGTGCTCGCTTGGCGGGTGCCACCGCCGAACAGGAGCAGGCCGCTCGTGTGTACGGCGAAAACATCGGATTGTCGTTCCAGATTGTGGACGACATCTTAGACGTGACGGCCACTGCCGAAAAGTTGGGCAAACCGGTGGGCAGTGACCTTGAGAATGAGAAAAATACGTACGTATCTCTGTTGGGCCTGGAAGAGGCTCGCCGTTTGGCGGCACAGCGCACCGACGATGCGCTGAAGGCGCTGGACGTGTTCGGTATAGAGGCAGACTCTCTGCGCCGGTTGGCAGAGGCACTACTTACCCGGGATCACTAACAAGGAGTGTATTGACTATGAAGAGATTGGAAAACATCCACTCTCCCAAAGACGTCAAAAAAATGAATAAAGCAGAGCTTACCGCTCTGTGCGACCAGTTGCGCCAGAAAATGATCGAGACGGTATCCCATACCGGCGGTCACCTGGCCTCCAACTTGGGTACGGTAGAATTGACGGTGGCACTGCACCGGGTGTTTAATACTCCCCACGACGAGATTGTGTGGGACGTGGGACATCAGTGCTACGCCCATAAATTGTTGACCGATCGTTACGAGCGATTTAACTCTCTGCGCCAGCAGGGTGGCATCTCCGGATTCCCCAACCCTGCCGAGAGCGAGCACGACGCCTTTGTGGCGGGTCATAGTTCTACTTCCATTTCGGTGGCCAATGGCATCGCCAAGGCTAAGGCACTTACCGGCGACGACGGCTATACCATTGCGGTCATTGGCGATGGCGCTCTTACCGGCGGCCTGGCCTACGAGGGTCTCAGCAACGCCGGTCGCAGCGAGGATCGGCTGATCGTGGTGCTGAACGATAATAAGATGTCCATTAGCCGTAACGTGGGTTTTGTGGCGCGGTATTTGTCCTCTCTGCGCAGTCAAATGAACTATCAGCGTAGCAAAGAGCGGACAAGCCGTATTCTGCGCCGAATCCCGCTGGTGGGACAACCTTTGGTATCGCTGATTCAGAACTGGAAGAAGAAGCTGAAGCGGTCTATGCTGTCCGGATCCACCTTCTTCGAGGATATGGGCTTCCATTATCTTGGTCCGGTGGACGGTCACGATCTGAGTGACCTCACCGAGGCATTGCAGGTGGCACGTAGCATCCGCCGTCCGGTGGTTCTGCATATCGAAACGGTTAAGGGTAAGGGTAGCTCCTATGCAGAGGAAAAGCCCGATACCTACCACGGCATTTCCAAGTTCGACCCGGATACCGGTATTCCCCTGGGTGGTGGCGAGAGTTTCTCCACCCGATTTGGTAAGGCGCTGTGCGACCTGGCAGAAAAGGATAACCGCATCGTGGCGGTGACCGCCGCTATGGTCAGTGGCACGTGCCTGGATGGTTTTGCCGAGCGGTATCCCACCCGCTTCTTTGATACCGGCATTGCCGAAGAGCACGCCGTTACCTTCTCTGCCGGTATGGCTAAGGGTGGACTTACCCCCGTGTTTGCGGTGTATTCCACCTTCTTACAGCGCAGTTACGACCAGTTGATTAACGACACTTCTCTGATGAATAATCACGTGGTGTTGGCCATCGACCGTGCCGGTGTGGTGCCGGACGACGGTGAGACCCATCAGGGTATCTACGACGTGGCTATGTTGGCCACCATCCCCAATACCACGCTGTACGCTCCTTCCACCTTTGCGGAGTTGGAGCTGCATCTGAAACAAGCGATTTACGATACCCTCGGTATTGCTGCTGTCCGCTATCCCAAGGGTGGTGAGCCTACCGGATTAGAGGATTATACCCCCACAGAGGCACCCTATGTGCTGACCGAGGGCGATAGTAAGAATCTGCTGTTGGTGACCTATGGTCGCACCTATGGCGAGGTAAAAGCCTTTGCAGACCGACAGGATAGTAAGCCGTCGGTACTCAAACTCAATCGAGTATTGCCCCTTACCGATGAGGTGGTGGCCATTGCCAAGGACTATCGTTGTGTCTTGGTGTTGGAAGAGACCCGTGGCGGTATGGGCGAATTGTTGGGCAGCGCTTTGCTCAAGGCCGGATATACCGGCCGTTACGGTGTTCGTGCCATTTGTGAGACCTTGGGTGCTTGCACCACGGTTCAGGGCTTGCGTCGGACAGGCTTGGATGCTGAGGGCATCGAGAAATTTGTCCGAGAGCATACGGAGGGCTTATGAGTGAGAGTAAAGGTGAGCGCCTTGACGCCTATTTGGTGAGCGCCGGCTACGTCACCGGACGAGAAAAGGCCAAGGAATTGCTGTCTTCCGGTCAGGTGCTGGTCAATGGCTCTCCGGTGACCAAGGCCTCTCGGCGGATTGGGGATACCGACGTGGTAACCTGCAATGCACCCGCCCAAAAATACGTGGGCAGAGGTGGCTATAAACTGGAAAAAGCGGTGGACGTGGCGCATTTGGATTTGACCGGTCTGACCGCTATGGACGTGGGCGCTTCCACCGGTGGCTTTACCGACTGTATGTTGCAGTGCGGTGCCGCTCACGTGTATGCGGTGGACGTGGGCCACGACCAGTTGCATCCCACCTTGCGTGAGGATGCCCGTGTGACGGTGCTGGAGGGCACCGATATTCGGTCCGAGAAATTGGCACAGACCGTTTCTGCCGGTACGGTGGATTTCTGTTCGGTGGATGTGTCCTTTGTGTCTTTGTCGCATATTCTGCCGTCCATTTTGCCGTATCTGTCGGCAGAGGCTACGTTGGTGTGCTTGATTAAGCCCCAGTTTGAGGCGGGTAAATCCGCCATTGGCAAACACGGTGTGGTCAAAGATCGCAAAGCCCACGTGCGGGTGTTGGCGGATCAGATGACCTTGTTTAACGAACATCACCTTGCACCTGTGTGGTTGGGGCATTCGCCCATCACCGGTGGCGAGGGCAACATCGAATATTTGGCTGTTCTTAAGCGACAGGGTGAGGGGATTCTGGTGGATCCCACCGCTGTGGTGGATACAGCCTTTAATGAACTGAAATAACCCATTTAGGATAGGAGGGAACGCTATGTTGATTGCAGTAGTTCCCAATCAAAACAAAACGGAAAACAATGAATTGGTCCGTGCAGTATGCAATCGCTTGGCTACGTCCGGCGCCAACGTGCGGGTGGTCTGCTCTGAAAAGGGACTGCCTACCGCCGCCCAACTTACCGAGGCGTTGACCGACTGCGAAAAGGTGATTGCCATCGGTGGTGACGGCACCATTATGCACGTGGCAAAGGTGGCGGGTCTGTTGGGTCTGCCGGTGCTGGGCATCAATGGTGGACGGATTGGTTTTTTGGCCGGTTTAGAGCCGGATGAGTTGGATAAACTGAATCGGTTGCTGTCCGGTGACTATTCGGTGGAGAGCCGTCATTTGATGGCGGTGACCGTCCACGGTGCTACCGGAGACCAAACCTTGTTGGCTATGAACGACGTGGTGCTTTCCCGTGGTAGCCTGTCCCGCCTGATAGATGTGACGGTGCACAGCGGCGAGGTAGAGGTGCTTGCCTGTCGTGGTGATGGTGTGATTGTGGCAACCCCCACCGGTTCCACCGCCTATTCCTTGTCTGCCGGTGGCCCTGTGGTGGATCCCACGGTGCAGTGCTTGTTGCTGACACCGGTCTGCCCTCATTCGCTGGATTCCCGGTCGCGGGTATTGCCCAACGATATTGTCCTGACTTTACAGGCCGGCACAGCAGATGAAAACCCTGCCTTTATTACCATCGATGGTGAGCAGAACGTACCCTTGGCGTCCGCAGACACCGTGGACGTGTGCCTATCGGATAAGGCGGTGCACCTGATCCATCTGACGGACACCCATTTCTGTGATATATTACGTAACAAATTACTGGATAGGAGATGACCCCTATGAAAACCAGACGACACGCAAAAATATTGGAGATTATCAACGACAATGCCGTAGAAACCCAAGAGGATTTGCAGGAGCACTTGCGCCAGGCCGGTTATCAGGTGACTCAGGCCACCGTATCCCGCGATATTAAGGAGTTGCGCCTGATTAAGAGCCCGGTGCGTGGCGGCGGCTATCGCTACACCACCGCCAAGGGCGGTGGCGAGCATCTGTCTGCCAAGTTCCACTCCATTTTCGGTGGTTCGGTGGTCAACGTGCAGTACGCCCAGAATATCGTGGTGGTGCACTGTCTGCCCGGTATGGCCCAGGCGGCTTGTGCGGCCATGGATTCTATGCACTGGAGCCAGGTTATCGGCACCTTGGCTGGTGACGATACCTTTATTTGCATCGCCACCGGCGAGCGAGAGGCTGAGGATTTGGTAATCGAGCTGAAGAAGATGCTCAGCGAATCAGAAAGGTAAGATAGGTTATGCTACACAGCTTACATATTGAAAATGTAGCGGTGATTGAGCGGACCGACATCACGTTTTCTAAAGGACTGACCACCCTCACCGGCGAGACCGGAGCGGGTAAATCCATTGTTATAGACGCCATCAATGCTCTGTTGGGCGAGCGTATCACTCGTGACGTGGTGCGCACCGGTGCGGACAAGGCGTATATTGCCGGCGTGTTTGACGAGTTACCCTCTGCGGTGATAGCGCTGTTAGAAGAATTGGAATTACCTCCGGAAGAGGATGGTACTCTGCTGATTCAGCGCAGTATCACTGCCGACGGAAAGGGCAGTTGCCGTGTGGGCGGACGTCCCACCACCGTATCGGTACTGCGCCAGATTGGTCGGATGTTGGTGAATATCCACGGTCAGCACGAGAATCAGACGTTGTTACAACCGGAGCGTCACGTGGATTATCTGGACCGCTTGGGAGAACTGGATTCGGTCAAGACCGCTTATCATACCGCCTATCAAGAATATTGCCGTATTCGCCGGGCCATCAAGGCCGCTACCCTGGACGAGCAGGAAAAAGAATTCCGCACCGCTCAACTGGAACAGCAGATTACCGCTTTGGAAAAGGCGGATATCCACCCCGGCGAAGAGGCAGAGCTTACTGCCCGACGGGATATGGCTCGCCATAGTGAAAAACTGGCGGATGCCCTGCGCTTAGTGCGGGGTGCGATGCAGGATACCGACACCGAATACGGTGTGTTGACCCGCCTTACCGACAGTGTCCATGCGCTGAAAGGGGTAGGGGACGTATCCGCCGAGCTGCAAGAGTTGGCAGACCGTCTGCAGAGCGCCTTGTACGACGTGCAGTCGGTAGCAGAGGAATCCGCCGACTTTGAGGATAGCCTATCCTTCAGTCCTCAAGAGTTGACCGCAATCGAGGATCGGTTGGCACTGATTAGCCGGTTGATGAAGCAACATAACGTTACCGATGAGACCGCCCTGCTGACCAAGTTGGAGCAGATGCAGACCGAGTTGGCCGGCATCCGTTCTTCCGATGAATATTTGGCAGAGTTGGAGCGTCAGTCTGACGTGGCACGGGATGCCACCATCACCGCTTCTCGTGACCTGACCGAGGCACGTAAACAGGCGGCAGTGCGCTTTGAGCAGGATGTGTGTCAGCAACTGACCTTTATGGATATGCCCCACGTCAAGCTGGCGGTGTCCATAGAGCCCACCGCCCTCACCGCCATTGGCGGAGATAAGGTGGAGTTCCTCATTTCCTCTAATCCCGGCGAACCGCCCAAATCCATTGCCAAGACCGCATCCGGTGGTGAATTGTCCCGTGTGATGCTGGCGCTCAAGAGCGTGTTGGCCGGTGTGGACGACATCGACACTTTAGTGTTTGATGAGGTGGATGCCGGTATTAGCGGACGTGCCGCCAGTAAGGTGGGTACGTTGATGCGCCGGATTGCCCACAACCGTCAGGTGCTGTGCGTTACCCACTTGGCGCAGATTGCCGCTTGCGGACACAGCCACTTATTGGTGGCAAAGTCGGTAGAGAAAGGACGCACCTACACTAAAGTAGAGGATTTGTCCGAGGAAAACCGCCTAGCCGAACTGGCTCGGATTATGGGTGGCGACGTGACCGAAACCACTCTCTCTGCGGCAGAAGAACTGCGGAATCGGGCTATGACTTGACAAGCGTTTACAATTAAGGGTATAATAACCCCAATTTATATAAGGAGAGATACCAAATGACCGTTTACGAAGAACTGGTTGCCCGTGGCCTGATTGCCCAGGTGACCGATGAGGACCAAATTAAAGAACTGATTAACGCCGGTAAGGCGACTTTCTATATCGGTTTTGACCCCACCGCCGATAGCCTGCACGTGGGCCACTTTATGGCTCTGTGCTTGATGAAGCGCTTGCAGATGGCCGGCAACAAGCCCATCGCCCTGATCGGTGGCGGTACCGCTATGATCGGCGATCCCTCCGGTCGTACCGATATGCGCTCTATGATGACTCAGGAGACCATCCAGCACAACTGCGATTGTTTCAAAAAGCAGATGGAGCGTTTCATCGAGTTTGGCGAGGGCAAAGCCCAGATGGTAAACAACGCCGATTGGTTGCTGGATCTCAACTACGTTGAGGTTCTGCGCGAGGTGGGTGCTTGCTTCTCTGTTAACAATATGCTGCGCGCCGAGTGCTATAAGCAGCGTATGGAGAAGGGTCTGTCCTTCCTGGAGTTCAACTATATGATTATGCAGTCTTACGACTTCTACCGTCTGTTCCAGACCCATGGTTGTAACCTGCAGTTCGGCGGTAACGACCAGTGGAGCAATATGCTGGGCGGTACCGAGCTGATTCGTCGTAAACTGGGTAAGGATGCCCACGCTATGACCATCACTCTGTTGCTCAACTCCGAGGGTAAGAAGATGGGTAAGACCGCCAGCGGTGCTGTGTGGCTGGATCCCAATAAGACTCCTCCCTACGATTTCTATCAGTATTGGCGTAACGTAGGCGATCAGGATGTGCTGAAGTGCCTGCGTATGCTGACCTTCCTGCCCATCGAGCAGATTGACGAGATGGATTCCTGGGAGGGTAGCCAACTGAACACCGCTAAGGAGATTCTGGCCTATGAGCTGACTGCTCTGGTTCACGGCACCGAAGAGGCCGAAAAGGCCCAGGCCGCTGCCCGTGCGTTGTTCTCCGGCGCCGGTAATACCGAGAATATGCCCACCACCGTGATTGCCGATGCCGTAGGTATGGGCATTCTGGACGTGATGGTAAATGCCGGTCTGGCCGCCTCCAAGGGTGAGGCCCGTCGTCTGGTACAGCAGGGTGGCGTATCCGTCAACGATCAGAAGGTGACCGATCCCACCACCGCTTTGTCCGATGCCGACTTTACCGATGGTGTTGCCATCATCAAAAAGGGTAAGAAAGTGTATCACAAGATTGCTCTTAACTAAATACAGAAAGCTGAAAACCTCCGTTTTTGAAAAAACGGAGGTTTTTTCGCATTTTCACAAATTAGCACTTTACATTGTGAAAGTGTTGGTGTATAATGGATGGGAACCCCATATGAATTTCAAAGGAGGTATTTCCCTTGAACTCTAAGATTAAAAGCAAAGAAGTCGATTTTCTGTTTGACGTAATCCTGCATCTGAAGAATCAGGAAGAGTGCTATCAGTTCTTTGAGGATCTGTGCACCGTTAACGAGCTGAAGGCTATGTCCCAGCGTCTCATCGTGGCCAAGATGCTCAGCGATGGTCGTGTATACAACGATATCGTCGAGGCCACCGGCGCTTCTACCGCCACCATCAGCCGTGTTAAGCGGTCTTTGGAGTATGGTTGCGATTCCTACGCCTTCCTGTTTGAGCGGATGGGGGATAAGTAAGTATGAACGGCTATGGGGCCTTTGCGGCCTTTTACGATGCCCTCACCGATGACGTGGATTACGCCGCTTGGGCAGACTATCTGCTGGCGGCGGTCACTCGCCACGGTGGCAGCGCCGACACAGTGCTGGATTTGGCCTGTGGCAGCGGCAGCCTGTCGCTGGAGCTGGCGGCACGTGGTTGCGAGGTGATCGGTGTAGATGGATCGGCGGATATGTTGGCGGTGGCACGGGAAAAGGCCGCCGACGAGGGACAGGACATCCTGTTCTTGTGCCAGGATATGCGCCGGCTGGATCTGTACGGCACGGTGGATACCGCCGTGTGTATGCTGGACAGCTTGAGCCACATTTTACATACCGAAGATTTGCGGGAGATTTTTCGCCGTCTGGGTCTGTTCATTGCCCCGGACGGTCTTCTGCTGTTTGATGTCAATACACCCTACAAGCACGCCCACGTGCTGGGGGATAATGCCTTTGTGTTCGAGCGTGAGGAGTTCCTCTGCGCTTGGCGCAATCGGTATCTGCCTACCACCCACGAGGTGGAGATGGCGCTGGACTTTTTCTTAGAAGAGGAGGATGGCACCTATTCTCGTTTCACCGATACGGTGCGGGAGCGTGCCTATAGCCTCCAGACCTGGAAGAATTTGCTATCCGAGGCGGGTTTTGACTTGCTGGGTGTATACGACGAGCGTCGCTTTACCACCCCGGGCGAGGATGCCCAGCGGTGGGTATTGGTGGCAAAGAATCGTGCCATCAACCAGAAGAACGACTAATGGAGAGATAGAAAATGGGTAAACTGATTCGTTGCCTGACCCGTGATGCCACGGTGATGGCACTGTTTTTGGATTCCACCGATATGGTGGCACGTGCCGAGCAGATTCACCAGCCTTCGGCGGTGATGACCGCCGCGCTGGGACGTTTGCTGACCGGCGCTTCTATGATGGGCGTGATGATGAAGGGCAAGGACGATAGCTTGACTCTCAAATTGGCCGGCGGCGGTCCTTCCGGCACGGTGATGGCGGTTTCGGATAGTTCCGGTAACGTCCGTGGCTATGCCCAGAACCCCATCGTGGAGATTCCGCTGAAGCCCAACGGTAAGTTGGACGTGAGCGGTGCTGTGGGCTCTGAGGGCGAATTGTGGGTGTTGCGGGATAATGGTGCGCCGGAACCCTACGTGGGTTGCACACCGTTGGTTTCCGGCGAGATTGCCGAGGATATCACCAGCTATTACGCCACCAGCGAGCAGACCCCCACCGTGTGTGCACTGGGCGTGCTGGTCAATCCCGACCTGACGGTGCAGGCTGCCGGCGGTCTGTTGTTACAGCTCTTGCCCTTCTGCCCGGAGGACGTGATTGATAAGGTAGAGGCCAACGTGGCCAAATTGCCCTCTGTAACCTCTATGTTGTCTCAGGGTTTGACCCCGGAGGAGATCTGCGCCATCGCCCTGGATGGTATGGAGTACGACGTGCTGGATACCTACCAGCCGGAGTACCGTTGCACCTGTTCTCGCGAGAAGGTAGAGGGCGCTTTTTTGGCGATGCCGTCGGAGGATTTGCTGAGTCTGCCGGACGAGACCGGTGTGGCAGAAGCCACCTGTCGATTCTGCGATGCGGTCTATCGTTTCACTCAGGAAGACCTGGAAAAGCTGGATCGTTCCCGCAAAGAAAATAAGTAGTAATTTTTTCAAAAAAATTGAAAAAATGTATTGACAAAAGCGACGCCATAGTGTATTATAAATGGCGTCGCTTGCGACAGTACCAGTATGGAAGCATAGCTCAGCTGGTAGAGCACCTGCCTTACAAGCAGGGGGTCACAGGTTCGAGCCCTGTTGTTTCCACCATTTTTGGATTTGGCCCGGTAGTTCAGCTGGTTAGAACGCTAGCCTGTCACGCTAGAGGTCGACGGTTCGAGCCCGTTCCGGGTCGCCAAATTTGCCCAGATAGCTCAGTTGGTAGAGCAGTGGACTGAAAATCCACGTGTCGCTGGTTCGATTCCGGCTCTGGGCACCATATCTGCGGCTGTAGCTCATCTGGTAGAGCGCCACCTTGCCAAGGTGGAGGTAGCGAGTTCGAGCCTCGTCAGCCGCTCCAAACAGAAAAGGTGCATAGCACCTTTTCTCATATGGCGACATAGCCAAGTGGTAAGGCATGGGTCTGCAAAACCTTGATTCCCCGGTTCAAATCCGGGTGTCGCCTCCAACAAATAAAGGACTTCTTCGGAAGTCCTTTGTTTTTTATCCAAGCCGACAGGCTTGGTATATCATCAACACGGCACAGCCGTGTTGTATCTCATCAGTCCGTCAGGACTGCATATCATCACGCGAAGCGTGTATTCCTGTCGGCTTGATGATATACAACTTCTTACGAAGTTGATGATATGCAATTCCTGCGGAATTGATGATATACAACGGCTATGCCGTTGATTTATTCCCGCTTTTATGCTATAATATACCCAAGGCGGTGATGACTTGAAAAAAGTATTTAGCAAAATAGGAACATTCTTTGGGACGTTATTTGGCATATTATTAGCTTTGCTTGTAGGTATATGTTTTGTTTTACTGTTACCGCTTGATTATATCAAATATAAACGATCTCTTTTTTATAAAAATGAACATAAAAAATATAAGTTTTTTGCTGGCTCTGGTTTCTATTTTGAGTTTTATAATGAGATTGCGAAAAACGACTTGCCGATTAAATATATGTTTAATCCCAAAAACGATGCTTTAGAGTGTGGTTGGTTTGTTTTTGATAAAACTTTACTAATACCGGATTCTATGGTTGAATATTATTCGGATGTTGAAAAATGGTTTTGTAGTGAATATGATGGTGGTCACGATGTTGCATCCATTCCGTTAGACGAGTATTTACAACAAGAAATTGCTACTATAAATGAACTTTTAGAATATAATGTTTGTGATAAAGCTGTTGTTTTAGTAGATGTTAATAACATTGAGAATATAGATATTGCTAAACAAGATAATAGATTTTTGATTTATGATGATAATAGAGAAGAAGTAATAAAAACTTTTTGTAACAACAACTTAAAATAAAGAAAATCCTCGGTTTTCACCCAGTTCTTTTTCGGACACGAATGACAAAAATCCCGTTCACGTAAGTGGGCGGGATTTTACTTTTTACTTCTTACCTCTTCACTCTTACCTCAAAAAAGTCCTTGGGGCTTTGGAAAGTAATAAGTAATAGGTAAGAGGTAAGAATTTCGGTGTGGCTTCGCCACAAATATATACAATGCTCCGCATTGATTTATTTCTTCTTTTTCTTGCGCCCTTGTCATAGGTGTGCTATAATCAATGAAAACATTGTTGAAAAAAGGGAAGCGATACTATGAAAGCGTTGCTGGATCAGGTTTTGGCGCAGTGTGCGCCTTACATAGAACAAGGCACGTTGGCCAGTTATATTCCCGAATTGGCCAAGGCGAATAAGGATGATTTCGGTATTTGCGTGATTGCACCGGACGGCACAATCACTTACACCGGTGATTACGACAAAACCTTTACTATGCAGAGCATCATCAAGCCGATGATTCTTCTGACCGCGCTGATGGATAACGGCGCCGAGGCGGTGCGCCGTCTGGTGGGTGTAGAGGCCACCGGTAAACCTTTTGACGCTTTTAATTACAGCGATCAGGCGCTGAATTGTGAAAACATCAACCCCATGATCAATACGGGTGCTATCGCCCTGTGTTCGCTGATCAAAGGGGATAACTATCTGGAAAAATTCAATAAGATTCTGGATTTGACCCGTAAAGTCAGCGGCAACCCCGCTATCCAAGTTGATGAACAGGTGTATGCCTCGGAAAAGGCTACCGGCAACAAAAATCGCGCCCTGGCCTATATGCTCAAGGCCTATGGTATGCTCCACGACGACGTGGAGGATGTGCTGGATTGCTATTTCCGTGCCTGTTCGGTCGAGGTCACGGTGGTGGACTTGGCAAAGATTGCCTACGTGTTTGCCAATGGTGGTGTCCTGCCGGAAACGGGGGAGAGATTGTTCGCCAAGGAATACGCTAAGCACGTGAATGCGGTGATGATGACCTGCGGTATGTACGACGGCTCCGGCGAGTTTGCCCTTAACGTGGGCGTACCGGCCAAGAGTGGTGTCGGCGGTGGCATTATGGCGGTGGTACCGGGTCGTATGGGCATCGGTATCTATTCTCCTGCGCTGGATAAAAAAGGCAATAGCGTCGCCGGCATCAAGGCGCTGGAGGTGCTGGGCGACAAATTGGATTTGAGCATATTTTAAGGATAAAAAATCCGTCCTATTTGGGACGGATTTTTTCTTTTCTTCTTGCATCTTACAGCGCTTTTGTGCTATAATACGCTAAAGTGTTTTTTCTAAGGAGCCAGTCTTTATGTGGTATAACGAAAGTGTCATTTATCAGATTTATCCCTTTGGCTTTTGCGGTGCGCCTCGGCAGAATGACGGGGTGCTGGTACCTCGCATTCGCAAGGTGGCAGACATCACCGACCACCTGGTTAGATTGGGTGCGGATGCGGTGTATTTCTGCCCGGTGTTTGAGAGTTCTGCCCACGGCTACGACACCGCCGATTATACCAAGATTGACGTCCGTTTGGGCACCAACAAGGATTTCCGTTACGTCTGCGATGCGCTACACAAAAAGGGTATCCGTGTAATTTTGGATGGCGTGTTCAACCACGTGGGTCGGGATTTCTTCGCCTTTAAGGACGTGCAGGAGAAACGCTGGGATTCCCGGTATAAGGATTGGTTCTACATCAGTTTTGATGGCAATAGCGCCTACAACGACGGTTTTTGGTACGAGGGCTGGGAGGGTCACTATGAACTGGTGAAACTCAATTTAGACAACCCCGAGGTCAAACAGTACCTGCTCTCTTGCGTGGGTGGCTGGATGGACGAGTTTGGCATCGACGGTCTGCGTCTGGACGTGGCCTATATGGTCAACCGCCAGTTTATGCGGGAGCTGAGCGCTTTCTGCACCGCCAAGAATCCGGAATTCTTCTTGGCCGGTGAGATGATTCACGGCAATTATCGGGACATCGTCTGCGAGGGTATGCTCCACAGCGCCACCAACTATGAGTGCTACAAGGGTATTTTTTCTTCGCTGAATACTATGAACTTGTTCGAGATTGGCTTCTCTCTCCAGAATCGTTTTGGTAACGAGGATTGGTGTATGTACCGTGGTCTGCAACTGATCGGTTTTGTGGACAACCACGACGTATCCCGCCTGGCATCGGCGCTGACCAACAAGAATCATCTGCCGGTGGCCTATGGTCTCCTGTTCGGTATGCCCGGCATCCCCTGCATCTATTACGGTAGTGAGTGGGGGATGGAGGGTAGAAAAGAGGACGGTGACGATGCCCTGCGTCCGGCGGTGGATGCGATGCAGTGGAATGCCCTCACCGATTTCATCGCCAAGGCGGCTCGGGCTCATCGGGAGAGCACGGCGCTTTGCTACGGTGGTATCAAGATTCTGCATCAGCAGAATCACCAGTTGGTGTTTGAGCGTGCCTATGAGGGTGAGCGGGTGATTGTGATGATCAATGCCGGCGAAAACGAATATACCGCCCATTACAACGCCAATGCCGGCTGTGGCACCGACCTGCTCACCTGCAATCACTTTGATTTTGGTGCCGGTAGCGTCATGCCCGGCTATTCCGTGCAATATATCCGATGTGAATAATCAAAACCGCCCTCATTTGAGGGCGGTTTTTCGCATTCCCCCTTGCCATCGTTTGGTAAGGGTGGTATAATTAACCTATCAATATAAAACTCCGAGGGAGGGTTCTTTATGGGCATCCAATTGATCGAAACGTATCCCAAGGTGGTGGCTGCCAACCGCTGTCACACCCTGTATTTCCGCCTGTCCGGTGACCTGCCTGCCGATGGCATCGAGGTCAAGGTGCAGCCGATGGAGATTTACGGCATTTCTCACGCTCCGGACTATTGGTCCCACCACAGCGACCGCTATGATTGGATACCGCTGACCTGTCAAGACGGTGATCTTTACACCGCTGACGTGGACTTTGCCCAGGAACAGCGTTATACCCTCAAATTACGCCACGGAGAGGATGTCTTCTATTCCGGTTACGCCTATGCCGTAGAACCGGATTTGGGCGCTTTACGGCCTTATAAGGGCGACACCCATCTGCACACCGCTTGCTCGGATGGAAAGGGTACGCCTTTTGAGGTGGCTTGCGCCTATCGTGCCAATGGCTACGATTTTATTGCGGTCACCGACCACGGTCGCTATTATCCCTCGGTGGAGTTGGCGGCAGAACTAAAACCTCTCACCAATCGATTTTATATTATGCCCGGTGAGGAAGTACATCCCAAGGGTGGCAGTTATTTCCACATTGTCAGCTTGAATGCCGACCGCCACATTACCGAGGTGTTTGAACAACGCCCGGAAGAGGCAGAGGCGGGCATCCGGCAGATTTTGGATACCCGGGATTTCTCCGGCTTGCCGGATCCCCGCGCGGCGGCTATCCGTATTTTCATCGCGTCTCAGATTCGTGCTGCCGGCGGTGTGGCGGTGATGGCCCATCCCTTCTGGGAGTCGGGCGGCGAATACAATATGCAGCCTGTAGAGTGTCGCTATCACTTGCGCAACGGTGACTTTGACGTGTTGGAATTGCTGGGTGGTAACGACGACACCGGCAACGGTAATAACCTACTGGAACTGGTGTGGAACGATTTGCGTACCGAGGGCATCACCGTCCCGGTGATAGGCTCTTCCGATGCTCACACCACCGTTATTTATGGCGATTACGACCATTTCTCCCGCCAGTTCTCCCTGGTGTTTGCCACCGGTTACGATGATTTGACCACGGCAATGAAAGAGGGCCGTTCCGTGCCGGTACGCCGTGAGAGCGACAAGCATTTCCGTTGCTTGGGCGACTATCGCTACGCCAAATACGCCCGTTTCCTGATGGGCGAATATTACCCCGCCTATATCGCTCTGTGTAGTGCCCATTCCGAGGCCTTGGCCAACCGGGATGCCAATGCTTTGGCAACCACCGAAAAGGCGATTTTGGACTATCAGACTAAGTTTTATGCCCTGTGAGGTGACCTATGAAAAACATTCTAATTGTTGTGGATATGCAAAAGGACTTTGTGGACGGCGCTTTGGGTACGCCCGAGGCTGTGGCTATTGTCCCCAATGTGTGTGAGAAGATTCGTTCCTTTGATGGCGAGATTATCGTCACCTACGATACCCACACCGCCGATTATATGACTACCGCTGAGGGGCATAAACTTCCGGTGGAGCACTGCATCAAAGGCACTCCCGGCTGGGAACTGGATGCCCATGTGGCGGATGCTCTGGCGGATAAACACTATCGTAGTATTGAGAAACCCACTTTTGGCTCGGTAACCTTGCCTCAAGTCGTTACCGAAATGGTGGGAGAGGAGGATTTCACCGTCACGCTCATCGGCCTGTGCACCGATATTTGCGTGGTGTCCAACGCCCTGTTGCTTAAGGCCCACTTCCCGGAGAAAGCCATTGGGGTGGATGCCACCTGCTGTGCCGGTGTCACTCCGGACACCCACACGGCGGCCTTGACCACTATGCAGATGTGTCAGATTGACCTAATATAAGGAGGAAATCCTATGAAACGCGTTTTGTTCCAAGGCGATTCCATCACCGATGCCGGCCGTTGCCGAGAGGACTTTTACAGCACCGGCTATGGCTATGCCCATCTGGCCACCGCTGCGCTGACTGCCGATCATCCCGGTGAGTTCGAGTGTATCAACCGTGGCATCGGTGGCGATCTGCTGGTGGATTTATATAACCGTCTAGAGCCGGATTTTTTGGAGCTTAAGCCGGATTATGCCAGTATTTTTATCGGTACCAACGATGCGTGGGCGGAGCTGGACCAGGGACGTCCTATCGAGACCGAAGCGTTCGAGCGGATGTACGTGGATATGCTGGAGCGTATCTATGCCGCTTGTCCCGGTATCAAGCTGATGCTGTTTGCTCCGGCCATTATGGAGGGTCAGTTCTCTCGCAATACCGATGAGCAACCGGATCGCCTCAACCAGTTCCGTCTCCACGTAAAATCCCGTATCGACGTGGTGCGCCGTGTGGCAGAGCAGTACAATCTGCCCTTTGTGGACGTGCAGGCCATCTACGACGAAGCCTGCCAGCGTGCTGACGCCTCTTGCTGGACGGGGGATGGCGCTCATCCCACCCCGGCCGGACACCAACTGTTAAAGCGGGCTTGGCTATCCACCTTTGAAAAATTACTGTAAGGAGTACTAACTATGAAAAAGCGTATCTTGTTCCAGGGCGATTCCATCACCGATGCCGGTCGTGACCGGGACAATCCCAAGTGCATGGGTATGGGTTATCCCTCGTTGGTAAATGCCACCTTGGGTGTGGATTACCCCAACGATTACGAATACATCAATAAGGGTATCAGCGGTAATCGCATCGTGGATATCTATGCCCGCATCAAGTGGGATTTTATCAACCTGAAGCCGGATTATGCCAGCATCTACGTGGGAGTCAACGATGCTTGGCACGAGATTGAGTGGCAGAACGGCGTAGAGGACGATAAATTCGAGAAGATCTATGGTATGATGATTGACGAGGTGCAGACCGCTTGCCCGGGCATCAAGCTGATGCTGATTGCTCCCTACGTGCTGGAGGGTTGGGCTACCCGGGCTACTGAAGAGCAGCCGGATCGTTGGCAACGTTTCCGGACCGACGTAGCCGCCAAGGCTGCCGTGGTCAAGAAAGTGGCAGAGAAATACAATCTGCCGCTGATCGAGCTCCAGCCTATCTTCGATGCCGCCTGTGAAAAGGCGCCTGTTGACCATTGGACCGGTGACGGTGTCCATCCCACACCTGCCGGTCACGAGCTGATTAAACGGGCTTGGTTGGAGACCTTTGAACAGATGAAATAATGCGGTCACCCTGTTCCAAACGGAACAGGGTGCTTTTACAGGAAGTGTAGTATGTACGATAAATGGTTTGAGAAATACACCCGGGATTTGACCGGTAAGCGGGTGGCAATCACCGGCGCTACCGGAGGTCTCGGTGTGGCACTGTGTCGGCATCTGGCTCGGCTGGGCGCTCATTTGGTGCTGTGCAATCGTAGCCGTGAGAAAACCGAAAGACTGATGGCAGAACTAAAAGCGGAACACCCCGGTCTGTCGGCAGAGTTTGTGCCGCTGGATTTGGCGGATATGGATTCGGTGCTGGCGGCGGCAGAGGCGCTGGCTATACAACCGCCTCACGTGTTGATTCATAACGCCGGTGTGTACGCTGTACCACGGTACGAAACCTCCCTGGGCATCAATAACGTCTATCAGATTGATTGCGTTGCGCCGTATCTGCTGACCAAACGTCTGCTAGAGCCTATGAAGGCTGTTGGTGGTCACGTAGTGGTGGTGGGTAGCATTGCTCATAATTACGCCAAGAGCGATAAGTACGACCTGGACTTTTCCACCCGTAATGCTTGCTCTTTGGTGTACGGCAATGCCAAACGGCACCTGATGTTGGCAATGTACGAGTTGTTTGGTGGCGTCAAGGCTGTCAAGGGTATCACCTTGTCGGTGGTGCATCCCGGTATCGCCTTCACCGGTATCACAGATCACTACCCCAAATGGCTGTTTACGCTGATAAAGCACCCCATGAAGGTGCTGTTTATGTCCCCGGAGCGGGCGGCGTTGTCGGTGGTGCAGGGTGTATTTGAACCTACCGCCTATGGTCAGTGGATTGGTCCGTGGCTGTTGGATGTGTGGGGTCTACCCCGCAAGCGGAAGTTGCGCACCTTTACCTGGAGCGAGGCAAAGTGGGTTGCCACAGCCATAGAGAAACGGTTCTAAAGAAAATCCCGGATACGTGGTATCCGGGATTTTTTGCAATTTTTGGGATATACTATCCCCGAAAGGGGAGAAAACGATGATTGAACAAGATACCATTAAATTGTTGCGGGAGTGCGACGCCGGTATTCAGATGGGCGTGGCGTCCATCGACGACGTGCTGGACTACGTCAGCAATGCTCGGCTGAAATGCTATCTGGTGGACAGCAAGCAATCCCACAAGCGATTGGATAACGAACTCCAAGACCTGTTGGAGCGCTATGGTGACGAGGGCAAGGCACCCAACCCGGTGGCCAAGGGTATGTCCTGGATTAAGACTGCTGTGAAACTAAAACTGGACGAGTCCGATGCCACCATTGCGGATTTGATGACCGATGGGTGCAATATGGGGGTCAAGTCCCTCAGCCGGTACCTCAACCAGTATGCCGCCGCCGACGAAATCTCCAAGGATCTCTGCAAGCGCCTGATTAAATTGGAAGAGAAACTGGGCGTCCAACTGCGGGAGTATTTGTAAACAAAAAAAGAGCCTACCCAACCGGATAGGCTCTTTTTATTTTTTGTTTCGGATATGTTCTTTCAAAACCAAATTAATGTATTGGGACAGTGAGCGGTCATCGTTTTCGGCCTCGATTCTTATCGATTCCAGAATATCGCTATCAATAGTGATGCTGATTTTCCCTTTTAACGGCTTCGTACCCTCACACTCCTTTGACTAAATTATACCATATATTCCTACCTATCATTGACAAGTAGTATAGAGTAGGATAAAATAGGATGGATAGAGATTGCTAACAAAAGAAGCTCTATTATCCAAAGGAGGAATGGTTATGAAAAAATGTTTGTCAGTCCTGTTGGCAACGGTGCTGTTGCTAACGATGATCCCTTTGGGAGCAATCAGCGTTTCTGCGGCTACTTATGAGTATGGGGATTTGTACTACACAATCAACAACGGCAAGGTCACCATCACCGGCTATACCGACGAAATGCCGGTTGATTTGGTGATCCCCGATACCATCGAGGGCTATCCTGTCACCTTCATTGGCGATTCTGCGTTTATTGATTGTACCAACCTGACCTCGGTGACCATCCCGAACAGTGTCACCACCATTGATGATTTTGCCTTTGACGGTTGCACCAACCTAGCCTCGATGATCATCGGCAACAATGTCACCACCATTGGCAAATATGCTTTTGTACATTGTAGCTCGCTAATCAGAGTATCTATTCCGGCTAGTGTCACCACCATTGGTGATGGTGCGTTTAGCAGCAATACTCTGATATATTGCAATCGCAATACAGCGGCACATACATGGGTGCAAGAAAACGGCAGACCTTTTGTCTTGAAAGACGGAACAGATGAAGAATCCATTGTTGGAGGCAAAGTAGGCGAAATCACCTGGTCGCTGGACAAGCGAACCGGACATCTAATGTTTACCGGAAACGGAAATATGATTGATTTCAACTCTGCTAATGCTCCTTGGAAAGCATATAATGATTATATTTTTACTGCTGATATTTTGGATAATATCACCAGCATTGGCAAAGATGCGTTTTCCGATTGCACGAACCTGATTATGGTGACCATCCCGGATAGCGTCACCAGTATTGGCAATTATGCGTTTTATAATTGCTACAACTTGACGTCGGTGACCATCCCAGACAGCGTCATCAGCATTGGCGAGAATGCGTTTTACTATTGCTCCAGCCTGACCTCGGTGACCATCGGTGATGGTGTCACCTCCATTGGTTATGGGGCGTTTTTCGATTGCTCCAACCTGACCTCGGTGACCATTCCGGGCAGCGTCACCTCCATTGGTGAGCGGGCGTTTTATTGGTGCACCAGCCTGACCTCGGTGACCATACCGGATAGCGTCACCTCCATTGGTAAGTATGCGTTTTCCGGTTGCTCCAGCTTGACCTCGGTGACCATCCCGGACAGCGTCACCTCCATTGGCGATGGGGCGTTTTACGGTTGCTTCAGCCTGACCGCCATTAATGTTGATAGTAAAAACTCGCAATATATTTCTGAGGATGGCGTACTGTTCAACAAGAACAAAACGAGCCTAATCTGTTGCCCTGGCGGAAAAATTGGCGCATACGTCATCCCGGACAGCGTCACCTCCATTGGCAATTCTGCGTTTTTCTATTGCGCCAGCCTGACCTCGGTGACCATTCCGGACAGCGTCACCTCCATTGGTGATGAGGCGTTTTCCTATTGCACCAGCCTGACCTCGGTGACCATTCCGGACAGCGTCACCTTCATTGGTGATGAGGCGTTTTCCTATTGCTCCAGCCTGACCTCGGTGGCCATCGGCGACAGCGTCACCTCCATTGGTGAGCATGCGTTTTCCAATTGCGCCAGCCTGACCTCGGTGACCATTCCGGACAGCGTCACCTCCATTGGTGATTGTGCGTTTTTCTATTGCAACAACCTGACCTCGGTGACCATTCCGGACAGCGTCACCTCCATTGGTGATGGGGCGTTTTACTGGTGCTCCAGCCTGACCGACGTGTATTATGGCGGTAGCGAGAAAAACAAAGCGCAAATAACCATCGGCGCATACAACGATGAACTCGTGAACGCCACCTGGCATTATGCTGATGATGCTATTTCCAACGAAGTTACTCACAGTGTGATGGATACCGAAAAGGGCAATGGCTTGGCTTTCCGTTTTGAACTGTCTGCTAACGGTATCGTAAAGGACAACAGAAACCTGATGGATTTGACCGGTGCCACCATCAACTACTTGGGTGTCGATTGCAAACTCATCGGTATGGGTTCTGTGATAACCAACAGCGATGCCAAAGCTGAAAATCTGACTTTGGACACGGTCAACGATTGCAATGTGGTGAACGTTCCCACGGTCTATTTACAAGAGGCAGAAGAGGGTTCTTGTGCCTTCGCCACGCGCATTGTCAATATTCCGGACGACCAGATGGAGCGCACCCTTTATGCCCGTCCTTATTTCATTGTTGAGGTAGATGGTGAGAAAATCATCATTTATGGTGACGTGAATGCTACCTCTTGTGCAGATTGTCTGTAAACCACATAAAAAAGAGCCTACCCAATTGGGTAGGCTCTTTTTGTTAGCTAATTAGTTCTCGCTGTAGATGACGGTGACGTCGGGATGCAACTGCAGGATGGAGGCAGGCACCTGAGGGTCGATGGGACCGAAGAAAGCCTTCTCAACGATAGCCTTCTTAGCGGCGCCGTTGGCCACCAGCAGCACCTTCTTGGCCTGCATGATGGACAGCATACCCATAGTGATAGCGGTGGTGGGAACCTCGTCCTTGCTAGCGAAGAAACGGGCGTTAGCCTCGATGGTGGACTCATCCAGCTTTACCTCGTGGGTAGGGCCGGTGAAATAGGCGTCCGGCTCGTTAAAGCCGATGTGACCGTCCAGACCGATGCCCAGCAGCTGCAGGTCGATACCGCCCAGCTCCTTAATCATAGCATCATAGGCCTCACCCTCGGCGGCCAGATCAGCGGCGCAACCGTTGGGGACGAAGGTCTTAGCCTTGTCGATGTTCACGTGGTTGAACAGGTTGTCGTTCATGAAATAGCGATAGCTCTGGTCGTTGGAGCCGTCCAGACCCACGTACTCGTCCAGGTTTACACTGGTGACGGTGGAGAAGTCGATCTTGCCGGCCTTGTTGTCCTCGATCAGGCGCTTGTAGGTGCCTACGGGGGAAGAACCGGTGGCCAGACCCAGTACGCAGTTGGGCTTTACCAGAATCTGAGCGGCGATCAGGTCAGCCGCCTTGTTGCTCAGCTCGTCATAGGTGTTTACAACAATGTATTTCATCACACATTTTCCTTTCTCTCTACAACAATATTGGTAGCCTTAACAATACAACCGGCGGGATACACACCCCGCAGAGCGGTCAGGGGATAGATGGTGGTGCCTTTGCCAATGACGGTGCCGGGATTGATGACACAGCCACAGCCGGCGTCAGCGCCGTCCGCCAGGATGCCGCCGATCTTACGCAGACCGGTGATATAATCCTGGTCACCGTGGATCACCACGGCCTTGCCGTCGGACTTCAGATTGGAGCAGACGGTGCCGGCACCCATGTGCGCCTTGTTGCCCAGCACGGAGTCACCCACGTAGTTGTAGTGGGGCACCTGCACCTTGTCCAGTAGAATGCAGTTCTTGAACTCGCTGGAGTTGCCCATCACACAGCCACTGCCGGTGATGACGTTGCCACGGATATAGGCGCCGGGACGGATCTCGGTGCCGTGACCGATGATGGCGGGTGCCTCAATGGTCACGTAATCGGCAATCTTTACGTCCTTACCCACCCATACGCCGGGCTTGATCTCGGTGAAATCCTCGAGACCCTGCTCAATCAGGTTCAGGATCCACTCTTTAATCTTGGGCAACATCTCCCAAGGGTATTCGCAGGAATCAAACAAATCTTTCAGATAGGGGACCTGGCAATCGTACAGGTCGGCAGTTTTAACCAACTTATTCAACGCAATGACCTCTTTCCTTGATAACGTCTGCAATCATAGCGGCGTATTTCTCGCACAGTTCAGAGGTCTCAGCCTCTACCATCACACGGATAACCGGCTCGGTACCGCTCTGACGCAGCAGGGTGCGACCGTTGCCGGCAATCAGCTTTTCGGCCTCAGCCTGGGCATCCAACACAGCTTGGTCGTTCATAACAGCGTCTTTGCTCTTTACACGCAGGTTCTTCAGATACTGGGGATACAGGGTCACCGGCTCAGCCAGTTTGGCCAGGCTCAGCTTGCGGTCGCACATCTCCTCAGCCAGCATAATGGCGGTCAGGATACCGTCACCGGTGGTGGCGTACTTCTTCATGATGATGTGACCGGACTGCTCACCGCCCAGACTAAAGTCGTTCTTCAGCATAGACTCGTAAACAAAGCGGTCGCCCACGGCGGTCTGGTCTACGTCCATACCGGCCTTCTTCAGAGAGGCGAAGAAACCGCTGTTGGACATGATGGTGGCCACCACGGTATCCTTGTTCAGCATACCACGGTTCTTCAGGCGCATACCCAGGATGTACATCATAGCGTCGCCATCCACCACGTTGCCGTTCTCGTCTACAGCCAGACAACGGTCGGCATCGCCGTCAAAGGCAAAGCCTACGTCCAGCTTCTCTTTCTTAACCAGTTCGCACAGTTTCTCCATGTGGGTGGAACCGCAACCGCTGTTGCAGTTCAGGCCATCGGGTTCGTCACCGATGATGACGGTCTGAGCGCCCAGAGCATCAAATACAGCCTTGGCAATCATCCAGGATGCACCGTTAGCGCAGTCCAGACCGATGCGCAGGTGCTTATAGGAGTTAGAAGCAATGGAGATCAGGTAACCTACGTAGCGGTTGCGGCCGGCCACGTAGTCGATGATGCAACCGATCTTCTCACGCTTGGCCAGGGGCAGATCTTCGCCCTCGACACCCAGCATACCCAGGTTGCCGTCGATATAGGCCTCGATCAGGGCGGTGGTGCTGTCGTCCAGCTTCTCACCATAGCGGTTGATTACTTTAATACCGTTATCGTAGAAGGGGTTGTGGCTGGCGGTGATCATAATACCGCAGTCGAACTCATCGGTGCGGGTCACATAGGACACGCTGGGGGTGGTGGTTAGGTGCAGCATGTGGGCGTCAGCGCCACTGGCGGTGATACCGGCCACGATGGAATACTCCAGCATATAGCTGGAGCGGCGGGTATCCTTACCGATGACGATGCGAGGACGATAGTTCTCGTCCTCGCAGCCGGACAGGGGAGAGGAATAATACCAGCCCAGGAAACGACCAACCTTGTAGGCCTGCATAGAGGTCAGGTTGCAGTTAGCCTCACCACGGAAACCGTCGGTGCCGAAATACTTCAGTTTGGGGGCGTTGCCGGCAGGGGCACGGTCAACGGTCTTGTCGTCGTCCAGCAGGACGTCGGCAGACACCGTAAACAGTTTGCAAATCTGCATCACTTTATCAATCTGGGGTTGAGCCTGGTCCATTTCCCATTTGGAAACAGACTGACGGGAAACGGAAAGATTGTCGGCCAGGGCATCCTGGGACATACCGGCGGCGTTGCGCAACACGGTAATCTTTTCACCAATCGTCATAAAGAGCCTCCTAAATATTATACTACATTATATAACGGCTATTAGCCATCGAGAACATTTTACACCTATTATGCCAAAAATGCAAGAGGAAAATACTGCTTTTGCAACTAAAAGTTGCGATTTTTTGTAAAAAATCTGGTTTTTATAAAAATGAGAACGAGTTTTTAAGAAAAATGGAAACTTTTATTGACACAGCCGGTGAAAAGGTGGAAAACATTGCGCAGTATGCGGGAGAGCGTTTGTAGGGGCGGGCGTCCTCGACCCCCCGAAAGCCTCCCTCCCCGAGGGAGGTGGCACGGCGTTAGCCGTGACGGAGGGAGTTTTCTTCCAATAAACAGCGAAAACGCCAAAAACAAAAAGACCGACCATCGAGGTCGGTCTTTTTACGAGGCTCTGAACTCCGGTTTTAGCAAGGGGAGTTTGAGAACAACCACAGGTTATACACGTTGCTAAAACCTAAGAGTTTTGTCCATAGGACAAAACTCGGAGTCCGAGCCGAAGTGGACGCAAAAAAAGACACCACCCAGTTGGGTGGTGTCTTTTTTTGGAGCGGCTGACGAGTCGACATTGGCTTCGCCAAGTCGCCAAATACGTTCTTGGCGGTTTCGACAACCGCCATCTCGCAGAGCGAGAACGGTCGTATTTGTGTGCGTAGCCGGTAGCTAGTGCAGAATGGGGATTTTCGGCTGTGCCGAAATCGGAGTTCTCGCCTAGGTCAGCAACAAAAACAAAAAGGACACCCGATTGGGTGTCCTTTGTTTTTGGAGCGGCTGACGAGGCTCGAACTCGCTACCTCCACCTTGGCAAGGTGGCGCTCTACCAGATGAGCTACAGCCGCATCTCTCTGCAACGAGGGGTATTATAGCAAACAGTTTCCGGTTTGTCAATAGAAAACTTCAAAAAAATTAGAAATTTTTCTCGTTACAGAATAAACTCTTCCGGTCGGTATTTCTGCAGGGCAGGCTGGCGGAAAGGAATGCGCTTGAGAGGATCGTATTTAAACTTACGACACTTGTGATACATGGGCACAATGCCACGGCGGTTACACAGCATCACACGACCGTCGGTGGCACGTCGGGCGTGGGCGCAATATTCACAGCAGGGCTGGATGTTGTTTCCGTACAGTTTCCGGCGCATCGGCGGTCACCTCCATTTTTTACTCCGCTCATTATAACACACCTTATTGGATTTTTCCAGTGTTTTTTTGAGAAAAATACAACATTGCCAAAAAAGTTAGGCAGAGCAGCATCACCGATCCTTGCGCCGACACAGAATAGGGCAGTGCCACAGCGTCATTTCCCATGCTTTGCAACCGAATGGGGAATACCCGGAACAGCACCAGCGTCAATCCGCTGCTGATGATACCGTGTAGGATGCGCCAGCCCCAAAATCCCGGTGTGAGCAGATTTTCTTCCGGTAGCGTAGCCGCCAATTGTCCGTGCACCGATAATCCGCCCCAGCTGAGCATCAGGCTCAGCCACACCGGAGCCAGCGGCAACCCCACCGCACCGATACATCCGCAACTGACCTCCAGCAAACCGGCTAAGACGGTAGAGATTCCGGTGGTATCCCATCCGGTGGCGGTGGCGATTGCCCGTGCCATACCCACCGACTCCCACAAGGACAGCGCCATAGCGGCCGCCACCACAAATCCGCAGGTGGTGAGTAGTGCCCGGCAGCTGTCGGCTACCATCTCGGCAAAAGGGCGCTTGGGTGATGTATCGGTTGCCGTCGTAACCTGTTGGCGGTGCCCTCGTCCTAATCCAACGCCGATACTCAGCGAGGTTACCGTCTGCGCCACGTATAATAAGATTCCCGCCCTGGTGCTACCCAGTAAGGCGCTTCCTACCGTACCGATAATAAACCCGGGACCGGCACCGATGCAAAAGGCAGACATCCTCTGCCACTGTTCCCGGGTGATTTGCCCCTGACGATAAAGTCTGGCTGCTGCCATCATCCCGGCGGGATAGCCACCCACCAAACTCAGCAGAATGGCCGGTCCGCAACATCCCGGCAAGCCAAACACCATTGTGGTAATCTTTTGCATAATTTTTCCGGGGTTACGGCACAGTGGGGAATCGGTCAGTATTCCCGCCAACAGCATAAAGGGGTATAGGGTAGGGATGATTACGGTGGTGCATACCGCCATACCTCGGCTAATGCCGGTGGCTACCCCGTTTGGATAGAGTAGGAGTAGTGCACAGGCCATAATTAACCCCATACCGGTTCCTGTGGCGGTGATGGTTTGTTTGGAGATGGTGCGTACAAACACAGTATCCCTTCCTTTCGGTTCAGTATATGACCGGTTTCCTTGTGGTATGAATCCCCGTGAGGGTGCATACATTGAGATGTATTGGAGGTGCATTGCCGTGGGGAATACAGGCGGATTTTTTATGGAAGTGGAGGGTAACGACCGGGTGTTTTTATCCGGTTGTCGGGGTATCGCATCCTACGCCGAGGATCATATCGCCTTGCGTACCGCCTTTGGTCAGGTGGTGCTGTATGGTTATGAACTGGAGATGGGGTGTATGACCACCGATGGCGCTATGGTGACAGGACCTCTTCAGCGGATAGAATTCAGGTAGGTGAGGGTATGGTTTCGGATTGGTTTCGGTGGTTTCCCGGTTGGGTACAGGTAGAGGCAGAGGGGGGATATCCCGAGCGGTTATTTAATGAGTTGGCGGATGCCGATATTCCGGTGTGGGGTGTGCATCGACGGGATGAGTGGGTGCGGTTTGGGTGTTTTGCGGGGCACTATCGCTATATGCGACCGCTATCCCGCCGGGCGTGTATGCGGATGCGTGTACGGAACAAACACGGGTTGCCCTTTTGGCGTCACCGCTATCGCCATCGTAAAGGGCTGTTGGTGGGTATGGCTCTATACGTGTTGATTTTGGCGTTGTTGGCACCGCGTATTTGGGTGATTGAGGTGTCCGGTAATGCCTCCACCGCAACCGAGGATATTTTGGCGGTGGGAGAAAAGTGGGGCGTTCGTCTGGGCGCTAAGGTAGAGAATTTGCAAATAAAACAATTGCAGATGCAAGGCACCGGTGAGCTGTCCACGCTCTCCTTTATCACCGTAAATCCCAGTCATTGTGTGGCACGGCTGGAGGTGCGGGAGCGAGAAGCTCCGCCGGAGGTAATCGATCTATCCCACCCGTCGGATTTGGTGGCGGCTTGTGACGGTCTGGTGTTACAGGTGGAATCCCGCAGTGGTTTGCCACTGGTGATGGAGGGCGAGGCGGTCACTGCCGGCACCTTGCTCATCACCGGACGGGTTCCTACCGACTTGGGGGAGAAATTATACCGTGCTTATGGAGAGGTTTGGGCCCAAACCAGGCGCCGAATCACGGTAACAGTACCCCTATCGGATACCCAGGTTGTGCCTGTGGGGGATACGCTGTGCAGACCCATTCTCTCCCTGTTTCACTGGGATTTCCAACTGTATAGCAAAATACCTTTACAGCAAAATGTCGTTCAAAAACGCACCAAACACTACCTGACCATCGGTGGTGTGGTGTTGCCCTTGGGGATCACCACCGACTACTATCGTTTTACAACCGAAAAACCGTTTTTGCGTACCAGCGATCAGGCAAAAACGGAGGCCAAAGAGCGCCTTGCCGAGCAAGAAAAACAGTTGTTTTTGCCGGGGGATTACGAAAAGCAAACCGAGGTCGGTAAATTGGTTGGGGGTAACTACGTGCTTACAGCCACCTATTTGTGCCGGGAGAATATCGCCGTAGAGGTGCCGATTGAGGGCGTCGTTCTTGATGAAGCGGATGCCGAGAGAAAAAATAATTAACTTTTTATGCAGTTTGACAAATGACAAAAGCGAAATAATGGGTTATAATAGAGGATATATTGGCAAGATAGGAAGAAATCTATGGAAGAACACATTATCGAAGTAGACCGTATGGAACAGGCCGTATCTCTGTTTGGCAGTTACGACAGCAACGTCAAGATGATCGAACAGGCTTATGGCGTGCACATTCTCATCCGTGACACCCATATTAAAATCAGTGGTGAACAACCCGGCGTAATGACCGCTGCCAAGGCGGTCAGCGGATTGCTCCACCTTATTGAGCGTGGCGAACAGCTGACCGAGCAGAACGTGCGCTACGTGATGACCCTGGTCAACGAAGGTGCAGAGGATACTGTCCGTCAACTGGGCGGTGACAGCATCTGCGTTACCACCAAGGGCAAACCCATTAAACCCAAAACGCTGGGTCAAAAGACCTATGTACAGGCAATTGCCAAAAACACGGTCACCTTGGGTATCGGACCTGCCGGTACCGGAAAGACCTATTTGGCGGTGGCTATGGCGGTTAAGGCCTATAAGGCTAAAGAGATTGACCGCATCATTCTGACCCGACCGGCAGTAGAGGCCGGTGAAAAACTGGGCTTTTTGCCCGGTGATTTGCAGAGTAAGGTAGACCCGTACCTGCGTCCGCTCTACGATGCCTTGTTCGATATGCTGGGTGCTGAGACCACCCACCGGTATTTAGAGCGGGGAGATATCGAGATTGCTCCGCTGGCCTATATGCGTGGTCGTACCTTGGACGATAGCTTCATCATTCTGGATGAGGCTCAGAATACCACTCCCGAGCAGATGAAGATGTTTCTGACCCGTTTGGGATTCAACTCTAAGATGGTGGTCACCGGTGACGTTACCCAGATCGACCTGCCGGATGGTAAGATGAGTGGTCTCAAACAGGTGATGAAGATTCTGCAGGACGTGGATGACGTGGCCATCTGCTCCTTTAACCAGTCGGACGTGGTGCGTCACCAGTTGGTGCAGCGGATTATCGCCGCTTATGAAAAGTTTGATCGTGCCCGGGCACAGGCTGCCCGATCCCATAAAAATGAGGAGAAAAGGGGTAAGCACAATGGATAAAATCAAGGTAAACATCGAAAACAAGCAAAAGGCCATCAAGGTGCCTACCGGCATCCGTATGCTGGTTCGTCGTTGCTGTCACGCCGTGCTGAAATTGGAACAGTTCGAGGGTTCCGCAGAGGTGGACGTGTCCTTGGTGGATAACGAGCAGATCCACGAGATTAACCTGGAGCAGCGTGGCATTGACGCTCCCACCGATGTGCTGTCTTTCCCCTTGGGCGAGGATGGCGTGTACGACAAAAACCCCGCCACCGGCGCCTATATGTTGGGCGACATCGTTATTTCTATGGAGCGGGCACTGGCTCAGGCCGAGGAATACGGCCACACCTTACAGCGTGAGGTGGGTTATCTCAGCGTGCATTCTATGCTACATCTGTTGGGCTACGATCACGTAGAGGGCGGTCTGGAGGCGGTCCGTATGCGTGAAAAAGAAGAGGCTGTAATGCTGTCGGTGGGTTTGCCCAGAGGCAGTAGCTACGTGCTGGAAGACGAAGAATAAAAACCATCACCCTGCCTAGGTAAATCCCAGGCAGGGTGGCTTTGTGATAAGAGAGGAAAGACTATGAATACCGTATCTGCATTTATCGCCATCGTGGGACGTCCCAACGTGGGTAAATCGTCTCTGCTGAATGCCCTGGTGGGCAAGAAAGTGGCTATTGTTTCGGACAAGCCCCAGACCACCCGTACCCGCATTATGGGTGTGGTGACCAAAGAGGAGACCCAGCTGGTGTTTTTGGATACCCCCGGTAACCACAAACCCCGTACTCGTCTGGGTGACTTTATGGTGCGCTCCATTGGCGAGGCCGTGTCCGGCGTAGACGTGGGTCTGCTGGTGACCGAACCCCGCACCAATATCCGTGAAGAGGAGCAGACTCTGCTCAAGCAGTTACAGCAGAAGAAATTGCCGGTAATTTTGGCAATCAATAAGATTGACACCGTGTCGGACAAGGCACAGCTTTTGTCTTGCATTGCTGCTTGGCAGGAGCAGATGGACTTTGCCGCCATCGTGCCGGTGTCTGCGGTTACCGGTGACGGTCTGGAGGATTTGCTGGTTGAGCTCAAAAAGTTCACCTTTGAGAGTCCGCATTTCTTCCCGGCAGATGCCACCAGTGACCAGACCGAGCAAGCCATCGCCTCTGAGGTGATTCGCGAGAAGATGCTGCAGTTGCTCCGTCAGGAGATTCCCCACGGTATCGCCGTGGATATCGAGCGCTGGGGTGAGCGTGAAACCGAAAAGGGCACCATTTTGGATATTGATGCTTACATCTATTGTGAGCGGGATAGCCATAAGGGTATGGTGATTGGTAAAAAGGGCGCTATGCTCAAGGAGATTGCCACCCGTGCTCGTACCGAGCTGGAGGGCCTGTTTGATACCAAGATTAACCTGCAGTGCTGGGTTAAGGTAAAAGAGGACTGGCGTAACCGTCAGGGCTTCCTCTCCGGCCTGGGCTATAAACTGGACTAATTTTCCGTTTTTCATCGTCTCTTTATGGGGAATGCTATTTCCATCAAGAGGAGGCGATGGGAATGAATCAAGACCGGTTGTGGAATACTTTTGCCCACAGCGGTAGGGTAGAGGATTATCTGCGTTATCGGGGGATAGCCCTGGATAACGGACAAAACGTTGTAAAAAAGGAGGAGTCAGGCTGTGACCAATGCATCCAAACAACATCTGATGACCGACGGCCTGATTCTGAGAGAATACGATTCTCCCACAGAGGCGGATCGGTTTGTGGCGATACTCACCCGAGATAAGGGCATCATCCGTGCTTCTGCTCGAGGTGCCAAACGCCCGAAAAGTCGGTTTGGGTCGTCTACCCAACCGCTTTGCTATTCCCGGCTGAGCCTGATCCCTGGCCGGGATAAGTACATAGTTGAGGATGCCCAGCCCACCGAGGTGTTTTTCTCACTACGTCAGGACGTAGAGCGCCTGGCGTTGGGTCAGTATTTTTGCGAGTTGGCGTTGCAACTTTGTCCCACCGATATGCCGGCACCGCAACACTTGCGGTTGGTGTTGGGTGGATTGCACTACCTGGCAAAAGGGGAGAAGAACCCCTTGTTGGTCAAGGCAGTGGTAGAGGGACGTTTGCTGTCGTTAGAGGGGTATATGCCGGATTTGACCGGATGCGCCCAGTGTGGAGAGGAGACGGCACCGCTGTGGTTTTCACCCTCTTCCGGTACGCTGTTTTGTGTACAGCATGCGGGTCAGGGGGATGCTATTGAGGTGTCCGCCGGCGTGCTGACGGCTTTGCGCCATATCCTGTATGGTGAGTTTGAGCGGTGCTTTGCCTTTTCTCTGCCGGCAGAGGATTGCGCTCTGTTGGCAACGCTGATGGAACGGTTTGTGTTGGCACAGACCCAGCATCGCTACGCCACCTTAGATTTTTATCATACTTTGCGAACTGAAGGAATTTAACGGATTATGAATCGAGATTTACGTGCATTAGAACTGGATAAAATACTGGAGATGTTGGCGGGTGAGACCTGCTGTAGTGCCTCGGCGGATATGGCTCGCCGGTTGCGTCCGGCTACCGAGCCTACCTTGGTGCAACGGCTTTTGGATGAGACCGACGATGCTTGTCGCTTGATTGGCGGTTTCGGCAGTCCCTCTTTCGGACAGCTCACCGACGTGACCAATCCTCTGCGTCGTGCAGAGGCAGGTGCCTGTTTGTCTTTGGGCGAATTGCTTCGCATCGGCGAGACCTTGCGCATTATCCGCTCCATTAGCCAGTGGCGTTCCCATTGTGAGGGCATTTCTACCTGCTTGGACGATCGCTTTTCGGTGTTGGCACCCAATAAGTATTTGGAAGAGAAGATCTCTGCCGTGGTAGTCAACGAGGAAGAGGTAGCGGACAATGCCTCTCCCACATTGGCGGATATCCGTCGCAAAATGCGTCTGGCTTCAGTCAAGGTGCGGGATCAGTTGGATAAACTGGTGCGTTCTGCCACCTATCAAAAAGCGTTGCAAGAGGCTATTGTCACCATCCGTGGCGGTCGCTTTGTGGTGCCGGTAAAGGCCGAGCATCGTGGCGAAGTACCCGGTTTGGTGCACGATACCTCTGCATCCGGCGCTACGGTATTTGTAGAGCCTATGGGCGTGGTAGAGGCCAATAACGAGATTAAGGTGCTCAAATCCAAAGAAGAAGCGGAGATTGAGCGCATTCTGTTTGCGTTGTCTGCCGAGGTTGGCTCTTTTGCCACTGCCGTGATTGCGGATTATAAGGTGTTGCTGGAACTGAACGTGATTTTTGCCAAAGCGCACCTAGCCTATAAAATGAAAGCCATCAAGCCGAAACTCGCCGCCGACGGACATACCTGCCTGCGTCGGGCACGTCATCCGCTCATTGACCCCCAAAAGGTGGTGGCTATTGACGTGGAGTTGGGTGGCGAGTTTGATACCTTAGTGGTCACCGGTCCCAACACCGGTGGTAAGACCGTTACGCTGAAGACGTTAGGTCTGCTCACTTTGATGACCCAGTGCGGTTTGCTAATCCCGGTAGGGGATAACAGCCAGGTATCGGTGTTTTCTAAAATTTTGGTAGACATCGGTGACGAGCAGTCTATTGAACAGTCTTTGTCCACCTTCTCCGCTCATATGACCAACGTTATCCGCATCCTCGGTGAGGCTGCTGACGGCACGTTGGTACTGCTGGACGAGTTGGGCGCCGGTACCGACCCGGTAGAGGGCGCTGCCTTGGCGGTGGCCATTCTGGAGCGGTTGCGTGGTCTGGGCGCTCGTGTGGGTGCCACCACCCACTATGCAGAGCTAAAAGCCTATGCTATCCACACCCAAGGCGTGGAGAACGCCAGTTGCGAGTTTGACGTAGCGTCCTTGCGACCCACCTATCGTCTGCTGATTGGTGTGCCGGGACGCTCCAATGCGTTTGCCATTACCGAGCGGTTGGGTATGGATGCCGACCTGGTGGAGAATGCCCGCCGTCTGGTATCCGGTGACGACCAGCGCCTGGAAGAGGTGGTTAGCCGTCTGGATGCCCGTCGTCAGGAACTGGAGCAGGAGATTACTGCCGCTGAGAGCGCTCGTCAGCGGGCAGAACGTGCTGCCAGACAGAGCGAGGAAAAACTGGAAGATATCCACACCCGCCGTGAGAAAGAGATTGATCGTGCCCGCCAAGAAGCCCAGCGCATCGTTGAAAAGGCTCGTGCCGAGGCCCAGCGCCTGATGGACGAACTGGATGATCTGCGTAAGCAGAAAGAAGCGGCCGACTTTGCGGATCGCACCCGTGCCGCCAAGAGCCAGCTGAAATCCCGTCTGCGCCAGATGGACGATGCCATCGACCCGGTTACCCAGCGGGATAATGAGGAGTACGTTTTGCCTCGTCCGGTGGCTGCCGGTGATACCGTGCAGTTGGTGGATATGGGGCTGAAAGCGGTGGTGTTGAAGGCTGCCGACGACAAGGGTATGGTAGAGGTACAGGCCGGTGCCATCCGTACCCGTACTCCGGTATCCAACCTGCGTCTGTACGAGTCCAAACGGGCAGAGAAAAAGGGGCGTACCGTCCCGGTATCCGGTGCTAAGTCGGTGGGACTTACCTCCCGTATGGAGCGCCAGGTGCACACCGATCTGGATCTGCGTGGTCAGACGGTAGAAGAGGCTCTGCTGGAGGTGGATCGCTTCTTGGATAACGCCGTCCTTTGTGGCCTGGATCGGGTTACCGTTATCCATGGTAAAGGTACCGGTGCTCTGCGCAGTGCCGTCCACGCCCATCTAAAAGGCCATAAACAGGTCAAGGGATTCCGCCTTGGTGTCTATGGCGAGGGCGAGACCGGTGTAACGGTTGTAGAACTGAAATAAGACAAAACAAAAACCCCCACAGCAATCGCTGTGGGGGTTTTCTTATACCCTAATCAGGATTAGGCGATGGCATCGGCGTAGCTCTCGCTGGCGATGTCGTCGTAGATTACGATCTCCTCGCCGTCCTTCTCAAAGACGTAGTAGGGACGAGCGTAGACCTCGGTATTCAGACCGGCATCGGGGATGTTGACGATACGGGTAGCGAAGGACAGGGAATCGCTGTCGCTATTCAGCAGGTAAACAGCCTCGATGTTGATGATGGTTTTACCGTTGACGGTGTTCAGGTTCAAGAACTTCTCGGTAGCCTTATCAGCCTTGTTGGTGATAACAGCGCCCATACGGATCAGGGTATAGGTCTCGCTGTTGCCATAGGGGCGGATGGTAGCGGTACCGGTGTACTTGTTGTTGTTATCGGTAGCAGCACCGGTAGCATTGATCTCAAACTTGAAGCCCAGACCGGTTACGTCCTCAGAGGCGCTGGTGGGAACACTGTCGCCTACGAAGATGTCCACAAAGGGAACCTCACGGATGTTGCCGCAGATGTTGCAATCGGCATCCTGAGGACCGTCATAATCGTGCTCGCAGGGGATCTCGACGATCTTGATGTTATCCACATAGACGTTCTCGCCGCCGGTGGAGGAACCACCACCGCCGCCGCAGAAGTTCAGATAGGTATCGGTGCTGACAGCGGTGAACTCAAAGGTGTAACTGGCCCACTCGCTGCAGTTCTTATCAAACCATCTGCTGGCTAAGTTAGCATCATCAGCCTTGTTGCGCACCTGCAGGTTCACACCGTAGTTGTTGACCTTCAGATCCAGAGTCAGAACGTACTTCAGGCCCTTGGTGGTCTTGAAGGACTGGTTCAGCATACCGCCCCAGCCGCCGTTACCAATCAGGTTGGCGCCGTACATGCTGCCGTTGGCAGCCTCAGCGGAGATCTTGGTGGACTGATGCACAGACCAGCCGGTGGTCTTACCAACTTCGAAGTCACCATTGATGATGAAACCGTCGTCGGAGGGACCCAGGACCTCGACGATGAACACGTCGTCCAGGTAGAATACGGGAGAGGAAGATTCATCCAGACCCAGCACAGTGAAGGTCACCTTGGTATCGTCGGCGATGAACTCGGTGGTGATCTGCTGCCAAGAACCCAGGTTCTTGTTCTCCCAAGTGCCAACGTACTTGGTGCCGGTGGTGTTGCCGGTAACCTTCCAGTTGAAGCCGGCAGTCTCGATGTAGTACCAGAAAGTCAGCTGATAGCTCTTGCCAACCTCGGTGTTGATGGAGGTCTCGGCGATGCCGTTCCAGCTGGTACCCTTACACAGCAGGCTATAGCTACCGGTCTTGGGCTTAGCGTTGGAAACAGCAGTGCCGTTGTAAACGTTCCAGCCGGACTTGCTGTTGTTCTCGAAGGTGGAGTTGGACACCAGGTTGCCGGCGGGGATCACGGGCTCCACAATCTCGCCGGGCTGCTCAGGCTCTTCGGTTACGGGATTGGGGATCATAAAGTCGTCGAAGTAATAGGTGCCACCGTCTTCGGCGGTACGGTTCTTAACGTACAGAACAATAGAGGTCAGCTCGCCGGAGTTGAAGGTCACGGTGACCTCCTCCCAAGCGCCGGAGGCGGAGGGATAGGTGGTTTTGCTGGTCAAACTATTGCCGTCCGCATCCTGAATGTAGGTGTAGAAAGAGGGCTGAGCATTGGAACCCTCATAGTAGCACCAGAAGGTCAAGGTGTAGTCGGTGTTGGTGGTGACAGCAAAGACCTGCTTGGTCATGGTCTGATACTTGCTGGCGGTGTTGCCGGAGGTCATAGCGTAGCTGCCGCCGTGCACCTTAGCGGAGGTAACGGTGGTACCGCTATAGTTGCTCCAGCCGTTCAGGTTGCCGGTCTCGAAGTCGCCGTTAGTCAGCACGTTGTTGATGGTGGGCTCATCGGGAGTCTCGGGCTGCTCCAGCTCGGGCTCGGCAATCTTGATATCATCCAGATAGATGTCCATAGCGGAGTGGGACTGCAGCAGCAGAACCAGACCGGTGTTGCTGCCGGAGTTGAACTCGTAGGAATAATCGGTCCACTCGGTAGCGGAGGTGGAAGGATAGCTGGTGATACCGGAAGAATCCCAAGAACCGTTCAGGAACTTGAACTCAACGGTTCTAGCCTTAGTGGCCTTCATTTTGAAGGTCAGGACGTAGTCGGTATTAGCAGCAACCTTGATGTTACGATACAGGTTTTTCCAGCTGGCGGTGGTCCACTTCATGGCGCCATCCTCAACCACGATGGTTTCGGAACAGCTCCAACCATCGGTGTTGCCATCGCTAAAATCATCAAACAGAACAGCTTCAGCTGCGGATACAGCGCCCACGGGCAGGAGGGCACACAGCATCATTACGGCAGACAGAATTGCAATCAGTTTACGCATTTTCATGGTTGTATCCTCCTTTCATTACCATTCCAGCTCGCCGTCGTTGTTGGACAGCTTGCCGTTGTAAGAGGCGCCGACGATGTCACCGTATACGGTGATCTGGGCGCCGTTTTCATTCTCGTAGATGTAATAGGGACGGGCATAGACAGCCATATCCTTAGCGGTATCCGGGATGTTGGTGATACGCACGGCATAGCCGGCGGAGACGTTCTCCTCCAGATCGCACAGATACTTACAGGGGATGTCGATGACTCTAGTGCCGTCCACAGCGCTCATGTAGAAGGAGCTGCCATCGGTGCCGATAGAGGTCTTGTTGGTGACGATAGCGCCCATGTTGACCAGTTTGTAGCCATCTACAGTGGCGTTGGTGAAGTCAGCCACGTAGCTGTTCTTCTCCATGGTGTAAGCTACACCGGTAGCGGTCACGTCAAAACGGAAAGCCAGACCGTTCACGTCCTCGGAGGTGGCGGTCATACCGTTGCTGATGATGCCGTTGTTGTCTCTGTTCTCGTAGATGTTGTCAATCTTGGAGGCAGAGCCGTCGGCAGCAATTTTCCAAGTGCCGTCGTACACGGTAGTGTTGACGGTGGGGTTGACGGTATAGCCGAAGCTGTTGTTCTCGGTACCGGCAGACTTCAGGTTGTAGATGCCGTTAGCGGAGTAACGGTTGATGATAACCTCGTTGCCACGGATGCGGAACACAGACATAGACAGAGTGGTCTCAGCATCGGCCATGGGGGAGGTGTAGTAGCCGGTATAGCCGGAGTTCATATAGGTGAAGTTCAGGGTCTCTTCCTTGTACTCTTTCTTAGAGCCCTGGCAGATCTCGATGGTGTCGCCCTTCTTCAGGAAGATGCAGGGACCACCCAGAGAATCATCATAGCCGTTGGAGTGGTTGTGACCGAACAGATAGATGATGTTCAGGCCCTGAGCAGCGGCATTGTTAATGACGTTGAAGAAACGGTAGGCGTTGGTGCCCACGCCGTCCTTCTGGGTACGATAGGACCAGTGCAGGGGGAAGTGGTTCATGATGAAGATGGGTTTGTTATAGCCGATCTCCAGTTTGTTGTCCAGGTACAGCTGCAGAGCAGCCACAGAAGCGGCGTCGTAAGAACCCCACTCCTGGGCCAGGGTCGGATCCTCGACAATGTACAGACCATAGTCGCCGTAGGCGGGATCCATATTGCCCCAACCGGTCAGACCGTGGGTCTCGGTGGCGTCCTTGTCGTGGTTACCCTGGGCAAAGACCATATCCTTCTCATCCATGTAGCTGGAGAAGTAGTTCTTCAGCTGGGTGATACCCTTCTGGCTGGTGGCAGCAGAGTGCTCCAGAGAATAGTCACCACCAAAAAGCAGTTTGTCGGGGGTGATACCGTCTTTCTGCATTGCCTGCATAATGCTGTCAATGTAGACGGTGCCGTCGTTGGTCTGGTAGTCAGAGCCGGCAATGATGACGGTTTCGTTCTGGGCCGCAGTCACGTTCATGGACAGGGTCAGACCCACCAGCATAGCCACGCTCAGTACAACCGCCAACACTTTGCGAAATTGTTTCATTGCGTGTGTTTCCTCCTTGTAATTTTTGTTTTTACTAGGGTTTGTTCGGCAGTGGGGAATCGGCACCGTTTCGGGAGGCGGTAACCTAGAATGCCACTCCAACTCGGGAGAAAGGCGGATTACCGTTTCGGGAAAAGGGAAGCCCTTTTCAGGAGGCGGCTCCGATTCGTAGGTGGCAAAGCCGCCCGATTACCACTCCAGCTCGCCGTCGTTGAACAGCTTGGAGCCGTCCAGAGGAGCGGCAACAGCCTCCTCAGCTGCGAAGGCCATAACCTTCATGTCGGGGGTAATGTACTTTTTCATCGTGGTTTCCTCCTTTCCACATTTTTTCAGTTTAACTGTGAATAAAAATATTCATTCTAAATTATAACACCTTATAATAACAAAAGCAACAAAATAATTCATCAAAAAAGAAATTTTTATGTAACTTTCACAGGCGTTGTGAGGTGAACAAAAAACAGCTCTTGTTACAGGGATGTTTTACTCATTTTCCTTCTACAAACCAGCGGTCTTCGTCCAAAAATAGATAGGTTTGTTGACCTCGTATGCGGATGGTGTACCGCAGACCGCATCCTCCGGCTTTGGTGGCGGCGGCTTTGCGGATGTCTGTCACTCGGTCGATGGTAAAGATGGTGCCGTCCTCCCAGCGGATTTGCCGTGGCATAACCCGTCCTTCTGGTGTGAATACAGCAGCCACCTCTACGTATACCCGGCGGCTCATTGTTTACCTCCGATGTCGTCGGTTTTACCGGAGAATCCGGTGGGGTGGACAGTATGGGTTTCATACAGACTTTCCCCGGTCAGATCCGGGTCTTCCAACAGGATGGCACGGCGGATGCAGGTGTCGCCGAACCGCTCACGCAGATTGTCCACTGCTCGGTCCAGTTTCTCTCGCTTTTCCCGTCCGGAACTGTCGGTCATATCCAATTGGGTGGGGGTATCCTCCGATTCCAGACTGCTGACACCGATGGTGATGCTGCGCAGTGGCTTTTGCCAGCGATAGGATTCACGAAATAGGGTGTAGGCGGCACTTTCGATATCGTTGGTGGACTGGATGTAATAGTCGAGCGTAGTGCGATGGCTGCGGGTATTCAGCTGATTATCCCGCAGTTGTAGTTCGATGGTTTTACCCACCAGATGTTGCTCTCGCATACGACGCCCAATGCTCTCTGCCAGCACCATCAGCACCCGCCGAACGTCCAGGTCGTCGGTCAAATCCCGGGGTGTGGTCATACCGTTGCTTACCGATTGTACGCCGGCGGCTTCCTCGGTGGGGATTACCGGCTGGCTGTCTTTTCCGTTGGCGATGGCGTGTAGCGCAGGACCCCATTTGCCCAATAACGATAGCAATAGATTCGGGTCGGAATTGGCCACGTCACCAATGGTGAAAATGAAGCGTTCTTCCAGTTTCTTGCGGGTGGCACGACCTACGTAGATGAGTTCCCCGGCGGGTAACGGCCACACCTTTTCTCGATAGTTTTCTCGGCTGAATACGGTCACTGCATCCGGCTTTTTATAGTCGCTACCCAGCTTGGCAAAGGTTTTGTTAAAGCTGACACCCACGCTGACCGTGATGCCCAATTCGCATTTGATCCGTTGGCGGATTTCGTCGGCGATTTCCACCGCCGGTCGTTGGCTACCGGTTACGTCCAGCCAGGCCTCGTCCAACCCAAAAGGCTCTACCAACGGGGTGTATTCTCGCAGAATCGCCCGCACCATTTCGGAATACTTGTGGTATAGCGGAAAACGGGGTGGTACCGTCACCAGATCGGGGCATTTCCGCCGGGCAGACCAAAGGGTTTCGCCGGTGGCAATGCCATAGCGGGAGGCAATCTCGTTTTTGGTGAGCACGATGCCGTGACGGCTTTGCTCGTTACCACCTACCACCACCGGCTTATCCCATAATTCCGGGTTTAAACTGCATTCTACCGATGCGTAGAATTTGTTGCAATCTACGTGCAATATGCGCCGTTCCACTGTGCTCACCTCCAAACAAGAACGTTTGTTCTGTTTTGTAGTTTACCACATGCGCACCGCCTTGTCAATGGAAAAACTTACAAAAAGGGTCCTCGCTCTCGAGGACCCTTTGCGTTATTCTTCTACGGCAAACAGCACGTTGTCCATATCCGCCAGTTTCGGCAGACAGGCTTTTTGTTCGCTTTTGTCCAATACGAGGGTGACGGACAAACCTACGGCATTGTGCACACCGCTCTTGGGTGTGGAGATTTCCGGATGTTTCATAGAAGTGTACTGCTTTTTGATTTCTGTAATGGTCTGGGTGACTTTGCCTGCATCTTCCAACTCTAAGTAAAAGCGTAAAATCACTTTTTTGCCGGTTTCCAGGCGGGTGAGTAGGGTAGCGGTGATGAGGGCGATGACGGTGGCGATGATGGCGCCCCAATAGAATCCGTAACCCACAGCGATACCGATGGTGGCGGTGCACCATACGCCGGCGGCGGTGGTCAGACCGGTGATGACCGACTGGTTGCGGATCATAATGGTGCCGGCGCCCAAAAAACCGATGCCGGAGATAACCTGGGCGGCGATGCGGGTGGCATCCCCGGTGGGTTGCATAAACAGACCCACCAAGGCGGTCATACAGGCGCCCAAGCACACCAGAATGTGGGTGCGCATACCGGCCGCACGTCCGTGGCGACCACGCTCCATACCGATGAGACCGCCCATCACCATAGCCAGGATCAGGCGCAGTGCCACCGACAATCCATTGAGTCCATCGTTCCATTCGTTGATGGTTTCTAAGATGACATCCATAACCATATTCCTTTCTGCAGAGGTATAATACTATACGTATTTTTGAGTTTGCCCCATTATACGCCAGGATAGTGGTTTTGTCAAACGTTGTGTCTTGTTGAAAATATCTAAAAAATAGGGGAGAAAAACCGAAAAATCTTTGTGTTAAAGTATTGCTTTTTGTTTTGGTATCTGCTATAATATGCTGGAATATGGGATACTGCGAGTGACTGGTCGGTGCGCAGGACGGTTTATCCGCATCTTGTGTATGGATCACCGTGATTCCAAGTTCCCATTTATCATCATTTTGTGTGACAAAAAATACATTCTGAAAAGGAGAAGACAACTATGATCGATCTGAACAAGTATGGCATCACCGGTGTCGAGGAAATTGTCTACAACCCCTCTTACGAGGAGCTGTTTGAGGCAGAGATGGACCCCACCCTGGAGGGCTTTGAGAAGGGTCAGCTGACCGAGCTGGGTGCTGTTAACGTGATGACCGGTATCTACACCGGCCGTTCTCCCAAAGATAAGTTTATCGTTATGGACGATACCTCTAAGGACACCGTATGGTGGACCAGCGATGAGTTCAAGAACGACAACAAGCCCGCTTCCATCGAGGCTTGGAACACCTGCAAAGAGCTGGCTATGAAGCAGCTGTCCAACAAGAAGCTGTACGTTATGGACCTGTTCTGCGGCACCAACAAGGATTCTCGTATGGGCATCCGTTTCGTGATGGAGGTTGCTTGGCAGGCTCACTTCGTGAAGAACATGTTCATCACCCCCACCGCTGAGGAGCTGGAGAACTTCGAGCCCGATTTCGTAGTTTACAACGCTTCTAAGGCTAAGGTTGAGAACTACAAGGAGCTGGGTCTGAACTCTGAGACCGCTGTTCTGTTCAACCTGACCTCTCGTGAGCAGGTTATCCTGAACACCTGGTACGGCGGCGAGATGAAGAAGGGTATGTTCTCTATGATGAACTACTACCTGCCCCTGAACGGCATGGCTTCTATGCACTGCTCCGCCAACACCGATATGAACGGCGAGAACACCGCTCTGTTCTTCGGTCTGTCCGGTACCGGTAAGACCACCCTGTCCACCGATCCCAAGCGTCTGCTGATCGGCGACGACGAGCACGGCTGGGACGACGAGGGCGTCTTCAACTTCGAGGGCGGCTGCTACGCTAAGGTTATCAACCTGGATGCCGATTCCGAGCCCGACATCTACAACGCTATTAAGCGCAACGCTCTGCTGGAGAACGTAACCGTAGACGAGGCCGGCAAGTGCGATTTCAATGACGGTTCCGTCACTGAGAATACCCGTGTGTCCTATCCCATCGATCACATTGAGAAGATCGTACGTCCCGCTTCCAAGGGTCCCGATGCTCAGAACGTGATCTTCCTGTCTGCCGATGCTTTCGGTGTTCTGCCTCCCGTGTCTATCCTGACTCCCGAGCAGACCCAGTACTACTTCCTGTCCGGCTTTACCTCTAAGCTGGCCGGTACCGAGCGTGGCATCACCGAGCCCACTCCCACCTTCTCTGCTTGCTTCGGCGCTGCTTTCCTGGAGCTGCACCCCACTAAGTACGGTGAGGAGCTGGTGAAGAAGATGCAGAAGTCCGGCGCTAAGGCTTATCTGGTTAACACCGGTTGGAACGGCACCGGTAAGCGTATCTCCATCAAGGATACCCGTGGTATCATCGACGCCATTCTGGATGGCTCCATCCTGAAGGCTGAGACCAAGACCATTCCTTACTTCGGCTTCGAGGTTCCCACCTCTCTGCCCGGTGTGGATCCCGCTATCCTGGATCCCCGTGACACCTACGCCGATGCTTCCATCTGGGAGGAGAAGGCTAAGGATCTGTCCGCTCGCTTCATCAAGAACTTCGCTAAGTACACCGGTAACGACGAGGGCAAGGCTCTGGTCGAGGCTGGTCCTCAGCTGTAATTCTATAAACAAAAAGGCTTTCGGCTTTCGCTGAAAGCCTTTTTTGTTTGCGGTAGCTATTCCGGACATATTTCCATCCATTCGCTCATACAATTAGGCAGAGGTTAGGAGTGATGGTATGAGGGAAATGGTACTGGAACGAGCCGTGGCGCTGGGGGAGTACATACTGGATACCGGTGCTACTGTTCGTGCTACGGCAAAACGGTTTCACATTAGCAAATCCACTGTACACAAGGACGTGGCAGAGCGGTTACAATTGGTCAATCCGCAGCTGTATGGCGAGGTTCGCCACGTGCTGGAGGTCAACAAGGCGCAACGGCATATCCGTGGTGGTCAGGCCACCAAGAAAAAGTACAAAGGGGAATAAAAAAAGGCCTGTACACGCTGTACAGGCCTTTTGCTTTACATCTTGCAATCCCAGTGATACCAAGGGATTTCGTTATAGCTCTTTTTTGATTTTGTTCAGTGCTCCTTTTTCCAGTCGGCTGACTTGGGCTTGGGAAATACCGATTTCTCCGGACACTTCCACCTGGGTCATCCCCTTAAAAAATCGCAGAGAGAGGATCTTTTTTTCTCTATCTGACAGAGAGGCGATGGCGTCTTTGAGTGCAATCTCGTTGAGCCAGTTGGTATCGTCGTTGCGATCTCCCACTTGATCCAAAATGAAGATGGTGTCACCACCATCGTTGTAGATGGGTTCGTATAGGCTCACCGGATCAACGATGGCCTCCAGTGCCAATACCACGTCTTCCCGGGGGATCTCCATACGTAAGGCAATTTCTTCTACGGTGGGTTCACGGTGCAGTTCGGTGAGCAGCAGTTCTTTGGTTTGCATAGCCCGATAGGCGGTATCCCGGGTGGAACGGCTGATGCGGATGGCGTTATTATCTCGCAGATATCGACGAATCTCACCGATAATCATAGGCACCGCATAGGTGGAGAAGCGCACGTTTTGGGATAGATCAAAGTTATCGATGGATTTTATCAGCCCAATACACCCCACCTGAAACACGTCGTCCGGGTTTTCGCCACGACCGGCAAAGCGCTGTACCACGCTGAGTACCAGGCGAAGGTTTCCTTGCACGAGCAGACTGCGTGCTCGTGGGTTTCCGTCCCTCATTTGTTGCAACAGTTGGATTTTCTCTGCTTCGGACAATACGGTCAGTGTAGCGGTATTGACACCGCATATCTCCACCTTGTTATACATAGCATCCCATCCTTTCCCAATGAGTATGGACGGATGGGGGAGAAAACATACCAAGGCAAACAAAAAAGCCTCCGGCATAATGCCGAAGGCTGTTTTTGTTTACGTTTTTGGATTACACCGCACGGGTGACCTTTCCGGAACGCAGGCAGCGGGTGCAGGCGTACACACGCTTGGGGGAACCGTCAACGATCGCCTTGACACGGCGGATGTTGGGCTTCCAGGAACGGTTAGACCGTCTGTGAGAGTGAGACACACGAATACCGAAAGTCACGCTCTTGCCGCAGTAATCACACTTTGCCATTGTTCTGCACCTCCTTTTGTAACATCGGCGGGTAGCCGATTCGAGTCATAGTTTATGCCGGGGCATAATACCCCCGCAAAGCAACGGATCTATTTTAGCAGATAATAATCAAAAAATCAAGTGTTTTTTTGCGGATTTACAAAAAAACTTTATTTCTGTCACTTTGTTGGCAGAAACCCTTGTATTTTTCTATAATATTTGGTAGAATAATCTAAATAGCATTATCGTGGTGCATTATGTTCCTTTTATCGGAGGCAGGTTATGCTTTACTACTTTTTATCCAATCGAGACAGTATGGATGTCTTTGGCATTATCTATATGATGTTGGCTTATGCCGTGGTCTTGTTTCTCACCTTGCCGGTGCACGAACTGGCTCACGGTTTGGTGGCCCATTGGTGCGGTGACGACACCGCTAAGTGGAATGGCCGCCTGAGCATCAATCCCTTGCGTCACCTGGATTTGTGGGGTACGCTGATGATTCTCACCGTGGGCATCGGCTATGCCAAGCCGGTACCGGTAAATCCGCGCAATTTCCGCAACTATAAGCGGGATATGATCTTGGTGGCTTTGGCAGGACCGCTGTCCAATTTCTTGATGGCGCTGGTGGCCACCATTCTGCGTCGCATTTGCTTTATGTTTGGATTGAGCATCGTTATGTTGATTCTGGAAATCATCATTGATGTTAACATTTCTTTGATGGTATTCAACCTGTTGCCCATTCCGCCTTTGGACGGTAGCCGTCTGTGGAGTTCTTTGCTTCCCGGTCGTTGGGCATACACTCTCGAGCAATATAGTCGTTACGTCACTATGGGTTTGTTTTTGCTGATATTCTCCGGCGTGTTGGATTACCCGCTGTACTTGATGCGGGCTTATGTTGCTTTGTTTTTAGATTTGTTTACCGGTGTATTATTCTTGCCGATCAACTGGATTCTCAGCTTGTTTTAATTATTTGCATACTAGGAGTACGATATGGAAACCATATCCTATAAGTTGCCGGATTTTGAGGGTCCTCTGGACTTGCTTCTCTTTCTGGTACAGAAGAATAAACTGAATATCTACGACATCCCCATTGCTCAGGTGCTGGAGCAGTATCTGGAGGCCATCAAGCAGATGCAGGACTACAATATGGACGTAGCCAGCGAATTCTTAGAGATGGCCGCCCGATTGGTGCATATCAAGTCGGTGATGCTGTTGCCTCGTTACGAGGAAGAGACCGAGGAGCTTAAACGTGAGCTGACCGGACAGCTGATTGAGTATCAGCTCTGTCAGCAGATGGCTCGTCGCCTGGCGGTGGATTACGTGGGCGGTGACCTGTTTATCCGCGATGCGGAAGAGGTAGAGCCGGATATGACCTACCGCCGTGTACATAAGCCGGAGGAGATGCTGGATGCCTTCTTGTCCGCTGCCGGTCGAGGAAAACGGCGGTTACCGCCGCCGGCACAGGCCTTCCACGGCATCGTATCCCGTAAGATTGTGCCGGTATCCACCAAGATTACTTACGTGCTGCGTAAACTGTATACCCAGAGCAAGGTATCCTATCACTCTTTGTTCAAAAAAGCAGAGAGTAAGTCCGATTTGGTGGCTACCTTCTTGGCTTTGCTGGAACTCATCAAGTCTAAGCGTATCAGCGTAGACGGCGAGGGTGAGGATCAGCTGGTGCAGATGCGTCCGCCGGAGGAGTGGGATACCACTGTGCCGGAGGAATTTGACGATAACCCTACGGAGGGAAATGACGATGGAAATTAAACAGTATCAGGCCGCTATCGAGGCCATTTTGTTCGCCAGTGGCGAGCCGGTGCCGGTATCCCGGTTGGCTTTGGCGCTGGAACTGGACGAGGATGCCACCCGGCGTATTGCCGAGGACTGGGCTCAGGATGTGAATACCCGAGCCGGTGGCGTTACCGCCTTAAAATTGGATGACAGTTATCAGCTGTGCAGTAGCAAGGCCTATGCCGGCTACGTGCGTAAAGCTATGGATATCCGTCGCAACACCCCGCTTTCTCAGGCGGCTATGGAGGTGTTGGCCATCATCGCCTATAACCAGCCCGTTACCCGTCCTTTTGTCGAGCAGGTGCGTGGCGTGGATTGTAGCGCCGTGGTGCAGGGCCTTCAGCAGAAGGGTTTGATTGAGGAAAAGGGTCGTATGGATCTGCCCGGTCGTCCCTTGCTGTACGGCACTACCTCCAATTTCCTGCGGTGCTTCGGTATCGCCTCTCTGGATCAGTTGCCGCCTCTGCCGCAAAAAGAGGACAACACCATGCGTGAGACCACGCTGGATGAGGTGCTGATGGAGCAGCAGGGTGTTCCGGAGGACGTGTTTGGTCCGGAAGAGGATATCGCCGATGCGGTGATGATCGAGGAGGAATAAGCCGTGTGGGCAGTGTATATCCTGCTGGCGCTGTTGTTGCTACTGCTACTGCTTTTGTTTATGCCGGTGATTTTGCGGATTTCTTTCGATGGCGGTTTGCATATTCTGCTGTGGGCGTTATTGCCCATCCGTTTAGATGCCACTGCGGATGAAGAGGTTTCCGTATCGGTGCGGGTGCTTGGTTCTCCCATTTGGAGGTATCCATCGGAGGATGAAGCGGATGCTACCGACAGCGATAAAATCACCAAATCGAAAAAACGAGCCGCCGGCAAGATACAGGAATTGACCACCGAACTGAAAAGCGGAAACCTTTTGGATACCCTAGGTTTTATAAAGGATTTTCTCCGCTTGATAGGGGATGAGAGTGGTCGTCTGTTTCGCCGTATGGTGGTGGACAAGCTGTGGCTACAGGTACGGGTTTCCACCGGTGATGCGGCAGAAACGGCACAGTTATACGGTACGCTTTGCAGTGTTTTGTATCCGCTGTTAACCCGCTGGTCTCAGGTGGCGAAGATGCGTCATCGGGACGTTCGTATCGAGCCGGACTTTTTGTCCGAGAGTAGCGCAGTGCGTTTTGATCTGCATTTCCGTTTAAGCGTATTTACCTTGCTGACCACAATACTGGCGGTTGTGCGAGGTATCAATTCTTTGAATGAAACAAACCGATAAGGAGGTTTTCAATATGTCTAACAATGTAGAGGGCTTGATGGGCGTTTCCATCGAAAAAGTACGTGAGATGGTGGATGCCAATATGGTGGTGGGTTCTCCCATGGCTATGGGCGATGGCCTGACCCTGATTCCCATTTCTAAGATTTCTTACGGCTTTGCTTCCGGCGGTTCCGATCTGCCCGCCAACGCTGTGAGCGGTAATCTGTTCGGTGGCGGCGCCGGCGCCGGTATCAACGTGGTGCCGGTGGCGTTCCTGTCCATCAAGGACGGCAACGTCAACATTCTGCCGGTAGTGGCTAAGCCCGATGGCCTGGATCGCTTGATCTCTATGGTGCCGGATCTGGTGGATAAGGTATCCGCTAAAAAGAAAAAGGAGACCGACGCTACGGCGGCGGAATAATTCGTTATGACCGCCTATCCCGGTGGATGGGTGGTCACCTTGTGTAAAGGAGGACGTGCCCATGGCTATGGTGCGATTGCAAAAAGTGTTGTCCGAGCGTGGTGTGGCTTCTCGCCGTAAGGCAGAAGAGCTGATTGCCGGCGGACACGTAAAAGTAAACGGACGCCCTGCAAAACTAGGCGATAAGGTGGACGACCGCAAAGACGTTATCCACGTCCGTGGTAAAAAGTTGGGTGCAGCACCCCAGTCGGTGTATATTGCCCTGCACAAACCTCGTGGATACATCACCACCATGGCGGATGAGCGTGGACGGAAATGCGTAGAGGAATTGGTGCGCAGTGTAGGTGTGCCGGTCTATCCTGTAGGTCGTTTGGATAAGGATTCCGAGGGCCTTTTGCTGATGACCAACGATGGCGATTTTTCCAATGCCATTATGCATCCCACCCATCACGTGCCCAAACTGTATCGTGTCACTCTGCGTCAGCCTATGACCGAGATACAGAAAGAGAAGTTTGAAGAGGGCATTATGCTGGACGGTCGTCGTACCGCTCCTGCACAGGTCACCATCGTGTCTTCTGCCGCTGACCGTTGTGTGGTGGAGATTACCTTGTTTGAGGGTCGCAACCGCCAGATTCGTCGTATGTGCGAGGCTCTGGGGCTGGAGGTGGCTCGTCTGCGCCGTAGCGCCGTGGGTAAAGTTAAGTTGGGTATGTTGCCGGTGGGTAACTGGCGGTATCTGACCCCCGACGAGGTGAAGAACCTGGTGATGGCCACCGGTGTGACCAAAAAGATTGCCGCCGGCTATATTAAATACGGAAGGGAGCCTGACCGTGATTACCATTCAGCCCGCCGATAAGGCATTTTTGGAGAGTGTCTGTGCTCCGGCTGACAGCGATGCGATGGTGTTGCGTGACAATAGTGGCGAGGTGTTTGGTTATGCCTTGTTCCGTATGTTGGGGGATACCGTAGAGGTGCTGTCGGTGCATACCGACGAACCCTTGATGACCGAGGGCCTTATTCGCTCGGTGCTGAATACCGGTGATTGCCGTGGTGCGGTTACCGGCCTGTGCCGGGATACGGCTTTGGCGCCCATTCTCAAACGCCTGGAGTTTGTAGAGAGCGATGCCGGTTATACCGTTTGCATACAGGATTTTCTGTATGGCGAATGCAAATGTAAATAAAGTAAAAATTATTTAAAAAAATGGCATAATTACTTGCCATTTTTTTATTTATAACATATAATAGTGTCATATTGGGAAATATGGTCTTTTGTGAAAAGAGACCATGCAGAAAGGATGGATTCATTATGAAAAAGTTTCATATCACGGTTAATGGCACCGCTTATGAGGTAGATGTTGAGGAGATTGGTGGCGCTGCTGCTCCTGTGGCTGCTGCTCCTGCCGCTCCCGTTGCCGCTGCTCCTGCCGGCGGTGTGGTGATTACCTGTCCTATGCCCGGCACCATTATTGATATCAAGGCAAACGTTGGTGACGCCGTAGCCGAGGGTCAGACCTTGGTTATCTTCGAGGCTATGAAGATGGAGAATGAGATTGTGGCTCCTTGTGCCGGTACCGTTGCTTCTATTAACGTAGGCAAGGGTGACAGCGTAGATTCCGGCGCTGTTCTGATGAGCCTGAACTAATTGCGAGGTGCACATTATGGCAAAAAAGCCGATTAAAATTACCGAGGTAGTCTTGCGTGATGGTCATCAGTCTCTGCTGGCCACTCGTATGACCACCGACGAGATGCGTCCGATCCTGTCCGAGATGGACAAGATTCCTTACTTCTCCGTCGAGTGTTGGGGTGGCGCTACCTTTGACTCTTGCATCCGATTCCTCAATGAGGATCCCTGGGAGCGTCTGCGCGTCATTCGCCAGGAGATGCCCCACCAGAAACTGCAGATGCTGTTCCGTGGTCAGAATATGTTGGGCTATCGTCCCTATGCTGACGACGTGGTAGAGTACTTTGTGCAGAAGTCTGTGGCCAACGGCATCGACGTGATCCGTATCTTTGATGCGCTCAATGATGCCCGTAACCTGCAGACCGCCATCAAGGCCGCCAATAAGGAAAAAGCACACGTGCAGGGTTGTATCAGCTACACCCTCAGCCCGGTGCACAACAACGAGTATTATGCCGCCTATGCTAAGACCCTGGAGGAGATGGGCGCTCATTCCATCTGTATCAAGGATATGGCCGGTCTGCTGACTCCCTATGCTTGCTACGATTTGGTTTCCCGTCTGAAAGAGACGGTGTCCATCCCGGTAGACGTGCACAGCCACTACACCGCCGGTTTGGCCGCTATGTCCATTATGAAGGGCATCGAGGCCGGTGCCGATATCATTGACACCGCTATGAGTCCGCTGTCCGTGGGCACCTCCCATATGGCTACTGAGACGCTGGTTGCCGCTCTGCAGGGTACCGACTACGATACCGGATTGGATCTCAACCAGCTCAACGTGGTGCGTTCGTATTTCGCTCAGTTGCGTGATAAATACGTTGGTTCCGGTCAGATTAGCCACAAGTCGATGGGCGTAGATGCCAACACCCTGCTGTATCAGGTTCCCGGCGGTATGTTCTCTAATATGCTGGGTCAGCTGAAAGAGGCCGGCAAAGAGGACAAACTGGATGAAGTGCTGGCGGAGATTCCCCGTGTTCGTGAGGACGCCGGTTATCCGCCTCTGGTGACTCCCACCAGCCAGATTGTGGGCACTCAGGCCGTGTTTAACGTGATTTTGGGCGAGCGGTATAAGATGGTTACCAAAGAGTTCCGTGGTATGATCCACGGCGACTACGGTAAGACTCCCGCTCCCATCGATCCCGCATTCTCCAAAAAGATTTTGGGCGATGACGAACCCATCACCTGCCGTTTTGCAGATACCTTGGAGCCCGAATTGGATAAGCTGAAGGCCGAGGCCGCTCCTTATGTAAAGCAGGAGGAGGACGTGCTGACCTACGCTATGTTCCCCCAGGTAGCACCCAAGTTTTTCGCTAACCGGGATAAGGCAGAGGATACCTCTGCACCCTACACTCCCGAAGTGGTTGTCACCCCGGTGAAATAAGATAGAATTAAACCCGCCGTTCACAATGCGAACGGCGGGTTTTGTTTTTCCTTGACACGTACACGGCATCGTGATACGATGTGTTAGGTAAGGAGAGATCGCTTATGAATAAAAAAAGCTTTTTGATCGTTGCATCGTTGATTTTGAGTGGTTGCATACTGTTTGTCGGTGTGATGACGTTGCTGGGATGGGATTTCACTAAACTGTCTACGGATCGGTTTGTAACCAATAGCTATGAGTTTGGAGAGCCGTTCACCCATGTTCGGGTTGTTACCGATACCGCTGACGTGGCGGTGCTTCCGGCCGAGGATCGAATAACCGCCGTGGATTGCTATGAATTGGCAAAAGCAAAGCACAAGGTGACTGTTAAGGACAATACCTTGACAGTGGAGATTGAGGATACCCGCAATTGGTACGAGCGTATCGGCATTCATTTTAAAACTCCTACGGTGCGGGTGTATCTTCCTACCGGTGTATACAGCGGCCTTACTATTGAAGGCAGTACCGGTGACGTGGAAATAGCCTCGGATTTTCGGTTTACCAATATGCAGGTTTCCCTTAGTACCGGCAATGTAACCAATCGGGCGTCTGCGACAGAGACTATGGATATCTGCGCCAGCACTGGCAATATCTGTGCAGAAAAGGTGACTGCCGCAGAGATGAATTTGACGGTTACCACCGGTAAAGTTTCTCTTTCTTCTGTGGATTGCTCCGGCACTCTGTCGGTTATGGTATCCACAGGAAAAGCCACCCTTAATGCAGTTCGTTGTAAAAACCTTACGACAGATGGCGATACCGGCACCCTTTCTTTGGTGGATGTGATTGCCACTGAAACGTTTAAGATAAAGCGTAGTACCGGTGATGTGCATTTGGATGGGTGCGATGCTTCTGCGATGGAGATTATCACCGACACCGGTGACGTATCCGGTAACCTGTTGAGTGACAAGATATTTATCACCCATACCGATACCGGTCGCGTTAACGTACCTAAATCCGACACAGGCGGAACGTGTGAGATTACTACCGACACAGGAAATATTTCCATTTCCATACCATAAATAAAACCGCCGTCTACTCAGTAGGCGGCGGTTTTATTATTTAATCACTTCGTAGATGTCTTGGATGCTCTCGATTGCCCAGGTAGGTTTTACCTCGCTATTTTCCCAATCCTTGCGGGTGGTCTCACCACTGAATACCAGCGCCGTGTCAATACCGGCGTTAACGCCACAGGCCACGTCGGTATAGATGCGGTCGCCAATCATCAGGGTTTCTTCCGGCTTGGCACCAAACTTTGCCATCGCCAACTGCGCCATAGCCGGCTCTGGCTTGCCGATGAAATAGGGGCGCTTACGGGTGGCACGCCACAGCATCTCGCACACACTACCGCAGTCCGGCACGTAGCCATAGGCGGTGGGGCAGACCCAGTCCGGATTGGTGGCCAGATAGGTGATGTCCTTCTTCAGCAGAATACAGGCATCCTCCAACTTCTGAAAGGTCAGTTCACTGTCGTTGCCCATCAGCAGACAATCCACGTCATCTTCCAATCTGTCGGTCACCGGGAATCCGGCCTCGGCCAATTCCTGGCGGAATGCGGCGGTGCCGGAGGCGTAGATTTTCTTGCCGTGATAATGCTCTTTCAGATACACGCAGGTGGCCATAGTGGAGGTGAAAAAGTCCTCTTCGGTGGCAGGGATACCCAGCCGTGCCAGTTTCTCGATATACACCTTTACACTCTTAGAAGAGTTGTTGGTGAGGAATAAATACCGTCCACCGTTTTCCTTGATGGCATTAAGAAAGGGGATGGTACAGGGGAACAAATCGTCATCCAGATACAGCGTTCCGTCCATATCCAGCAAAAACAGTTTCTTATCCTTTAATCGTTGCATAGGAATCCCTCCGTTCTTTGTCAGTATAGCATATTTCCGTTATAGAAGCAACAGTAAACGCCATCCTTTCGGATGGCGTTTACATTATACAAAAAATAGTTTTGCCGCTACGGTCATTACCACCAGAAAACCGACGTTAACAGCGGTAAACAGCCAGACGTATTGCTTGGTACGTTCCGGATACAGCACACGGAATTCGCTGAAGGTGATCAGACTGGCCAGCGAAGCGATCAGTGTACCGGTGCCACCGATGTTGACACCCAGCAACAGACTGTGATAATCCTGAGTAAATCGGGATAGCAAAATGGCGGTGGGTACGTTGCTGATGCCCTGGCAGGACAGCACCGATACCAGCAGAGTGTCCTTTTGCAATAGGGTGGACACAAACTCATTGACCGCCGGAACGCGGGCTAGATTGCCGGCAAAAATGAAGAAGAAAAAGAAGGTTCGCAGCAGACCGTAGTCCACCATCTTCAGTGCCTCGCGGTCCATCCACAGCAGTATGCCGGTGATTACTATCAATCCCAACAGATAGGGCACCACACGGAACACGATCAGCAGGGATAAAGCGAACAGGATGAGATACAGCGCCGTGCGCTTTTTATCCAACGGCTCGTTGAAACTGTCCTCGATGGTCAGATTGATAGACTTGATCGGCAGACAGCACAGCATCAACAGTGTCACCCCCAGC
>JAZRES010000010.1:0-42541 GCA_045660965.1 Acutalibacteraceae bacterium
TTTGTAACTCATGACGCTCTTTGGCGTCTGTGTTGGCAATAATTTCTCATTGCCGGATTCTTCTCATACTGAGTAAGAATTAACGGGTATTGTGTGTGTTTTCGTTCTTGTCTTACACTGTTTAATTTTCAAGGTCCTTACTGTCTGTGGAGCAGTGCTCCGTGCGACAGCCTGACTATAATACCACCGTCGCAAGCATTTGTCAACACTTTTTTTCACTTTTTTTAAAAGTTTTTTCAGTTTGGTAAAAATGCAAAATGGCCCCCGTAAAACCGGAGCCATTCTGTATAAAATCAACGAATGCCATACTTCTCGATGATGTAATCCATATCTTTATCGCCGCGACCGGACAGATTGATCAGCACCGAGCCCTTGCCCATCTTCTTGGCCAGCTTGATGCCATAGGCCACGGCGTGGGCACTCTCGATGGCGGGGATGATACCCTCCAACCGCGCCAACTCATAAAAAGCGTCGATGGTGTCCTCGTCGTTGATGACATCGTACTTAACACGACCCAGGGTGTGCAGGAAGGCGTGCTCGGGACCGGAGGAAGGATAATCCAAACCGGAAGCCACCGAATACACCGGTGCGGGATCGCCGTTTTCGTCCTTCAGCATAATGCTGTTGAAGCCGTGCATCACGCCCTCGGTGCCGTACTGCAGACTGGCGGCGTGGTCACCCAAGGCGGTGCCACGGCCCAGGGGTTCGATGCCGTAGATGTCCACCGGGTCGTTGAGGAAGCCGGAGAAGAAACCGGCGGCATTGGAACCACCGCCCACACAGGCCACGATGGCGTCCGGTAGATGACCGGTCATATCCAGGAACTGAGAACGAGCCTCTTCACCCACCACGTGCTGGAAGTCACGCACCATCATGGGGAAGGGATGAGGTCCCACCACCGAGCCGATGCAATAGATGCAATCCTTATACTCACGGGCATAGGCGGCAAAAGCGGCGTCCACCGCCTCTTTCAGCGTAGCCTGACCCTCGGTGACCTCCACCACGTTGGCACCAAGAATTTTCATACGGGCTACGTTGGGAGCCTGCTTCTTGATATCCTCGCTACCCATATAGATATCGCACTCCATACCGAAGTAGGCAGCGGCGGTGGCCATAGCCACACCGTGCTGGCCGGCACCGGTCTCGGCGATTACCTTTTTCTTGCCCATATACTTGGCCAGCAGCACCTCACCCATACAATGGTTCAGTTTGTGAGCGCCGGTGTGGTTTAGATCCTCACGCTTGACGTACAGTTGAACGTTGCCCAACTTGTTGGACAAACGCTCCAGATGGCTGACCGGCGTGGGACGACCCTGGAACTCTTTGCGGATGCGACGAAGTTCGGCAATGAACTGGCGGGACTGGGCGATGGTAAAGTAGGCGGTGGAAATCTCCTTCATCGCCTCTTGCAACTCCTCGCTGATATAGGCGCCACCGTAGGGACCAAAATAACCGTTATCGTCGGGATAGTTCTTAAAATACGTTTCAAAATCAACACCGTTGAGAATCATAATGACATCCTCCTATATATAAAGGTAATAATTATTAAAAATAAACATTAAAAGAGCGAATGCAAATACGATGGCCTTGCCGTCGTATTTGACCAACTTCGCTTTGCCGAAGTTGCGCCGCCAGGCAAAATGACGGTTGTCTAAACCGTCAAATCGTATTTGACCGACTTCAATGAAATTGAAGTCGCGCCATCGAGGCATACCCATATATATTCGCTCCTTTCGCTCTGAATAACTCCCACCCCGAGGAAGGCTTGCTCTGTCCGGCAAGGACAAAAAGCAGAAAACTCCTGCCCCAACGGGACAGGAGTTTTAGGGGTTATTGGTAGTTTAACACTTTAAAGTGTTGTTGTCAACAGTTTTCTGTTGTTAATTCTTCCAATTCCATCTGGAGTTGTTCCCAGGATTCCATCTGGGTCAGCAATTCCTCGTTTTTCTGATCCAGCTGAGCGGTCAGATCGGCAAGACGCTCATAGTCCGCCACCACCTCCGGGCTTTCCAACCGTGCGGTCAGATCGGCGATTTCCTCCTCCAAATTGGTCACCGCCTCTTCTGCACGGCGCACAGCGGTGGTCAATTTGCGGATGGTGCTCTCCCGCTCCTTGCGGAGCTTATAGTCGTTGACCTTGACCGGTTTCTCGACGGGGGTTACCGCCTGGGCCTGAGCCAACTGCCGATGGGCGGCGGCGTAGGCGTCGTAGTCGTTGCCGGCCGGTTCCAAACCGGTGGGGGTCAGATTCACCACTCGGCTGGCCATCTTATTGATAAAATAACGATCGTGGGACACCGCCAAAATGGTGCCCTCGTAATCCTTCAGCGCATCCTCCAGCGCCTCGCGAGAGGCGATGTCCAAGTGGTTGGTAGGCTCGTCCAGCAACAACAAATTGTCACCCGCCAACATCAGTTTGAGCAACAACAGTCGGGCACGCTCGCCACCGGACATAACCCCGATGGGTTTGAACACCTCTTCGCCACGGAACAGGAAGGCCGCCAAAGCGCACCGCAGTTCGGTCTCGGTCTTTTGGGGATAGGCGTCCCAAACCTCTTGCAGAGCGGTCTTTTGGCTATCCAGACCCTGTTGCACCTGGTCGTAATAACCGAAAGATACCTTGGCGCCCGGGCGGATGAAACCGCTGTCGGCCGACAGACGGCCGGAGAGAATCTTCAGCAAGGTGGTTTTGCCACAGCCGTTGGGACCCAAGAGGAACAACCGCTCGCCACGGCGCAAATCCAGCTTGACGTCCCGGAACAACGGACGGTCAAAGGCCTTAGACAAGTTCTCGCCCAACAGCACCTCGTTACCGCTGACAGCATGGATGTCGAAAGTGAACTTGATGGTGGCGTTGTCCTTTTCGGGATCCACCAAATCCTCACGCAGACGGTCCACCCGTTTTTGACGGCTCTCGGCCTGCTTGATGCTCTTTTCACGGTTCCACTGTTTGAGCAGGGTGATGTTCTCCTCGATATGGCGAATCTCCTGCATAGCGGTTTTATAATGCTTGAGTTCAATCTCGCGATCCTTTTCCCGCTTTTCCTTGTGATAGGAATAGTTGCCGTTGGTATCGTAGATTTTGCCGTTTTTTAGTTCGATAGTGCGGGTGGTAACCTTATCCAGGAAATAGCGGTCGTGGGAGATCACCACCACGGCACCGGTGTATTCCTGCAGGTATTCCTCCAGCCATTCCACCGAGGGAATATCCAGGTGGTTCGTGGGCTCGTCCAGCAAAAGCAGGTTGGTGTTGGACAACAGCAGACGGCCCATAGCCGCCTTGCTCCGTTGACCGCCGGACAGCACACCCACCGGGGTGGTAAAGGCGCTCTCCGGGAATCCCAAGCCCAGCAGAGTGGCGCGGACGCGACTCTTGTAGTAAAGACCGCCCATATCCTCAAACTTTTCACGCAGGGTGTGCTGACGCTCCAGCAATTCGGGGGTGGGATTGCCCTGGGATAATTGGATGTTGACGGTGGCCAATTCCTGCTCCACCGCCATCACCGGCTGGAATACGCTCTGCACCTCATCCCACAGGGTGCGGGTAGCATCCTTACAGGTGTGCTGCTCCATATAGCCGATGGCGGTATCCCGGTATTTCACCACGTTGCCACCGTCATAGGGCTCCTCGCCGGTGAGGATGCGCATCAGGGTGGATTTGCCACAGCCGTTGTCGCCCACCAGACCGATTTTGTCCCGGTCGCCAATCTCAAAGGAGAGGCCGGTGAACAGCGCCCGCTCGCCAAAGTATTTATCCAGTTGTTGTATTGCTAATCGTGCCATACATACACCCTCAAAAAACGACCGTTCACCTAGATGAACGGTCGTTTTGCTTTTCTTAGTTTTCTTCTTCCATCAATTTACGGATGGCGTCGTGGAAGGACTGAATGTCCTTAAACTGGCGGTACACCGAGGCGAAGCGGATGTAGGCCACGTCGTCGATGCCCATCAACTGCTCCATAACGTATTCGCCGATCTTGTGGGTAGAAACCTCCCGCTCCAGGCTGTTCTGGATCTGGGCCTCGATATCGTCCACCGCCTTTTCCAGACGGTCCAGGGATACCGGGCGCTTTTCACAGGCACGGAGCAGACCGCTGAGCACCTTGTTGCGATCAAAGGGCTCACGGGACTTATCCTTCTTGACTACCACGATGGGCAGACTCTCTACAATCTCATAGGTGGTAAACCGTTTGCCACACTGGATGCACTCGCGACGACGGCGAATACGGCTATCCTCGTCGGTGGGACGGGAATCGATGACACGGCTATCGGTATATCCGCAAAAAGGACATTTCATAATGGTACCCCCTATCGTGGTGGGTGACAAAAATGCCACCTCTTTAATACCATATATTGTAACACACCCATTTTAGAAAATCAAGAAGTTTTTATAGGCGGTATTCCGCCTGACTCTCGATATAATCCAGCACCATTTCCGCATAATGGCACCGCTCAGGCTGGGCGCTTTGCAACAGTGCGACCAAACGGCACACCACCGCCCGGTCCACGTCTACGTCCGGCCAGGTCCACACACTGCCGTCACGGCAATATACCCGCACGCCGTACACCGGTACGCCCTCAGCCCCCGGCGTCTCGCTAACGCCCGCTATACACTCCCACTGTTCCTCTTCCACCGTCACAACTCCCCACCGTCAACACAACATTTGTGCCATTTATGCACATAAGTGTACTACAACTTGTGGTGTTTGTCAAGGGTGGCGTTGGAATCTGCCGATTATTCTTCGGTGGCGGTCATTACCAGCATAACGAAGTTGCTGTAACGCATCCAAACAAAAATCAGGATGTGCGCCAAAAACATCAGCGGAAATGCGATCTTATACTGGCGGTGATGGGTCTTGTGGCGCAACACGTACATAGCCATCCACATGCCGGGCGCACCGCCAAGGGCGCCGGCTGTCATCAGCACCCGGGTGGAAATCCGCTGAATACCAAACTTAGAATGCTTCTTATCCGTATACATCAGCAAAATGCCGATGACGTTAGCGGCAACATAGGCGATTGCCAAAAGGTTTAACGGGACTTGTATCACATATAACACCCCTCTTAAAGTTATACGAGCATATTATAACACCCCACCACAAAAAAGAAAAGGGGTTTGCGGTAATTTTTAACAATGTGATGTTTTCTCTTGACCTATGGGGCATTTTTTTGTAGAATATTAAGGTATAATGGCGGGTTATGTACCCGTCTAACCTAAAGAGAAGGAGGTCGCCCTATGAAACGGCGTGTATTTTCTTTAATCGTTTGCCTGTGTATGCTGGTCGGCCTACTGTCGGCAGTGGTCGCCGCAGCGGACAAAGCCACCACCGGCACCGTCTACGGCATCGACTCCGGCAGCAAGCTGTACGTTCGTAAAAACGCCGGCGCCGGCGAAGAGATTGTGGATCGCCTATCCAACGGAGCAGTGGTCACCATCCTGGGCACCGACGAGGCCGGAGGCATCACCTGGTATAAGGTGAAAACCCCCAACAACATCACCGGCTATGCCAGTTCTCAATACATAAAGGTCAACGTCTCTTACGAAAATGACGAAGACTTTGAAAACTATCTGGATAAACAGGATTTTCCCGAAGATTATAAGGTGAAACTGCGACAGGTCCACGCCGAGCATCCCAGTTGGGTGTTCAAGGCCGATCACCTGAGCGTCACCTGGGCGGACGCCTATGCCGCCGAGACCGAAGCGCTGAAAAACGCCATCAGCCAGCCCGAATCTTGGAAATCTATGGAATACGGCGCTTATGACTGGAAAACCGGCAGTTACGTAGCCGTGGACTCCGGCGGATGGGTAACCGCCGCACCGGCGGTGGTGGCCTACTATATGGATCCCCGCAATTTCTTGGACAGCACCTATCTGTTCCAGTTTGAAGATCTGCAGTATTCCCCCGACCAAACCGTCGAGGGCGTCAAAGCCATCTTGCCCAGCAAGTTTGACAAGCACGCCGAGGATCTGCTGAAGGCCGCCAAAAAGGCAAAAATCAGCGCCTATTTCCTGGCCACCCGTATGGCACAGGAGGGCAGTCAGGTTGACGGTACCTTTGCCGGGTACGAGGGGTATTACAACTTCTTCAACTACGGCGCCTATGCCCACTCCGGTCGGGGTGCGGTAACCAACGGCGCCATCTATGCCAAAAACCAGGGCTGGAACACGCCCTATAAGTGTCTGCTGGGCAGTGCTGAAAAAATCGGCAACAGCTATATTCTCAAAGGGCAGAACACCCTGTATTATCAAAAATTCGACGTGACCGACGGTGGCAACGGATTCTACAACCACCAGTATATGTCCAACGTACAGGCACCCTCTTCCGAAGGTTCCATCCGTGCGGCCAAGGCCACCAAGGCAGAGCTGGACAGCGCTCTGACCTTCCTCATCCCGGTGTATCAGGAGATGCCCACCCAAAAGACCGAACTGCCCAAAAAGACCGGCAACAACAACAATTTCCTGGATTCCATCACCGTAAAAGAGTGTAAGCTGACGCCGTCTTTCGACCGGTATACCGACGAATATTCCGGTATGGTAGACGGCGACGTATCCTCCGTCACCATAACCGCCAAAGCCAACAACAGCGGCGCCACCGTCAAGGGCACCGGCACCATCAAGCTGAAGCCCGGCGAAAACATCATCCCGGTGACGGTCATCGCCACCAGCGGACAAAGCCGGGTATACACCCTGTCCATCACCCGTGACGCCCCTCTGCCGGAGGGAGAACGTCCCACCATCACCGGCACCGACTATCTCATCACCGATGACCTTGTCACCGCCGTACAACCCGGCACTGACGTCAAGAAATTTGTCGAGGCATTGAAAATCCAAAATGGTACCGGTAAACTGGTGGACGCCACCGGTAAGGAAAAGACAGAGGGCGCTGTCGCCACCGGCGATATCCTGCAGTTGATGAGTGGCGAATCGGTCCACGGTGAATACCCCGTTGTTATCTACGGCGACGTAAACGGCGACGGTCAGATCAACTCCCAGGATCTGCGACGGGCTCAGCGCCACATCCTCGGTGTCAAGCCCATCGACAGTTATCCGCTGATGGCGGCGGATGCCAACCGTGACGGCACGGTGGACTCTCGTGACCTGCGACGCACCCAGCGGTATATCCTGGGTATCCTGAATGAGTTGCAGCCTGAGCCGGCTACCACCGGCACCAACGGCACTGAAAAAGCCACAAGCACCACCCAAAAAACCACAAAGAAAACCACGAGCACAACCAAAAAAGTCACCTCATAAGGAGGAAGAATTATGAAAAAAATCAGTTGCCTATTGGTATCCCTGCTGATGCTGTTGGGTATGCTTGGCGCCATCCCGGTGGCGGCCGCAGGCGGTGTGTCTGTATCGGCAAATAAGAGTACCGTCACCATCGGTGAGACCGTTACCGTCACGGCTACCTATACCCACCCCGACGGTATCGGCTCTATGGACCTGTATTTCCATTACAACACCAAGGCCTTTGAATACGTTAGCAGTAATCCCGGCGCATCCGGCGCCGGCAAGCTGAAGATCTCCTATTACGCCACCGAGGCGGTAGCACCCACCTCGGTCACCGTCACCATCACGCTGAAGGCGGTTGCCGCCGGCAGCGGTGACTTTAAGCTGGAGACGGCCTATATCGCCACCGACGAGGACGACACCGCCCTCGAGGGTGACGTAAGAACCCTGTCGGTCTCTGCCAACAACCCCACCCTGTCGGGGGATGCCGACCTGACCTCTTTGAAGCCCTCTAAGGGTACCTTGAACCCCCAGTTTAACAAAAACACCACCAACTACACCGTGTCGGTGCCCTATACCGTCACCTCGGTATCCCTGATCTGCACCACCTCCCACCCTGATGCGGACACCGCCGTATCCGGCAAAAACGCATTGGCTGTGGGCAAAAACACCCGTGTGGTTACCGTCACCGCCCCTAATGGCAACACCAAGAAATACACCGTGGTCATCACCCGTGAGGAGCAAAAGACCACGGCTGCCACCACCACGACCCCTCCGGCATCCACCAGCACCACCCAACCCACCGAGTCCACCACCCTGCCCGTTCCCGCTGAGGACGCCCTGCTGGTAAAGGTGGATGGCAAGGATATGCTGATTGCCGACATACAGCCTCAAGTGGATCTGCCCACCGGTTTCCGCTGGGAGTCCCTGACCATCAACGAGGTAGAGGTGCCTGCCGCCAAGCAGGAAGCCACCGGTATCACTCTCTTGTATCTTACTGAAAAAGATGCCGAAACCGGCGCATTTTATATCTACACCGCCGAGACCGACACCTTTGCGCTGTTCCGTCAGATGCTGGTGAAGAAGCGTGCCTATATCATTCACGATCTGCCTAAGAGCGAGACCGGCCCCGAAGGCGCCGAGCTCGGCACCGTATCCTATGAGGGTGGCAACATCCCCGCCTATCTGTTCCTGAACCCCGACATGGCAGACTACGCCATTGTGTGGGCCACCAACCCCCAGGGCGAGACGGGATTCTATACCTACGACATGGTGGAGGGTACCCTCCAGCGCTACCACGTGATCGAGGCTCCCACCACGACCACCACCGCACCCGTAGAAGATGAGCCGGTAGTGGCCGATCCTGTGCCTAAGCAAAATGCTTTTGTGGCCTTTGTGGATACCTATCAGCAAACCATTCTGATCTGTGCCGCCGCGCTGGCCGGTCTGGCTGTGCTGATCGTCACCATCGTTCTGCTGATCCGTCTGCTGGCTTCTGCCGGTAACAAAGGCAAACACTAAACCAAAATAATAAAACCGCTCGGAGAGAAATCTCCGAGCGGTTTTTCTTATATTCACGTATAGCTGAGGGTGACACCGCCATCGGGAGCGGCAGTAATCTCTGCCGTCTTGGGCGGGATCTCGTACCGTGCCACAATCTCGGTGGCCAGCGGATCCTCTACCTGGCGGCGGATCACGTTGCGCAGATCACGGGCACCACGCTTACCACCGTGGGCGGCCTCTGCCAGCGCTACCAGCGCCTCGTCGCTCCAGGATAGAGCGATACCACGGTCAGCCAAGGGCTCTTTCAGCTCCTCCAGCATCAACCGGGCGATGGTGACAAAGTCCTCTTTGGACAGCGGACGGAAGAACACCACCTCGTCCACACGACCGATAAACTCGGGACGCAGGAAATCGCTCAGGGCTTTTACCGCCTTTTCTTTGGCGGCCTCGGCCTGACTCTGACCAAACCCCATCAAGGTATCTTTTAGATTACTGCCGGCGTTGGAGGTCATCACAATAACGGTATTCTCAAAATTCACCACACGACCGTGGGCGTCGGTGACACGACCCTCGTCCAGAATCTGCAACAGAATGTTCAGCACGTCGGGGTGCGCCTTTTCAATCTCGTCCAGCAAAATCACCGAATAGGGTTTGCGACGAACCTTTTCGGTCAGCTGACCGGCCTCGTCATAGCCCACGTAGCCGGGAGGAGAACCGATGATACGGGAAACGGCATGCTTCTCCATAAACTCGGACATATCCAAGCGAATCAACGTCTCCGGAGAGTCAAACAGCTGGGCGGCCAGCACCTTGACCAACTCGGTCTTACCCACGCCGGTGGAACCCACAAAAATGAAGGAAGCCGGACGACGGCGGGGGCTAATCTGTACCCGACTGCGACGGATGGCGGCAGACACAGCGGTGACCGCCTCTTCCTGTCCGATAACACGGGCACGCAGATGATCCTCCAGCTGTGCCAAACGACCCAACTCGCTCTCCTGCACCTTGGATGCGGGGATACCGGTCCACAGCTCAATCACCTTGGCCAGAGCGCTCTCCGGCACCGGTGCGGCGGTGGCGTCCTGGCGGATGGCGTCCGCCTGCTGTTGCACCTTAGCCAAATCCGCACGGATGTTGGCCAGCGCCTCATAGTCGATGCTCTCGGCGTTCATCGCCGTTTCCTCGTCCTTATTCAGACGCTTCAGTTCTTTTTGCAGATCCGCATACTCATCCGCCTTTTTATTGGCAAGGGCGGTAGCGGCGCAGGCCTCATCCAGCAGATCGATGGCCTTATCCGGCAAAAAGCGGTCGGTGATGTACCGCTCGGCCAGGGACACCGCCCGACGCAACAGGGTGTCGGATACGGTAACGCCGTGATAGGCCTCGTAATAGGGACGGACACCACACAAAATCTCATAGGCCGCCTGCAGAGAGGGTTCCTCCACCGTCACCGGCTGGAAACGACGCTCCAGAGCGGCATCCTTTTCAATGTGCTTACGGTACTCGTTAAAGGTGGTGGCGCCAATCACCTGAATCTCGCCACGGGACAGAGCCGGCTTAAGGATGTTGGCTGCAGACATACTACCCTCCGCATCACCGGTGCCCACCAGATTGTGTACCTCGTCGATAAACAGAATGATGTTGCCGGCAGCACGCACCTCGTCCACCAAGCCCTTGATACGGCTCTCAAACTGACCACGGAACTGGGTGCCCGCTACCAAGGCGGTCAGGTCCAGCAGATGCACCTCTTTATCTCGCAGACGGGGAGGTACCTCACCGCTGACAATGCGAGAGGCCAAGCCCTCGGCGATGGCGGTCTTGCCCACGCCGGGTTCGCCAATCAGACAGGGGTTGTTCTTGGTACGGCGGGAGAGGATCTGGGTCACACGGTAGATCTCACGATCCCGACCCACGGTGGGATCCATACGACCCTCACGAGCCTTGGCAGTTAGGTCGTTGCAATAGGTGTCCAAGAACTTGCGCTTTTTCTCGGTCTTGTCGCCTTTGGCTTTTGCCTTGCCCTCTCCGGTGGGGGCATCGCCCTCCGGGCGAGGACCGCCAAACAGGTTCTGCAGGAAGGGGAAAGAGGGCGCACCACCGGGCGAGAAACCCTCTTCGGCGCCACCTTCTTCTTCCGCCATAGCCAGCATCTCGGTCATCTGGGACTCCATCTGCTCCATGTCCTCGTCGCTGATGCCAAATTTCTCCAGCATATCGTTGACAGGTTTAATGCCCAGTTCTTTGGCGCAGGACAGACAAAAGCCCTCGTTCTGACTCTCTTTTCCGTCGGTACGAGTGACAAACACCACCGCCGGACGCTTTTTACATTTCGAACACAACATCATAGAAAATTACCCTTTCTCGGTGGTCTCATTGGGTAGCGGACTCTGCCCTTCCTCTCGGGAGATGGCAACAAACATCTGCAAATACCCCAAAAAGGCCATCAGCATACTGGTGCCCGCCACGCCGATGAGCACCCAGCGCAACACGTATAGGTCATCCGACCACAGCACCAATATGAGCATACAGATATAGAATACAACCGTGGACGCTTTGCCAAACCATTTGGATCCACGGACGGCACTACCTTTTTTCAGCAACAGAACGCCGCCGATACCCTGACAAACCTCTTTGACAAAACAGAGTATGGTCAGTGGCAACAACTCGGTGTAGCGGGTGGTGAGTGCCACCACCACCGCCACCTGTGTCAGTTTGTCGGATAAGGGGTCCAGCAACTTACCACAGTCGGTTATTTGATTGCATTTGCGGGCGATAAACCCGTCCAGTATATCGGTGATACCGGACACCAACAGGGTGAGAAACGCCCATTCTTGCGCCACGGAATCTGACAGGTACAACACCAAAAATACCGGCACCAAAAGGATGCGAAACAACGATAAGGCGTTGGGAATGTTCCATTTCCATTCGATATTCAGAATTTTCATCACCATACACCTCAAATAGCCGTAAACAATTTGCTATCAGCCCATCATCAACAAATCTTTCAGCACACTGCCAAAGGGATTCAGCCCAGACAGCCAAGACACCAGGATGGTATCCTCTACCAGAGCCGGGGTCAGCGTCTCGACCAGACCGGAGGCGATCAGCAACTCCAGCACGCCGATGGCAAACAGTACCCACAACACACCCTGGATAGCACCGGCAATCACACCGGCCCACTTATTGATTTTTTTGATGATCGGCAGTTTTGCCAACAGATTCAGCAGACGCAGGACAAAGCCAATCAGCACCTGCAACACAATAAACAGCACCAAGGAGAAGACCGCCTCCAGTACCGGATACACCACCGGACGTACGATGGTGGACTCAATCTTTTCGGTGGCGGTGTCGCCGTCCGGTACCTTGCCCACGTACTTCAGCAGAGTTTCGCCATCGGTGATACCGGACAGCGACAGCTGGCTGGTGATAAAGGCGGGCATATCCTCCAGAGCCTCCTCCAGACGCTCTACGGTGGGGCTGTCCTTACCCAAATTGTCCTCTAACTTTTGGACGACGGTGGGCTGGATACCGGTGGTGTACACGTAGTCAGCCACCGGAGCCGCCAGCGCCGAAGACAGCACCAGAGCCAACACAAAGGACAACACACCGGATACGGTGCGGATAAAACCCTTTTTATAACCGAAAAACACCATTACCGCAAACAGGGCAATTGCGATTCCATCTATTAAGTATGCCATATTCTAATCCTCCTATTATGTAAATCCGCAAAATCAAGATAAGGGATAACTATCCAAACGATTCAGACCCAGCACAATGCCGGTTTCGCCGTCCAGCACTGCCTGCTGTCCGTCGGCGCCGGTGTCCGCCGTGGCGGTCAAACCGGTTTTGGCAATTTTTAGCAACTGGGAATCGGTGAGCAAAGCATAAGAGCCGTCCTGTCCGGACAGATGGCGGAACACGCCCTCGAACTCCACCGTGGTCAGCGGTTCGCCGTCCTTGCCCACCACGTGGATCTCGCCACCAGTGGTGGTGCCGTAGGGACGCAGTGCCAACGCCAGATGGTTGCCGGTGGTGGCATAGCCCAGCACCTTCATACCCTCTGCGGAATATACCGTAGCCAGCCCATCAGAGGTATCCAGCATTACGGCGCCATTCTCGCCAAAGGCTGCCAGCCAGCCGTTTTGCAAATAGGCCAGTCGGTACAACAGGGTATCCTTGGCCGTATACGAGCACACCGCCTCGGTGTCGGTGGTTTTCAGAGAAAAGACTTCCATTTTGGTATTCAGCGATCCATTGACCGCCTCGGGGCTGAGCAGACCCAACTGCTTGCCATCGGCAGACAGCACCACGTCGGTAGCCAGGGTGCTACGGTCACGGACGTACAGCGGTTCGCCCTTGCGGTTATACACCTTGACCTGCACGGCATAGCCCTGGGGTCCGTCGGTAAGCACCGCAATCTGGCCCTTGCTGTTCAGCGCCACGTTGATGATGTTCCACTCTGCCTCCAGCTCCAGCACTTGGTTGCTACGGGTGCTCAATAGCAGACGGCGACCGCCCTGCTCTGCCAGTAATACGTATTTACCGGCGGTGCGCATCAGCGGGGTGGTATAGGAACAGGCGTAACGTGCCACCTCGGCGCCACCGTGATTTAAGTATATGAGGTGACTCTCGGTAAGTACCACACTATATTGATCGGCTTTTTCCAATCGGCTGACACCGGTACCGGACATATCCACCGGGTATTCTCCGGTGCCACTGCCCACCAGCATCTCAAACTCGCTCATCAGTCGGTCGGGTGCCAGAACATCCCAATTTTGCCACACCACCACCAACAGCGCCACAAACAGCGCCAGAGCCACCAATCGACCCAGTGCACGGCGGCGTGCCCTACGGCGGCGCATAATCCGTTTTTGCTCTGCGGTAAGAGGACCTTGGTTTTGATGTTCACTTTTTCGTGCCATAGCGTCCTCCTTATCGTTCTTCGTAAAATACTTGCTCCAGGCACAGCGCCCGGGCAGGAGCGGTCGGTCCCGCCTTAGTGCGGTCACATCCCGCTATAATGGTCGGGACGCTGTCCTCCGGCATACGCCCTGCCTCAATCTCCAACAGGGTACCCACCATAATCCGCACCATGTTGTATAAGAAGCCGTCACCCTCTACGGTAAACAGCACCATCTCGCCCTCTCGGACTACCGAACAGGCGTGGATGGTACGCTCGGTGGAGCCTTGCACGTCGCTGTCTGCACCGCAAAAGGCGGCAAAATCGTGACGACCCACAAAGTCGGCCGCCGCCCGATTCATCTTGTCCACGTCCATAGGTTTTTTCTGGTGGATGGCAAAGCGGTCAAACACCGGGTGCCGTTGGGGACCATTCCAGATGCGGTAGACGTACCGTTTTCCACAGGCGGCGTATCGAGGGTGGAAGTCCTCTGCCACCTCACGGGCGTTGTACACCGAAATATCCCGCGGTAGATGAAAATTCAGAGCGCTGCACAGTTTATCCCCGCGCAGAGCGCTGTCGGTATCAAAGGTGCAGCAGAACATATCGGCGTGGACGCCGGCATCGGTGCGGCTGCAACCGATGACGCCGGAGCGTACCCCGGTGATTTTCTCAATGGCGTCCTGCAGACTCTGCTGGACGGTTACCCCATTGGGTTGCACCTGCCAGCCGTGATAGGCGGTGCCGTCGTACCGCAACGTGAGCATAATGCGCTGCATAGCACCGCCTCCTTTTCTATCAAAGTAAGATGTTTAATACAATCAATGCCGTCAGCACCAGCAGATACACCGCCAGCGCCACCCAATCCCGAGGTGCGGTGGTGAGCTGTTTCATCCGGGTACGTCCCTCGCCACCTTGGTAGCAACGGCACTCCATCGCCATAGCCAGGTCATAGGCACGGCGGAAAGAGGACACAAACAGCGGGATGAGAATCGGCACCAGCGCCCGCACACGGCTGAGCAATCCACCCGACTCCATATCGGCGCCACGGGCCTTTTGGGCGGCCATAATCTTGTCGGTCTCCTCCATCAGGGTGGGGATAAACCGCAGGGCAATGGTCATCATCATCGCCAACTCGTGGGGGTTGATACCAATCCACTTCAGCGGTGCCAACAAGCGCTCGATGGCATCGGTCAGAGCGGTGGGGGTGGTGGTGTAGGTGAGCATCGAACTGCCCACAATCAGGCACAAAATACGTACCGCAATAAAGGCGGCGTTGGTAAGACCGCCGGTGGTGATGTGGATAAACTGCCACCGGAATAGGGTGTCACCATCGTGGACGTACAACACGTTCAGCACCGCTGTAAAGGCTACGATGAATAGCACCGGCTTGATGCTGCGCACCAACAGGCGAACCGGCAGACGGGATAATAGCACCACCAGCGCCATAAAGGCCACCACCAGCGCCATACCCCACCAGTTTTGGGGCAAGAACACCAAGACGATGAACAGCATGGTCAGTACCAGCTTCATACGGGGGTCCAGACGGTGCAACAGAGAGTTGCCCGGGAAATACTGACCTAAGGTGATATCGGTCATCATACGCCGTCACCTCCTAACAACGTCAGCAATTGCTCTGCCGCCTGATCCACCGTATAGGCGGCGGTGTCCACCGCCACGCCGGAACGGCGCAACAACAGCAGTATCTTGGTCACCGCCGGGATGGTCAAGCCGATGCGCTCCAGTTCTTCTGCCTGGGAAAACACCCGCTCCACCGTATCCAGCATAGCCACCCGCCCGCCGGCCATCACCAGCACACGGTCGGCCACACGTGCCACGTCCTCCATACTGTGGGACACCAGCAGCACGGTGGTGCCACGGCTCTTTTGATAATCCTTAATCATCGCCAGCACCTGTTCACGACCACGAGGGTCCAGGCCGGCGGTAGGCTCGTCCAAAATCAGTACCCGAGGCTCCATGGCCATCACACCCGCAATGGCCGCCCGTCGCTTTTCACCGCCGGACAGGTCAAAGGGGGATTTCTCCAACAGGTCTTCCGACAGACCCACATAGGCGGCTGCCTGGCGGACACGACGATCCACCTCGTCGTCAGAGAGCCCCATATTCTTGGGACCGAATGCAATATCTTTATAAATGGTATCCTCGAACAACTGATGCTCCGGATACTGGAACACCATACCCACCTGAAAGCGGACGTCACGGATCTTTTTGGGGTTTTCCCAAATGTCCTTACCCTCCAACAACACCCGACCACTGTCCGGACGGAGCAGACCGTTCAGGTGCTGGATAAAGGTGGATTTTCCCGAGCCGGTGTGACCGATGATACCCAGCAATTCGCCCTCCTGAATCTCCAAGGAGACACCACGGACAGCGTGCTGTTCAAAAGGCGACTTGGCGCCGTATATATGGGTAATGTTATCAACCGTAATGATCGCCATACGGCGCACATCTCCTTCCCTAGTTACTTGTTCAGTAGTTGCAAAATCGCATCGGCGCATTCCTCCGGGGTGAGGATGCCCTCTGCCAGGGATATACCCTTTTTGCGCAAACACTCGCACAGGGCGGTAGGCTGGGGAATGTCCAACCCCAACTCTTGCAGACGGTCGCCCTGGGCAAATACCCGGCGGGGTGTGTCGTCCATCACCACCACGCCCGCGTCCATCACCACCACACGGTCGGCCAAAGCGGCCTCTTCCATATAGTGGGTGATGAGCACCACCGTCATGCCCTGCTCTTTATTCAGCCGGCAGACGGTGTCCAGCACCTCTCGCCGACCCTGGGGATCCAGCATAGCGGTGGGCTCGTCCAAAATCAGGCAATCCGGGTGCATCGCCAGCACACCGGCGATGGCGATGCGCTGTTTCTGTCCGCCGGACAATTTGTGGGGGGAATGGTCCCGATAGGCGGTCATATCCACCGCCTCCAGTGCCTCGTCCACGCGCCGGCGTATCTCTGCCGGCGGCAGTCCCAAGTTCTCCGGGCCAAAGGCCACGTCCTCTTCCACAATGGTGGACACCAATTGGTTATCGGGGTTTTGCAGTACCATACCCACCCGTCGGCGGATGGCATAGGTGTTTTGCTCGTCAGAGGTGTCCATACCCTCTACCAGCACCCGACCGCCGGTGGGCAACAACAGCGCGTTAAAATGCTTAGACAGGGTGGACTTGCCACAGCCGTTGTGTCCCAACAGAGCCACAAAACTGCCCTTTTCGATGGTTAGGTCTACCCCACGCAACACCACCTGGGGTTCTTCGTTTTCATAGACGTAGTCAAAGCGGACGTCCTGAGCCTTTAGCATCGACATCAAGTCCACCTCCTTTTTTGTTGAATGAGAAATTAGGAATGAGTAATGAGGAATTACGCAAGTGAGAACTCACTCTTTTTGATTCAAAAACCGAAAAACGAAGGTTTTTCGCTCAGGCAAGGAAAAGGCGGAGCAAATGCTTGTTGCATTTGCGAGCATTTTGACGCCGTATGAGCGGAAAAGATTCGTTTTTATTTGTGCCACAGGGCAGTAGCGCCACAGGGCAGCACCAAGCCGGAGTTGGTTACCGGCAGACCGATCTCATCGGCGCTCAGGGTACCGCCGATATTCTTCGGTAGCAACGTGCCCAGCACGTACTGCATTACCGACGGCGACAGACCGGTGGTGTAGGAGTTAATGAGGAAGAACAGGGGATCGTCAGACAGGAGCTTGACACACTCTGCCACCAGAGGATAAATCTGTTCTTCCAGTTTCCACACCTCGCCGCCGGGTCCACGACCATAGCTGGGGGGATCCATCAAAATGGCGTCGTAGGTGTTGCCACGGCGCTGTTCCCGCTGAACAAACTTCAGGCAATCGTCCACCAGCCAGCGCATCGGCTTGTCTGCCAGACCGGAAGACACGGCATTCTCCTTACCCCAAGCTACCATACCCTTGGAGGCGTCCACGTGGGTCACGTGAGCGCCGGCGGCTACACAAGCCAGGGTGGCGGCACCGGTATAACCAAACAGATTCAGCACCCGAATGGGGCGATCCTCTTTCTTAATCAGGTTGGCCATCAGATCCCAGTTGGTGGCCTGTTCCGGGAACAGACCGGTATGCTTAAAGCCCATGGGCTTCAAGGCGAACTTCAGGTCGCCGTAGTTGATCTGCCAACTGTCCGGGATGGGACGGTACCGCTCCCACTGACCGCCACCGGTATTGGACCGGTGATAACGGGCGTGGGCCTGTTTCCAGCGGGGATCCTTACGGGGGGTATCCCACAAAATCTGGGGGTCCGGACGGATGAGGATGATATCACCCCACCGCTCCAGGCGCTCGCCACGGGAAGCGTCCAGCAATTCGTAATCAATCCATTTATCTGCTGCTCTCATAATCCTACCTCAAAATCGTGTCTGTCCGTTCTGTTCAATGCCCAGATGTTCATAGGCGGCGGGCATCACCACACGACCACGGGGGGTACGGTTGATAAAGCCCAACTGCATCAGATACGGCTCGTATACGTCCTCTATGGTGATGGCCTCTTCACCGGTGACGGCGGCCAAGGTATCCAGGCCCACCGGTCCGCCGTTGTAGTGGCGGATCATCGCCTCCAAAATCCGGCGATCCACCAAATCGAGACCCAGGTGATCCACCTCCAGGCGGTTCAGCGCCTGATCGGCGGTCTTTTTGTCAATGACACCATCATTCAGCACGGCGGCAAAATCCCGCACCCGCTTGAGCATACGGTTGGCGATACGAGGGGTGCCACGGGATCGAGTGGCAATCTCCAGCGCACCGGCCGGGTCGATGGGCGCTTCCAAAATCTTGGCGCTGCGGGTGACGATGCGGGAGAGTTCCTCGGGGGTGTACATCTCCAAGCGGGCAATCACACCAAAGCGGTCACGCAAAGGAGCGGACAACTGACCCGCCCGGGTGGTGGCGCCAATCAAGGTGAAGTGCTGTAACGGCAGGTGGATGGACAAGGCGCCCTGTCCCTTACCCTGCATAATGTCGATGGAGAAATCCTCCATGGCGGGATAGAGAATCTCCTCTACCGTGCGGGGTAGGCGGTGAATCTCGTCGATAAAGAGCACGTCGCCCTCTTCCATATTGGTCAGCATAGCCGCTAGGTCGCCGGGACGCTCCAGCGCCGGTCCGGAGGTAACGCGGAAATTAACCCCCAGCTCGGCAGCAATGATGGCCGCCAAAGTGGTCTTACCCAAACCGGGAGGGCCATACAACAGCACATGGTCCAGGGATTCGTGTCGCATTTTGGCGGCATCGATAAACACCGACAGATTCTCCTTGACCTTCTCCTGACCCACGTATTCCCGTAGGGTGCGCGGACGCAAGGGGTTATCCCCATCGTCCTCCGGCAGATAGTCGGCGGATACCAATCGGTTTTCCAAATCCATATCCAGAGCCATTCCCCGTCCCTCCTTGCAGTTTGCTTCTTACACTTTAAAAAAGCCTATAATAAGCGAGTATACTTATAGATTATAATATTTTATCACAATATATTAAAAAAATAAAGATAAAGTGTGAAATTTTTTGCAGAAATTTTGACAGCTATGAAAGAGCGCAAAAAAACCGAGCAACGTAACGTTGCTCGGTTTTTAAGATTAGGGTTTCACGTAATTCAGCGGGTTCACACGAACGCCGTTTTTGATTACCTCAAAGTGTAGGTGAGGACCACCGGAGTTGCCGGTGTTGCCGATCAAGCCCACCGTCTGACCACGGGAAATCTTCTGACCCGACACCACCTTAACGGATTGCAGGTGAGCATACAGGGTCACCAGACCGTTGGCGTGCTGAATCTTGACCATATTGCCGAACCCGCCGTTCCAGCCGGTGGCGGCAAAGATAACGGTACCGCCGTCGGCGGCCACAGCCGGTTTGCCCAGCACCTTGACCGGTCCGTTGCAAATATCGATGGCGTAGTGACCATAGAAATAGCCACGGGACATATTGTGGCACACCGGTACCGGCCACATCATATTGCCGTGGGTAACGCCGTCGCCGGGTCCGGTCATAGAGGGGTCTTCTTTTTTAGTACCCTCTTCCACAACCTTAGCGACCGGCTCCTTTACCACCGTCTTTTTCACAACCTTGCGTCCGGTTTTGATGCCGTTGATATAGGTATCCTCCGCCACAATATCCCGCTGACCTTCTTGTCCATAGGTGGTGGTTTGTACATAACCCACCGGCTTGTCGTCACGGAGTACTCTCTTTGTGTGATAGTCAATGACTTCGGAATACCGCACCGTCTTGACCACCTTGACCTGCAGATAGCTGGCCGCCACGTTGACCGTCAGCTTGTCGCCGGCCTTGATGTCGTCGCCACTCTCATAGGAGGGATTCATCTGGCGCAACTGGGCGGTGGTTAGGTCGAACTGCTGGGCGATGGTGGACAGGGTATCCCCATCCGCCACCGTGTAAATTTGCTCCTCAGAGGTTTTGGCGGACAGTTTTCGCTTCATTTTACCAACCACGTTGATGGTGGAACTGGGGTACAGGCCCTCGGTAATCTTGACGTTCTGCACAAAATCCACCCGCTGGTCCGGGTCGCTGGGGTCACCGTAGCCCTCTTTGTAAGAGTCCAGCAGAGACTCGATCATCTCTTTGGTCTCCATGGCGCCCACAAATTTGTTGTCCACGTACAGTCCACAGGCCTCGACGATGGCGTCGCCGGAGGTGCGCAGAATGCCGTCGCACACCTCTTCTTCCGTCAAGGGGCTCTTATGCTCCCGCACGGTGATGGTATAGGTAGGCACCGCATCCACGGCAAAAGAGTCATCCTCGTTAATGACACGCGCTTGGGCCATAGAGGCGCCGGCATTATATACGGCGGCACTGGCCACCGTACCCAATTCTTGATCTCGATAGGTTAGGCTCAGGCGATAGGGTGCATTCACCCACCCCAGCACCGTCAGCGCCAGCACCGCAGTGGCGCCGGCCGGCGCCAAAAAGCGACCAAGGGAGCACAATTCGTCCCAATAATGGTCCACCGCACTGACACACAGGTGGGCAAACGTGGAAAAGAAGGAAGAGGGTTGCTCTTTTGTCTTTCGCCACAGATAACGGGTTGCTGTCCGTATCCGCTGTCCCAAAATGCGCTGTTTACGGAAAAAGCGATGGGCCGGCCACTTTACCCGACGGGTCCAATAATACCGCACGGTGCGTTGTGCCGGGTAAGATACCCGCCCAAACCAACGACCGAATCGCCGACACTTACGAATGGCGGTTGCACCCAGCCAATAATGAAACCGATAAAAATCGGAGCACAGCTTAGAAATAGCCGGTTTTAAAGCCATATTGCCACCTCCTTTTGCACTAGAAATGGTACACATATATCATCATTATACCCTATTTCTCAAAAAATTGCAACCCCTCGAAAAAAGCCGAGCAGTGCGACGCACTGCTCGGCTCAAACTCTTACGGGGTTACGTAGTTCAGGGGATTCACACGGACACCGTTCTTGATCACCTCAAAATGCAGGTGAGGACCGGTGGAATAGCCGGTGTTGCCCACACGACCGATCAACTGGCCACGGGACACTTGCTGTCCTGCCACCACGTTGATGCTGTTCAGGTGAGAATAGGTGGTTACCAAACCGTTGGAATGACGAATCTTGATGTATTTGCCGTAGCCGTAGTACCAGCCGGCATACTCGACGGTGCCACCGTCTGCCGCCAGGCAGGAGGCGTTGAACACAGGTACCGGGCCGGAACTGATGTCGATGGCCAGGTGTCCACGGTGATAGCCCTGGTACACCCGGTGGCAAATGGGCACCGGCCAGGTCATATTGCCCCGAGAGATGCCGTCACCCTGCTGGATCACAGCGCCATCGGAGTTGACCACCTCTTTCTGACCAATTTCCACCACCTTGGTGACCGCCTCTTTGATAACGGTGCGCTTGATGATCTTGCGCCCGGTCTTGATGCCGTCCACGTAGGTATCCTCCGCCAGGATCTCCCGCTTGCCCTCTTGGCCTTGGGTGATCACCTTGACGTAGGTGGTGGGTTTATCGTCACGGTTAATTCTCTTGGTGTTATAGTCGATGGTCTCGGTGTATTTCACCGTCTTGACCACCTTGACTTGCAAGAAGGTCTGGGGACGTTGCACCGTCAGCTTATCCCCCACGTTGATGTAGTCGGTGTTGGCCACCGCCGGGTTTAGGTCTCGCAGCTGGGAGGTGGTCAGGTCAAACTGCTGGGCAATGGTACCCAGCACGTCGCCGGCCTGCACCGTGTACTGCATCTCTTTCACCGTCTGGGCGGTCAGCTTCTTTTTCATGGTCTTTTTATCCCGGATGGTGGAGATGGGATATAGGCCCTCCGAGGTCTTCACCTTTTGCACAAACTCCACCCGGTGTTTTTCGGCGCCCTTGCCGGCTTGGTTTTTCTTGATCTGCTCCAGCAAATCGTTCAGCGCCTTTTCCGACTCCATAGCGCCGATAAACTTACCGTCTACGTACAGACCACAGGCCTCGGCGATGGAATCGCCTGCCGTGCGCAGAATGCCGTCGCAAACCTGCTCTTCGGTAAGAGGGGTCTTATACCCCTGCACGGTGATGGTGTAGGTGGGCACAGTATCCACAGAGAAGGAGTCATCCTCGTTAATAACACGATCCTGCGCCAAGGTGGCGCCCGCCTCGTAAACCGAGGCGTTGGTCACGGTGCCCAGCAACTGACCCTGATAGGTCAGGTTCAACCGATAGGGCGCATTCATCCAGGCGACTATGGTCAGCGCCAGCACCACACCGGCACCCACCGGCGCCAAAAAGCGACCCAGAGAGCAAAGCTCTTCCCAATAGTGGTCGATGGCGCTGACAAACAACTTGAAAAAGTTGGGGATGATGGAAAAAGGATTTTTTAGCGCCCGACGACCGATATAGCGGAAACCGGCAGCGGTGCGCCGGCGGAGAATCCGCTGTTTACGATTAAAGCGGTGGATGGGCCACTTAATCCGTCGGGTCCAATAATACCGTATGGTGCGGCGTGCAGGATAGGACACCCATCCAAACCAACGGCTAAAATGCCGCCATTTGCGGATGGTGTCCACGCCCAACCAGTATTCAAACCGGTAGAAAGCCGCCAAAAAACGGAGAATATACTTCCAAACAGACATACGTCACCTCTAATTATTCGGGGTAGGTTAACCCATCCTCGGTATAGCCGTCCAGCACCGGTACCATGGTCTTGGCCCATTCACGGGCACCGACCAGGTCGTGCTCCAGCCAGTTGCCACACTCCACCGCCGATGCGCCGGGGATAGCGCCCTCATAGTCGGCGGTAAAAGCAACCGCATCCCGCATCAGGCCGATGGCCTGGGCGTGGGACAGACCACGGGTGAGGAAATAAAAGCGGGTGCGACAGCCCATCGGGCCAAAATAAATGATGCCGTCCTTGTGGGCGCTGTTGCGCACGTAGGTGGCCACCAGATGCTCGATGGTGTGCATAGCGTCGGTGGGCAGATAGGGCGGGGTGTTGGGGCGGACAAACCGCAAATCGTAAGTATATACGTCACCGTCTACCCGGGACAGATACATACCGGGGGTCAGGGTATCGTGATTGATGCAAAAACTGGCAATGCGTTCCATAGCCGTCATCCTTTCAGGCGAAATCTAAGCAATTATAACACAGTTCTGCAAAAAAATCAAGCCGCCCCAGCAATTACCGGTTGTCGATGGTAATTGCCGAGACGGCAAAGGCCGATTGTCGGCCTCTATATGAGCGCCGAATGGATCGTTTGTGCTCCGGGATAGGCCATCGCCATCCCACCAAAAAACGAGCCGTCCGGCACGGTATGCCGCAACCGGACGGTGTCCGCTGCGACTGCTAGTAGAATGCGCAATCCCGGACGGAATATCGGTGGAAAAAAGTGGAATTTGGTATATTACATCTGTTTTTGAAAAACAAACATTCCATCTCCGCCATCCCCAATGAATTCTTCTGTGTCGTTAGGGTCAGGATTGTGCTTATTAAAAAATTCTACAATGTGAAAGCCGCATTTATTAACATAAAAATGGATATTCCGTTTTTCAAAATATGGTGTACAGGTCTCCCATACCTTTGTCTCGGGGTGAAGTTTTTCAATTGCATTCCAAATAGCAAAACCAACACCTTTTGTCTGAATGCCGTATTTCACATACAGCAAATCGAGGTGATTATGTTGTGTTTTGCTATCTATCACAACAACTGCACCTCCAACCATTTCACCGTTCTCAATCGCCTTATATGCAACACATCCATCCGCATTCAAAGAACGGTCAATATCTTTCTCTGGCAATATGGTTCCTTCGGTTTCTCCATATACATCCTCAAAGCCTTTTTGAAATGCTTCTTGAATATCGTGTTTAAATCGTGGTATGTCTTCCATTGTCATCGGTAAAAGTTTAATGTTCATAGTTTCCTCGCTAATTCACTTTGGTGAACTGTTCTGCAAATTCAAGTTTATCGGTCTGCATCCATTGTAGCACAAGTTTTTCGGAATGACAACAGTGCGAAAAGGAAGTATGCCTCCCTCCCCGAGGGAGGTGGCACGGCGCCAGCCGTGACGGAGGGAGTTTCCCTCGATGGCGAAGTCCGGGCGGCGGGAATCGTGGACGTTCGCCTACGGCGAAGTCCGTCGAGTTTCCCTCGGCGGTTTAAACAACCGCCGTTTCGCTCCGCAAAAGCGGAAAACATCGCAGGGTTCGATCTGCCGCCTGCCATAACCAAAAAGAAAAAGGGACTCCCATCGGGAGTCCCTTTTCTCTTTTCTGGTGGAGGCGAAGCACCTATGACCTTTAACACAATTTCCCGAGAGCTGCTCAACTCGGTTTACAACCCGAGGTTTTGCGAGTTTGCTGCCGAGGCGAGAAAAGCAATGATACGGCAAGTATATGCCCATTAAAAAGAGCGGGGACGATGGTCCCCGCTCTTTCTATCTGTTGCAACTATTCGTCAAATTGGAATTGGTATAGCTAATGACTTTCTGTTTCGCGATACATTAGTGATTGCTTATTTCATAATTTCAAAGTGATTAATCTGCATAAAGTTCTGGATGTGCGGATAATCTATCTGCATCTGTAATTTGACGAATCACACGACAAGGATTTCCAACTGCCAGACTATGTGGCGGAATATCTTTTTTCACGACACTCCCTGCGCCAATCACGCATCCTTCTCCTATGGTTACACCACCACAAATGGTAACACTTGCCGCAATCCAACAATTATCTTCAATCGTAATTGGCGCAGTATATTCTAAATTGGTAACCGTACCTGTCTTTGTATTAAAAAATGGATTTCTATCCTCATAACACAGTGGATGAATTGCCGTTGCCATCACAACATTTGGTCCGATAAACACCGACTTGCCAATCGTAACGCTTCCCTCATCCAACACTGTAAAATTAAAATTCGCATAACTATTGTCACCCATGGAAATATTGGTTCCAAAATCAAAATAAATAGGTCCTTGTAAATAGACATTTTCGCCTTTATTCGGCATTAGTTCATCCAAGATTTCCCCGCGTTTTTCTATTTCTGTTTCAAACGTATCATTATATAATTTGCATAGACGATGTGCCTTCGTTCGCTCTTCGGGCATCCCTTCCGCGAATGGGTCGTAGATTAAATATCCCGCTAGCATTTTTTCGTGTTCTGTCATTTTTCATTACCTCCATATATTGTATCCAGAAATTTTTCTTACTCAGTATTATACAAATTCAAGTTTATCGGTCTGCCTACATTGTAGCACAAGTTTTTCGGAATGGCAATATGCCTGCAATCCAAAAGAAATCTCGACCGACTGCGGCGTAGCCGAAGTCGCGGAATCGAACCCCGGTTTTGCGCCGAGCCGGATAAGCCTCCCTCTCCGAGGGAGGTGGCACGGCGCCAGCCGTGACGGAGGGAGTTTCCCTCGGCGGTGAAGTCCGAGCGGCGGGAATCGTGGACGTTCGCCTGCGGCGAAGTCCGGGCGGCGAGAATCTGAACCCTGGTTTTAGCGGTCGAGCAGTTTCTGCACAACCACAAATTCGCACACCGCTAAAACCTTGGAATATGGCCGCATAGCGGCCATATTCAGCGGGCAATCCGCCCGCTGGCCTGCGCCAAAATGCAAAAAGGGCACCCAAATGGGTGCCCTTTGCATTTTGGTGGAGGCGAGGCACCTATGGTCTTTAACACAATTTCCCGAGACTTGCTCAACTCGGTTTACAACCCGAGGTTTTGCGAGTTTGCGGAAGAGGCGCGAAAAGCAATGATACGGCAAGTATATGCCCATTAAAAAGAGCGGGGACGATGGTCCCCCCTCTTTTTATCTGTTGCAACTATTCGTCAAATTGGAATTTGTTTAACTGTTTTTTGCCTTCTTTGATATCTCTATCAATTCTTCCTTGGTGAATTCTTTGTATCTGCTATCAGCAAACATTGTTGACGTAGTATCTGGAATGTTCACCATGAGTTGCTGTAAATCAATCTCTTCTGGAAGTTTAAGAATCTTTCCATCAGCATCTTCGGCTTTGGAAACACAGCAAATAAACTCTCCTCTCTCAAAATTAATATCAAAAGTGCTTGTGACATCTAACAAATCAATATCGAAGAATAATTCTTCATCATCTATAAACTTTTCATATATAAATTCGAATAATGCTTCTTTGCTTATTTTAATAACACGAACACTATTCTCATTAAGTTCCTTCTTCATAGCAAATCACCTCGTCAAATTCAAGTTTATAGGTCTGCAATTATTGTAGCACAAGTTTTTCGGAATGGCAACAGTGCGAAAAGGAAGTATGCCTCCCTCCCCGAGGGAGGTGGCACGGCGCCAGCCGTGACGGAGGGAGTTTCCCTCGATGGCGAAGTTCGAGCGGCGGGAATCGTGGACGTTCGCCTACGGCGAAGTCCGTCGAGTTTCCCTCGGCGGTGAAGTCCGGGCGGCGGGAATCTGAACCCCGGTTTTGCGCCGGGTTGATACTCTTCGCAGTTTCTGCCAGCGCAAAACCTAAGAAAATGCCACTATGTGGCATTTTCGGGGTTCGTATTCGCGACGGCTACAACGGAAAAGCGCCGGGGACTCCAAAAGGAGTCCCCGGCGCTTTTTTGGTGGAGGCGGCGGGAATCGAACCCGCGTCCGAAAACCACTTGATACAGCTTTCTCCGAGTGCAGTCCGTCTTTTGGGATTCCCCTCACGCATCGCCGGTGGACAGGCTATGCGCTACGGTAGCCACTACGCCGTGACGTCAGGGGTGGCACCCTGTCGTTCACGTTCACCGCTAATCGACGCCCTGTTCTCGGCCGCGGTACTCCGAGACAGGACGGGCTGCATTAATTAAGCAGCCAGAGCAACTTTAGAGTTGTCGTTTATTGTTTAAAAATTGTCGGTTTTAAAGTGGTCCAACGCCACTACTCGCTTACCATACCTCACAATCCCCGTCGAAACCTTTACGCCCCCGGATGTGTGGTGGAGTATCATTATACCCAGTTTACACCGGGATGTCAAGGGGAAAGCCGGGACCTGAGCCCCGGCTTTCCTCCGTCCGTGTCCAACGGCAGGGGAAAGACCGTCGAACCCGGACAATACATAAAAGAAAAGGTAGAAAGAGAGTAAGAAAAAGAGAAAGGAAAAAGGTTAGAAAGATGACAAAACAGAAAGTGTATTCCCCTTTGCTGTGACTATAGTATACCGCACCCATTGGGTGTTAAAAAGGACAATGCCCCGTCAATTGAATAAAATTTCTCCGGATTGGCGACCCATAACCAATCCTCCTGTCAATCGCAGTCGAAATCGTCCGGGTCCAAGCCGGCCTCTTCCAACGCTTCACGGCGCTCGAAATAGCCCATATCCTCCAACGCCAGCGGATCAATACCCGCGCCGGTGAGGGCATCGTTTTTCTCGGCGTCCATCATCTCCATAATGAAGCCACACTCGGCGGCACTCTCAAAGGCATCCAGCTTGCCGTCGCCGTCAAAATCAAACACATTACCAAACAAACCCATAACGACTCCTCCTTACTGATACTTCTTTGCCAGTGCGAAAATCACGCCCAGCGGAAAATACAAAACACCGAACAGAATAACTAAACCAAACATTTTGATCTCCTCTCACACGGCAAAGGCCTGCAAAAGGGCGTATAAACCGAACAATAATCCAAAAAACGTAAACATATTGGTCACTCCTTTTTTCTTTTGTGTCTTTAATATACCACCATTTTTGTCCGATAATACGGACAATGCTATACCCGCTTTGTTTCAACGGTTTCGGTCACGTTACCGGTTATTACATCGCTTTTTAGGGTGATGATTTGGTTATCGCGGCCAAAAACCCACACGTTGACCGCCGGTTGCTCGTACCACACGTCGGTGTCCTGTTTGCCGTACTTGGTCAGGTAATACGCGTGCAGTTTCTCTGCACACTGGGATTTATCCAGAATAGGCATTGGTATCCTCTCCTCTGTCTGCATGGCGTTCACCGCCTCTGCTGTGACTTAAGTATAGCGCAAGCAGTGGGTAAAAATACGGACAATGGTAGGGGTGAAAAAGAAAAAAGCACCGCAAAAGCGGTGCTTTTTTATCCGTTTATCCATCTATTTAATTGCTCTTTGGGTAGATCGTCAAGCATTTTTCGTAAATAAACCACTTTTTGCAAAGCGGTTTCCACTTCACGTTTCTGCTTTTCAAAATCGTCACTAAAATCTACCGCCGGCACCTGTGCGCGGATAACTACCGATTGCCCTGCTGACTCCACCTGCAACCCTATATCATACAAGTTGCCAAAAGTTTGCTGACACAGTATTTCCAGTTCTCTTTTTCTCTCTACCAAGCCCTCAAACTGAATGTCTACAAAACCTACTCCTCTTCTCTTGTCCATCGCTTTGTGGATAATGTGGATTTTAGGAGAGCCAGTGCGATAATACACCCACACAGAGGAAGCAGGTCGTTCTTTTACATTGTCAATCAGCTCCGGGAAATTGCCATATTTGCCACAATATTGTTCTGCATAGAGCTTCCAAAAAGCAGTAACGCGGTTGTCAGCAACTGCTTGGTATCCTTTTTTCTGTTTGTCAATGGCTTGTATTATCTGTGCTTTCTTAAAAATTGATCGAGAGTCGTTCTTCCCTTCAAACACAGCTAAACACTCTTCATAAGAAATTTGATATTGGTATCGTTCTGCCTCCGCATTTACATCTAAATACTTTTGCGGTGCTATGATAAATGTAGAAAAAGAGATGTAATTCCCCTCTTCTATTCCTATGTTTCCGCGCTGAACATACCGGTACGCTTGTTGAGGTTGCTCGATGGCATCAATCTTATCCTCAACGAGCAATCCGTGGTATTGCCCATCTTTTTCTACGATAACGGTTATATCCGATTCACCCCATTGAGGATGAGTCTTGGACTGCTCTACTTTTACCACTCTTGCGCCGGTAAAAGCAGTGCGTTTTAGAAACAAATCCAGGAAATCGGAGGAACAAATAAACTCTTCCATAAAGAGTAAATCCATATCCCGTTCTGTTATATCACTAAATATGCAATTTACCATCACAATCACTCTCCGATTACATACCGATTTAGATGTCCGCACATACCTTGAGAGGACACGTATTGGGTCAGGGTGTCGGTCACCGGACAGGTGTGGTTAAAGTGCAGGTGACCCGCCAGCACCGCCACCACCCGATGGGCATTTTCGGTAATCAGGCGGATAAACTCCAGATTCTCTGCCGGGCAATCGTCGTGGTTCAGGCGGAAATACTCGCCACAGCCACGGAGCATCGCCTCGTTCTCCGGTACCGCAAAGGGAATGTGGAGCAGAATCACCACCGGCTTTTCTCCCGCCAGCGCCGTCCGCAGAGCGTCCAACTGCCGGGGGGTAATCACCCGTCGGCTATCGTCAAAGCCCAGCACCAGCATATCCCCCAGGTCCATCTTCTGGACCGGCTCTTTGGCCACCGAGAGGGCATACCCCTCCGGGAACTTATCCGGAGTATCGTGGTTGCCACAGACGGTCATAAAGGGCAGATGGGCGGTAGCCTTATCCACGTACCGCAAGGTAGCGGGCACAAAACTCTCTACCAAGTCGCCGGCACACAGCACGGCGTCGCCATCGGCACAGGTGGATAGCATCTCCTCAAAATACGCCTGAGCGGTCAGCGAAGCATCAAAAGGCTCTTTGCAATGGTCGGCAAACCACCGCCGGCAATCGTCAAACTCCTTGGCGGCTTTTTCCGCCACCGCCACCTCGTCGGGGGTGGAATCGGCGTCCGCCACACCCAAGTGGCAATCGCTGAAATGATAAATCACCTTGCGGGAAACACCCGCAAAGGGTATGGAAAACTCGTGCAGTTGTATAGCCATACACTCACCTCGTTACAGAATCGACCCCAGCCATCCGGTCAGCGCCACCAGCACCGGGATAGTCGCCACCGACAACAGGGTGGATACCGACACCAGATTCACCGACAGGCCGGTATCCCGATTATGCCGTGCGGCAAACATCGTGCCGGCGGTGGCCACCGGGGTGGCAATGCAAATCATACACGCTGTCAGCACATCCCCACGGACACCGCACAACAGCAGTCCGCCCAGGGCCAACAACGGCATACCCGTCAACCGCAGGACCATACACAGCCACCCCGCTTTATCCCGCAGGGCGGTCAGCAGATTGGTCTGCGCCAAATAATAACCGATGATGATCATAGGCAGCGGGGTATTCAGCGCCGCCAGATGCCCCACCGCATCCTGCAACAGCGTGGGCACGGGAATGGGAAACAGGAACAGAATCAGGCCCACCGCCACGCCAATCACGCCGGGGTTGAGCAGAATTTGTTTGACGGACAGTTTCCGCTGACCGCTCATCTCCACCAGGCCGTAAGTCCACAAAAACACGTTAAACACAATGATGTAGGCGGCGCAGTAGAACACGCCGACGTTACCCAAAATGGCCTGTTGCAGAGGAATGGCCATATACCCGGCGTTGGAAAACACCACGGCGCACCGCAATACGCGGCGGCGGTTCTCTTCCCCACCGCGAAAGGCCAGCCGTGCCACCAGCATCAGCAACAGGTGGTTGACCGCTGCCACCGCCACCACCGTGAGAAAGCCCCACAGCATAGCCGGGTCAAACTCGCGGATACAAGACTTAATGATCACGCACGGGGTGGCCACATATAAAACCACGTTGGCCATGGCCTTGACCGCCGTTTCGTTCAGCAGGCGGGTTTTGGCGCAGAGCAAGCCGGTGCCGATGAGCAAAAACAGGGTCAGCACCTGACCGCCGATGGTGAGAAAATTGTCAAGCATACAGCATCTCCTTACCTAACACTCCGTAATCACAGGGACAGTGGCGTACCGTTCAGCACCGCGCCCACCAGGGTCTCGCCCCGATACTCCAGTTTGAGAGAGAAAAAGGGCATATCCCGCTCCAACAACTGGAGAAAAATCCGATCACCCTCCCAGGTGGGCAGAGTGGGCACCACCGCATCCTCCACCCACTCCAGAGTGCCCTCATCGCACTCTTTGAGTTCGCCGACAAACCGGTCGGCGGTAAACAGGTGCATATACTCGGTCTCCCATTTATCCGAGACAAAGGTGACGATACCCCGATAGGCATACCGGGTGAGGGTCAAGCCGGTCTCCTCGTACACCTCGCGGAGCAGACAATCCTCCGGGCTTTCTTTGTCCTCAAAGCCGCCGCCCACGCCAATCCATTTGTCTTTATTTAGGTCGTTTTCCTTTTTCACCCGATGGAGAAGCAGGGTCTTTCCCTCGTGGTGGATATAACACAGGGTGGTGTTACGCATGGGGCATCTCTCCTTTTGGGGTCTATTGTAGCATTTTTTGGTAATGGTTGCAATAGGAAGCGGAAAAATGCTGAAATTCCCGTTAACTGTCATTGACTTATAAAAAAAAGTGTGCTACAATGGGGAAAATTAAGTAACAAGGAGGACTTTTGTTATGAAGCGCATTAAGACCATCGAGACCAAGAATCTGTGCGACAGCGCCAAGAACGGCGGCTGCGGCGAGTGCCAGACTTCCTGCCAGTCTGCTTGCAAGACCAGCTGCGGCATTGCCAACCAGGAGTGCGAGAACAAGTAATTGGCTCAAACAGAAATGTCGCCATCGGACGATGGCGACATTTTTTATGCTATATATTAGGAGTGATACTATGGTACACCGTTACCAACTGGGCGGTCTGAACATCGTGCTGGACATCTGCTCCGGCTCGGTCCACGTGGTGGATGAGATCGCCTACGATATGATTGGATTATACGAGCAAACCGACCGGGAGACTCTACTGGCGGATATGCTGGAAAAATACGGCGATCGTGAGGACGTCACCGCCGAGGAACTGGCCGAGTGCTATGACCAGATCGGCGAACTGAAAGAGGCCGGTCAGTTGTTTACTCCCGACACCTTCAAGCCCATGGCAGACACCCTCAAGCAGAAGACCGCCGGCGTGGTCAAGGCGCTGTGTCTGCACGTGGCCCACACCTGCAATCTGAACTGTTCCTATTGCTTTGCCAGCCAGGGCAACTATCACGGCGACCGTGCCCTGATGAGCCTGGAGGTGGGTAAGCGGTCCCTGGACTTCCTGATCGAGAATTCCGGTACCCGCCACAACCTGGAAGTGGACTTTTTCGGTGGCGAGCCGCTGATGAACTGGGATATGATCAAAGAGCTGGTGGCCTATGCCCGTCAGCGGGAAAAGGAGACCGGCAAGCGCTTCCGTTTCACCCTCACCACCAACGGTGTGCTGGTGGACGACGACGTGATTGAATTCTCCAACCGTGAGATGAGCAACGTGGTGCTGTCCCTGGACGGTCGTAAAGAGATTCACGACCGCTATCGTGTGGACTATGCCGGCAACGGCTCTTGGGAAAAGATTGTGCCCAAGTTCCAGAAATTCGTAGAGGCCCGTGGTGGCAAGAACTATTATATGCGTGGCACCTTTACCCACGCCAATCCCGACTTCCTGAAAGACATCCAGCAGATGCTGGATCTGGGCTTTACCGAGCTGTCTATGGAGCCGGTGGTGTGCGCACCGGAGGATCCCTCTGCCCTCACCGCCGAGGATCTGCCCATCGTGCTGGACCAGTACGAGAAACTGGCCGAACTGATGCTGAAACGGCACAAAGAGGGTAATCCCTTTACCTTCTACCACTATATGATCGACCTGAAGGGCGGTCCCTGTATCTACAAGCGGGTATCCGGCTGTGGCAGCGGCACCGAATATATGGCGGTAACCCCCTGGGGTGACCTGTATCCCTGTCACCAGTTCGTAGGCGAAGAGGCCTTTAAGCTGGGCGATATTTGGCAGGGTGTGACCAACACCGCCACCCAGTGCGAATTTGCCGCCTGTAACGTGTACGCCCGTCCCGACTGCGCCGATTGCTGGGCAAAACTGTATTGCTCCGGCGGTTGCGCCGCCAATGCCTATCACGCCACCGGATCGGTCACCGGCGTATACAAATACGGCTGCGAGCTGTTCCGCAAGCGGATGGAGTGCGCCATTATGGTAGAAGTAGCTAAGACTCTGGGTGATGAGGAATGAACACCCCCATCTGCGATTTCGTAAAAGCCTATGGCGACAGTGACGCTGTCCGCCTACATATGCCGGGGCATAAGGGTGTCTCCCACCTGGGCTGTGAGCCGATGGACATCACCGAGATTGCCGGCGCGGACGTGTTGTATCACGCCCACGGCATCATCCGCCGAAGCGAGGACAACGCCACCGCGCTGTTTGGCTCTGCCCGGACGGTGTATTCCACCGAGGGGTCTTCCCTCTGCATCCGTGGGATGCTGTATTTGGCGATGACCGCCACCGGTCGGCGCACCATCCTGGCGGGTCGCAACGCCCACAGCACCTTTATCACCGCCTGCGCCCTATTGGACGCATCGGTGGAGTGGCTGTGGGGTGGTGATACCCTCACCATCTGCCCCATCACCGCCGATGGATTGGCTCAGGCGCTGGATAACTTGAGCGAAAAACCGGCGGCGGTGTACGTGACCAGTCCGGACTATTTGGGCAATGTGTTGGACATTTCTGCCTTAGCCGAGGTGTGCCACCAACGGGACGTTCTGCTGTTGGTGGACAACGCCCACGGCGCCTATCTCAAGTTTTTACCCACCGATGGACATCCCCTCTCGTTGGGTGCGGATCTGTGCTGTGACTCGGCTCACAAGACCCTACCGGTGCTCACCGGCGGTGCCTATCTGCACGTGAGCAAGCGTGTAGCAACCCTAGGCAATCAGGTGGAACACGCCCTGAATCTGTTTGCCTCCACCAGCCCCTCCTACGTGATTCTTCAATCGCTGGACAAGGTAAACCCCTATCTGGCAGAGAAATTCCCCGAGGATTTGGCGGGTTGCTGTGAGCGAGTAGCCGAACTGAAAGAAGCGCTGACCACTACCGGCTATACCCTGGTTGGGGACGAGCCTACCAAGGTGACCTTGGCGACCAAAGCCTATGGCTATACCGGTGAGCAAGTGGCGGAGCATCTGCAAGCCCAAAATATCCACCCCGAGTTTGCCGACCCGGACTATTTGGTGCTGATGTTCTCCCCAAGCAACGACCCGGAGGACTATGCGCGGGTTTTAACGGCGCTCGGCTCTTTACCGAGACAGACCGCCTTGACCGCCACACCCCCTACCCTGTCCGTACCGATGGTGGCAACGTCCCTACGGACGGCGCTATTCTCCCCGGCAGAGATGTTGTCGGTGGAAAACTGCCTTGGTCGTGTGTTGGCATCCCCCACTGTGGGATGTCCCCCCGCCGTACCCATCCTGGTGGGTGGCGAGGTCATCGACCAAAACGCTCTGCGCACCTTCGCCTATTATGGCTACGACACTCTGCGGGTAATAAGAAAATAATAAAAAGCCGAGGCATTCAGCCTCGGCTTTTTTATTTATTCTTTCAACTTACGCAGTTTATCGGTGTCGGCAATAACCACCAGTTTTTCCTCTTTTTTCAGCGGCGCAGAGGGGTCTATGGTCACCGAAATGTCTTGGTTATTCCGGATGGCCACCACGTTGATGTCGTACTTTTTGCGCAAATTTAGGTCAATCAGACTCTTACCGACCCAAGCGGATTTTACATCCAGCTCGATCAGCGACACCTGGTCGGTCAGCTCCATCATATCCACAAATCCGGAAGACAGCAGATTCATCGCCAAGCGGAAGCCGGATTCCTGCTCCGGGACGATGGTTTGGTCAGCGCCCACCTTTTCCAGGATTTTGCCGTGGGTTTCGGTGGCGCACTTGGCGATGACGGTGGGCACGCCGGCCTCTTTGCACAGCATCACCGCCATTACGCTGGCCTCCAGATGACTACCCATAGCCACAATCACCACGTCCATATTGCCGATGCCCAACAGGTCAAACACCTCCGGGTCGGTAACGTCTGCACACTTAACTACGGGGATGGTGGCGGCCACAGAATTGACCAATCCCTGGTTTTCATCCACCGCCAGCACCTCAGCTCCGGCGGCGGCCAATTCCTGCGCCACGGCGGTGCCGTAACGGCCCAGACCCAGCACAGCATACGTCTTTTTCATATTCATAACCAGCTCCTTTTCTTATCCCACGCTGATTTCTTCGGTGGGATTCTGGATGTTGTTGACACTTTCTTTTCTGGTGCCTAGGGCGATCGCCAACGAAATGGGACCGATACGGCCAAAATACATAGTCGCAATGATAATCAGCTTACCCCACCCATTCAGCAGAGGGGTAAGATTCTGGGTCAGACCCACCGTAGCGGTGGCGCTGGTGGTCTCATACAGGATGGTGGCCAAGGGCGCATCCACCGCCAGCGCCAAACCAAAGGTGGATAGACACAAAATAGCAAAGGACATACCCACCACTGCCACCGCCTTTTGCAACACGGCAGAAGAGAGATTGCGCTGGTGGAGGGACACCTGCTGGCGTCCGGTAATGGTGCAGAAAGCCGAGGCAACCAACACCGCCAGGGTGGTGGTCTTGATACCGCCGGCGGTACCCACCGGAGAACCGCCCACAAACATCAGCAGCATCGATACCAGCGATCCGGCGCCGGTGAGATTCTCTTGGGGTACCGAGGCAAAGCCCGCCGTACGGGTGGTCACCGACTGAAACAGGGCAATCTGAATCTTGTCCCACAAATTTCTATCGCCGATGGTGGCGGGGTTATGGTATTCCGTAACAAACAGCAGGATACCGCCACCCACAACCAGCCACGCCGTGGTGGTCAGAACAATCTTGGAGTGGAGGGTCAGGTGACGCCACCGCCGACAGGTATGCCGGCGGCAAACCCGGATAATATCCCACCAAACGATATAACCCAAACCACCCAAAACGATCAAACCCATAGTGACCAAATTGATGACCGGGTGGGTGGCATAGGCGCACAGGCTGGTGTCGCCGATGATGTCGATACCCGCATTACAAAAAGCGGAAATCGACGTAAACACCGCTATCCAAATACCCCGCAAGCCAAACTGGGGGATAAACACCGTCATATACAGCAGTGCGCCGATACCCTCTACCACCAAGGTGCCCAAAACTACCTTTTTGACAAACTTGGCCAAGCCGGAGAGGGTGCCTAAATTAAAGGCGTCCTGTAACAACAGATTGTCCTTTAGGCGCAGTTTGCGGTGCATCAGCAACATCAGCCAAGAGGCCACCGTGATGACGCCCAAACCGCCAATCTGGATGAGCAACAAGATCACCACGTGACCAAAGGTGCTCCAGGCGGTGGCGGTGGTGACGGTGACCAGACCGGTCACACAGGTGGCGGTGGTGGCGGTAAACAGGGCGTCCAGATACGGGATGCCCCGACCGTCGGCACTGCTGACAGGTAGGCTGAGCAACAAACTGCCCAGCAGAATCACCAGCAGAAAACTCAACAATATGATTTGGGTTGTGGAGAGGGAGAACCTCTTTTTTGTTCTCATAATTCACCTCAACCTTTCCTTAAGATGCTTTCAGTATAGCACGGCAAAGGGGAAAATTCAATTTCTTTTTTGCGATACATCCAAAGAGAAAAACCGCCGAGGATGTCCCTCGGCGGTTTTTGATTATTCCTTGATGATAAATACCGGGATGGGTACGTCGCCGGTGCGGTTGATAAAATCACCCCGAATCACCGTATAGCGCCGATTGTCCAAGGTGGGCAGATAGGCCAGCAGAGCGTCCCGCTCGGTGGTACCGTTTTCCCGTCCGTGATAAATGCACAGGCTCATCACGCCACCGGGTCGGAGCAGTTCCAAACCCGCCTCGATGGCGGAGATGCTGGTGTCCGGGTGAGAAAAGGCGGTGTGATCTCCACCGGGAAGCCATCCGAAATTGAACATAATACCATCCACCGATTCCGGCTGGGCGTATTCCCCCATCCGGCTGTGGCAATCCAGCACCACCCGAGCAATCTGGGATACACCCTCCCGCTCCAGCAGTGCTTGGGTCTGGGTGATGGCATCGGGCTGTACGTCCATAGCCAACACCCGACCGCTATCCCCCACCAATCGGCAGAGGAACAGGGTGTCCCGTCCTTTTCCGGCGGTGGCATCGATGCACACGTCACCGGGACGGATGTGATCCGCCATAAACTTATGGGTTAGGCCCAAGGAATTCAGCGGAAACTCAGGTTTCATCGGTGGTCTCCTCGCCTTCCGGCAATGCGACCGGCACATCCTCTTCCGGTTCCTCGCCCAGCAGAGCGGGGATATGATCACGGATATAGGTGGCGCACAAAGACAGGGGGCACTCACTCTCCACCGCCAGGTGAAAGGCCTTTTCCAGGTCGGCGGTATCCTGCTTATCGGCGTGGGCATCCCGCAGAGCGGCCAGCGCCTGTGCCGTGGCAACAGCGCCCACCACCGGCAGGCCGTCTACCGCCGCATCCACCACGTGGCGGGTAGCGGTGTGGCTCAACGCCTTATAGTCGCCTCTGGCCAGCTCCTTACATACCGCCCAGATGCTGTACACCACCGTAAAGGGCTGGGGCAAACACGCCAACTCCTTCACCGGGTCGGGGTGACGCGCCTCGGTGGCGCGGGACAGCACGTGGCTGACCACTGCCTCCACCAGTTCCTCGTCGGGGGTCTCGGTCAGGTTCTCTTCAGTCAACACGGCGTATTTCTTCATCAGTTTGGCGCTACGGCTGTCGTCGTTACGCCCCTTGCCAATGCGACGGATGAGGATGTAGCACAGCACTGCCGCCACTATCATTAAAATCGTTCCGGTATCCATATCCATTCTCCTTTATTCCTCGTTTTGCTTTTACCGTTACTTAATCAGCAGACGATAGACATCGCCTTTTTTCAGTCCGCACTCAGCGGCGGCGGTTTTGGCCGCCTCAGAGGGGCTCATACCCTCGCTCATATACCCACGGGCCATCTCTGCCGCCTCTTCGGGGGTAGCGGCTTCTTTTTCGGTGGGGGTAGCGCCCTCCACCACAATGACGTATTCGCCACGGGGGTCTTGCTGTTCGTAACGGGCGATGGCCTCGGTCAGGGTGGTGCGGATCACCTCTTCGTGAATCTTGGTGATTTCCCGCACCAGGGCGATACGCCGATCACCCAGGGCGCTCAGCAGATCGGCCAGGGTACCTTTCAGCTTATGGGGTGCTTCGTAAAACACCATGGTGCGCAGTTCTTTTTTCAGACTGTCCAGATGCTCCCGACGGGGTTTCTTATTCACACTGAGGAAACCCTCAAAGGTGAAACGACCGGTGGGCAGACCCGCCAACGCCAGTGCCGAACATACCGCCGTAGGACCGGGCACCACCCCAACGGGAATGCCCTTTTGGTGGCACAGATCCACCAGATCTTCGCCGGGATCGGAGATGGCGGGCATGCCGGCGTCGCTGACCAGTACGCCGTTTTCACCGTTCAGCAGACGGGCGCAAAGCTGTTCACCACGCTCACGACGGTTGTGGTCGTGGTAGCTGACCAGCGGTTTTTGAATGCCGAAATGATTCAGTAGTTTTAAGGTTACACGGGTATCCTCGGCGGCGATAAAATCGCAAGCCTGTAAAGCCTCGATGGCGCGAGGAGAAAAATCCGACAGGTTGCCGATGGGCGTACCCACCAGGGTCAGTCGTCCGCAATCCGATTGGGTCATTGAGAGTCACCTGCTTTCACTTGAATATCGTGATAGATGGCACGATAGGTATCGGTAAAGGTGCCGTCGTCGTTATACAGCACCAAGGGTGGCATCCAGACAAGCCCCGGTCTGCCGTCTTTACGTGCCTCCAACAGGAACAGCCACGGGGCGGTATCGCTCCGCTTTTGCACCGGTTGTAAACGCTTGGGTTCCAAATGATGGGCAGAGAGCGCCGCCAACACCGCCGGCAACCGTTCCGGGCGGTGGCAAAGAAAAAAACGACCGCCACTCTGGAGTAGCCACGCCGCCCCACGGCATAAGCCGTCCAGTGTATCCGCCTGTTCGTGACGGGCGGTACGCACCGCCGGGTCCGGATTGACCTCTCCGCTCTGTGGCGGAAAATAGGGCGGATTGCACACCACCCGACGGAAAGAGCCCGCCGGTGCCAGCGACCGGGGGTCGGTCCAATCCCCCACCGCAAAGGTGGGCTTGGGAGTACCGGCAAATTCGTCGGCGCCCATCTGCGCCAGGGCAATCGCCTCCGGCTGTATATCCACCCCGTGGACGGCAGTAGGGTTACTGCCGGCGGCCAGGCGCAGGGCGATGGCACCGCATCCGGTACCCAGCTCGCACACTGTGTCGCCACCACAGGGCATAGCAAAATGGGACAGCAATATAGCGTCGGTGCCAAAGCGGTGGGTGTCGTCCACCACCACCATTACCTCTCCGTATACCGGGATCCGTTCCATATTGCCACCACCTTTCTAAAATCCTCAAGAATATAAATGAAATACCGGACAGCCAGGGCTGTCCGGTATTACCATTCTCATTAGCCAGCGTTGATAGCGCCAACGGGGCACTGATCGGCACAAGCGCCGCAATCAATGCAGACATCAGCGTTGATCTCGTACTTGCCGTCACCCTCAGCGATAGCGCCAACGGGGCAACCCTCGGCGCAAGCGCCGCAAGCGATGCAAGCATCGGAAATAACATAAGCCATGGTTTTACACCTCCTATCGCTTTGTATCTTTTATAATAGCATATTATTTTGAAAATGCAATAGTTTTTTATTAGCAAATTAGCCCTGACGTTTGTTTCTGGGGCGATGATGGTGAGGACGGTGGTTGGTTTTACCGGCCGGCTTCTCTCCGCCGTGGTTCTGCACCGGCTTTGTCACCGGCTTTTCGGACTTAGTCTCCACAGGCTTTTCGGCGGGTTTCTGCTGGGGTGCCGGGGTCTCCTCTGCCGGAGACTTGCGCTCTTCGCGGGACTTGTTCAGGTCGTCACGGGTCAGCTCCACCACCGAGGCGTCGGTGCCGTCCTCCAGGCGCACCTTGATTTTACCGGTCAGCACGTGGCTCTCCACCACCTTGCCTACGCCCTCGGGGGTCTGCACGGTAGAGCCGATCTTGGGGCTGAGTTTGTTCAGCTCCTCATACACGTCCTGCTCGTATTTCAGACAGCACATCAGTCTGCCGCAAGAGCCGGAAATCTTGGTGGGGTTCAGAGACAGGCCCTGCTCCTTGGCCATCTTGATGGATACCGGCTGGAACTCTTTGAGAAAGCGGGAACAGCAGAAAGGCTGACCGCAGATGCCGATGCCGCCCAGCTTTTTGGCCTCGTCACGGACACCGATCTGGTGCAGCTCGATACGGGTATGGAGGGTGGACGCCAAATCCTTAACCAGGTTACGGAAGTCCACACGACCCTCAGCGGTGAAATTAAAGGTGATCTTGGAATTATCAAAGGAATATTCCGCATCCACCAACTTCATCTCCAGGTTATGGGCGATGATGCGCTCTTGACAGATGCGCATCGCCTCACGTGCCTTTTGGGCATTCTTCTCTGCCCGCTGGAGGTCCTCGGCGGTGGCACGGCGCAGCACCTGTTTCAGGTCGTCACGCACCTCTTTCAGGTCTCGGTTGGCACGGGCAACCTCGCCACACTCGATACCACGGGAGGTCTCTACCATTACCCGCTCACCCGGCAACAACTGCAGATCACCGGGGTCAAAATCGTATATTTTTCCGTTTTGGCTAAAACGGATACCGACTACCATAGCCATAGTTACGTTCTCCTTGTTCTAAGTTAATACCCCGCCGCTTGGCGTAAGCAAGCACACATACGGGTCAGCAAAAGTGTGTTGTTCATATTGCGCAATTGGGCTCTCTGCAGACCTTCAATCTGCTCCATCAGAGCCGTAATCCGTGCTCCGGTCAGCCGTGCCGCCAACCGCTCTGCCGTCTGAGGAGCGGTGGACAACATCGTGTCGCCACCATATTTTTTAACCAATGCGTCCCGACAGACCAAATACAGCCCTGCCAGCACACCGGTGAGCAATTGCTTGTCTTTTTCTAATCCGCCTGCCAGGCGCATCAATTCCAGCTCTGACGGTGCGATGATGGCGTCGCCCATACCAGGCACCAAATCCAGCACCCGACGGAAGGTGCCGTCGCCCACACCCTCGATGACCTGACCGATACAACCGCCAAACAGCTCATGGGCGCGCATCAGCTCCTCCTCTGCCGTCTGGGGCAGACGTGCCCGCAGTACCGGTGCCGCCTCGTCCCACTCGGTGGGTGCCAGAGACAGGCACACACAACGGGATTGGATGGTGGGTAACATCGCCGTACGGCTGTCACAGGTGAGGATGAAAATCACGTGAGCCGGGGGCTCTTCCAATATTTTCAGCAGGGCGTTTTGCGCCTCTTGGCGCATCAGGTGGGCGTCCGCCAACAGCATCACCCGATAGGCAGACTCGTTGGGCTTGAGATAGGCCTCGTCCCGAATCCAGCGGATGGTGTCCACCGGGATAGCGGTGCCGTCACCACCCACCTCGGTCATATCCGGGGGTACCTCTTTTTGACAGGCGGTGCACACGCCACAGGGACGTGCGGAGGGGTCGGTGCTGCGGCACAGCGCCGCCCGGGCAATCTGCCGGGCGAGAGTGCGCCGTCCGGTGCCGGGAGCGCCCTCCAACAGCAGAGCGTGAGGAAACCGACCGGCATCAATCTCTGCGGTCAGTTGCTTTTTGATGGATGCATTGCCGGCAAAATCGCCAAACAGCATAGCGGTTTCCTCCTCTCTTAATAGGTACATACATATTGTATTATACACGATTTCTACGGTGGTGACAAGATTTTTTTGCAGGAAACTGTTGTATGGCTGAAAAATCAAAAACCCCGGTCAATGACCGGGGTTTTTGTTGGTTTTCTTACTTCGTCTTAGCAGACTTTACAGTGGACCAGGCAGAGTAGACCTTCTTGCCGTTCACAACCTTGTAGGTGCGTACACGGACGTAGTAGGTGGTCTTTGCCTTCAGGCCGGTCAGAGACAGGCTGGTCTTGGTCAGGGTCTTGCTCTTAGCAGACTTGAAAGACTTGTTGGTAGCGTACTGAATCTCGTAGCCGGTGACCTGAGCGGTCTTCTTAGCCACGTTGATGGTCAGCTTCTTCTTGGCGGCGGTCACCTTGGATACGGTGGTGCCGGCGGGATTGATCTTAAAGGTCAGGGTCTTGGTACCGGAGTACTTGCCCTTGAACTTAATGGTAACCTTGTAAGTGCCCACGTTCTTGCGACCGGAGGCGTAGGTAACACTATAGTTGGAAGTGGCAATCTTGTTGCCCTTGCTATCCTTGATGGTTACGGTAGGCTTCACGGTCTTGCCGTTGTAGACGTAAGCGGTCTTGGACAGCTTAATAGTGGAAGCCTTGTAGATGGTGGTCTTGCCGGTTTCCTTCTTACATACGGAGCAACGCTTGACGGTGTAGCCGTTGGCGGTAGCGGTAGCAGCCTTGGTCACAGTCTTGTAGCTGTGAGTGATCTTGCGGGTAGCCTTACAGGTGTTGCAAGAGGT
>JAZRES010000011.1:0-64296 GCA_045660965.1 Acutalibacteraceae bacterium
AGACCGAGCCGTAAAGCTCGGTCTTTTTTAGTTTATTTCACCCGTTTCATAAAGTCCAGAGACAGGTTACCCCACTGGCAGGCGCCGGGCAGCCAGCCAGCCATGGCGTTGCCGTGCTCGCCCTCCGGGAACAGGTGGGTCTCCACATAACGGCCGGCCTTAGCCATCGCCTTGGTCAGGCGCAGAGAGTGCTCAAAGGGTACTAAGGTATCCGGGATCGTGTGCCACATAAAGATCGGCGCGGTTTTCTCGTCCACGTGTTTCTCCAGAGAGAGGGTATCCAGCAACTCCTGAGAGGCATCCTCACCCAAAATGTGGCGGAAGGAGTCCTGGTGGCCGGCCTCCGGGTCGGCGCAGGTGACAGGATAGCCGAGAATCGCGCCGGTCAGGCGGGAATCGGTGGCGGGCGCATCCGGCAGATACTGGGGCACGATGTCGTCAAACACCGCCACACAGCCGCACAGATGACCACCGGCAGAGAAACCCACGCCAAACACCCGCTCGGGGTCGATGTGCCACTCAGCCGCGTGGGCACGGACGTTTTTCACCGCGTACTGGGCGTCCAGCATCGGCGCGGGATGGGGATAAGGACGCACACGGTAGTAAACGATAAAGGCGTTGTAGCCGTTGTCGTAATAGAACTGGGCCACCGGGTCGCACTCCCACTCACCATGGATGCAATAGCCGCCGCCGGGATAGACAATCATCGCAGGATGCACCTCGCCATCCTCGTGAAGATAGGCGGTCATTTTGTTCTCAAAGGGGATGTTTTCATCATACAAGGGGATGTCATTCTCCCAAATTTTCATATCCTTAATCATAGTCAGCACTCCTTTAACTGTTCACTCAATTTCTTTAGTTTTTCTGCGGTTTGGGTATCGCCACCGTGGGCAATACCAATGGCTTTACGTGCCAAGTGTTCTGCCATCATGTGGCGGTAGGGTCTTCCCTCTTCGGCGGTGAAAAAGCCACCGTAAATCCGTAGTTCATCGGCACAAGGCTCTGCGCCGGTATACTCTGCCGCCAACACGGGATAGAGATGGCGCCCATCCACAATCAGGTGTTCCTCAATGACGGTAAAACCATTCGTTAACAGCCATCGGCGCAGATCCTCTGCACGGGTCATAGGCTGTAAAACCAGACGGATATGGGTATCTTTTACCCACTGGGCAGCCTCGAGAATCATCACAATGGTCTCACCGCCCATGCCGGCGATGGCAATATCGTCAACTTCCTCGGCATTCACAGTAGCAAGGCCGTTTCCCAACCGTAAAGCAATTTCGCTTGACAGACCATTTTCTGTAACCGTGCGTCGTGCGGCTTCTAAAGGTCCGGCTCCAATGTCTGATGCGATAGCACCGGGACACACACCGGCCTGTACCAGATGCACCGGCAGATAGGCGTGATCGGTGCCGATGTCCGCCAGGCGACTGCCGGGACGTATCAGCGCCGCAACAGCGGATAGGCGTTTATCTAATGTAATCATAACTACTCCTATGGAAAACAAGGTGGAGGGCATACCCCTCCACCGGGTTATTCATTAGTTGCCAAAATGCTTATTCAGCTTCTCAACCAGCTCGTCAACGGACACACCGTGGACGGCACAGGCCTGCTCCAGGTTCTCGCTGCGAGCGCCGGGGCAACCCAGGCAGTGCATACCCATCTCCAGGAAGTAAGGAGCGGTGGTAGCGTCGGCATCCAAAATATTGCCGATGATGCTCTCTTTGGTGATAATCATAACGAATTCTCCTTTCGTATTGTTATAAGGTTATTATAGCAAAACCGGTGAGTTTTGCAATGGTTTTTACTTAATTGGCATTCTTTTCCACAGCCAGGGTGACAGTCTCGCCGTTGATGTTCCACTCCTTGACAAAGCCGGCGGTAGAACCTGTGGTCAGGGCAGTGGCCATTACGTCGGCACCGATGGACTCCCAATTACGGGTCATCAGCTGTTCCACCGTCTCGTTGCCGGTGACGTATACAGAGATGGTATCCATCACCTCAAAGCCGGCCTCTTTACGCATGGTCTGCAGCTTGCTGACCAGCTCACGGACAAAGCCCTCTTCAATCAGCTCGGGGGTCAGACGGGTGTCGATGGCCACGGTAATGCCGTGGTCGGACACGGTGTAATAGCCCTCGGTCTGGGTGGTCTCAATCAGCAGATCCTCGGTAGCCAGCACCACGTCACCGGAAGCCAGATTCAGAGTGATGGCACCCTTCTGGTCCAGCTCAGCCTTAGCGGCGTTGCCGTCCAACTCGGTCAGAGCGGTACGGATCTCATTCAACTGTTTGCCGTACTTAGGACCAACGGTCTTCAGCTGAGGCTTGAAGGAATAGCTCATAAAGGCGGCGGCATCGGAGATGAACTCAACAGACTTAATGTTCAGCTCGTCGGCGATGATGGCAGTGCAATACTCGTCCAGAGCGCCGTCCATCTGCACGTACATCTTGCCCAAAGGCTGACGGTTCTTGCAGGCGGCACCGTTACGGGCAGAACGGCCCTGTACCACAATCTGCAGAACGCTGTCCATAGCGCTCTCTAGGGCGGTATCGATATACGCCTCGTTCACCTCGGGATAAGCGCACAGATGCACACTCTTAGGAGCGGTAGCGTCGTTCTCGCATACCAGGTTGCGATAGATGTCCTCTGCCATAAAGGGAATCATGGGAGCGGCAGCCTTGGCCACGGTCACCAGAGCGGTGTACAGGGTCATATAGGCATTGATCTTATCCTGAGGCATATCCTTACCCCAGAAACGCTCACGGCTACGACGGACGTACCAGTTACTCATCTCATCCACAAAATCCTGCAGCACACGGGCAGCCTCAGGGATGCGGTAGTTGGCCAGGTTATCGTCTACAGCACGGACAGTGGTATTCAGCTTGGAAAGCAGCCACTTATCCATTACAGACAGTTTATCGTATTCCAGGCTGTACTTGGTGGCATCGAAATTGTCGATGTTGGCGTACAGCACGAAGAAAGCGTAGGTGTTCCACAGAGTACCCAGGAACTTACGCTGGCACTCCTGAACAGCTTTACCGGAGAAGCGGTTGGGCAGCCAAGGAGCGGAGTTGGAATAGAAGTACCAACGGATAGCGTCGGCACCATAGGTGGCCAGAGCCTCAAAGGGATCTACGGCATTACCCTTGGACTTACTCATCTTCTGGCCATCGGCATCCTGCACGTGACCCAGCACCAAGACGTTCTTGTAAGGTGCCTTATTAAACAGCAGGGTGGAAATAGCCAGCAGAGAATAGAACCAACCACGGGTCTGGTCCACGCCCTCGGAGATGAAATCGGCCGGGAACTGCTTCTGGAACAGATCCTGGTTCTCGAAGGGATAGTGATGCTGAGCAAAAGGCATAGCGCCGGAATCGAACCAGCAGTCGATAACCTCGGGTACACGCTTCATCTCACCGCCACACTCGGGACAGCGCAGGGTGACACCATCGATAAAGGGACGGTGCAATTCTACGTTTTCGGGGCAATCGATAGCCATAGACTTCAGCTCTTCACGACTACCGATGGCGTGCTGATGACCGCAAGAACACTCCCAAATGTTCAGAGGAGTACCCCAATAGCGGTTACGGCTGATACCCCAATCCTGGACGTTCTCCAGCCAGTCGCCAAAACGACCCTTACCGATGGATTCGGGGATCCAGTTGACGGTGTTGTTGTTGCGGATCAAGTCCTCACGCACGGCGGTCATCTTGATGAACCAAGACTCACGAGCGTAGTAAATCAGAGGAGTATCGCAACGCCAGCAGAAGGGATAATCGTGCTCAAACTTAGGAGCATCGAACAGCTGACCACGGGAATCCAAATCCACCAGAACCTTGGGGTCAGCGTCCTTTACAAACAGACCGGCAAAGGGCGTATCCTCGGTCATATGACCGGCGCCATCCACAAACTGGACAAAGGGCAGATCGTATTTACGGCCTACCTGGGCATCGTCCTCACCAAATGCGGGAGCAATGTGTACGATACCGGTACCGTCGGTCATAGTAACGTAACCATCGCAGGTGATGTAGAAACCCTCTTTGCGCTGTTTGTCAGCCACAGCCTTGGCACAGTCGTACAGAGGCTCATAAGCCTTGCGCTCCAGGTCACGACCAACGTAGGTCTCCAACACCTCATAGGCGGGAGCATCCTCGGTAGCCAGTTTACCCAACACACGGTCCAGCAGAGCCTCGGCCATATAGTAGGTATAGCCGTCGGCGGCCTTTACCTTGCAATAGGTCTCATCGGGGTTGACGCACAGCGCCACGTTAGAGGGCAGAGTCCAAGGCGTAGTGGTCCAAGCCAGGAAATAGGCATCCTCATCGGCCACCTTAAAGCGTACCACAGCGGAACGCTCCTTGACACACTTATAGCCCTGAGCCACTTCGTGGCTGGACAGCGGGGTACCGCAACGAGGGCAATAAGGCACAATCTTAAAGCCCTTATACAGCAGTTGCTTATCCCAGATCTGCTTCAGTGCCCACCACTCGGACTCGATATAATCGTCGTGATAGGTTACGTAGGGATCGCCCATATCCACGCAGAAACCAACGGTGCCGGAGAAGCCCTCCCACATCTCTTTGTATTTCCAGACGCTCTCTTTACACTTGCCGATAAAGGGCTCCAGGCCATATTTCTCAATCTGCTCTTTGCCATCCAGACCCAGCAGTTTTTCAACCTCCAGCTCTACCGGCAGACCGTGGGTATCCCAACCGGCCTTGCGAGGTACCATATGGCCCTTCATAGTGCGATAGCGAGGAATCATATCCTTGATAACACGAGTCAGCACGTGACCGATATGGGGCTTACCATTAGCGGTGGGAGGACCATCATAGAAGGTATAGGTCTCGCCCTGCTTGGACTGCTCCAAAGACTGCTCGAAGACCTTGTTATCGGTCCAGAACTGCAGTACTTCTTGCTCACGCTGTACAAAGTTCATGTTGGTTGATACTTTCTTATACATATCAAAACCTCCAAAAAATAAAAAATCCCCCGTCCTGCACATCAGGACGAGAGGTCATCTCGTTATACCACCTATGTTGCACGTACCATCATACGCCTTCCCCATAACGGAGGAAACCCGTCCGTGCCTAGTGGTAACCCATTCAGCCGGCAACTCCCGAGTGATATTCACGAAAAGGTATTCCACCGGGCTTACACCACCCCCGGCTCGCTGTAGGACGTTTCCCTTGCGCTACTGTCTCGTTCTTCGTCTTTATTAAAGGTAATATTCATAACATATCTATCATACCCTACACCAAGAAAAATGTCAAGGGAAAAATACACAGGAAAACCGCCCATAGTATTCACTGTGGGCGGTTTCCTGTTAGAGGGGTGTTTTGAGGAGGATGTATTCGAATTCTAACAGGGCGTTTTATGGTTGCGGCTCCACGAGCGCCCTTTCGAATACACATTCAGTATAACGAGTAAATGTGAAAAATCTGTGTCGAAACCGTGAATTCTCAGTAAGGAATTTATGAACGTAAAAATTTTTTCAAAAAAATCAAACAAATGTTTGCATTTTGCGAACATATGTGCTATACTGGGTGCGGAAGAAGGAAAAAGGAGGTTTTTAGATGAAACCCTTAAACGAAAAACAGCAAAAAGTCTTGGCTTTTGTAAAAGAACGTCTCAACGACGGTATCCCTCCCTCGGTACGTGAGATCTGTGAGGCCACCGGCATCAAATCCACCTCTACCGTCCACGCCTATCTCAAGCGTCTGGAGGACGAGGGCTATATTGACCGCCGCAGCGGTCTCAATCGCGCCATTCGTCTGCCCGGCGAAAGCGTTACCCGTGTACCACTCTTGGGTCGTGTTACCGCCGGTATGCCCATTTTGGCGGTTGAGGAGGTAGAGGACTACGTCCCCTTCTCCGGTGGTAGCCAGTATCCCGCCGGCGAGTTGTTTGCCTTGCGTGTTACCGGTACCAGTATGATCAATGCGGGTATTCTGGACCGAGACGTGGTGATTGTCCGCCGCACCAACACCGCCCAAAACGGTGACGTGGTTGTCGCTTTGATCGGTGACGAGGCCACCGTTAAACGCATTTACGTAGAGAAAGATCACATCCGTCTGCAACCTGAAAATCCGGAATACGAGCCCATCATCGTCAAAGAAGCCGTGGTGCTGGGTAAAGTCATCTCTCTGGTGCGATATTTCTGATGGATAAGCCGAAGTATCTTATCAGCGCCTGTCTGTGTGGCGAATATTGCCGGTACGATGGTGGCACTTTCGGCTATCCCGCCTTACGGGACTTGGTGAAAACAGGAGTTGCCCTACCCTATTGCCCCGAGCACGAGGGTGGTCTTCCCATCCCACGTAAGCCTTGTGAAATCTTGGGAGACCAGGTATTGACAGCGGACGGCACCGATTGCACCGCCGAATACGTCCGTGGCGCCCAAGGGGCACTGGAATTGTGTCAGCGGCAGGGCATCACTGCCGCTATTCTCAAAGAAGGTAGCCCCAGCTGCGGTAGTTGCCGTATTCGGGACGGCAGCCACACCGGCCGCAAAATACCCGGTATGGGTATCACCGCACGGTTGCTTACCGAGCACAATATCACCGTGTATAGTGAAGAACACTTACCGGAAGAAATCAACGGATAAAAAAAGAGTTGCACCCATGGGTGCAACTCTTTTTTATTTTTAAGACAGAGAATATTTCTCAGAATACATCTTAACAGCCTGGACAAAGTCCTCGTTGTGATGCTTAATGTCGTGGAGATAGTTGTGGATATCGTAAGCGTTGTGCTCAGTCTCGATGATGGCTACCGCCACGTTGGAACAGTGGTCGGACACACGCTCAAAGTTGGTCAGAGCATCCGACAGCACAAAGCCCATCTCGATACTGCACTCGCCATTGCGCAGACGGCGCACGTGGTGAGAACGAATCTTGGAAATCAAGTTGTCGATAACCTCCTCCAGAGGCTCTACCTGTGCCGCCAACTGAGCATCGTTATCGGCATAGGCACGATCGGTAATATCCAAGATCTCACGAATGGCCTTAACCAGCACTTTCAGTTCTGCCTTTGCCTCGTCGGTGAAAGACAGCCCCTTATCGTAGAGCTCCTTGGCGCTACCGGTCAAGTTCAGGGCGTGGTCACCCAGACGTTCGAAGTTGCCGATGGCGTGGAGCATCTTGGATACCACCTGAGAGTCCTTCTCGGACAAAGAGCGAGAAGACAACTGCACCAGATAGGTGCTCAGCTTATCCTCGTCCTCGTCCAGAGTCTTCTCAGCGGCACGGATCTCTTCTACCACGTCCTCATCATACTTGGCGAACAAGCCGATGGCACGAATCACGTTCTGGTGAGCCAGTGCGCACATACTGATGGTAGCGCTGTTGCTCTCAGATACAGCCACAGAGGGAGAATTCAGCAGACGCTCATCCAGGAATATTCCCTTCTGTTTAGGCTCATCCTTACCATCCGGTACCAAGGTTTTAGCGATCTTCTCCATCAGCTTGCTCATAGGCAGCAGCAGAGTGGCCGTCAGCACATTAAAGATGGAGTGACACACCGCCACAGAGAAGGCAGAAGCCTGCTCGTTATCGGTGAGATAAGGAATATTCGGGACAAAAGCGATCAGAGCCATATAGGCTGCCAGCCACACCACCGTACCGATGACGTTCATGGTCAGGTGCAATACCGCCACGCGTTTGGCATTGCGGTTGGTACCGATACAGGAGATGATAGAGGTAACACAAGTACCGATATTGGCACCCATTACCAGCGGAATGGCGATACCATTGTTGATGGCGCCATTCATAGCGAAGGTCTGCACGATACCGATGGTAGCGGCAGAGGACTGGATGATACCGGTAAACACGGTGCTGATGAGCAACAGTACCAGCGGGTTGCTGAAAGCGGTCAGCAGGTCGCCGAACTGATCAATCTTGGACAGAGGACCGACGGCATCGCCCATCATCTCCATACCGTAAATCAACACGGCAAAACCGATAAAGATGGTACCAATGCTCTTCTTCTGATCCTTTTTGGACATCATCACCATAACGGTACCGATCAGAGCCAAAATGGGAGCAAAGTTCTCCGGTTTGAGCATCATAACGCCCAGATTGCCCTCGATGCCGGACAGAGACAAAATCCAAGAAGTGAAGGTGGTACCGATGTTGGCACCGTAAATGACGTACAGAGTCTGGGACATAGTCATCAGACCGGAGTTAACCAGACCCACCAGCATAACGGTGGTAGCCGACGAAGACTGCACCGCAATGGTGATGGCCGCACCCAGCAGGATGCTGATAAAGGGATTGCCGGTGGCGGTCTTAAGGGTACGCTCCAGCTTACCGCCGGACATCTTCTCCAGGTTGCCGGACATAACGTTCATACCAAACATGAAGAACACCAAGCCGACAATGAGACCAATGACAATTTTCAACCACTGATCGGGCTGAACTTCTGCAAAAGTAGCAGGCATTACAATTCCTCCTTTTTTTGTAGACGTAAACGTTTTGGATTATTCAATTTATGTATATATAATCGGACAACTGGTCCGGGGTTGTTCTAAACTATAGGAGAACCGCACGCAGTGCCGTACTCCCCCATATTGATTCAATCATAGCATACAGCCCCAGGATTTTCAACTGTTTTCTTGCAAAAACACCCTCGGCAAAACCCACAAAGTATTTTTCACAAAATCAAAGATTTTACACAAAAAACAAAAAGAAACCCGCCTCTGTAACCAGAGGCGGTTTTTCTTTTTTACTTCGTCTTAGCAGACTTTACAGTGGACCAGGCAGAATAGACCTTCTTACCGTTTACGGTCTTGTAGGTACGTACACGGACGTAGTAGGTGGTCTTTGCCTTCAGGCCGGTCAGGGACAGGCTGGTCTTCTTGTAGCTGGACAAAGTCTTGGTCTTGGCAGATTTGAAAGACTTGTTGGTAGCGTACTGAATCTCGTAGCCGGTGACCTGCGCGATCTTCTTGGTGATGGCTACGGTCAGTTTCTTGGTGCCGGCGGTGAGAGATTTCACGGTGGTGCCGGCGGGGTTAATCTTGAAGGTCAGGGTTTTAGTGCCACTATAATTGCCTTTGAACTTGATGGTGACCTTGTAAGTGCCCACATTCTTGCGACCGGTGGCGTAGGTCACGGTGTAGTTGGAGGTGGCTATCTTGTTGCCCATAGAATCCTTTACTGTTACAGTGGGCTTTTTGGCACTACCATTATAGGTATAGGCAGTAGCGGACAACTTCATGTGACCCACTTTGCGAATCACGGTCTTATCACCGGTGGTTTTCTTACAGTTGGTGCAAGTCTTAATGGTATAGCCATTGGCGGTAAGGGTGGCCGCTTTGCCCACAGCACTTTTATAAACGTGGGCAGCCACCTTACGTTTTGACCCGCAATAGTTACAGGTGTTATCGCACTTGTTGGAATACTTATGAGTTACGGTGCGGATGAGATCACATTCATCACAGTCACGGTCACAGCGATGGCTGTATTTGTGAGGTTGTGCTTCACGCCATTCGCCGCAAACGTTACAGTATTCGTCACAATTGTTGCTAAAAGTATGCGTTATCTTCCGCTTGGCACGACACAAGTTACAGTCAATATCGCAAGAATCGGTATAGAGATGTGCCGGCTTACGGGTGGCACCGCAGACGTTGCAGTCCTTATCGCACAGCTCAGAGGTGTACTTATGCGGGCCGACGGGGCGCTTATGACCGCATCCGCTACGATTACAGGTTTTGTCGCAAGCGTTAGTGTAGGTGTGTCCCAATGCTTTTCCGGTGTTGGCTTTACACACCGTACAGGTCTTGGGCACAGTACAGGTAGCGGCGGCGTACTTATGGGTGATGGTACGGGTATAACCGCACAATCGGTCACAAGTGGTGTCGCAGGTGTTGGTATAGGTATGGCCCAGCGCTATTCCGGTGGTGGCTTTACACACCGTGCAGGTCTTGGGTGTTTCACAGGTGGCATCGGCATAATTGTGGCCCAGAGCTTCTCCACGGGTCACACCGCAGACAGTGCAGGTCTCGGGGAGAATGCAGGTGGCGGCGGCATAATCGTGGGTGATGGTGCGAGTATACCCGCATCCGTTACAAATGGTATCGCAGTCGTGGTCATAGGTGTGCTCCGGCACACTGCGGTATTCACCACAACGGTTACAATTTTCATCGCAAATACCGTCATAATCGTGCCCCAACGCCTCTTTGACTGTGACACCACATTCGTTACACACCACAGCCTCTGTGCAGGTGGGTTCCACCTCGTCTGCCGGCTTTTCGGAGACGGCATCTTCCAGTTCAAAATACACCGCATCTTTTCCGCTGGACTGCGAACTATCTTTGCTATAGTTGATGGTAATGGTATCCCCGGTCTGCACCGAAAAGGTGATTATCTGCCAGGTCGTGATACCGGAGTCGGTAACCAATGTCTTACTGTTTTGCTTAATTATGAGTTTATCGTAGTCGGATTCGGTAGAGGTATAATACCGAATGGTAATGGTGGTGTCTGCCATCGCTGTAAGCGTTGCTGTGGCAGAGGAGTTATTCGTCTTATTGGTAGAATAATACCCACCGCCGGAATCCTGCTTAAATGGATAGTAAGAATCATTGGTAAAGGTGTACTTTTGAACCCCTGACTTGTGCACGTCGGGGGTACGCTCATAACCGCACTCGTTACAGAACGCATCGCAGGCGTTGTCAAAGGGATGAGGATCCACCGCTCGCTCATAACCGCACTCGTTGCAAGTGGTGTCGCAAGCATTATCATAAGGGTGGGGCTCCACGGTGCGGGTGTAATCACACACGTTGCAGGTGGTGTCGCAGTTGTTTGAGTAGGCATGGGTGATGGTGCGAGTCGCATCACAGCGGTTGCAAGCAGTGTCACAGACATTGTCATAGACGTGACCCAGAGCGTCAACCCGGTCTGCAATGTAACTATCCCAACAATCACTGCAGGTATAGACGGTATAACCGCCATTGACACAATCGGGATTGTATACGTTACGATCGTAATCGTGGCCCGAAGCGGCAACCTTATCGGCGATATAACTGTCATTGCAAACAGTGCAGGTATAGGTGGTATAACCATCGTCGGTGCAAGTGGGCTTGGTGATAACACCAACATAATCGTGACCCAGAGCCTCGCCCTCGGTCACGCCACAGACGGTGCAGGTCTTGGGAGTGGTGCAGGTGGCATCGACAAAGGAGTGGTTACCGGTAGCGGGGATAGTCTCCACATAACTAAAGCCGCACAAGGAACAGGTATATGTGCGCTCACCATCCGCACCGCAGGTCTCTTGCCTGCTAACTGTGGAGAAATAGTTGTGAATGACCTGGTCGGTTCGATCGAAATTACAGACGTTACAATAACCATCACAGCTGTCATCGTAGGTGTGCGGAACTGCGTGCAAACGATTATATTCACAATTTGAGCAAGTAGTATCACAGTCGTAACTATAATAATGCTCATAAGAACAGGTCCGGATGTGTTTGTTTTTTGCATAAAAATCACGATAAATATCATCGCGATAAGAATCACGATAACCGACAAAATATACATCGTCAATATAGTATGGGAATACCCAATTATCTATACTTTCGATACTTTCCGGGATGGTCACAGCAGATAAATTCTCACAATCCCAAAAAGCATAACTCTCGATAGTGGTAACACCCTCAGGGATGACCAGTTCGGTAAGGCCGGTCAAACCGTAAAACATATTCTCGGTGATGGTGTCAATACTGGACGAAGGAGAAAGGTAGGTCAGTCCCGAACATCCCTCAAACACGCCCTCGCCAATGCTGGTAACGCTCTCCGGCAAAGTCAGTGCAGAAAGGGAAGTGCAACCGTAAAAGGCACCATCGCCAATGCTGGTAACACTCTCCGATAATGATATTGTAGAGAGAGAGATGCAGCCGGAAAATGCATCATTGCCGATGCTCGTAATTCCGTCCGGTATCGTTACCTCTTCCAGCGCGGTGCAATCAGCAAACATTCTCTCGCTAACCGTTCTGACATTTCCTGTAAACGAAAACTTGGTTAATGCCGTACAGCCGTAAAATGCTGCTTCGCCAAAGGTGACTTCCCACCAATTAGAATAGTCTGGTTGAAAATTGACCGCTGTTAAGTTTCGACACATATAAAATGCTGCTTTACCAACGTGCTCAAAATAGCGGGGAAATGTAATTTCGGACACCAAAGAACCATGAAACGCATAATCTTCGATATTGTAAACATTAATTTCTGATATATCGCAAGGCCCGGTTTTACCGCAAGGATATTGAAAGAGTTTTGTTTCACCGATTTTAATTTTAGAAAACAACACACCGTCTCTTTCAAAGTAATTTTTATTTTCTGAATCCACCTTAAATGCAGTCAAACTATTACACCACATAAAAGCGCCAGGCTCGATTGTTTCCACACTTGCCGGAATAGTTACATCTGCCAAAGAATCGCACGAACCAAAAGCACTGCCAATCGTTTTGACACTGTTGGGGATTGTTACGGAGGCCAGACGAGAATTATAAACAAAGGCGCCGTCACCAATCGATACCACACCGTAGGGAATATCCACAGATGTTAGACTATACCACCCAAATGCATACTCACCAATTGCGGTGACAGGATATCCACCAAAAGTGGACGGGATAGTAATATCGCCACCGGGGCCGTCATAATCGGTAATGGTGGCCTCACCGTCATGCACTTCATAAGTATAACCATCTTCGTAGTAGGATTCCGCACTGACGCTCACAGCATTCAATGGAATAACGGTCAACAGCATGGTCAAAACCAATAAAGATGCCAATACTCTTTTCATGTTTGCTCCTCCTTCAATTCTTGCATACTCGTTTTCAATTCCTTGCCCAACACGTTCGCCGTGTTTTCAGCCAAGGAATCGTTAATAGTTTTGAAGTCCTCGTTTGGGATGAACTCTCCTCTAGATAAAAAATACCTATGTTATTTATTTTACTACTATTTGTCAAAAATTGCAAGGGCGGGTTTATCCTGCTCCCTTAACCTGCCGTAGGGGTGGATATCCTCTACCCTATCCGTTGCCACGGCGATACCTTTCACGGAGAGAGGATGACAAGTTCGCGCACAACAAAAGAAAGAGCCGAGGCAAACGCCTCGGCTCTCAATTGGGTTTCGATATTTATGTTGTTAATTACTCTTTGGCACGGGCGGCAATCACTTTATCTGCCACCGGTTTGGGAGCTTCCTCATACCGCTCAAAGGCCAGAGTGAAGTAACCACGACCCTGGGTGGTGGAGCGGAGCATCACAGCGTAGTCACCCATCTCGCCCTGAGGTACCTCGGCCTCAATGCAGGTCAGGTCGTCCTCGGCGGGGTTCATACCCAACACACGACCACGACGCTTGTTGATATCGCCCATAATGTCGCCGGTGTTATCCTGGGGTACGTACACAGCCAGGTGCATCACCGGCTCCAGCAGGATGGGGTTGGCATCGGCGATACCGGCCTTATAGGCCAGAGAAGCAGCGGTCTTAAAGGCCATTTCGGAAGAATCAACAGGGTGATAGGAGCCGTCCACCAGAGTAGCCTTGACGCCTACCAAGGGATAACCGGCCAGCACGCCTTCCTTGGCGCAATCCTGCAGACCCTTTTCAACAGCCGGGAAGTAGTTCTTGGGCACGGCGCCACCGAACACCTTCTCCTCGAAGACCAGGTCGTCACCCTCCCAGGGCTCGAACTCGATCCACACGTCACCGAACTGGCCGTGACCGCCGGACTGTTTCTTATGACGGCCCTGAACCTTAACCTTACGGCGGATGGTCTCACGATAGGCCACCTCCGGCTGGGTCAAGGTGACCTCAGCGCCGAACTTAGCCTTCAAACGAGAAACGATGATATCCAAATGCTGTTCGCCCATACCGGACAGAATCAGCTCGTTGGTCTCCACATTCTTCTCCACCTTGATGGTGGGATCTTCCTCAGCCAGTCGAGCCAGACCGGTGGCTACCTTCTCCTCATCGCCCTTCTTGGTGGTGTTGACCGCCATCGACAGGCAAGGCGCATCAAAGGGAACACCGGGCAGAGTGATGGGACAGCTGGGTGCGCACAGCGTGTCACCGGTACCGGTATTCACCAGTTTGGCAACGGCACCGATATCACCGGCGGAGATGTAAGCGGCCTCTTCCTGTTTCTTACCACGGACATAGAACAGTTTACCCAGGCGCTCGGTCTCACCGGTGCGGCTATTCAGCAGAGCCATATCCGGCACAACTTTACCACGGATAACCTTGAAATACACCATCTTACCCACAAAGGGATCCACCACCGTCTTAAACACGGTAACCACGGCGGGAGCGTCCTCATCCACCTCCAGCTCAACGGGATCGCCGTTGGCGTCGGTACCAGTCTCACCGGCTACGGACTCGGCCCAAGGTGCCAACCACAGCAGACCGGTCAGCAACTGGTCGATAGCCTCCAGCTCCTGAGCGGAACCGCAGAATACAGGCGCAATCTCGCCACGACGGACACCGGAAGCGATACCTTGAATCAACTCATCGGGGGTGAACTCCTCGCCGGAGAAGTACTTCTCCATCAGTTCCTCGCTGGTCTCGGCAACGGCCTCGTTCATAGCGGTGCGCAGACCCTCCAGGCGGTGACCCATATCCGGAATCGGTACCTGTTTGGCCTTACCATCCTCATAGGTATAGGCACGGTACTCCAGCAGGTTGACGTAGCATTCCACCTTATGATCCACCACGTGAGGTACGACCATAGGACAGACCATAGGACCAAACTTGCCCTTCAGGTCCTCAAATACTTTATAGAAATCCGCGCTCTCGCGGTCCAGTTTGTTTACAAAGAAGATGGTGGCGATGCCCTTTTTCTGTGCAGCGGCAAATGCCTTTTCAGCACCGACGGTCAGACCGCTCTTGCCGGAGACGACGATAACCGAAGAACCAGCAGCACGGACGCCCTCACGCAGACCGCCCACAAAATCGAACAGACCGGGAGTATCCAGGATGTTCAGCTTGGTGTTCTTCCACTCTACCGGAACGAGAGAGGTGGAAACCGACACCTGACGGCGGATTTCTTCCGGGTCGAAGTCACTGACGGTGTTGCCATCCGCTACCTTGCCCAAACGATCGGCCTGATAGGCCAGATAATACATCGCCTCGGTCAAAGAGGTTTTGCCCGAACCGGCATGGCCGGTCAGCGCCACGTTACGGATGGTTTTTGCATTGTAGTTTTTCATGGATGCACGCCCTTTCTCATAACCTTTCCCCCATTTTTGGCTATTTCACTAGCGTTTTAATGCGAAAAAGGGTATTTTGCACAAAAAAATTAAACAAAACGTGTTTGTTTTATACGATTATACTACATTCGTTTGGGTTTGACAACACCTTTTTGTGAAATTTTCAAAAAATTATTGAAATTATTGTATAGTATATTTTTTACATTGAATAATGAGATTATCGGGCAAAAGAAAATGCAAAACCCTCGGTCTGTAACCGAGGGTTTTGGAATTTTTAGCCGTTAGGATGATGCTTAATCGTAGTGTCACCGGTTCCACGATTATACATTATGGAGTACACTTCTTTATCGTATTCGAAGTATATGACGTAAACGGAGCCTCTGGAGATCATCACTTCATCCTTCTTGTATTTAATTTTCACCTTAAAGCCTGTATCGCTAGGAATCGTAAACTCGCTCTTGGCAGTGCTCAAGGGATACAGCGCCTTGATCTCCGCCTTGTTGACAGAGTTCTCCACGTATCCGCGAGCAAGAATAGTGACCTTCTTATCGCCATAGTTTCTAAAGATCAGCGTATCCTTCGAGCAATAGTATGCCTTGCCCTTATCCTCATCCAAGTTCTCTACGTACAACTTCGGCACAGCCGTCTGTACCGCCACTTTGTAAGTACCCTTATAGGTCTTGCCCTTATAGGTGAACTTGGCAGTAACCGTTACGGTACCCTTTCTCAGGCCGGTAACCACGCCCTTGGAGGAAATCTTGGCAATCTTCTTGTTGCTGACAGACCAGGTCACCTTGACACCGGACAGATTACTCTTGGCGGTAAGTTTTAAGGTCTTGTTGCGGTCAACGCTCTTGGAAGAAGCGGTGATGGTCAGTTTGGGATACTGCACAACCACCTTAATGCGGTGAGCGATGGTGCCGGACTTGACGGTAACGTAGGTGGTACCTGCCTTAACAGCGGTGATAACACCCTTGGAGTTGACTGTAGCCACCTTCTTGTTGGAAGAAAGATAGGTGATCTTAGCGTTGCTCTTGGCACCGATGCTACCGGTCTTGTGGATGACCAGGGTCATATTCGACTTGATGGTAGGTTCGATGGTATAGCTCAAAGTTTTGGTGCCGGAATAGTTGCCCTTTAAGGTGATTTTCACCTTATGCGTACCCACCTTTTTGCAGTCAGTGAGCCATTTAATAGTGTAATCGGAAGATGCAATCTTTTTGCCTTGGCTATCCTTAATGGTCACAGTAGGCTTTTGCGCCTTACCGTTGTAGGCATAGGCAGTCTTGTAAAGGGAAATCTTAGAAGCCTTGTAGATAGCGGTCTTATTCTTTTCATGCTTACAGACCGTGCACCGCTTGAGAGTATAACCATTCATCTTTTGGGTAGCTTTTTGGGCTACAACCGTTTTGTATTTATGCTGAATCGTGCGAGTCGTTCCACATCGATTGCAGGTAGCATCGCAACTGTTTGTATAACTGTGTTTGCAAGTCTTATATGTCCAGGTGGCGTCTTTAAAATATCTGTTACACTCCCCAATAGTTATTTTTTGAGCATCCTTGTAGTAACCAAGATAGTTTACTTTTTTTAGCTTCTTGCATTCGCAAAACGCATGTTCACCAATGGTGGTAACACTGTTCGGTATGGTTATTGAGGTCAGTTTAGCACAACCAGAAAACGCATATCTACCAATGGTGGTAACACTATCCGGTATGGTTATTGAGGTCAGTTTAGCACAACCAGAAAACGCATAATCACCAATGGTGGTAACACTGTTCGGTATGGTTATTGAGGTCAGTTTAGCACAACCAGAAAACGCATGATCACCAATGGTGGTAACACTGTCCGGTATGGTTATTGAGGTCAGTTTAGCACAACCAGAAAACGCATGATCACCAATGGAGGTAACGCCGTCCGGTATGGTTATCGAGGTTAGATAAGAGCATCCTTCAAATGCCCTAGCACTGATTTTTGTTCTGCCGGTAATCACCACGGATTTTAATGATTCTGGGAGACGATTATCATAATAACCACTAAAAATATAGCTAAATTTTGTATTTTTAGTGTCATTCAATTTATTACCGATAAAAGGGAGAGTTATCGAGGTTAGTTTATCACAACCAGAAAACGCATGATTACCAATAGTGGTAACACTGTTTGGTATGGTTATCGAGGTTAGTTTATCACAACCAGAAAACGCATATCTACCAATGGAGGTAACGCCGTCCGGAATGGTCACCCTGGTCAGGTTAACACAATCCTCAAACGCATATTCACCAATGGTGGTAACACTGTTCGGTATGGTTATTGAGGTCAGTTTAGCACAACCAGAAAACGCATCATCACCAATGGTGGTAACACTGTCCGGTATGGTTATCGAGGTCAGTTTAGCACAACCAGAAAACGCATCATCACCAATGGTGGTAACACTGTCCGGTATGGTTATCGAGGTCAGTTTAGCACAACCAGAAAACGCATATCTACCAATGGAGGTAACGCCGTCCGGTATGGTTATCGAGGTTAGATAAGAGCATCCTTCAAATGCCCTAGCACTGATTTTTGTCCCACCGGTAATCACCACGGTTTTTAAAGACTTAGGAATATCACCGTTTCTACAATAAGAACTAAAAATATGGCCAAAGCTTGTGTTTTTAGTGCCATTCAATTTGTTGCCTACAAAGGGGATAGTCACTTTTTGCAAATTGTCGCAACCTCTAAACGCACATTCTCCGATAGTGGTAACACTGTTCGGTATGGTTATCGAGGTCAATTTGGTGCAATATTCAAAGGCATACGAGCCAATAGTGGTAACACTGTTCGGTATGGTTATCGAGGTCAGGCTACTGCACAGGTAAAACACACTGTTACCAATAGCGGTGACACTGTCCGGGATGGTTACCGAGGTTAGGTTCCAGCACCTGTGAAACGCATGATTACCTATAGTGGTAACGGGATACCCACCTAATTCAGAAGGAATGGTCAGTTTGGATGCGGATCCGGTGTAGCCAGTGATAGTGGCCTCGCCATCTATGACGGTGTAGGTATAGACACCTTGCGTGTATTCCTCTGCACTCACACTCACCACACCCAGCGGAATGCAAGTCAGCAACATTACAGTTACCAACAAGACGGACAATAGTTTTCGTTTCATATTTTTACCTCCGCAAATAAAAAAGTGCACAGCCGAAGCCGTGCACCGAAAAATACATAGCTCCAACTTGTCGCCAAACAAAAATCAGCATCGTACAAAAGGTATATGCAGAAATAGAGCATACGTATTTTTACCGGAGACAAAAACACACATACTTCTTGCACGAAAATATTGATTTTTGTTTGGCGCTTTCATCATAGCATAGGATAGTAAAAAACGCAAGAATGGTTTGCGGGACGATGAGGACATCGTCCCTACGAGAATTATCCAACCTCGGTTTGTATCCGTAAAAAGACAATCACGAAACTACCCCTCCGAGTCGCCTTACGGTGACCCACCTCCCCTGACAAGGGGAGGCAAGTGTTTGTGCTCCATACAAAAAAGAAAAGGCCACCCGAAACGGGTGACCTTTTGATTCGATTATCTTATGAGATTACAGGTCGCTGAACAGGTCGGCGTTGTACTCGCCGGCATCGATCAGCTCTTTGAAGCTGGCGACAACCAGGGGCTTATCCTCGGCATAGGTGACACCAAACCACTTATCGGGGGTGGGCAACACCTTAACGGTTACCTTACCGGCCTTCAGCAGGTCGCCGATGTGACCGGGCAGCAGGTACTCAGCCTTCAGCTCGTTGCCGGCAATGCCGTCCAGGAACGCGGAGAAATCTGCCTCCAGCATGGGCAGATAGGCAGGAGTCAGACCCCAGAAGTTCATAGACACAGCGCCCTCGGCATCCAAAATCTTGTCGCCGGTGGCAGCACCGCCGTCTGCGGTCTTAACGATATCGCCGGTCTCTACCACGTCGGTCAGGTAGTTGTCGGCATTCACCTGGCACACGCCGCGGGTCACGCCGCCGTTGTCGCTCAGGGTGTTCTTCAGCTGGAAGCCGGCCATACAGAAGTCGGTGTCACCGGCATTGTTCTCCAGGAAGGTGTGCAGCTCTTTAAAAGCCACCTTGCCATAGTAGTCATCGGCATTGATAACCACAAAGGGCTCGGTCAGCAGATCCTTAGCGGCCAGCACAGCCTGGCCGGTACCCCAAGGCTTAGAGCGGCCCTCGGGAACAGAATAGCCGGCGGGCAGAGCGTCCAGAGCCTGGAAAGCATAGCCAACCTCTACGTCGTGAGCGGCGCAGATAGCCTCGATGCGGTTGCCGATGATCTCACGGAAATCGGCCTCGATATCCTTACGGATGATGAACACAATCTTGTTAAAGCCGGCCTTGATGGCGTCATGGATGGAATAATCCATAATGATCTCGCCGTTGGGACCTACGGGAGCCAACTGCTTAATGCCGCCGCCGAAACGAGAACCGATACCGGCAGCCATAATCAACAGAGTAGTTTTCATAGTGCATTTCTCCTTTATGTAAAAATTTTATCAACCAATTTTATCTACGCAGACACCGCCGTAGGGACGGATGTTCAGCACGTGGCAAGAACCCTCGCCAAACACCTTTTCGATGAGAGTCTTGAACTCATCCAGCTTATCCAGCGGTACAAAGTTCTGAGTAGTACCACCAAAACCGCCACCGTGAACACGCCAAGCACCATTGCCGTCCAGCACACGCTGGGCCAAGGCCAGAGCCAGAGACATACTCTGCTCGGATACGTCGCAAGCGGCATATACGTTCTGCAGATACTCAAAGGAGGAGTTACCGGAATCGATAACCAACTTCTTAAAGCCCTCAAAGTCGCCGGCACGCAGAGCAGCAACCTGCTCTACCACACGCTCATTCTCCTGCAAGAAGTGAATAGCACGCAGAACCGGACGATCGCCGTGCTCTTTACGCAGTTTGGCGATATTGGCAATCAAATTGTCCATATTGGTCTCACGCAGAACGTTGACGCCCAGAGATGCGGCAACCGCCTTCATCTCGCCGGGAACAGCGGCATACTCGTGAGTCAGGTCAGCGTGGTTGCCACCTACGTCCACGATGCACAGAGCGTGACCGGCAGCAGCAAAGTCCACGTCCACCTTTTCGATGATGGGGTTAGCGGGATCGGCAAAGTCGATGGTGATGATGTTACCCACAGAAGAGGCCATCTGATCCATCAGACCGCAAGGCTTGCCAAAGTACACGTTCTCGGCATACTGGGCAATCTGGGCGATCTCTACGGCGCTGACCTTGCCGTCGTTATACAGGTGGCTGAGGATAACACCAATCAGCACCTCGAAAGCGGCAGAGGAAGAAAGGCCACTGCCCTTGAGCACATTGGAAGTAGCATAGGCATCAAAGCCACCAATGGCATACTCCAACTGGCTGAATCGAGCGGCAGTACCACGAATCAGAGAGGCAGAACCATTCTGCTCGCTGTCTACGGGAATCAGCTCGGCGGTATCCACAGACAACATAGGATAGCCCTCGGACTGCATACGGATGATACCGGTGTCGGTAGGACGCACCACAGAAATCACGTCTAGGTTAACACTACCGGCCAACACACGACCGAAGTTGTGGTCGGTGTGGTTACCACCGATCTCGGTACGACCGGGTGCGGAGAACAACATCAGTTCTCCCTCTTCACCAAAAGTGGATACAAAGCCCTCTACCGCGTGAGCATAGCGATGGCGCTGGGCCATCACCTGATCCTCACCGTATAAAGCGGCAAAGGCGGCGTCGTAATCGCCGGTATGAATTTTGTTCAGTAGAGTTGCAGCAGACATAATACTCTTCCCCTCTCCGAAAATTTGATATGTTTCTACATTCATTATAAGAAATACCGAGAAAAATGCAACCCTTTTATTCGGCAAATATATGGACAAATGTTGCATATTGTGCTATACTTGTGGTAATGGTCGTCTAGGAGGGAACTTTATGGATAACAAACGGTACCAATTTCAGGACACACTGAGGGAAAACACCGGCCTTTCGGTATACAGCACCGGCTATGAACAATGCGACAGCAACCACAGTTGGGGTCCGGCACTGCGCGACCACTATATCATCCATTTTGTCGCATCCGGAAAGGGCACTCTGCGCTGCAATCAACAGACCTATACCGTAGAAGCGGGTCAATTGTTCATTATCTACCCCTCTCAGGTAGCTGCCTATCAGGCGGACACCGACCAGCCCTGGCGGTACAACTGGGTAGGATTCAACGGTACCGACGCCGGACGTCTGGTAAAAATGACCGGTCTCTCCCCCGAGCACCCCGTTATCCTCAGTGATGACCCGGAAAAGACCGGTTTGCTGCTACGTCGCATCGCCGATGCCGGCGACAACACCGCAGCAGCCGATGCCGAGATGGCCGGATGCCTGTATCTGCTATTGGCCCATCTAATTCGTATGAACAGCCGACATCCGGTGGGAAACCCTCACCAAACCTATGTATCCAACGCTTTGCGCTATATCCAGTATAACTATGCCAACGACATCGGCGTATCGGATATCGCCCGCTACGTGGGCATCAGTCGAAGCCAGTTGTATCGTGCTTTTTTACAGGATTTTGGCGTATCACCCCATAATTATTTGCAGACCTACCGCATCAACGAGGCTTGCGGTCTGCTCCACGATCCCGCCTATTCCGTTGCCGAGGTTGCCGGTTCGGTAGGATTCAATGATCCGCTGTACTTCTCACGGGTATTCAAATCTATCAAAGGCATTACACCCTCGGAGTATCAAAAGAACCACAGAAAACATTAAAAGCAAGAGCCGAGGCATCTGCCTCGGCTCTTGCTTATTCCACCTGTGACAATTCCTCTCGCAAACGGCGAATGATGCGTTTTTCCAACCGGGATATGTAGGATTGGGATATTCCCAACCGATCCGCTACCTCTTTTTGGGTATGTTCTTGCTGACCGCAGATGCCAAACCGCAGATGCATAATCTGCTGTTCCCGTGGCGATAGCTTGGCTACACAATGCAACAATTCTTGGCGTTCTGCCTGTACCTCTAAATCCCGATGCACCTCATCCGGGTCACTGCCCAGGATATCTGACAACAACAGTTCGTTGCCATCCCAATCCACGTTCAGCGGTTCGTCAATGGAAATCTCGCTTCTCTTCTGAGCGTTTTTGCGCAGGTACATCAGAATCTCGTTTTCGATACACCGAGAACTGTACGTTGCCAACTTGATATTTCTATCCGGGCAAAAGGTCCGTACCGCTTTGATGAGACCAATTGTACCAATGGAAATAAGATCTTCCAACCCCACACCGGAGGATTCGTATTTACGGGCAATATACACCACCAAGCGCAAATTGTGCGTGATAAGCGTATCCCGAGCGGACTCATCTCCGGTCTGTAAACGATAAAGAAGCGCTCGTTCTTCCTCTGAACTAAGCGGTGACGGAAGCACATCCGCACCATGAATGTAATGCACGGGGTGTCTGCACAACCATCCGCAAACCCGCACAACCAAGCGGTTTATCAATGTGTAAAGCACAATCACTTGCCACCTCTTTTTCGCAATTCTTCACCCATAGCACTGCCAATAAGGCCTTGGTATTCCCCTCGACCAAGATGTGGACACACCGCCACGTAGCAGGAGCCCAACGCTAGCTCATTTTTACCGGACAGTACCGCCATACGTGTGGGGATAAAAGCCGGTAACAGTCCGCCACCGTTTACGGTATTGTAGGGAATAAGCCGCCAACCGCCACCTACCGGCAACTCTTCCGGAGAAGGTACCGCCATCAGCGGTTCTACCACCTTTCGTTCCACCACCAACACCGGATAGCCGGAAAAGGGTTCTGTCAAATGGTTGCCACTATCGTATAGACATAGAAAATCCGTATGCTGTTCCCCTACCGTCAGCCGAATGCGAAAGGTATAGCCAACCGGAGCGCGCCGACGCGACACCCAATCCGACAGCCACAGCACACCATAACACAGCACCGTAAACCCTACCAACAGCAGAGGAGAAACCCCGTAGTATACCACACCATTGAACACGTAAAAGCCATCCGGTGCCACGAAGAAATACACCGCACCACACAACCCCGCCAACCCCGCCGACAGCACAAACAGCACCAAACCACGGCGGACAAACTCCCGCCACCCTTGCCACCGAAAGGCCACCAGTATCATCAGCAGTGCCGCCGCTAGTTTTATCGCCAAATCCAACCACAGGGAAAAATCGGGTAGGAATAACACAAAACAGGTCAAAGCGCCCATCAACGCCCCCAGCGCCAACCGCCACGATCGGGCACCTCCGCCCAACCGGTGGCGCACGCCCAACAACAGCAGATAGTCTATCCACCAGTTAAGTGCCAACAAAACGTCTGCGTAAATCGTCACCATCCTCACATCCTTACCGCCCCATTATACGATGATGACCATAGAATATTTTGCCGAAAGGAAGCGGCAAACTCAAAAAGGGACTTGCCCCACCCTATACACTGTGTTATAATGTTTAGTAACGACGAATTAAGGAGTATTGCTATGGAAACAATCCGCACCGACCAACTGGTGGCAACACAACTGAATGTAGACGTGGCTACCGCCGCAGCCCTGATTATGGAAGGACGGATTTGGATCGGCAACGTCCCTGCTGACAAGCCGGGCACTCCCCTGCCTGCCGACACAGTGATTACCTGCCGCGAAAAAGCCAAAAAATACGCCAGCCGCTCCGGGTATAAACTGGAAAAAGCTCTGGCACATTTCAATATTGATCCCGCCGGCCTCACCGTCTGCGATATCGGCGCCAGCAACGGCGGTTTCACCGACTGTCTGCTCCAGAACGATGCCAATCGAGTATTTGCCGTGGACGTGGCCTATGGCATATTGGATTATAAGCTCCGCATTGACGAGCGTGTTACCGTTTTGGAGCGCACCAACGCCCGCAACCTCACCGTCGAGCAGTTGGGCGGTACCATCTGCGACATGGTGACGGTAGACGTATCCTTTATCTCACTGAACAAGATTTACCCCGCCATCCACCGAGTGCTGAAAGCCGGTGGTGAGGTGGTGACCCTCATCAAGCCCCAGTTTGAGGCCAAGCAGAAAGAACTGGGTAAAAACGGCATTGTAAAAGACCCGGCAACCACGCTACCTCCGCTGTTAGAAGATTTATTTGCCTGTGCGGCAGAAAATGAGATGACCGTGCTGGGGCTCACCGTATCCCCCATCCATGGCACCAACGGCAACGTGGAGTATTTGGCCCATTACCGCCACACCGCTCCTACCGAGGAGGATTTGGCGACCTACCCCGCTATGATCGAGGCGGTGCTGGAATTACAGCCCGACGTATAACTCCCTCCGTCACGGCTTTCACCGTGCCACCTCCCTCAAAGAGGAAGGCTGCATAGAATAACAAGGAAAATACCGGGCAACGGATTTCCGTTGCCCGGTATTTTATAATTTATTCAACTGTATCCCCGCCCGGGAGTGCAATCTCACCGGTCTCGGCGTGAATATAAAGGATATCCAACGTAGAGAAATTACCGGTGCCGCCTTCGGTTTCCACCAGCCAACGCAGAACCATACGGTAATGGGGCATCTCCTTTGTCGGTGTTTCCATAGCGTGGATGGACATCACAAAGCCGGTATCCGGGTCACGGTCACCGGGTTTCACTTTCCAGTATTCCGAGGCAATGGCAATAGCCTCGGCTTCGGTGATGAAAGACGTAGCCTGGGCAGCAGACGTGGTCGCCTGGGTCGGTGTCGAAGACACAGGAGTGATGGCCACCGCAACAATTTGCGGCGGATAGGTCTCCATCACCATACCATCGTGGGTGACCACGTATTCCTCACCCACTTTTGGCAATAGTTCCGGGAACTTTCGCAAGCTTACCGAAACGACAGTAAACTTGGAGGTATCGTAACACTCCATCAGCATCGTGCCACCCTTACCGGTAACCTGGGTCACCTTGCCGGTAAAGGTGTTGGCATCGGTATCGGCTATCTGCGTAGAAGTGGTTTTTTGAGTAGTGTGAGCGGTAGTATCCTCCGTCCGATACGGAGGAACATTCGTGCTATCGTCACGAGACCGGAACAGATTGCGGAAAAACTCTTGCTCTTCTGCGGTGGTTTCGTGATAGCGTTTGCCGTCATACACCATCGAATAATCTCTAGACACATAGTAAGTAACGTCATTCAAATCAAATACCCATTGGTACGTAATGGGGCGAATATCAATCGTAGCACCATCCAGCCAATCGGCGTCGTTTACCAGTTGATACAGGTAGTTCTGTTCATCATCATTCAGCCGATCACGCCATATCTCCACGCCCTTGGTCGGGTCTGTCACCGCCACATCAAAGGCGGCGGCATACGTATCCGCGGCTACGTGACCACGGACAACAGCGGTATACTCGGTGGCACCGTTCAGCGAGGTATACGGCACCGAGCACAGCATAAACCACTGACCCAAAGCTTCATCCTGCCAATACGGCTCGTACACGTCCACCAGCAGTTGCAGGGTGGTGCCGTTATCGGCATAGCCCAGTGCCACGATCCGGGGATCCAACGAACAGGACGGGCCTTTAAAATACACCGCCAGTAGGACATTATGGGCAAAGAAGGTATCGGTGTAGGCCTCCTGCATCTGCTGGGTAGGAGTCAAACTATCGCAATCACCAACATCATTAAAAGAAAAATCTTGATCGTATTTCTCGATAAAGGCGCTCAGTTCCTCTGTGGTGGCAATAGGCACCACAGGCAACCACTGGGTATCCAAGTCCACCGGCAGGTCCTTATACAGTTCCTCCTGCTTCTCCTGGGACAGCCAATTCATACTGGAGAATACGTGAGAAACCGTAAACATAGCGGCATTGGGCTCGTAATACGGCTCGTCATACTGGCCAAAATGCTCCGTGGCGTCCGCTAAGGTCTTCTGTTGATGCTTGTCAATATAGCGCTGGGTATCGGTCTGCCACCAATACCAAATGGGATATTTCTCACGGATGTCGGTGGCATAGTCAGTGCCATCCCGCGGAATCCAATATTCCACCAAAGAATAGCCGTTTCCCTCCACGTCCACCGTAATCACGGTGGGAATGTGGCTGCCGGACTGCACCTGCAAAGCGCCGTTTTCGTCCAAATAGTACTCCTTATACAGCACCATTCCGTAAACTATGGTCTTGCCGGCTTTTTTCTCCACGCCAAAGACGGTGTGGGCCTCGGTGGGATAGGCATCGCCGGTGTGCTCTTCGCTATAATTATGCTCCAAGATCACATGGGTCAAATAGGCATCCAGTTCCTCCGTCATAGTGGGTTTGGGGTCGGTCAGCAGACAGACCGCCGCCACAACCGAAGCCACCAGTGCCACCATAATCAACCAAAAAGCCGGTTTCTTATAGTTCAGCACCGCCTTGATACGGCTCTTGACCCCGGTCTCGCCAAAGGCTAAAGGACAGGCGGTAATCAAATGGCGAGGAGCACTGCAGGCCAGCAAGGTAGACGAATAGGATTTCCGCTGGGCAACGTCCATATCCTTAATCACCTTTTCATCGCAGGCGGCCTCGATATCCCGGCACAGCAGGACGTATCCCAGCCACAGCAAGGGATTAAACCAATAGACGGTGAGCAAAAGAAATCCCAAGGGTTTCCACCAATGGTCACGGCGCTGGATATGGGCTTCTTCGTGAGCCACTACGCTGAGAATATCTCCCTCTGACAGGGTGGTAGGCAGATAGATACGAGGACAGACAATACCCAAAATAAAAGGGGTCGCAATGCGATCACACTGGAAAATATTCCGCTGAAGCCGCACCGATTCTCGCACACGCCACCACAGCCGCAGGGTGGTGATTGCCATATACAATACCATCATCACCATACCCAGCACCCAAATACTGGCCGCCAGTGTAGACAATACCTGCATCGGGTTGACGCTATCCATCGGCTGTGGAGAGAAACTGTTGGAAATAACAGGGTTAACTACGTTATCCACCACCGGCACACCACTATGGATGGCCGGGGTATCGTACAAAAACTCCTCTACCGGCACCGTCTCGGCACTGGGGATGAGGCTGAGCACACTTTCAAAAGAGAAAGGACAAACCAGCCGGATGGCCACCAGCCCCCACAGCAGGCAATGAATCCACTTAGGCGCCCGGTGAAACACCAACCGAAACAGCACCACCGCCAGCACCAACCAACCGGCTGTGATACTCATATTCACCAAATGCAGAAATACAGACTCCATAATTACACCTCCTCATAGGTGTCAATCAAACGACGGATCTCCGCCACATCCTCTGCGGTCAAACTTTTGCGCGCAGTAAAGGCCGCCACAAATGCCGGTAAAGAACCGGCAAAGGACTCCTCTACCACCTGCTCACTCTGTCGGGCGTAAAACTCCTCTCGAGATAGGCAGGCGGTCACCACGCCCTCATCATTCTTAAACAGGCCACGGTCGCTGAGCCGTTTGAGCACCGTATAGGTGGTGGTGCGTTTCCATTCCAGTTCATTTTCGCACCGTTTCACCAGCTCCTGGGTGGTCATTGGCTGGTTCTGCCAGATGATATCCGCAAAACGAGACTCCACCACGCCCAATTTCCAATCAGCCATTTTACATACCTCCTTCAATTGTCAATTGTCTACAACCTGTCGTCAACTTTAGTCTACAACTTGTAGACTGATTTGTCAAGTAAAATTTTTAAAAGCAAAAAAACGCTGTGCAACAAACGTTGCACTGCGTTTTTGATCTGTTATTCAGTCAACGGCTCGGAAAACAACAGTGTCATACTCACCGCTGTAATACGCGGCGGTAGCGAGGGCATAACCATATCCTCGTAGAATACGGTGTACTCCTGCCCTACTTGCGGGGTAGCATCGGTTTGAGCAAAATATACCCACACCATATCAAACTTGGTTTTATCGTGGCACTCCATCAGCACCTGATCGCCATCAACCTCCAGCACCTTACCTTTAAAACTCAATTCTGCAGGCATTTCCTCCACCTCTGTGGTGGTTGTGGTCGTCGTTACGGTTGTGGTAGCTTCGGTGGTTGTTTCCGGTGTTTGGGCGGGTTGGGATTGGGCGCAAGCAGTCAGCAAAAGCGCCATCACCGCCAACGTTAATATCAACACATTCATAAAACATCCGGTACTTTGCATACGTCCTCCTTACAGCAAAGCCTCTGCCCTTTCGGACAGAGGCTCCATTCCTATTACAGTTTAGAATAGCCGTGGCCGTTAATCAGGGCATCCAGCTTGATACCCGCCTTACACTGGGGGCACTCATGCGCCAGGTGGCTGGAATAATCCGGCAGATCGTTGGGGTTAAAGCAAGAACGAACGGTGTAGTTGCCCACCTTATCGGTGGTAGCAAAGATGGAGGAGATACCCACCACCTTACCGCCGTAATAATCCACCGCCTGGATAGCGCCCAGAGCGGTATAACCGGTGGTAACCGATGCCGCCAAGATCAGCACGTGCTTGCCCTGTACCATAGGAATCAAGTTGTCACGGAGCAATAACTGACTACCGGCGGTATGCTCGGGGGTCATCACGTAAATGGTCTTATGGGCGTTCATATTCATATAACCGGTGCGGGTCAGCTCATCCGCTAAACAGGTGGCAATCACCTCGGTGCCGTCCAGACACAGAATGGTATCCACAATGGTGGTGGTATCGTAATACGGGAGCAACTCCTGTGCCACAGCCTTAGCCTCGGACAAACGGGTCTTTTGCGTGGTTACATCTATATAATAATTGGTGTGACTATGGCTGGTAGCAAAGTGGCCCTGGGTCACACGCAAAAACAAATTCTGTCGTTTGGTAGGTAATTTAAAAGATTTTCCGGTAGGCATACGCAAACCTCCTATATTTAGTGTTCTTAATATTATACTACACCCCAAAGAAATACACAAGAGCAAATTGAAAAACACAGAAATTTTTAGGCAAAGTGACGGTATATGACATTTTTCTCTGTGAGGGTTGACAAAGACGCTTTAAAGTGATAAAATCTTGCCATCAACTAAATAGCTAAGCGAAGTTTTCAGGAAACGGACGGGATATCCCCCTCCACCGAAGGAGTAACACTCTCAGGTCGTGCAACCGCACTACAGACTGAAAACGGATAGCATTCTGGAGAACTCCGTGCCCGACACGGATGCCGAAGGTGCAAAGGGCTAATGCCCCAATCTCTCAGGCGAAAGGACAGAACATTCAGCACAACACCCAAAATGGGTGGGTGTTTCCTTTTGTTGCGAGAGCTTTTCGGCTCTCGCTTTTTTGTTTGTCCTATTCTTCCGCTTTGCTGCATAGTGATTATTCTATGGAGGTTTTATATTATGTCTGCTTTTTTTGAATGGTTGACGACTGTCAACAACATTATCAACGACTTTGTATGGGTGAAATTGGGCCTGGTGCTGCTCATCGGCACCGGCATCCTGATGACCTGTCTGACCAAGGTGTTCCAAATCACTCACATCGGTCACTGGTTTAAAGAGACTTTAGGTAGTCTGTTCTCCAAAAAAGTATCCGCCCACACCGGTGAGCGCGCCTCTATCTCCCAATTCCAAGCTCTGTGCACCGCCCTGGCCGCTACGGTGGGTGTCGGTAACATTGCCGGTGTGGCCGCCGCTATCGCCTCCGGTGGTCCCGGAGCCATTTTCTGGATGTGGGTGGCCGCCTTCTTTGGTATGATGACCAACTATTCCGAAAATCTGTTGGGCATCTTCTATCGCCGTAAAGTGGACGGCGAATGGGCCGGCGGCGCTATGTACTACTTAAGAGATGGTCTGGGTGCCAAAAAGGGTTGCAAAACCATCGGTAACGTGCTGGCGGTATTGTTCGCCTGCTTTGCTATTCTGGCCTCTTTCGGTATCGGTAATATGGGTCAGGTTAACAAGATTGTCGTCAACTTTGAGAGTGCTTTTAAGATTCCCGCTCTGTCCAACATCGTTCTGTACGAGGGAGTCTCTCTGTACAGCGTGATCATTGGCGCTTTGTTGCTGGTTTTAGCTGCAGTTATTATCATTGGTGGTCTTAAGCGTATCGCCAACGTAGCTGAGAAAATCGTGCCGGTTATGATCGTACTGTTTGTCTTAGGTTCTTTGATCATCATTGGTAAAAACTACGCACAAGTCGGTTCTGCTTTTGGCGCCATTTTCTCCGGTGCCTTTACCGGCAAGGCCGCTTGGGGTGGCGCTGTAGGTATCACCATCACCCAGGTGATTACCTGGGGTTTCAAGCGGGGTGTCTTCTCCAACGAAGCCGGCTTGGGCTCTTCGGTTATGGTGCACTCCAACTCCAACGTGAAAGAGCCTGTCCGCCAGGGCCTGTGGGGCATCTTCGAGGTATTTGTAGACACCATGGTGGTGTGCACCATGACCGCATTGGTGATCCTCACCAGCGGCGTGGTAGACCTATCCACCGGTGTGCTGGCCGAGGGCACCGGCAGTGACGCCACCCTGGTAGCCGCCGCATTCCGTGATACTTTCGGCACCTTTGGCGAGATGTTTGTGGCGGTAGCTATCCTGCTGTTTGCCTTTACCACTGTACTGGGCTGGTCTCAGTACGGCTCCAAAGCCGTGGAGTATCTGGGCGGTAAAAAAGCCAAGCAGATTTATAAAGTGGTATTCGTGTTGCTGATTATGTCCGGCGCTCTGCTGACCTCTTCCTTGGCTTGGGATATCTCCGACACCTTTAACGGTCTGATGATGATCCCCAACCTGATTGGTGTGGTGGTGCTTAGCGGTCAGGTGCGTAAAATCACCCAAAACTACGTAGACCGTCGCATCAAGCACAAAGACGTAGCTCCTATCCTCTCCTATGACCCGGAAATCCAGGCACAGATGGAGAAAGAACTGGAGAATGACAACTGAGTTTCCCGTCCTCTACATAAACACCCCCGCCTCTCACCTCGGTGAGGACGGGGGTGTTACTCTTTTTATGGACGACCAAACTGGCAGTCGTTATTGCCGGAATGGGTGGTGAACATTTCCAGCATATTCACCGGATCGTCAAAGTCTGCCAGCCACCCCTCTCGGGCAATATCAAAGTTGCCCTTTTTCCGTTCATCCAAAAAGGTATTCCACTCCATCTGCTGGATGGACATTTGGATGCCCAACTCGGCAAAATCCTGTTGCATAATCTGGGCTGCGGCCACGTGATTGGTGCCGTCATTAGTAAGATATTCCAAGACGATGGGGGTATCCTTGGACAGTTTCCCGTTGCTGTCAAAGCGGAACCCTGCCGCACGCAAGTATTCCCGCGCCTTTTCCAACGTGCCCTCAAAATCCTCGTTGATGCCGTTTACATCGTAATAGGAATTGGCGGTAGCGGTGGCCTTGAACAGACCGCCGTTGCCGTCCGCCATCCCCAAGGGGATATAAGAGGATGCCGCCACCTGACCGGTTTGCCCCACGGTATCGCAGATGGCGTTGCGGTCGATTAGCAGATTAAGCGCCAAGCGCATACACGCCGCTTGCTCCGGGGTCTTGTCTGCAAACAGGTCGCTCTTGGCATTAAAGCCCACGTAATAGGTGCCCAGGTTATCCACCACTTGCAACTCGCTGTTTTCTTGCTCCAAGAGTCCTGCCAACTCATCGGTGGGAACCGTATCAATCACATCCAAATTACCCGCATTATAGGCGGCATAAATCGCTGTAGCATCGGCAGACAGCATAAACTCCAACTTGTTGACCGTTACCTCGTCCCCACGATGGTAATAGGGATTTTTCTCATAGGTCATAGCCACGTCATGAGTCCAGCCGGTGCAAATATACGGGCCGTTGGACACAAACCCTGCCTCGGTACACCAAGCGCCGGGGGTATCTCCCGCTCCATCCAACGCCGCCGCAGGCACCGGGAAGAAGGTGGGCGAAGCCATCAACCCTTCCATATAAGCGCAAGGGGCGGTAAGGGTGAATTGCAACGTGGTGGAATCGGTGGCGGTGACCGCCAACTGATTGGGATACCCTTTGAACATATTAAACATATAGCCATAGTCGGATCCGGTGGCGGTGGCCGCTGTCCGTTTCCAGGATTTTTCAAAATCATCGGCGGTCAAATCGGTGCCATCCGACCATTTCAGCCCGGTGCGCAAGGTGACGGTATAGGTTACCGCACCCTCATCGGTCGGGTCGGATACCGTATAGCCGGTGGCTAGATCCGGCACGGTTTTACCGGTCTGGTCATAGGTATACAATCCGGCAAAAGAATTGACCGCCAAGCAAGCGCCATCCACCGTGCTGTTAAGAGATGGATCCAGTGTGCTGGGTTCACTGGCCAAGTTTATCCGTAACGTATCCGACCCATTCTGCAACCGAGTCTGCTGAAAAAATTTGTAGCCAAACCGATTGGCGTATACCCCGGACACGTACTTTTTGGTCATATACACGTCGTTGTAGTAATACAAGGGAATTACGCACCCATTAGCCATTAACATATCCTCTGCCTGATGCATCAGTTCGGTACGTTTAGAGCGGTTGGTTTCGGTCTTGATACGAGCAATCAAATCGTCATAGGCAGACCAACCGTTGATGGGGTCTACAAAGGCGTCGCTGACCAATGCTCCCGCATTTTTTACCGGGGTTTCTTCGGCAGGGGTATCCTCTCTACGGCAACCACACATCGAAACCAGCAATATCGCTGATAAGAAACACACACATAGTCTTTTCATAATTTCCTCCTTTGTTCAGAGAAACCGCTATACATAATGACAAGCACAGCTATGCCCATTGCCACGGTCCAGCAAAGGCGGGCAATCCCGTGCGCACCGATGGGTAGCACGAGGACATCGTGTGCGATAGGGACACCCCGAAGGTACGTCCAAGGGACTGGGTACGTCTCCTTTAGGCACAATCCGTTGACGTGCCCTTGCCCTATCCGGGTCGGGTATGGGCACTGCCGACAGCAAGGTCTGAGTATAGGGGTGTAACGGGTGGCTGTACAACTCCCACGCATTCCCTATCTCCACAATCCGTCCCAAATACATCACCGCAATCCGGTGGGAAATGTGGCGTACCACCAGCAGATCGTGGGCGATAAACAGATAGGCCACACCCAAACGTTGTTGTAGCTGTTCAAACATATTGATCACCTGCGCCTGAATGGATACGTCCAGTGCCGACACCGGCTCGTCACATACGATAAACTCCGGGTTTAAGGCCAATGCACGGGCAATACCGATGCGCTGACGCTGACCACCGGAAAATTCGTGGGCATAACGGGTGGCGTGCTGAGCATTCAGCCCCACAAAATCCATCAGTTCCAAGACCCGCTCCCGTCGTTCTCTGCCGGTGGCGCATAGTTGGTGCACGTCCAAAGGTTCTCCAACGATATCCTCCACCGTCATCCGTGGATTCAGCGAAGAATAGGGATCCTGAAACACCATCTGCATTTTCCGGCGCAATCGCTGAATGGTACGGTCGGTTACCTCTTCTCCGTCTAAAAGCACCCGTCCGTCGGTTGGGGTATATAACCGCAGAATGCTCCGTCCGACCGTGGATTTGCCGCAACCGGACTCCCCTACCAATCCTAAAGTTTCGCCTTTTTTCACCGTAAAGGAAACGCCATCCACCGCCTTTAGTGGGGTGGTATGCCAAAACCCGGTACGTACCGGAAAATACTGCTTTAGATCTTGCACCTCTAACAAATCAGCCATTACCGCTCACCTCTTCCCGTACGTTCTCCCAGCAAGAGGCACTGTGATTTGCTCCAAAAGCCCACTCCTCCGGCATAGTGCTCAAGCACACCGCCATCGCCTCCGGGCAACGGGCACAAAAAGGGCATCCGGCCGGCAAATTCAGCAGGTTGATGGGACTGCCTGGGATGGGCACCAAGGGCTGTTTGTAGTCCTCTGCCGCCGGCACCGAGCGGAGTAGCCCCTTGGTATACTGATGGCGAGGATGATAAAACACATCACGTACAGAGCCTCTCTCGCAGATACGACCGCCATACATCACCACCACATTATCGCACATACCCGCCACCACGCCCAGGTCGTGGGTAACCAACATTACCGCCATCCCCATCTCCCGTTGCAATCGAGAAATCAGTTCTAAAATCTGAGCCTGAACGGTTACATCCAGGGCGGTGGTGGGCTCGTCGGCAATAAGGATATCCGGCTCACAAGCCAGCGCCATAGCGATCATCACCCGCTGGCGCATACCCCCGGACAATTCGTATGGATATTGGGAAAGGCGCCGTTTGGGATCGTGGATGCCCACCATCTCCAGCAATTGTGAGGCGCGCAGACGGGCTGACTTACCCTTTTTGTCGGTGTGCAAAAGGATTGCCTCTACCAACTGTTCGCCAATGGTCAACACCGGATTCAAACTGGTCATAGGATCCTGAAACACGATGGAACAACACTTACCCCTGAAACGGCGCATCTGCCCTTCTGACCAGCGGGTGATATCCTCGCCCTTATAGTAAATAGCGCCCTCAACTACCCGTCCACCGGAGGATAATATCCCCATAATGGAATAGGCAGTAACGCTCTTTCCAGAGCCGGACTCCCCTACCACACCCAAGATTTCGCCGGCGTGCAGGGCAAAGGATACGCCATTGACCGCTTTCACCTCACCGGATTCTGTAAAAAAAGAGGTGTGCAGATTATCTACACGAAGCAAGGGTTCTGTCATGATCATCACCTCTTCAATTTGGGGTCAAAGGCATCTCGTAACCCATCCCCCAGCAAATTCAAACTCAACACAATCAGACAAATCATCAAGGCCGGAAACAACAGTTTATGGGGATAGGTTTGGATACCTTCACGAGCGGCATTGGCCAGGGACCCTAACGAGGGCATTGGCGCCTTGACGCCCAACCCCACAAAGGACAAATAGCTCTCGGTGAATATGGCCGCCGGAATCTGCAACGCCACCGCCACAATAATCACCGAAAGGCAGTTGGGCAAAATATGCCGTAGGATGATACGGGGTGCTTTTGCGCCCACCGACCGTGCCGCCAATACGTATTCATTTTCCTTAACCGATAGAATCTGACCTCGCACCAGGCGTGCCATCCCCACCCAATAAAGCAGACCAAACACCAAAAAGATGGACAACATATTGGTACCCAGCTCAGCTGCCCAAGTGCCGGGAGGAAACACCAACGCCTCGCCCAACACCACCGACAGCAAAATGATAATCAGCAAATCCGGCAGAGAATAGATGACATCCACCACCCGCATAATCACCAAATCCACCTTGCCACCTATATAACCGGAAATGCTACCCATCACCAAGCCAATCACCAGCACAATCAGGCTGGCAACAAACCCTACCGCCAACGATACCCGTGTACCGTACAGCACCCGCACAAAATAGTCTCGGCACAACTCGTCGGTGCCCAGAATGTGTGGAAACAGGCGCTCGCCGGTGCGTTCCATATACTGCATTTCCAATTCACTATAGGTGAAAGGCGCTAGGTTTTTGGCACCCAAATCCCGCCGTCCGCCTACCTTGAGGATCTCATCGTAGCCATAGGGAACCAAATAGGGTACCACCACAATCCCCACCAGAATCACTGCCAACAGCACAAGACTAATCACCGCCAAGGAATTGCGAAACAGACGGCGGATACCATCCCGAAAGAACGTGGTGCTTTGGCTCATTACCTCTTGCTGGGCTTTTTCCACATCGGTCAGTTTGCGAAACCGAGCAAGATCCAATTGCGAACTTAAAGGATTTTTAGAAGGATATGCCTCGTTTTTGTTCATACTATCACCATCATTCCAGTTGGATACGTGGATCTGCCGCCTTATACAGCAAATCAGACAACAGATTGGCCACCACCATAATCACCGCCAAAAACACCGTAGTCGCCATAATCATCGTATAATCCCGATCGTTGATAGCGGTGATGAACTTGCTACCGATACCACCCACCGTAAAGATGGTCTCTACCACCATCGACCCGGTGATAATGTAGGCAATCTGCGGTCCGGTATAGGTAATCACCGGTATCAGCGCATTGCGCAAGGCGTGGTAAAACACCACTCGAAAACGGGAAACGCCTTTTGCCCGAGCGGTACGGATATAGTCCTGATTCAGTACGTCCAACATCCCGGTCTTGGTCAGCCGTGTGATATAGGCCATAGGATACGCCGCCAGCGATAGGACCGGCAGCAAATAGTTGGGATTGCCGGGACTCCACACCGGCACCCACTTTAGCCGGATGCAAAAAAGTAGTAACAATAACGTTGCCAACACAAAAGAAGGCACCGCTGTAAACAACGTGGAAAAGAACACGATGGTGCGATCCGGCCAACGATTTCTGGTTAAAGCGGCAACACAACCCAAGACAATGCCCAGCACGGTGGCTAACCCCATCGCCATCAACCCCAGACGAGCGGAGATGGGAAAGGATTCACGGATAACCGTGGCGATATCCCGTCCGGTTTTCAACGATACGCCAAAATCGCCACGCAACAGATTCCCCATCCAGCGAAAGAACTGCACGTAGACCGGGTCATCCAACCCATACCGCTGATTCAGCGCCTCTACGGTGGCAGGATCCAGTGCCTTTTCACTGCTAAAGGGTCCACCGGGAACCGCCTGCATCGCCCAAAAGGTAAACACACAAATGACAAACACCGTCACCGCCGCCAGCAACAGTCGTTTTGCCACGTATATCGCCAATCGTGAGTCCACGCTCTCATCCCCTTTTGCTCATTCGGTTTCAGTATGAGCAAAAGAAGATAAAACATACCCCAAAAAGCAGAAAAACCTTCGGCATTTGCCGAAGGTTTTTCCTAGGATAGATTATAGAATGATTAAATCTTTTCTGCTGGCAGTGAGATTCAGAGAACCGGTATCGGTGACGTACACCATATCCTCGATACGAACGCCGAACTTATTCTCCAAATAGATGCCCGGCTCTACCGTCATCACCATACCGGATTTCAGCACCGTCTCACAGCGAGGGCTAAAGGCGGGATTCTCATGAATCTCTACGCCCACACTGTGACCCAAGCCGTGGCCGAAACAGCCCTCATAGCCGGCAGCATTGATGATGTCCCGAGCTACCTTGTCCACATCCTGGCACACGGCACCGGCACGGATCACCTTTTCAGATTCCAGCTGAGCTTTCAGCACCGTATCGTATACCAGGCGCATCTCGTCAGAGGCCTCGCCCACAGCGATGGTACGGGTCATATCCGAGTGATAGCCACCCACCACGGCACCGAAATCCATAGTGACAAAGTCACCCCGCTGAACCACCTTATCGGTGGGTACACCATGAGGCAGAGAGGAGTTTTTACCGGATACCACGATGAAGTCAAAAGAGACACCCTCGCTGCCCATACGGCGCATAAAGAACTCCATATCTAGCATAATCTCTTTTTCGGTACGTCCGGGTTGGATGTGATTGAGGATATAAGAGAAGGTCTCGTCGGTCATCCGCTGAGCTTCTCGGATATAGGACAGTTCCGCCTGGGTTTTGATGGAGCGCATATCCGCAATGATGCCGTCAAACTTATCGCTGTCCGATACGGATACGCCGGCCAGGTTCTGACGCCATGCCGCCAACTGGCTGACGGGGGTGCTGGTGGCCTCGATGAACATCTCCTTGATGTCATACTGCTGGCACAGATCCCCCACCTTTGCCGGAGGAGACTGGATCACTTCACAGCTATCGACAGTGGCCTTAGCCTTTTCAAAATAGCGGAAATCGATGAGAAATACCGCCGCATCTCGGCAGATAAACACCGAGCCGGCACTGGAAGCAAAGCCGGTGAAATAAAAGCGGTTGCAATCGGAGGTAACCAGCAGAGCCTGACCCGCTCCCAATTCGCTTTGAATGCGTTTGACACGTTCTTTAATCATAACGTTAACACTCCTTATAATTCTTTCAGCACCGCACACAGGTACTCGTATACTCGTGCCGTAGAGGATACCGACAGCCGTTCACGGCTGGTGTGGATATCCTGCATATTCGGGCCAATGGATACGGCGTCCAGACCCGGTAGTTTCTCGCAAAACAGACCACATTCCAGGCCGGCGTGAATAGCCAGCACAGTGGGAGCTTTTCCGGTCTGCTGCTCCCACACACGGCACATCACGTCCCGCAGACGGGAATCCTTACAATATTCCCAAGCGGGATAATGGCCACGGGTGGTACAACCACCACCGAAACTCTCAGCCACCGCAGAGAGGGTGGTCAACAGAGCGGTTTTTTCTTCATTTTTGCTACTGCGCACCGCAAAACAGGCATTGAGGGTATCCTCCTCGATGGCAAGGATGCCCAGGTTGAGCGACGTCTGCACCAAGCCCTCAATATCGGCACTCATAGACTGGATGCCGTTGGGCACGGTGGTGAGGAAACGGATTACTTTTTCGGTAGAGGTTTCGTCCATGGTCTCGTCGGCAATAGCGTGCTCTACCGAGATCGTCAAATCGGGGTCACCCGGCACCTTGTGCTGAGTGGCAAAAACTGCTGCGGCAGTAGCCACGTCCTCATCGCTGGTGATGATGGCCCGGCATAATACCGGGATAGCGTTGTCCTTGAGACCGCCGTGGATATCGCTGATACGGCAGTTAAGAGTGCTTAAGAACTCGCCCATCACCACATTGGCATTCAGGCGCCCTTTATCAATCTCCACACCGGAATGACCACCCTGTAAGCCGGACACCGTCACCGCATAGGCGGGGGCATTGGCACGGGTATAGGTTAGCGGGATGGTCAATTCTGCCTTGGCGCCACCGGCACAGCTGACGGTGAGCACGCCCTCTTCCTCAGAGTCTACGTTGATCAGCAGGCGTCCCTCGATATCGGAAGCATCCAGGCCAACCGCACCATCCATACCGGTTTCTTCGTCAATGGTGAACAGCACCTCCAAAGGTGGGTGGCACAAATCCTCCGCCTCCAGCACCGCCAGCGCCATAGCCACAGCAACGCCATCATCGCCGCCTAGGGTGGTACCGTGGGCAAACACCCAATCGCCATCTACATCCACGTCCAAACCATCGGTAGTGAAATCAATGGTGCAATCCGGGTCTTTTTCGCACACCATATCCAGATGCCCCTGCAGAATCACCGGGGGATGGGATTCATAGCCGGCTGTGGCCGGCTTTTTGATCAGCACGTTGCCTAAGGCATCTTGGCGATACCAAAGGTTATGGGATTTGGCAAAAGCCACGCAATAATCGCTGATACGGGCGGTATCCCCGGATCCGTGGGGAATACCACAGATTTCTTCGAAATAATGAAACACCCGATTGGGTTGTAAGTGGGTTAGTTTTCCCATAAGGGTCACCTCGTGAAACAGAATAAAATTAGTATAGCATATGTATCATCCGTTTTCAACATAAAAGCAAAGAAAAACACCCCTAAAACCACACGTTTTAGGGGTGAAGTTGTTTTGCTTTACAGCTTGCAATCCGTTGGTATCAATGGGATTACAGCTTATCTACATCGGCATCGGTAATCAGATGGAAACCGGCCTCTTCCAGAGCTTTTTCGGCGGCGACATTATCGGTGGGACGCAGAACCACGTAGGCGTGCTTCTCAGTACGGGCCATAAAGGCATACAAATACTCGACGTTGACACCGGATTTTGCCAATACGCCCAGCGCCTTAGACAGTTTGCCGGGTTGGTCGCCAATCTTGACACCCACCACGTCGGTGGCCTTAATCAAATAGCCCTTTTCGGTCAAGGTGGACAGAGCGGTCTCATTATCGTTAACAATCAAACGCAGAAGACCAAACTCCTGGGTATCGGCAATGGACAGCGCTCGGAGATTGACGTTATTCTCCGCCAAAGTATCGGTGATATCCACCAGAGTACCCTGCTTATTCTCCACAAAAACGGTTAACTGTTTCAAAGACATAGTTCTCTCCCCTTTCTTAATCGTGCAACTTACGCTTATCGATCACGCGGACGGCTTTACCCTCGCTACGGACGATGCTCTTGGGTGCCACCAGGTGCACCTTGGGATTGATACCCAGCATCACCTTCATAGCCTCAGACAACGCCTTTTCCCGCTCAGTGATACCGCTGACGGTATCGGACAGCATATCGGTGGTCAACTCTACGTTTACATCAAAGGTGTCGGTATTGCCCACACGATCCAGCACGATCTGGTAGTTGGGCTCGTAGCCCTCTTTCAGCAGCACTGTCTCAATCTGGCTGGGGAATACGTTGACACCACGAATAATCATCATATCGTCACTACGGCCCATAGGCTTGGCCATCTTGACCAAAGTACGACCGCAGGAGCACTTCTTACGGCTCAACACACAGATATCGCGGGTGCGGTAACGCAGCAGCGGGAAACCTTCTTTATCCAAGTTGGTGAATACCAATTCACCCTTACTACCCTCAGGCAACACCTCGCCGGTATCGGGGTCGATAATCTCGGCATAGAAATGGTCCTCATTGATATGCATACCGGTCTGCTCAGAGCACTCAAAGGCTACACCGGGTCCGGTGGTCTCGGTCAGACCATAGATATCGTAAGCCTTGATGCCCAACGCGGACTCGATGCCGCGGCGCATCTCCTCTGTCCAAGGCTCGGCACCGAAAATACCGGCCTTAAGGGACAGCTGATCAGGGGTAATGCCCTGCTCTTTCAGCGTCTCACCAATATAGGCGGCATAAGAAGGCGTACAACACAAAATGGTGGCAGAGAGATCCTGCATAAACTGAATCTGTCGCTCAGTATTACCGGAGGACATAGGCAGGGTCAAAGAGCCCACCTTGTGAGAGCCACCGTGTAAACCGGCACCACCGGTGAACAGGCCATAGCCATAGGCAACCTGCACCACGTCCTCCTCTGTGCCACCGGCAGCCATAATGGCGCGGGCACAGCAATCCTCCCACAAATCCAGATCGTGCTGAGTGTAATAAGCCACCACGCGACGACCGGTAGTGCCGGAGGTGGAGTGAATACGCACACAATTCTTAAGAGGAGTGCCCAAAAGGCCATAGGGATAGGCATCACGCAGGTCTGCCTTGGAAAGGAAAGGCAATTTATAAAGATCGTCGATGCTCTGAATATCATCGGGGGTTACACCCTTTTCCTCCATCAGATTCCGGTAATAAGGGACGTTATCCCATACGTGTTTCACCTGTTTTACCAATTTCTCGGACTGGAGCTGTTTCATCTCCTCCCGAGACATGGTTTCAATTTCTTTTTGATAATAACGCTGTTCCATTGTTCTTTCGTCCTTTCTGCAAAGAATTGGTTTGGTTGTGGGATGCAGAAAAACAAAAAACGCCCTCTGCATTCCTATTCGGAATACAGAGGACGAGAAATTCCCGTGGTACCACCTCTATTTACCATCATCTCGCGACAATGGCCTCCGAGTGCAAACACACCCTAATCGATGTAACGGTCGAACCCGTTTGGCCTACGCAGAATCTCCTTCAGCCAACGACTCGCGAAAGGAATTCACCGACTGTACACCACTGCATCACACCAACCGCAGCTCTCTGAAAGTGATATTTTCGGGTACTGGTTTTCGCTCAAGCGTCTTTATGCATTACATTTTAACACTGCAAACCGGGAATGTCAATGACAAAATTGCAAACTTATGCATTATAACCTAGGTTAAACGCGATTTTATTCATTTCTACAAACTTGGGCGCCACCGTATTCTCGATAGCGGTAATCCAGCGCTCGTAGGGAATATCAAAGTATTTGGCAGCGCGACCCATCAGCACGATGTTCACCGCCTTAGCCGAGCCGGCCTGGCGCGCCAGAGTCAGCGCGTCCAACGCGTCTACGGACAGCCCCTTTGCGGTCAATTCATCCAGCACGTCGGCAGGATATTCCGCCGCGCCGATAATCACCGGCATAGGGTCAATCTGCTGGGTGTTTACCACAATGCGACCCTCAGTGCTCAAATACTTGGCATAGCGAGCAGCCTCCAGCTTTTCAAAAGCGATGATCACATCCGCCTCACCCTCGGTGATAATGGGCGAATACACCTTATCGCCAAAGCGAACGTAGGTGACCACCGAACCACCTCGCTGACTCATACCGTGGACCTCGCTGACCTTAACGTCATAGCCCTCGTCCACCAGCAAACGACCCAGCAATTTGGAGGCCAGCAGACTTCCCTGACCGCCGACACCGACAATCATAACACTCTTTGTTTTCATCGTCTACTCCCCTCCTTATACAATCGCGTCAAAGGCGCACAGCTGTTTACACACACCGCAACCTACACATAGAGTGGTATCCACCACAGCCTTGCCATCCTTCATACTGATAGCCGGACAGCCCAAGGTCATACAACGTTTACAAGACTTACACTTGTCTGCATCCACATTCAGCGCAGGCAGAGCCTTTACGGATTTCAGCAGGACGCAAGGACGGCGGGAGATGATCACCGAGGGTTCCTCGACGGCCAATTCCTCTTTGATCGCCACGTCACAAGCCTTCAAATCGTAGGGATCCACCACACGGACACGATTGATGCCCAGTGCACGGCACAGAGCCTCTAGATCCACCTTGGCGGCGGGATCGCCCTTAATATTATAGCCGGTGGTGGGATTCTGCTGATGACCGGTCATACCGGTGATGGAGTTATCCAAAATAATCACGGTAGAGTTGGTGGCATTATAGGCCACGTTGACCAGACCGGTCATACCGGAGTGCATAAAGGTGGAATCACCGATCACCGCAACGGATTTCTGCTCTGCTTCGGCGCCACGAGCCAAGTTAAAGCCGTGAAGGCCAGATACAGAAGCACCCATACACAGGGTGGAATCCAGCGCATTCAGGGGCGGTACGGCACCTAGAGTGTAACAGCCAATGTCGCCCAGGGCAGTAATCTTATTCTTCGCCAAGGTGTAGAACAGACCGCGGTGCGGACAACCGGCGCACATCATAGGCGGGCGGTTGGGGATGGCCGAATCGGCGCAAACACTGGCCTTTGCTTCTTTTCCAAAGGCGGTGGCAATGGTCTGCTGGGAGAACTCGCCCAGCAGAGAGAACACATCTTTACCCACCACGTCAATACCCATAGCACGGACGTGAGTCTCAATAAAGGGATCCAACTCCTCGATGACGTACAGCTTTTTCACCTTGGAGGCAAAGTCCTTAATCAGTTTGGTGGGCAACGGATAAGGCATACCAATCTTCAGCACCGATACGCTGTCGCCCAGGGCCTCTTTAACGTACAGATAGGAGCAACCGGAGGTAATGACGCCCACCTCGTCGGACAGCATCTCGACGGTGTTAAACTCACAATCCTCTGCCAGCTCACGCAGGGCATTGGTGCGCTGTTCTACAATGGGATGGCGCTGAATAGCGTTGCCCGGCATCATAATGTATTTCTGGGGATTCTTGACGTACTCCTTGATGGGGGCCTCTTCCCGCTGGCCTACGTTCACAATGGACTGGCTGTGGGCGATACGGGTGCACATACGCAGCAGCACCGGAGTATCGTATTTCTCAGACAGCCGGAATGCCGCCTTAGAGAAAGCGTAGGCCTCGGCAGAATCGGCAGGCTCCAACATAGGGATCTTGGCCGCCATAGCGTAGTGACGGCTATCCTGCTCATTCTGAGAGGAGTGCATAGCCGGGTCATCTGCCACACAGATAACCATGCCACCGTTAACGCCGGTATAAGACAGGGTAAACAGCGGGTCTGCTGCCACGTTGAGGCCCACGTGCTTCATAGCACAGGCAGAACGGGCTCCGGCCAAAGAAGCGCCAAAGGCCACCTCGCAAGCCACCTTTTCGTTGGGTGCCCACTCGCTGTGGATATCGTCGTATTTTGCCAAAAACTCGGTAATCTCGGTAGAGGGTGTGCCGGGATAACTGGACACAACCTGCAGACCGCCGTCGTACAGACCGGCGGCCACCGCCTGGTTACCAATCAATAACTTCTTCATATATATACATACCTTTCTTTATGCATTGTTCTGCATTGCGACCAGGCCCTCTGCACCGTACATTTTGCGCAGCTTCGGCTTTTCAATCTTGCCGGTGGGATTACGGGGAACGTCTGCAAAAATAATACGGCGAGGACGCTTATACCGAGGCAGATCCAAACAGAATTCCTGAATCTCTTCTTCAGTACAGGTCATACCCTGTTTAATCTCAATAATGGCGGTAGCAATCTCGCCCAAACGGGTATCCGGCAAACCGATAACCGCCACGTCTTTGATCTTGTTGTGAGCCGCCAGGAAGTTTTCAATCTGCACCGGATACAGGTTCTCACCACCGGTGATGATGACGTCCTTCTTACGATCAACCAGATAGACAAAACCCTCTTCATCCTGCATAGCCATATCGCCGGTAAACAGCCAGCCATCCCGCAGGGTATCGGCCGTAGCCTTTTCATCACGATAGTAGCAGGTCATCACGCCGGGACCACGCAAACACAGTTCGCCTACAGCGCCCTGCTGTACCTCTGCCCCATCGGGATCCACAATCTTAATCTCCCAGCCATAACCGGGAACGCCGATGGCGCCCACCTTGTGGACGTTCTCTACGCCCAGGTGTACCGCACCGGGACCGATGGACTCGGAAAGGCCATAGTTGGTATCGTATTGCTGATCGGGGAAATATTCCAACCAGCGCTTAATCAGGCTCTGCGGTACCGGCTGAGCACCGATGTGCATCAGTCGCCATTGTTTCAGGTCAAAGTCGTCCAGCGACAGTTCACCACTGTCCAGCGCATTGAGGATCTCCTGTGCCCACGGCACCAGCAACCACACGATGGTACACTTTTCCTCACTGGCAGCAGAGAGAATGTGCTGGGCCTTAGCACCCTTTAGGATAACCGCCTTGGAACCGGCCAACAGACTGCCGAACCAGTGCATCTTGGCACCGGTGTGATACAGCGGAGGAATGCAGAGGAAGTTATCCTCACGGGTTTGACCATGGTGTGCCTGCTCTACACGGCAAGAGTGAATTAAACTCTCGTGATTGTGCAGAATCGCCTTGGGGAAGCCGGTGGTACCGGAAGAGAAATAGATAGCGGCATCGTCGCTCTCCTCCAGAGTGCAATCCGGGAACATACCGGAGCACTCGGAAATCAAGTCGTGATAATCGTCCGCAAACATAGGGCAACCGGCGCCCAAATAAATCAGGTGACAACGGCGGGAAATCTTATCCGCCACCGCCTCTACACGACCAATAAACTCATTACCGAAAATCAGCACGTCTGCCTGAGCCAGCTCTAGGCAGTAATCAATCTCGTCAGAAGAATAGCGGTAGTTAAGCGGAACGGCCAAAGCACCGGTCTTAAGTATACCAAAATAAATTGGCAACCAATCGATGCAGTTCATCAGCAAGATGGCAACCTTTTTACCCTTGCCGATGCCGTTCTTCTGCAACATATTGGCCAGCCGATTGGCTTTTTCATTAAACACCTCCCAGGAAATCTGCCGACGATAACGACGGGCTCTGGGGGTAGCCTCAACCAGCTCAAACTCGTGCCACGTGGCACGGCGAGTCTCCGGCTGTTCCGGGTTGATTTCTACCAAAGCAATGTCTTTGGCAAAGTCCCGGGCGTTTCTTTCTAACAGGTGAACAATGGTCATAGTATAACACTCCGCAAAATAAAAAACTATACCGATACTTTACCACTTTAAAGTGCGATTGTCAACCATTATTATGCAGTTTTCTGCGGATTTTTTTACAATTTTTGATAATTTTGAGTTTTTCCAAAAATTATATTGACATTTTCGCTTTAAAGTGTTAAAGTTGTGGCAACGAATTTGTCGCTTTAAAGCGTAAAACCTGAAAGGATTGACCCGCTATGCCGTTGCAACTCCCCCTCTTATTCGCCGGATTATCCACCACCGCCCTCATCACCATACCGATGCTGATTTGCTTTTTTGGCTTGATGATTGGTGTGGGACTGGCCTGTCGCAAACACACCACCAACGTAGACGGCTTTGTGCTGGGTGGTCGCAGTGTCGGCCCCTGGCTCACCGCCTTTGCTTTTGGCACCTCCTATTTCTCTGCCGTTATCTTTGTGGGCTATGCGGGACAGTTTGGCTGGAACTTTGGTCTGGCATCTACGTGGATCGGCTTGGGTAACGCCTTTATCGGTTCCTTGCTGGCTTGGTCGGTACTGGGCAGGCGCACCCGCGTTATGACCCAGCATCTGGGATCCAAGACTATGCCGGACTTCTTTGAAAAACGGTATGACTCTAAGAATCTAAAAGTAATTGCTTCCTTTATTGTATTCGTCTTCCTTATTCCCTACACCGCCTCGCTGTACAACGGACTGTCCAGTCTGTTCAACAACGTATTCGCCATTCCCTACTGGGTTGTGGTGGTGGTGATGGCGGTACTTACCGGTGTCTACGTGATTTTCGGTGGGTATATGGCCACCGCCATCAACGACTTTATTCAGGGCATCATCATGTTGGTGGGCATCATCGCTGTGATTGCGGCGGTATTGATGCAAAACGGCGGATTCACCGCCGCTGTTGAGGCTCTGGCCACCAGCGAGCACGCCGGTCCGGAGTTTACCTCTATGTTTGGTCCCAACCCCATTTTCTTGCTGTTTGTGGTGTTGCTCACCTCTCTGGGCACGTGGGGTCTTCCCCAAATGGTGGGTAAATTCTACTCCATCAAGGACGAAGGTTCTATCAAAAAAGGTACCATCATCTCCACCATTTTTGCCGTAGTGGTTGCCGGTGGTTGCTATTTCCTGGGTGGATTTGGCAAACTGTACTTTGAGGATATGACGGCGGCCGGGCATATCTCCGAGACCGGTGCGGTGCTGTTTGATAAGGTAATCCCCACTATGTTGCAGAATCTATCCCCCGCTATCGTGGCGCTAATCATCGTTTTGGTGCTGGCGGCTTCTATGTCTACCCTTTCCTCTCTGGTGCTGACCTCCTCCTCCACCCTAACTCTGGACGTGGTGGTGCCTATGGCAGAAAAGAAAAACACCGTCAGTGAGAAACGCCGGGTGCTGATTATGCAGTTGTTTATCGTGTTCTTCATCACTATCTCCGCTGTGATTGCTATCCTCAAGGACAGCATCTGGAAAGACTCTGTGTTTATCGCCCAGATGATGGGTGTCTCCTGGGGCGCTCTGGCCGGCGCATTCTTAGCGCCGTTCCTATATGGCCTGTACTGGAAAAAGACCACCAAAACCGCTGTGGCTGTCAGCTTTGCCTTTGGCACCGGTCTTGAGATTATCCAGCTGTGCATCAGCGTTGGCTGGTTGTCTGTAAAGACCGTTCCGGTGCTGAACTTCGTGTTTGCCAACTCCCTTTACTCCGGCGTTTTCGCTATGGCCGGCGGATTGATTTTGGTTCCCATCGTCAGCCTACTGACACAAAAAACATTACCGGAAAACGTGGATGAAAAATTCAGTTGCTACGACAAGCCGGTGGTCACCAACCAAAAAACTTCTCTAGGATAACAAAAAAGCCTGTCCTCACGGACAGGCTTTTTATTTACAGTTTTTTCTTAAAAATCAAGAAGTAAGCAGCCAGGAGCGCACCGCCTACCAACAGCACACCGCCGCCGGCGGCCGCTATCGGGATCCAGGGGGAAAGCGTATTCGCCTTGGTCTCTGTCGTTGCACTCTCTTGACCTTCCTCCGGCTCAGCCACCGCACCGGTGGTTATGGTCTGTTCTGCCGGTGTCGTCTCGGCAGAGGGATCCGTGATCTCTGCAATCTGCTCGGTAGCAGTTGTAGTCACCCAAGAGGTATTGCTATCCTCTGCAGCCACCGTGGTATCAACTGCCACTGTAGACACGGTGGCCTGGGTAGTAGCCTCTTCTTGGGGTTTTTCTATCGCTACACCGGAACTGGCTGCCGTAGTGGTTTGGGTCGTGGTGGTCTCAGAAACCGGCTTGGTAATCACCACAGCCGAGCCTTGGGTGGTGGTAGTAGTGGTCTCGGTGGTGGTTGTGGTGGTGGTCACCGTCGTGGTCGCCGTAGTCTCTTTGGTGGTCGGGAAGGTGTATTTCTTCACCTGCAGATCTGCAAACACCGGATTGTGGTCAGAGGCGCCGGCTACGTCGTTATCCCCTACCACGGTAAAGAATTTGCTCTCGATACCGGCGGAATACAGGATATAGTCGATACCACCACGGTTACCGGCAGAGGCAGTCATACCCGCATTGGTGACCAAATTCTGAATGGGCGGATCGGAGAAGCCACTGTTGTAGTCACCGGTGGAGATTACCGGACAACCGTAAGTAGCCTTGTAGTGATTGATGGCGTTCGCCAGTTCTGTACTTTGGGTCATACGCATCTGATCGCCCTTTTCATCGCTATGCTCGGCATCCAAATGGGTGCTGATAAACACAAAGCGCTCGCCGGTGGCCTTAATCTCAAACAGAGCCATACTGACGTAACGCATCCGCTGAATGCAACCCCAATAGTTACAGGAATAACCGATCAGCTCGTTGGTAATCAGCTTGAGGGTCTTTTTGTTGTACATCATAGTGGTGCACATCCAGTCCTTCTTGCCCAAGCTCTCAGCCTTTTCCAGTGGCTGTTCTTCCGGCACGTCCGCATTGACAAAGGCGTAATCCTTCAAATTCTTTTTCAGGGATACGTGCCACTTATAGTTGCACTCTTGAAAGCCGATGACGTCCGGCTGGTAATAGGCAATACAAGCCGAAGCCTTGTCGCCACGGTTGCCCAGAGCCTGACCCCAACTCCAGCCACCCAAAGACTCGTCGTTGTCCACCAGCACGTTATAGGACATCACACGCAGGTTGGTGTCGGCGGTCTTCTCTTTGGGTGCCGAACCGGTATAGGCAGACACCGGCATAGCGCCACCCAGCAGACACAGGGACAAAGAACCACACAAAATGGATCTAAAAAACAGTTTTGAGAAACGCATAGTAACCCTCCTCTTATAATATATCCTTATTATACCACATCCAACAAAAAAGGACAAGAGAAAAAGAAAACCCCCGACCATCGAAATGGTCGGGGGTTGTTTAAGTAGTAACTAGAGGATGCTTTGCGCTACCTAGGGAGGTAACAAGCACCCATGATCTGCTCAATTAAGGAGCCGATCAATTACCACTCCAGAACGCCGTCGTTGCTGTCGTACTTGTTGATGTAGTTGGCAGCCTGGATGTCGTCATAAACGACAACCTCACGGCCCTCATACTCGAACACGTAGTAGGCACGGGCGTAGATGATGGTATCCTCGTTAGCAACGGGGATGTTGGTGATACGCACGGCGAACTCGGTGGAATCAGCCTCCAGATCCAGCAGATACTTGGCGTTGATATCCAGAGTCTTCTTGCTGTCTACGTCGTCCAGCTTCATATCGGTCATACCAACAGTGATATCGTTGGTAACGATGGCGCCCATCTTAACCAGTTTGAAGTCAGAGCCGTCGCCGAAAGCCTCGATGGTAGCAGCAGACAGGTCGGCCACGTTGGTGGTGCCCTGCTGAATCTCTACGCCGTCAGCCAGAACCTTGAAGCGGAAAGCCAGACCCAGCTTGTCAGCGGTCATCTCCATACGAGAAGTACCCTCAGCGGATACCTTGCGGCCCTCGTCGTTGTCCAGCATATCCTCGCCAACGTACTTAACCAGCACGTCGCTGTTCAGGAAGGCAACCAGATCGTCGGCAAACTTCTGCTGACCGGCAGCAGAGGGATGCCAACCGGCACCGGCGGTGTTGGTGACCAGCTCCAGAGAGTACAGACCCTCGGCGGCGCCGCCGTTCTCCTCGATGATGGCGGGGATGCGAGCGTTGTCGTCATCCTTCATCATGCCATAGATCCAGACGATCTTGGAGTTGGGGTTCTTAGCGCGAACCATATCCAACAGCTCCTGATAACCGGCCAGACGCTGCTCAACAGTGATGCCCTTCTCACCCTCCATGGAGATATCGTTGGTACCCAGAGCGATCACCACCACGTCAGGCTGACGGGCGTTGAAGTTGTACTGGGTGTTACGATCGTACTGCCAACGCTGATAGGGATAGAAGTTCAGCATATTGGGATCCTGCCAGCCATACTTGGCGCCAATACCGGAGTAGCAGACGTCAGAGAAGTCAGCACCCAGAGCCTTAGCAGTCAGGTAGGGATAAGCAGCGGTGGCATCCTGCCACTTGGGGCTGCCGCCATCGGAATCACTGGTGGTACCCAGAGCACCGAAACCGGTGGAGATGGAGTCACCAATGAACTCGATGTACAGACGGTTGTCAGCAGGCTTAGCATTGAAGGAACCATTCATCACGATGGAGGAAATACCCACCTCGGCGCCACGATGCTCGGTCTGACGATACACCTCGAAGGTGTGGTTGCCGGCAGGCAGATTCTCGGCCAGAACCAGCTCCACGTTACCGGTGGAGGTGATGTGGCACTGAGCACGATCCTTCTTCACGCCATCCACGATGACGGTGAAGTACAGACCGCCGTAAGAATCGGTCTGCTTCAGATACTTAACATTCAGGTTCAGAGCCACCTTGCCCTCGCAATTAGCGGAGAACTCGATGCCGGAAGCAGAGAAGTCCAGCCACAGAGCGCCGTCCTTCAGAACGGTACGGCCCTGAGTCTTGATGTAATCCTTAGCGTTCTTGATGGGAGTAGCGAACTCATCCAGGAACTGGATGTCGGCGAATACGGCCTTGTGGTCGGAAGCGCCGTTCACAGCTGCGTCGGCAACGGTGGTCTCATACAGATGAGTAGCCATACCGTTGTAGAAGATGTGGTCGATGTAACGACCGGCGGTAGCATCGGTGAAGCCGGCATCGGCCACCTTGTACCAAGAGATGTTATCGTCGTAGGTGCCGTCCAGGCCGGAGTTGAAGTCACCGCCCCAAACGACGGGCATCTTGTACTCATCGGACAGGCCCTTAACGTAAGCGGCAGCCTCTTCCAGCTGCTGAGGACGCCAGTAACCGGCACCCTCTTCGGCAACGCCGTCATTGTTCACATCGTCAGTACCAACCAAATCGCCAGCATCGGGGTGGGTAGCGGCAGCGATGAACTTCTCACCGGTAGCGATGACCTCGCAGAAGGCCACGTTGACGTAACGCATACCCTGGGTGCCCCAGCGGCTGACGGTGTTACGGAACAGGTCGGTATCCAGCAGACGGATGGTGTTCACATTGTAAGCGATACAAGTGTACAGAATACCATTGTTCTGAGAATCCTTGCTCTCCATGATACCGAAAGCGTAATCGGTCATATTGGCCTGGAAGTACTCATACCACTCACCGGAGAACTCCTCCAGAGCGATGACGTCGGGCTTGTAGTAGTTGATCATAGCGCAAGCCTTCTCGGGACGGCCATCGATGGCAGAACCCCAAGAATAACCGCCCTTATTGGTGTCCTGACCAACCAGCACGTTGTAGGTCATGAAACGGATGTCAGCACCGGAGGTCATGGTCTCGGGATAGGAACCCTGATAACCGGCATCGGACTCAATCTTCTTCATGGTGATGTCATCGTAGTAGATGTCGCCACCATTGTTCACACCCTGAGTGGGCAGCAGATCCAGAGTGGTGTTGTCACCGGAGTTAACCTGAATCTGGAAGGTCTGCCAATCGGTGGTGGAGGTGAAGTAGTAAGCATCGTTGTTCAGACGAGTGCCGTTGCCGTTAACTACGAAACGGATCTGACCGCCGGAAACAGCCAGCTTAGCCTTAAAGGTGATCAGATAGTCGGTGTTGGCCTCAACAGCCACAGACTGCTGAACGTGAGCGTCATACTTAGCGGTAGCGGTACCCTGCAGGACGTAACTGCCGTCCACATAGGAGACCTTACCGCCCTTGTTGACGGTCCAGGGATCCAGAGCGCCGGTCTCGAAGGTACCGTTGATGATGTAGCCATCGTTGGAAGGCTCGGAAGCCACGGGAGGCAGCTCAGCCTCGGGAGCGGGGCCCTCGACGATGACGTCGTCGATGTAGCAGGTGCCACCATTGTCGATACCCTGAGCAAAGCTGAAGTACAGAGTGGTGTTCTCACCGGAGTTAACGGTGGTGGAATAGGTCTTCCAATCGGTGGTAGCATCGGTGACGTTCAGCTGCTTCAGAGTGACAGACTCATCAGCGGGCTTGACGTACAGACGCTGGTTGGTGGAAGAAGAGGTAGCATCGCCGGCCAGCTTAATCTTGAAGCTGAACTTGTAGTCGGTGTTGGCCACGCAATCGAAGGTGGTGTAAGCGTACACGCCGTACTTGGTCTGGCTGGTACCCTTCAGAGAGTAGTTACCGGAGTAAGCAGCCTCAGTAGAACGAGAGCCATACTTCAGGGTCATACCGCCGGTAGCCTCTTCGAAGCCACCGTTCTCAATGCGACCGAAGTCGTCGGGAACGGGGTTGACAACAGGCTCGTCGCTGGGAGCGGGACCGGTCATCACGACGTCATCGAAGTAGTAGGTACCGCCATCGTCAGCCATACGGTTGGACCACACCAGAGCAATCTCGGTATTGCTACCGGAGTTGAAGGTGTGGGTCACCTGATACCAGGTGTTGGCAGCAGCGGGGTAACTGGTGGTGCTCTTCAGGTTAACAGAGTTGTCGGTGGTCTGAGCATACAGGTAGAAAGAAGCACCACTACCGGTAGCGTTGTTACCCTCGTAGTAGTACCAGAAGGTAACGGTGTAATCAGAGTTGGCAGCAACCTTAACAGGATTCTGCTGCATCATACCCTGATACTTCTGAGCGGTGTTGGTGGTCTTGTGAGCATAGTTACCGCTGTGAACAACGTCAGACTGCACAGTGCCGCTATAACCGGACTTCCAACCGGTCAGATCGCCGGTCTCGAAGTCACCGTTGGTGACAAAACCGTCGTTAGACGCAGCAAACACGGTCAGAGGGACCAGGGTGCACAGCATGGCCAGCACAGACAGCACGGCCAAAATTTTGCGCATTTTGATTTGCATAGTATTTTTCCTCCTTAAAAATTTTTGGGGATTAACTTTTAATAGTGGAAAATGGGGCGGCTTCTGTAAGGCCGCCCGTTTCGATGAGAGTGTTCTCTCATCATAGCGGCGGCAAACCAGAACGCAGAGGATCACGACTATCTCCCCCGGCGCTTGTTGCGACGCCCGAGAGAACATTCTCCTACTATCGCCTTATATTATAAAATATTTAATACAAAGAGTCAATAAAAAAGTGCCACTTTTCGTATTACAATCTGCACAATTTTGGAAATAAAAGTTCTACGTTTTGAACAACAAAAACCACACTTTTCTCTGCTCATTCTCACTAGATCATGGCAAGCATTTCCCCTTTACAGATCGCTAATTGCAAAAAGAAAAAACCGCTCCAAACCCAGGTCTGGAGCGGTTTTCTTAAGTTTATTTTACTTCGATGATCTCCGGCAATTCGCTGTAGATGATGCCGTAATCTGTCTGGAATGCCACACGCACCTTAAGTTTACCGGTGGCCGGCGTGAAGATACCATAGCCATCCTTAATCTGCTGAGCGGTCAGCTGAGTGATACGAACAGTGGCGTTGGTGGCACCATTCATCCACTGGACAAACAAAGGTTTGGCATTACTGCTGTTTTCGAAAGATACCTTTACCTTTCGCGTGCCTTGATAATGCGCACCCTTAGATTCTGCCTTTACCGACAACCAATAACACCAGCCGGAATTTTTGGTGCCGTTGGTGAGTCGGGCTCTGTACTGACCCGCAGCCAAGCCGGACAGTTTAATTACACTGGCAATATCCTTTGTGGCGTGTTTCGTCCATTTACCGGAGGTGTATTTGTAGATCTCCACCTTGGTGTAGGTGCTCTTATTCAGCACGTCCAAAACGACGGTCTCGCTGGTACGCCAGTTAGCCTTATCACCCTTACGGGGGATGATGGCGGTGTTGTAGGTAACGGTTGCGGCGCTCTCATCGCCTACGGCTACGTAATCAGAAGCGGTATAAGTAACCTTAGAAATATTGCTGTAACGGCAATACTCGTACTTGCTTGCGGGGAAACGCTCCTCCAAGGCGGTGATGGTGGACGTAGAGGCTTTGGCACGGATACCACCGGACTCGGACACCTCTACTTCTACAATCTTACCATTCTTATCACGAGTAATACCGGTGATCATAGCTACGTGGCCCTGACCAACAATGGTATCACCCAACTCTAGGCTCTGCACGTTCTGCTCTTTCAGCAAGGTCATACCGGGGATCTGGGTCCACTGGTAGGTGGTATAGTCGCCCACAATGCCCAGTGCATAACCACAGGTAGTACTACATACGGTGCCGTAATAGGTATCGCCGTTGATGTTGCCGTAATCCTCACCCAAGTCCACCGTGTACAAATAACTGTTGGGGTTCTTCAGTGCGGTCATAAAGGTGTGGAAACTGACGTTGTTGGGCACGTATGCCTGTTCAATACGAGAAGAACTGTAAGGAACACCCTTTTTGGTCACGTTGGCCGGAATATCCTTATAACTCTGAGGCACAACGCGAATGGGAGTATAGGTAAGTTTGACCAGCTGCTGCATTCTCAACAATGCATTCTTCACACCTTGGTTCTTCGGCACATCCGCCTTGAGACCCTGGCTAGATGCCTTGGTTGTAGTCGTGGTCTTCTTAGTGGTAGTCGTGGTCTTCTTAGTGGTTGTGGTGGTCTTTTTAGTGGTGGTAGTGGTTTTCTTAGTAGTGGTCGTAGTCTTGGTGGTAGCACCGGCCTTGGTGGTGGTTTTCTTGGTGGTAGTACCAGCCTTGGTAGTGGTAGTAGTCTTCTTGGTGGTTGTGGTCGTCTTTTTAGTAGTGGTAGTAGTTTTCTTAGTGGTTGTGGTAGTGGTGATTTCCTCTACCTCTGCCTCTTCCACAAAGTCATTGTACATTTCTGTACCGGACAAGCATGCAAAGAAATCAACAGCACCGGCATAGAAATCCGTCTCGTCGGTCTTCTTCAGCAAGAATCGGACATACATTGCCTCTTCGGGCACCAAATCCAGCAATTTTTTAGCCAGCTTCATATCGGCGCCGACACGACCGATAAACTTCTTTTCACTATCGTAGAAATAGGCGTCAAACTCGGTGCCATCGCCCGGGCGCACCAGCAGGTCACGGACAGCAATGTAATTCGTACGGATATATTCTGCCGAATTGGCCTCTTTTCCGGTGCTGGCAGACAAGGTGCCCGCACTAAAAGCGAGAGGCATCATATCCTGCTTTTTGTTAGCGGTAACGATAAGGGACTCCCCTACCGCTGCCGGATCGGTAATATCCGTACCATCCTCGTTCCACGCCACCAGACGAACGCTGACGGCATCCGAGGGAATCTTGTAGTCGTTCAGCACCGTCCAGTTGGCCGTAATGTCTCGGGTTGCGATACAGCCGTCGGTGCCGTAGTAATAGGCACGGGCATTCATAGTGGGGGTTCCGTCTGCAGCCTCGGGCAAACGAATCAGCAAATCCGTCACGTTGATATAGTCGGTACGAATGGACTTTTTATCCGCAATCTCTGTACCTACAGACTCTTTCAAAGAACCGGAAGTCCAGCCCAAAGAACCGGTTTCTATAGAATACCGAATCTTTTTACCGCTGGCGTTGGCAGATACAACCTCACCATACTTGGTAACCGATTTGTTGCTCTTATTCTTGTAAACAAAGTAAGGACGCGCATAGATGATGGTATCCGCTTTAGCCTTTGGAATATTATTGATACGTGCGATGAATTCCGCATAGGTATCGGTGGTCTCGACCATATGATTAGCCTGGATTTTTGTAATGGTTTTTCCGTCCGCATTGGCTATGGTCAGCTGACTGGGGTTGTTGCCGATTTCTCCCTTGTTGGTGAATACGGCACCTGCCGTTGTAAGCTGATACTCTTCACCACCGAACTCTACCTTTGCATCGTCATAATTCGAGCCCGCTCCGCCACCGATACCGGAAGCTGTCAAACGAAAGCGAAAAGCCAACGCCACAATTTCTGCACCACTGGAATGGGTGTGAACCTCTGCACGGCTGACGCCCCGAAAAGACATCAATTCTGCAGGGTCGTTTACGGTGGCAACGGCGCTTAGCGGTAGCATAGCGCACAGCATCGTCACAACCAGCAACAAAGATAAAAATTTGTTCAACGTAAGCTTCATAAGCTCTTCCTCCAACTTAAGGGATTTTCTATGTATTCAACGTGCAAAAGCACAAATTTATCCATATTTATAATACTAATAATCCTATCATTTGTCAAGGAATTTATCGCCATAGGCTATACGACAAAAAGACCCCGGACACCAATCGTGTCCGGGGTCGATTTCAATTGTTTTTAGAGGGAATTACCACTCCAATACGCCGTCGTTGTAGTCAAAACTACCGGCATAATTGCCATAGGTAATCTCATCGTACACCACGACCTGCTCACCCTCAGCATTCTCATAGATGCAGTAGGGACGAGCATAGATGGCGGTGGAGGACTGAGATTCGGGAATGTTGATGATACGCACGGCATAGGAAGCGCCTGCCTCATCCCACTCCAGCAAATACTTAGCAGAAATATCCAGGGTTCTGATGCCATCGACGTTATCCAGCACCATATCCTTCTGGCTAAGACCAATGCTCATATCGTTGCACATCACAGCACCGAAGCGAACCAACTTATACTCCTGACCATCCACAGTAATGGTAGCGTTGGTCAAATCAGCCTCGTTGTTGTTAATCACACCGATGCCATTAGCAGCAATCTGGAACTTGAAGGCCAGACCCAGACCGGTCTTAACATCCTCGGTGCGGCTGGTCTCGCCACCGGAGATCAGGTCGCCGGCTGCAGGAGCATCGGGAGTCTCAGGCTCGTCGGGAATCTCGGGGTTTTCGGGAGTCTCAGGGGTCTTCTCGGTCAGACCATTGGCCTGCAAGAAAGCAACCAGCTCGTTGGAGAAGGTCTGCTGACCGGCCAGGTTGGGGTGAGCACCGCCACCGGCGTTGTTCTGGGTCAGACGGCAAGCATAGTAACCGGCCTCTGCGCCGCCAAACTCGGCAACAATCTCCTCAATCATAGTGGAAACGCCGGTGGTCATCATGCCGTGAATCCAAACGATAGGAGCGTTGGGGTTCTTGGCACGAACCAGCTGCAGCATCTCAACCAGACCGGCACGCTTCAGGGTAGCGTTGCTCTGAATGGAGTTATCGTTGGTACCCAGAGCCAGAACGATGATGTCAGGCTCCTTAGCGAAGTCGTACTGGGTGTTCTGATCGTAGTTGTAACGCTGTGCGGGATAGACATCCTGCATGGTGGTGTCGCTATAACCGTACTTACAGCCCAGACCGGACCAAGAAACGGTAGACCAATCGGCGTTCAGAGCCTGAGAGGTCAGGAAGGTATAACCCTTGGTACCATCGGACCACAGGGCAGAACCATCGCCCTCGGAAGAATTGCCCAGGTTACCGTAACCACAGGAAATGGAGTCACCGATGTACTCGATATACAGATCCTTGTCGGCGGGCTTATCCAGCATCTCGCCCTCATAAGACAGAGCGCAAACACCGGCCTCACCGAAGGAATGCTCGGACTGACGATAGATAGCGAAGGTGTGCTTGCCGGCGGGCAGATCCTTAGCCAGCAGAACCTTAGTCTCGCCAATGCTGGCCAGACGGCAATAATCACGGGCCAGAGCCACACCATCTACGTAGATAGTGAAATACAGACCGCCCTGAGAACCCACGTTGGAGATCTTGCGGGCATTGAAGGTAGCGTATACATCGCCGGCGCAATCCAGCTCAAACTCAATACCGGAAACGGTGAAGTCCAGCATCAAAGTGCCACCCACCATAGCGGTACGACCCTGAGTCTTGATGTTGTCGGTCAGAGTATCGATCATCTTCAGGTTGGGGTCATCGTCGTTGCCACCCAGGATAACCTCGGTCAGAGAGATGTCGTCCATATACATCTTCTCAGCAGTATTGGTGCCGGAACCAACCAGAGCGAAGCAAACAGTAGAGGTGGTAGCCTCAAACTCCACAGCGAACTGAGTCCAATCGGTGTTAGAACCGTAGATGTAAGCCAGCTTAGCGCCGGAGTTATTGTTGCCCTCGCACAACTGAATGTTCACGCCGGCGGACAAAGCCTTATACCACAGGCTGATACGATAAACCTTACCGATTTCCAGACCATTGATTACCTGCTGGCCTAGGCCGCCCCAACCGCCGTTACCGACGATATACAGACCGTAAGAACCGGTTTTAGCAGCAGCGGAATCTACCTTAGTGCTCTGGTACAGATTCCAACCGGTGTTATCGCCGGTCTCGAAGTTACCGTTAACAACCAGGCCGGTGTTGTCCAGAGCGGGCTCGTCGGAACCGCCGGGCTGCTCGGGTTCGTCGGGAGTCTCAGGCTCGCTGGACTCATCCAAGCAAATCAGAGAAACGTCATCGAAGGTACCATAGGCATCCGCAGCAGTACCCATCAAAGAAACGATGATGCTGGTATAACCCAAGGTATTCAACTTCAGCGTGGTCTTAGCCCACTCGCCGGAAGCCACAATACCCTTCTGCTCAATGTTAACGGTGTCGTTGCCATCTTTAACCAGCAGAGAAACGTTCTTAACGTTTTTAGCCCACAGAGTCAGCTCATACTCGGTGTTAGCCTTTACGCTGACAATCTGACGGAAGTGCTTCCACTCACCGGAAACAACGGTCACGCCGTTGGCGCTGTCGTAACCACCGGTCATAGAGACAGAGCAGCCGCCCCACAGGTTTTCCCAACCGGAAGTGTTACCGGTCTCGAAATCGCCATTCACCAGCAAATTCTTGCCGGTAGCGGGAGCAGAAGCAGCCTTCTCGGTGATCTTCACGCTGTCGATGTAGAAAGTGGTACCGCCGGAAGCATAGGTACCGGTCTGGATGCAGACGATAGCACCGGCGCTGACGTTGTCAGCATTGACGGTGAAATCAAAGGTCTGCCACTCGGTGGTGACGTCAACGTTGTGCTGAACAGCGGTATGACCGGTCCAACCATTGTTGATCTTGAAACCCAGTGCCTGGGGAACATCGGCCTTAACACGCATGGTTACCGAATAATCGATACCAGCCTGAATAGCATTGACATAGGCATAGACGTTAGCCCAGTCAGCAGCGGTGCCATCCAGCACCACAGCGCCATCCTGTACGGTAGCGGAATTGTTACCAAACAGGAAGCCGTCGGCGCCATTGTTGAAGTCGGTATCCAAAATCACGTCGCCGGGAGTGGCAAAAACGCTCATCGGGATAGCCGTGCACATCAACAGGACCGCCAACACAACGGACAGTACTTTTTTGAAATTGCGCATAGTGTTTTTCCTCCTGAAAAATTATTTTGTCGGTTGTGTGTTTGCACACACAAAATCGTACAGAGCCATTATATATAAAAACACAATCAAAGTCAATCAGATTTTAGATAAAATCACCTCATCAACTTGCTAAATGTTGCAAAACCCACAAAAAGAAGCCGATCGCACTGCGATCGGCTTCTTTTTGTGGCTATTTATTGTACCACCGCATCCACAGCAGCGTGGATTACATCAATCAGGTGAGCGTCCCAATCCGGGAAGGCATTGACAGCGGGAACCTTACCGGTCAACACCTTATACCAAGTAGCGGCAGCGGCATAACGGCCATACTCCCAAGATAGGTGGAAACCATCGCGATTCAGGGACAAACCGCCGTTTTCGTAGTCAAATTCCGGGGCATTCTCACGCAGATACTGCACCACCGGACCACTGGGCAGAATAGTAGCGCCAATCAGCTTTTGGGCCATTTCAGCGCAATCGCAGATGCGACGGTGCATCTCCTTTTGATCGCTGTTGTAGTTGAGGAATCCGCCGTGATCGGAATCGGTAGCATAAGCCCAAGTCTGATGGTAATAAATCTTGGCATTGGGGCATTTTTCACGGGCATAAGCCACCAAATCCAACAGATACGGGAAATAGGTCTGGGGCATACCGCTGTGATGGCTGACCTGCTGAACAGTGATGATATCCCACTCATCCAGTTCTAAGCCCTCATCGATGGTAACCATACGATCCATGCTCTTGCCATTCTGCTCTAAGTAATATTCAGCCTGCTTGTCCAAAACGTGGTTCCAGTGGGTCTCCAGGCTACAGCCACCAATCATCAAGTTGGTGGTTTCCAGATCCACACCGTTGGCTACAGCAATCTGATGCAGCCATTCCTGAGCATCCTGAGAGAAACTGTTACCGATAGACAGAAGTTTCATAATTACTTCTCCTCACTTTCAAAATAATTCAGCAACTGATCCTTAATTTGAGTCATACCGATATCGGAGGGATGACCCCAAATCTTATCGATATCTGACAAGGTAATAACCTTTACACTATTGCGAGAAGCCGCTTGTATCAAGGCTTCGTGGATGCAGGGCTTGAGTTCAGTATTGATAATGGCGTATACGTTTACGTCCGGAAGAATCTCGGCTACACGGCAGAACAAACGACCGATAGCGGGCAGTGCGCAGTACATATCTTCCTTAGTCCAACCCTCGAATTTCAACTCTCCCTCGGGAGCTCCGCACCAATCGTCGTTGGTGCCGCCAAAAATCAGCAAGGTGTCGATGCCGTCCAGCGTACCAGACTCGTACATTTTGTCCAAACGAGTGTTAAAGCAGAGGTGGGTATAATCCTCTTTTTCATACCCGGTATAGCAAATGGTGGAACCGGACCAACTCTCGTTGAGTACCAACTCAGAATCGGTAGCAGAGAGCAATTGATGCCACCAAGTCTGCTCTACGGTGGTGACGCGAGAATTGTGCTCATCCTCCGGGGAGTAGTAAATCACATTTCCTTCCGGAATATACCCCTTGAACGTGGAGTAACTATCTCCCAAAATGACGGTTTTTCCCAATTTTACCATACGTATATCCTCCTGTCTTTTTCAAAAGCAAGTGCTCACAAACCCATTAACCGCGCGGGTTTTATCGGTGTAAAGTTACTACACTTCACACTATGAAGTGACCACTTTTTACCAACAACGATCATCTTCGCTGTCTCGTACCCATCAATCATAGCAAAAATAAGTAAAAATTTCAACTATTTTTTGCAAAATCCCAAAAATCCTTGCCGTGTCTTTTGTCACAAAATCATTTCTGCTCTACGTGCTTTTTATGAACACGCAGAAGGTCACCTCTCTCATCTTGCAAACCGTTGATTCTATGCGGTTTTGGGTCGTTTTTGCCTCGTAACACAAAAAATATTTTGTGCAGATGTGACGAATTTTGCAACTCTTTTTTGGTGATTTCACAAGCGAAAAACCGCCAAGAATTGCTAAAAATGGTTTGACAAAAACTGGTTTATAATATATAATGACTCCGTACTCAAGTTGCAGGATTTGGGTTGCCTACCCATTTCCGCATTGTCCCAGGCATTCGCACTGGTTTCACAGCTTGAGGTATTCAGGCTTTGGAATATGTTCGTATCCAAAGTACTTTTGTGGAAAGGAGGAAACCCGCTATGAAGTACATTGCTCCCGAGCTGAAGGTTCTGGCCTTCGCCGCTGAGGAGGCTGTTGCCGCTCCCCTGGACGGTTCCAAGCTCTTCAACGATGGTGAGTTGGAGTGGTAATTAAAGCGGCTTTCCGGTAATTACTAATCCACCGAATTCGTCCCACCTTGTGAATTTCCATTCGTAAGGTGGGACGAGTTCTCTCCGGGTTTTGTAATTGCCTGCCGCGGTTCTCGCCTATTGTGCGAGGGTCCCACTTCCCCACCCCCAAGTCTTGGATGCAAATCCAAGCAACGTCGGGAATCCCCCGACGAAATCCAATCTCCATGAAAACTTTTAGGAGGAAAATAACAATGAACATGCGTAAAATCATTGCCGTTATGGCCGCTGTTCTGATGCTGTGCGCACTGATGCCCATGAGCGCTTTTGCCGCTGATGGCGACGTGGTCATTAGCCTGAACTTCGACGACGGCAACAAGAAATTCGACAAGGGTGACCTCGTCGCCGAGGGTCCCGATGGTAGCAACTGCTACAAGTGGACCGCTACTGGCGGCTGGAGCGCCACCTACATGGTAGTTCCCGGTATGGATTCTTCCAAGAACTACACCATCACTATGAAGGCTAAGGCTTCCGTTGCCGGTAAGATGGGTACCACCATCCAGAACGGCGACTGGGGTTCCTACTGGAACGGCCCCGCTTTCAACGTGACCACCGAGTGGCAGGATATCGTTATCGAGATCCCCGCCGGTACCTATCCCTTCGCTACCGGCAGTATCCTGTTCAAGTTCCAGGATACCGGCGTGGCTATGGATCTGTACGTTGACGATTTCGCCATCACCGAGGGTCTGCCCAAGAAGCCCCTGTGCGAGAACGGCGACTTCGAGACCGGTGACAAGACCGGTTGGTCCGGCAACAGCAAGCTGAAGATCGAGGCCGCTGCTGCTCACTCCGGCAACTACGGTGCCCACCTGATCGGTACCGGTGACTGGGGCGGTATGATGGAGCGTACCTTCGACACCGAGGTTGGCAAGAACTACGAGCTGTCCTTCTGGATCAAGACCAACGCTGTTGGTGTCAACATCCAGCTGAAAGAGAACACTTGGCAGGGCGCCAGCATCGCCGGTGCCGGCGGCTGGTTCTCCAAGGCTGAGTGGACCCAGATCACCTACACCTTCACCGCTACCTCTCCCAAGACCTACCTGAACTTCTGTGGCGCCGGTACCGGTGACATCGAGGATCTGTATGTTGACGACGTGAAGCTGCTGGAGATCAAGGATCCTTCCTTCGACGGCTACATCTACAACGGTGACTTCGAGACCGGTAAGTCCGATTCTTGGACCAACCTGTGGAACTCCTCCACTGTTGAGATCGTTGAGGGTCGTGACGGCGGCTACGCTCTGAAGGGCACCGCTTCCGGCGCTTACAACATCGTGTATCAGGAAGTCAACGTGACTCCCAACACCAACTACACCGTTTGGGCTTACACCAAGAACGCCAGCGGCGCCAACCTGTGGATCAAGAACGCCGGCGGTAACGGTGACATCACCAACAAGGCTTTCGCCTCCGGTGAGTGGGCTCTGACCTCCGTTTCCTTCAACTCCGGCTCCAACAGCAAGGTTTGGATCGGTCTGATGGGTCTGAACGCTGGTTCTACCTACATCGTTGATGACATCTTCATGTTCGAGGCTAAAGAGCAGTCTAACGACGGCTACATCAAGAACGGTACCTTCGAGACCGGTTCTGTCTCCCCCTGGGACAACCTGTGGGGTTCCTGCCCCACCGTTGAGATCATCAAGGGTGGTAAGGACGACAACTTCGCTCTGAACCTGGTTTCCGGCGAGTGGAAGCACTTCCGTCAGACCAACATCGCTGTCGAGGCCAACACCGAGTACAAGATCTCCTTCTACTCCAAGAACGTCAAGAACATGAACCTGCTGGTTAAGGATGGCGCTGATACCACCAACATCGTTAACAAGGGTATTGCCAACTCTGACGATTGGGCTCTGACCGAGGTTACCTTCAACTCCGGCGCCAACACCACCATCCTGATCTCTCTGATGGGTGGCGCTGCTGAGGCTTATGGCCAGTTCGATAACATCGTGATGGAGAAGCTGCATGTCTGCAACGTTGTGGAGCAGGATCGCGTTGATGCTACCTGCACCACCGACGGCTACATCAGCTACGCTTGCGATTGCGGTCTGGGTGCTTACACCGAGACCATCCCCGCTCTGGGCCACAACTACATCGGTGAGGTCACTCTGGATCCCATGTGCGATGAGGGTCTGGACGGCGAGATGACCTACACCTGCGAGAACTGCGGCGATTCTTACGTCGAGGTTATCCCCGGTGTGCACAACATCATCTACGTTGAGGCCAAGGTTCCCGCTAACTGCCTGGAGACCGGTTACGACGAGTACTGGAAGTGCACCCAGTGCGGCCAGTGCTACGGCGATGCCGAGGGCTCTTGGCAAGTTAACCCCGCTTGGATGTACTACTCCGGCGAGTGCGTACGTCCTGAGGGCGCTGCTGACTGTGCTACCGTTCCCTGCGAGGTTTGCGGTAACGATGTCTACGGCTACGGCGAGCACGACGTTCTGGCTTGCCAGGGCGGTACCTGCTCCAAGTGCGGCGACGAGATCGAGGGCTACGGCTGTGCGAACTACGACACCCCCGCTTGCGAGGATGGCGTTTGCTACTACTGCGGCGGCTTCGTTGCCGGCTTCGGTCACGAGAACGGCTCTTGGGCTGCTTGCTGTGACGGCGAGTGTACCTACGGCTGCGGTCTGCTGTATCCCGCTTCTG
>JAZRES010000012.1:0-25471 GCA_045660965.1 Acutalibacteraceae bacterium
AGATACACACCTGCTCGCGGGTTTGACACTTTTGGCTCGGCGGGCATGGTAGGCGGGGTGTCGGGGATGGATTCTACCCGCTCGCAAATGAGCTTCGGCTCCTTTTCCTCTTGCACGTCCAGGCGACCGGTGAGCAGCACCGCCTTACCGGTTTGTAACAGTTCCTCATACTGGGTCAGCGTCTTGGGGAACACCACCACCTCGATGGAGCCGTAGAGATCCTCCACACGCACATAGGCCATTTTCGCTCCTGTCTTGGTGTGCTGGATGCGTGCCGCACCCACCATACACAGGGTGCGGAGGGTGGTGCCGTCCCGATAGGTGTCGGCACCTTCTTCCACGGCGGCCAACACCCGATCCAGTCGGACACAGCGCAGCGGTTTGTAGTATTCCTTATAGGGGGTCAGGGGGTGACCGGTCAGGTACAGGCCGGTTGCCTCCTTTTCCATTTCCAGTAGGGTGGCAAAGGGTAGCTCCTCCACGTCAGGCATCTCAATGGGGGCGTCGCCTGCCGCTTCAGCGGCATCAAAGAATCCCACCTGTCCATCCATGGCATAGCGGCTTTGGTTGTCCAGCTGATCCATGATGATGGGGGAGGTGCGGATCATCTGCAGACGGTTGGCTCCCAGCCCATCCAGTGCACCGCACCGAATGAGGCTGTCCAGACCGAGGCGGTTGAATTCGCGGTGGGCAGATACCCGTTTGCAGAAGCGGTAATAGCCGGTATAGGGGCCGTTTTTCTCTCGCTCCGCCACCAGCACGTCCACAAATCCGCGGCCGATGTTTTTCACCGCCAGCAGACCAAAGCGGATGTGATCCCCCTTGTCCTCAAAATCGGCACCCGATTCGTTCACCGATGGCGGCAATACGGGGATACCCATCCGTTCGCATTCGCGGATGTAGGTGACCACCTTGCCGCTGCCCAGCACGCTGGTGAGCAGCGCCGCCATATAGGCGTTGGGGTACAGACATTTGAGATAGGCGGTCTGGTACGCCACCAGCGCATAGGCGGCGGCGTGGGATTTGTTAAAAGCGTAGGAGGCAAAGGTGGCCATCTCGTCAAAAATCTTGTTGGCGGTGGCAGCGGATACACCCCGACGCACACAGCCGTCTACTTTAACCTGACCATCCTCGGTAAGTCCGTTGACGAAAATATCCCGCTCCTGCTCCATCACGTCGTGTTTTTTCTTGGCCATGGCACGGCGCACCAGGTCGGCACGACCAAAGGAATACCCGGCCAATGCCTGGAGCACCTGCATCACCTGCTCCTGATAGACGATGCACCCGTAGGTGACCTCCAGGATAGGCTTTAGCAGGGGATGGGCATAAGAAATCTTGCTCGGATTGCGGCTGCAGGCGATATAGCGGGGAATAGAGTCCATAGGACCCGGTCGGTAGAGGGAGATGACCGCAATCAAGTCCTCAAAACGGGTGGGACGCAGCTGCATCAGTACCCGTTTCAGTCCGCCGGATTCCATCTGGAATACGCCGTCCGACTGACCGGCGGACAGCATCTCGTACACCCGCTTGTCGTCCAAGGGGATGTCCGCCACACGGAATGCGGGGTCGTGTTTTTGTATCATTTTCTCGGCGTCGGCGATCACCGTCAGGTTGCGCAGACCCAAGAAATCCATCTTCAGCACACCCAGTTCTTCCAAGTTATGCATAGGATATTGGGTGGCTACCGCCTCGTGGTTCATACACAAGGGCACGTATTCGCTGACCGGCTTGGGGGCAATCACTACGCCGGCGGCGTGGGTAGAGGCGTTGCGGGGCATACCCTCCACCTTTTGCGCCATCTCGATTAGGTTCTTCACCTGCGGGTCGCTATCTCGCAGTTCTCGCAGTTTTTCGCTCTCACTCAGCGCCCGTTCCAGCGTCATATTTATAGCAAAAGGAATCAGCTTGGACACCTTATCGCCCACCGCATAGGGCAGACCCATAGCCCGTGCCACGTCACGGACGGCGGCCTTTGCCGCCATGGTGCCAAAGGTGATGATCTGTGCCACCCGATCGGCGCCGTATTTGCCGATGACGTAGTCGATCACCTGCTGCCGCTTTTCGGTGCAGAAGTCCACGTCAAAGTCGGGCATACTCACACGCTCGGGGTTGAGGAAGCGCTCGAACAAGAGTCCGTATTTCAGCGGGTCAATCAGGGTGATGCCCATACAATAGGCGCACAGACTACCGGCGCCGGATCCACGCCCCGGACCTACCGGGATATCGTGGGTGCGGGCATAATTGACGTAGTCCGCCACAATCAGATAATAGTCCGCATACCCCATCCGGCGGATGACGGACAGTTCGTATTCCAACCGGTCGGTGACCTCTTGGGCGGGGGTGTCGCCATATAGGCGGTGCATACCCTCACGGCAAAGTTGCTCCAAGTAGGCGTTGCTGTCACCACCGGGGGAGTCGAAAGCGGGCAATTTGATCTGCCCAAACTCCAACTCCACGTGACAACGCTCGGCAATTTTGAGGGTGTTCTCCACAGCGTCGGGGCACTGGGCAAACAAGTCCGCCATCTCCTCTGCGGACTTGAGATAGAATTCTTCGGTTTCAAAGTTGAGGGGGCTGGGATCGTCCAGGGTGGTGGCGGTCTGGATACAGGTCAGCACCCGTTGCATCATAGCGTCCTCTTTGCGGATGTAGTGCACGTCGTTGGTGCAGACCAGGGGTAGTTGCATCTCCCGTGCCAGACGGATGAGCGCCCCGTTTATTTCTTTTTGCTCCGGCATACCGTGGTCTTGCAATTCCAGATAGAAATTGCCCTGACCAAAGGTGGTGGCGTACCACTGCACCAGCTGTCGTGCCGCACCAAAATCAGAGCGGGCAATGGCGTGGGGAATCTCGCCCGCCAAACAGGCGGACAGAGCAATCAGACCCTCGTGGTGTTGCTCCAATAGTTTGTGGTCCACACGGGGCTTGATATAGAAGCCATCCACCCAAGCGGTGGACACTAACTTCAGCAGGTTTTGATAGCCGGTCTCGTTTTCGCACAGCAATACCAGGTGGTGGTATTCGCTGTCCGGACCGTGCACTTTATCGGTCAGGTTGCGTGCGGCCACGTACACCTCACAGCCGAGGATGGGACGCACACCCTGTTTTTTGCATTCTTTATAAAAATCAATCACACCGTACATAGAGCCGTGGTCTGTGATGGCCAGGGCGGGTTGCCCCAACTCTTTGGCACGAGCCACCAGCGCCGGGATACGGCAGGCGCCGTCCAGCAGAGAATATTCGGTATGTACGTGTAAGTGGGTGAAATTCATAGACAGCGCCTCCTTTCGGTGCAGTTAGGTTTCTTTTATGGTTTCTGCAAACTTAATAATCCGTTGCAGACGGTGGTTGACGCCACTGCGGGATAGGGGCGGATCCATAGCCGCACCCAAATCACGCAGAGACATCTCCGGGTGATCCATTCGCAGTTTGGCAATCTCTTGCAATTCTTCCGGCAGAGCCTCCAGACCGCAGGTGGTCTCAATCTTTTGCAGAGCGTCCATTTGGGCGCCCGCTGCCTGTACCGTCTTATCGATGTTGGCATTTTCAAAATTGATACGGCGGTTGGTGTCGTTGCGGATGCTCTTGACCATCTTGACGCCCATTAGTTCCAGAGAGGCACGGGTGGCGCCCAGCATAGTCAGACAGTCCTCGATCCGCTCACTTTCCTTGATGTATACCACGTAGTTGCCGCCACGGGTGGCAATCTTAGCGGGAAAATCCAGTTCCCGCAGTAGGGTGGCCAGATCCCGGCTCAGGTTGTAGTGGGGTACCGAGAACTCCAGGTGATAGTCGTGCTCCGGGTCGGTGACCGCACCGCACACCAAGAATGCGCCACGGAGATAGGACCGGGCGCAGTTGTCGCAATCCAGGTTGGCACGATTCAGTCGTAAGGACACCTCGCCCACGCTGTGGCCGAACCGTTCCAGCACGGTTTGACGATGCTGGGCATCGTCGATATAGCAGTGGTGGAGCGGGGTGCGTCGGGGCAGTATCTGCCGTGCCAGACGGGGGATACCACAGATGCGGGAGGTGAGCCGGTCGTACAAATCTGCCACGGCTTCTTGCTCGGTTTGGATGGAGATCTCCTCTGCCGAAAAGGCGTGGGCACACTCCAGCATACCGTATATCTGCGCCGTCCGACAGCACAATTTATCCGGCAGATCGGCGGCGATTTCTTTTTTTGTTTCCGAAGAAAAGGACACGTCAGCGCCCTCCTTTTGTTAGTTTGACGGGGATTATTCCCGACCCATATCCCGGTGATAGGTTAGCACCCGCAGATCGGTCATCTGCCCCAGTTTCTCTGCCAGTTTATTCACCATAGTTACCGAGCGATGCTTGCCACCGGTGCAGCCGATGGCGATCACCAGCTGGCTACGTCCCTCTTTCTGATACAGGGGGATGGTGTGGGTCAGCAGAGCGGTGATGCGCTCTAGGAATTCCACGGCGTCGGGGTTGTCCATCACGTAGTTCTGCACCGCCTCGTCCATACCGGTGAGGGCGCGCAACTCCTCTACGTAATAGGGGTTGGGCAGGCACCGCATATCCAGCATAATGTCTGCCTCAGCGGGATAGCCGTATTTGAATCCAAAGGACAGAATCTGCACCGTCATAGCGGTGTCCGGCTGGGACATAAACAGAGCCGCCAACCGACTTTTCAGCTGGGCGGTATTCAGGTGGGTGGTGTCGATGCGGTAGTCCGCCATATCAAACAACGGCGCCAGCAACTGGCGCTCCAGCTGCAGAGCCTGCTCGATGGGACGTCCATCCTCCGATAGAGGGTGGTTGCGACGGGTCTCTTTGAATCGGCGGTGGAGCACCTCGGTATTGCAATCCATAAACAGGATCTTGCAACTGTCTACCGCCTGCTCCAGTTGGGGCAAAACCGCCTGAAACTCGTCAAACAGCATACCCGAGCGCACGTCGGTGACCAGAGCCACCCGCTCTAGGGGTTGGGTGCTCTGACGGCAGAGTTGCAAAAAGGGCGCCATCAGCGCCGGGGGCATATTATCCACGCAGTAAAAGCCCACGTCTTCCAAAGCCTTTACCGCTTGGGATTTACCGGCACCGGACATACCGGTGACAATCATTAACTCCATATTAAAACTCTCCTATAAAGCGCACTTCCGGCACCGGACATACCGGTGACAATCATTAACTCCATATTAAAACTCTCCTATAAAGCGCACTTCCGGCTCCAGACGGACGCCGTGAGCCTCGTATACTTTATCTTGTACTTGGCGGCACAGTTCCTGCATCTGGGCGGCGGTGGCGTTGCCACGATTGACCACAAAGCCGGCATGCTTTTCGCTGACTTGGGCATCGCCCACACGGAAGCCTTTCAGACCGGTCTGCTCTACCAGTGCGCCGGCAAAATAGCCCACAGGCCGTTTAAAGAAACTGCCGGCGCTGGGGTATTCAAGGGGTTGTTTCTCCTGACGGCGGTGCATCAGATCTTTCATTTTCTCGCCGATGGCGGTCTTGTCGCTGGGGGTGAGTTTCAGCGTCACACCGGTGACGATATAGCCCTTATCCATCAATGCGGAGTGGCGATAGCCCAGTTCCAGTTCGTCGGCAGACAGGGTTACAGCATTACCTTCTGGGGTGATGCATTCGGCGCTCTCCACCACGTCTTTCATCTCGCCGTCATAGGCACCGGCATTCATATACAGACCGCCACCCACCGTGCCGGGGATGCCAAAGGCAAACTCCAGGCCGGTCAGGCTGTGTTCACGGGCAAAGATGCAAAGCCGTTTGAGGGGCATACCACCGGGTACGCAGATGCGGTTATCCGGCAACAGGATGGGGTCGCCACCGTCGTCGGCCAGACGCAGTACGGCGCCACGGATGCCCTTGTCGCCCACCAACAGGTTAGAGCCGTTGCCGATGAACAGATAGGGGATCTGCTCCTGATTACACAGGGCGATAACGTGACCGGCGGCGGTGGCGTCCGGCAGGTCGATCAGTAGGTCGGCCGGACCACCGATGCGAAAGGTGGTGGCATTAGCCATGGGTGCCTGTTCGGCAATGGTACAGCCCCACTCTTTGGCTTTATCTATGAGATGTTGGTAGTTCATGGTCCCAACTCCTTTAATGCAATTAGAATTTCTCCCATTCGGCGCTGGCGTCGTTGGGCAGACCGGTCTCGTCCATCATACCCAGCTTGTGCATCAGCTCTTGGGCGGCGTTGTAGCCCATCTTCTTCTGGCGGTTGGACATAGCCGCTACCTCGATGATGATGGCCAGGTTACGACCGGGTTTGACCGGGATGGTGATGCTGGGCACGTCGATGCCCAGAATATCGATGGTTTCGCCCTCCAGACCCATACGGTCATAGGCTTTGCCGTTTTCCCAAGGCTCCATCTGAATGGCCATATTGATTTTCTCGGTGGTTTTAACCGAACCGATACCGAAGATACGGCGCACGTTCACAATGCCGATGCCACGCAATTCGATAAAGTGGCGGATGTTATCCGGGGCAGAACCCACCAGGGTCTTGGCGGATACACGGCGGATCTCTACGGCATCGTCGGCAATCAGACGGTGACCACGCTTGATTAGCTCAATGGCGGTCTCACTCTTACCGATACCGCTGTCGCCCAACAGCAGTACACCCTCACCATACACCTCTACCAATACGCCGTGGCGGGTGATGCGGGGTGCCAATTGTACGTTCAAAAAGCCGATCAGCGCCGCCATCAGGCTGGAGGTAGACTCCTTACTGCGCAACAGCGGTACGCCACGCTTTTCGCAGGATTCCTGTAACTCCGGGAAGATGGTCAGGTCTCGTGCCACAATGATGGCGGGCGGGTTGGTGTTTACCAGCTCATCCACGTGAGAGGCACGCAGATCATGGGGCAGATTCTCTAAGAAGCTATGCTCGTTTTTTCCCAGTACCTGCAGACGGTCACTGTCAAAAAAATCCAGATAACCGCTCAGCGCCAGACCGGGACGGTTTACGTCCGAGGAACTGATCAGGCGGGTTTCCGGGTCGCAGGGCATATGGATGATCTCCAGCGTGGTCTCCTTGATAATGGCAGACAACGGCACAGTATACGTTTGCTTCGGCATAGTCATTCCTCCTAGGTTAAAATTAGGGCATTTTATAATTACTTTCATTCTATCATATCTTATTATAAAAAGAAAGAGAAAAATGCAAAAAAGGCGGAAGAGTTTGTGCACTCTTCCGCCTTTTGTTTTTTGGTTATGTATAGCTGTATTCCACCTTGATAACGGCGAACAGCTTGGGGTCTGCCTCGTGGACGGCATCCCGCATCTTTTGGGCGGTTTCCTCTGGATTTTTGCAGTCGTGGGGCACCACCAAATCAAACAGCAGATTGGTGTGGGTGTCGCCGTTTACCACACGGAAATCGTGGAGGGTCAGGGATTCGTCAACACCATTCATCAGACCGATGGCCATCTCTTTGAGTCGCAAGGTTTCGGGATTGTCGGTATCCACCGGATCCATATGGATGCAGGTGAGAATGTGGTATTTTTCCAACAATTCCATCTCGATGTTGTCGATGATGTCGTGGCTCTTACTGATGGGCTGATCCACCGGCACCTCGGCGTGGAGCGAGGCGATCACCCGTCCGGGACCATAGTCGTGGACAATCATATCGTGGATACCCACCACACCGTTGTAGGACAGCACCGTCTGCTGGATATTCTGTACCAGCTCCGGGTCGGGAGCCTGACCCAGCAGGGGAGATACGGTATCCTTGATTACACAGAAACCGGACCAGATAACAAACAGCGCCACCGCAATACCCACGTAACCGTCCAGAGATACGTTGGTGAAATAGCCAACAAGAGAGGAAATCAGCACCACCGAAGTGCAGATAACGTCGTTGCGGCTATCGGTGCCGGCGGCGGACAGAGCGTCGGAATGAATCAGGTCACCGATGCGACGGTGGAACAGCGCCATCCACAGTTTGACACCGATGGACACCGCCAGAATGACGGTGGAAATGATGCTGAATTCCGCCTCGGCGGGGTGCAGAATCTTATCAAATGCCGAGGTGGCCAATTCCACACCGGCAATGATAATCAGCACCGCCACGCCCATAGCGGACAGATATTCCATACGTCCGTGACCAAAGGGGTGGTCTTTGTCCGGGGGTGCGCTGGCCAGTTTGAATCCCACCAGTGTTACTACGGCAGAACCGGCATCCGACAGGTTATTAAAAGCGTCGGCAATCATAGCCAAACTGCCGGCCAGAGCGCCTGCCAGCATCTTGAATCCGCACAGCAGGATGTTGCACACGATGCCGGTGATACCCGCTAGGCGTCCATAGGACAGACGCACGTCCGGGTCGGCGGGGTTATCGTGGTTTTTTACAAATTGACGGCAAAGCCATTTGCTCAGCACAAAACGTCACACCTTTCGGTTATAGATCGTGTGGAGATATTCCGCCACACCTTCTTCGGTGTTGGCGCCAATGATGCGGTCTGCCACCGCCTTAGCCTCGTCAGAGCCGTTGGCTACACACAGCGCCAAATTGGCCTCACGGAACAGGGGGATATCGTTGTGATTATCGCCGAAGGCCACAATGCGGTCAGCACCCACGCGCTGGCACAGACGACGGGCGCCATAGCCCTTGTCGGCGTCGTCACGGCAGATCTCCAAGAACCAGTTATCCGCGTGATAGGTATCGGCATACAGCATCACACGGATGCCGGGGATACCCTCCAGACGAGCAGCCATAGCCTCTTGGGCGGCACGGGTACCCTGACAGCTGAAGAAGATAGCCGGGGTGTTCTTGAGATAGGGAACACGGTGATAATAGCGGTCAAAGGTGCGTCCCTCACGGTCGGTGCGGTGAATAAAGGCTTCTTCCTCCGGGGTTAGGTCGGTGTAGAAGATGTGTACCTCGTTGCCACGGCGACGATACAATTGGGGATACCGCCCCTGGGAGCGGAACGCCTGCAAAATCGCCGAAACCGTGCCGGAAGGCATCTCGCAACTGTGGATGATGCGGCGGCGGTACAGATCGTACATCAGCACACCGCCCAGCATAATAATGGGCACACGGAAGTGCAGACGATTCAGCTCCACCAATTGTACACCGATGGTACCACGGGCGGTGGCCACCGACACCATCATACCACGGCTCATCAGCCGGTTGATGGTCTCTACGGTGTGGTCGGAGAGGGTCTGGTCGTTCTGCAATAGGGTGCCGTCCAAATCGGCGATGTACAAGGTGCGCCGGCCACGCTCGATGGCACGGAATACAAACTGGAAATAGGCACTGCCGTAGTGGTGGAAAGAGCGGTCACCCAGCATCTCAATCAGTTCTTCGGGGGTCACCCATTTGGCCTGTGCCACTTCCTCTTGCTGTAGGCGCAGAGAGGACACGTCGATGTCTCGGTAGAGAATCCAAAGATCGGTAAAGGAGTTGCGACGGCGCATACGTCCGCCATACACCAATTCACCGGGGGCTGTGCGGATGCTCAGTTCTTCAAACAGTTCACGACGGGCAGCGCTCTCGCTGTCCTCACCGGCCTGGGCGCTGCCGCTGTTGGCGGCCCAAACACCCGGCATCAGGCGCAGGTTGGGGTTGCGCTGCTGAATCAGCAGACGGCCCTTAGAGTCCACAATCCAGATGTGCTCCACCAGATGATACATACCCGCTCGCAGAGGCTCGCCACGAACCAAGGTTTTACCGGTAGGGTTGCCGTCGGCATCCAAAAGATCCCATTTCTCCATCCGACACACCTCCTTTCAAATAAAAAGTCAATAATAAACCATTGTATAGCATTTTATGGAAAATGTCCAGTAGTTATACAAAAATAAAATAGGGAACGGAAAAATCCGTTCCCTATCGGGTGCAAAAAAGAATAGCGTTTTTATTGCTTTGTAACCGCTTACAACTCCACAGGTACAGGGTTCTTATGTTGGAGTGTATCCGGGGTTACAGCGCAGTCTACCGCCCAGATTTCTACCCCGTTTTCGGCGGCCTGACGCAGGGCGTCACCGAAGGCAGGATGGGTGGCATCGTTGGGACGGATGGCGGCGATTCCCTCCATCTGGATGACGAACAAAACGGCGGCTTTGAACCCTTCTTTCACCGCTTTGGTCAGGTGGTTTAGGTGCTTGACGCCACGGTCGGTGGGAGCATCCGGAAAATAGCCGATATCGTCCACTTCCAGGGTGCATCCTTTCACCTCAATCCACCACTCTTCACCGTTATTATCTAGGTGAAAATCAAAGCGAGAATCCCCGTATTTCACCTCGCGGCGGATGGTGGCGGTGGGGAACTGCCGGCGCAGATAGTCCGCCGCCACGGCGTTGGGGGCTTGGCTGTCCATATTGATGAGACGGTCGCCCTTATACACAGCGATTACGTCGTAGGGAGTCTTACGGTTGGGGTTGTCGGAGCCTTCCAGCACCACGGTGCATCCGGGTACCAGCAATTCTTTGCACCGACCGGTGTTTTTGACGTGGCAGACTACCTCTGTGCCGTCCACCTCCACCACCGCAATAAACCGGTTGGGGCGGGATCGAAAAATACCGAAGCGGGTACGGGAATAGGTCACAAACATCACCTCACAAGCCTTTTTATCATTGTAGCAAAGCTGTGGCGTTTATGCAATAGGGAACAGGATATCATTATTTCAAGAAAAAGTATAATTTTTCACAGACCTTGTCCAAAATACAGAAAGACGTCTTGCCTTTTTTCACTATATAATGTTATAATAAAAAATGGAAAAATCGGGTCGTGCAACCCGAAAACGTCCATTAGAAAAGGAGGAAACGCTATGCATTATCAAAGTTTCAACGATCGTATGCTCAAGAAGCTTCAGAACCTGACTTGGCAGTATGCCGGTTATGTGTATCATGCTGAACAGACCTTCAGCGAGGTGCAGGGTTATGAGACCAAAGAGCATTTCCGTCAGGCTCCCGACGTGGAGTACCAGACCATCAAAGACGGCTACGTCTGGGGTGGCGAGTTTGGTAACCTGTGGGTAAAGTTTGACTATACTGTGCCGGAGCATTTGGCCGGCAAGGAATTGTTCGTACTGCAGAACACCGAGCTGCGTGAGGGTCTGCTGTTTGTAGACGGCAAGCCCATGGGTATGTACGGCACCATCATCAAGGAGTACGACGGTCTGCAGCACAACATCCTGCTGACCAAGAGTGCCGAGGCCGGCAAGACCTATCACATCGACCTGGAGTGCTATGCTTGGCACGACGAGCGTGAGGTACACCCCTACGCCCGTGAAGAGAATCTGCCGGACGAGCACTATCGCCACACCTTCCACAACGTATACGTGGCTACCTGCAACTGGGAGATCAAGAATTTTGTTCGCGATCTGCGTATCTTCCTGTCTATGGCACAGATTGAGCAGAACCCCTTTATGAAGGCTCGTGCTATCAACGTGCTGGAGCGTGTATTCGCCGAGGCTGTTCTGCATCCCACTATGGTGGATTACGAGACCGTCATCGCCGGTGTCCGCCGTTGCAATGCCATCATGAACGAGGTGTTCACCGGCAACGTCTGCGACGACACCTACGGCAAGGTGGGTATCGTGGGTCACTCCCATATGGATACCGCTTGGCTGTGGCCCATCGCCGAGACCATGCGTAAGTGCGCCCGTACTTTCGCCAACGCTCTGGTGCTGATGGATCAGTACGCCGACTATAAGTTCATCCAGTCTTCTGTTCTGCACACCGCCTGGATGGAGGATATGTATCCCGAGATCTTCGAGGATATGAAGAAGTATCAGGCCGAGGGTCGCTTTGAGATCAACGGCGGTGCTTGGGTTGAGTGTGACTGTAACATCACCGGCGGTGAGTATATGGTCCGTCAGTTCCTGAAGGGTCAGAAGTACCTGCAGGAGAAGTTCGGCATCACCAACGACTCCTTCTGGCTGCCCGACACCTTTGGTTACAACGCCGCTATCCCCCAGATTATGCGTGGTTGCGGTATGAAATATTTCTACACCACCAAGTTGTCCTGGAACGAGCACAACAAGTTCCCCTTCGAGACCTTCCGTTGGGTGGGTATCGATGGCAGCGAGGTGATTACCCACTTCAACATTACCCACTGCGAGCCTGCACCTCATCTGCTGATGAACCACGTATCCGCTCTGCAGGATAAGGGCGCTGACGAGAGCCGTCTGGTAGCCTTCGGTTACGGTGACGGCGGCGGCGGTCCCACCGACGTTATGGTCGAAGAGGCCACTCGTGTAATGCAGCTCAACGGTATGCCCAAGGTCGAGTACCAGACCATCAGCGAGTTCGGCCAGGAGATGGAGAAAAACTACGACAAGATGCCGGTATACAACGGCGAGTTGTATCTGGAGTTGCACCGTGGTACCCTGACCCAGCGTCACCAGACCAAGCGCAACAACCGCCTGTGCGAAAACGCTCTGCGCAATATGGAGCTGATGGCCGTTATGACCGGCGCCGACTACAATGCCGCCGATTATGACAAGTGGCTGAAGGAATTGCTGGAGAACCAGTTCCACGATATTCTGCCCGGCACCTGTATCCAGTGTGTCCACGATCGCTCCGAGAAGATTATGGGCGAGTTGATCGTTACCGTAGATGGCGAGACCCAGCGTCTGGCCGCTACCGTGGCTGAGGGCGATAATGCCATCACTCTGGTCAACCCCTTGTCCTTCGCTCGTGAGGATGTTATCAACATCGATGACAACGGCAAGTACGTTGCCGATGCCAAGAACCAGGCCTATGAGGATCTGTTCGGTCGCAAGAAGATTGCTGTATCCGGTGTGGCTCTGGATGCCTTTGAGGCCAAGAGCGTGGCTCTGACCGACAATGCCGGCGACACCACCTCCGCCTTTACTTACGACGGCACCAACCTGGAGACTCCCTATGCCTCCGTTATCTTCGATGAGAATGGCTACATCGCCTCCTTCATCGATAAGCAGTCCGGTCGTCAGCTGCGCCGTGAGGGCGCCGCTCCTCTGGGCACCTTCTACATGGGCGAGGACATCCCCGAGTATTGGGATAACTGGGATATCGAGTATGACCAGAAGTTTAAGATGGCCGCTCAGACCAATCTGATCGACCGCAAGGTGGTTTCCGACGGCGCTGTTGAGTTGCGTATCCGCTCCAGCTATAAGATCGGTAACAACTCCACCATCGACGTGGACACCATCTTCTATGCCGACAGCCCCCGTGTGGACTTCCACGCCAAGGTGGATTGGAAGGATAAGCATCAGCTGCTGAAGGTTAGCTTCGACGTAGACGTGCTGACCACCAAGGCTAAGCACGAGATTCAGTTCGGTCACATCGACCGTCCCACCACCGAGAACGATTCTGTAGAGACCGCTCGCTTTGAGGTGTGCAACCTGAAGTGGACCGACGTGTCCGAGAGCCGTTTCGGTGTGGCGATGCTCAACGATTGTAAGTACGGCATTTCTGTCCGTGGCTCCGATATGCGCCTGTCCCTGCATCGTGGTGGCACTCACCCCGATCCCGCCGGCGACTTTGGTGTGCACGAGATGACCTACGCTCTGCTGCCCCACTGCGGTGACTTCTGCGTGCAGAACGTGGTATGCCCCTCTTACGAGCTGAACACCCCCGTTATTGTGGCTCCCGGCGCTCTGAAGGCGCCTATGGCCGCTCCCGTGCTGGTGGATGCCGATAACGTTATCGTGGAGGCTGTCAAGCCCGCCGAGGACATCGAGAACGCCTATGTGGTGCGTTTGTACGAGGCCGAGCGTGCCCGTACCGTCACCGACCTGACCTTCCCCGCTGACGTGAAGAAGGTTGTGGAGACCAATATGCTGGAGGAGGCTACCGCCGACGTGGCTCTGACCGACGGTGTGGCCAACGTAACCTTCAAACCCTTTGAGATTAAGACCTTTGTCTGTTATCGATAAATTTAGAAAGGTGGTACAAACTATGAACTACGGACATTTTAACGAGAAAGGCAACAAGTTTGTTGTCACTTCCCCTGACGCACCCCGTCCCTTTGACGTGATGCTGTTTAACGACGTGTGCTACGCCAACGTGCACCACACCGGTATTGGTTGCTTCGACTACCAGTATCCGGGTGAGGAGGGCATCCAGCTGTTCACCGGCGTGGGTCGTATCTGCGACTACGACATCTTCGGTAAAGAGCACCTGTATTCCCGCATCATCTACATCCGCGATAACGAGACCGGCAAGTTCTGGACTGTGAACTGGGAGCCTGTCTGCGCCGACGTACAGGACTTCTCCTGTACCCACGACCTGGGCTACACCACCATCGTGAACCAGACCGAGGACGTAAAGGCTACCCTGATCATCTCCATCCCCCCCGGAAAGGATGCCGTGGAGATGTGGCAGTTTAAGGTAGAGGACATCAACGGCCGTGCCCGTGACCTGTCCATCTTCCCCTACTTCCAGCTGCAGTTTAAGTACAAGTGGGGCTTTGATAGCTACGGCGATATGATTTATCGTACCACCCGCTTTGACAAAGAGAACAATATGTTCCTGGCTGAGAAGCATCCCTACGTGAAGCCTCACAACAACCTGACTGCTTTCTTCACCTGTGACTATCCCGTGTCCGGCTTTGACGGTTCTCGCCGTCTGTTCATGGGTCAGTACGGTTCTGTTGCCAACCCCGTCTGCGTTAAGGATGGCGGTTGTAAGAACTCCGACGGCTCTGCCGAGGACACCATCTGCGCTCTGCAGTGGGATGTTAAGCTGAACGGCAACGTTCAGAACATCCAGTTCATTCTGGGTGCCGGTGACAGCGCCGAGCGTTGCATCGAGCTGAAGAAGACCTATCTGCACAACATCCCCGCTTACACCGCTCTGGCTCAGCTGTATCGTGAGGGCGATCTGAAGAAGACCCAGATCAAGACCGGTGACGAGCATCTGAACCGTCTGCTGAACAACTGGACCAAGCTGGCCTGTATGTACGGCGCTACCTGGTGCCGTTGGGGCTATAACGGCTATCGTGACATCGTTCAGCACGGTCTGGGCGTTGTCAACGTCAACCCCAAGCGTACCAAGGCTATCTTGAAAGAGGCTCTGCAGTATCAGCACGACTTCGGTATGGCTGTACGTGGCTGGAACCCCATCGACGATCGTCCCTATTCCGACTCCGCCCTGTGGTCTGTCTACACCCTGACCGCCTACATCAAGGAGACCGGCGACACCAAGTTCTTGTATGACGAGATTCCCTTCCTGAACAACCCCGAGCTGAAGGATACCGTGCTGGGTCACGTCATCCGTGCTCTGGACTTCCTGGAGGGCAACAAGGGTATCCACGACCTGCTGCTGATCAAGTTCGGTGACTGGAACGACTCTCTGACCGGCGCCGGTAAAGAGGGTCGTGGCGAGAGCGTGTGGCTGTCTATGGCTTATGCTTATGCTCTAGGTCAGATGGCCGAGCTGTGCCGTTTCGTCGGTGAGGACGAGAAGGCCGCCAACCTGCAGGCTCGCAGCGACGCTATGACCAAGGCTATCCGCGACAACGCCTGGGAGGGCGATCGCTTTGTCCGTTGCTTCGATGATAACGGTGGTAAGATCGGTTCTTCTACCAATAAGTATGCTAAGTTGTTCCTGGAGACCCAGTCCTTCGCTCTGCTGTCCGGTATCGCTACCGAGGATCGCCGTGAGAAGATCCTGGAGAGCCTGAAGAACGAGTCTTACACTCCTCTCGGCTATCTGCTGCTGAGCCCTGCCTATCAGGAGTTTGACGACCGTGTAGGCCGTCTGTCTGCTATGGAGCCCGGCATTGCCGAGAACGGCACCATCTACACCCACCCCAACATGTGGCTGGTGCTGGGTCTGCTGCGTAGCGGCAAGCCCGATCAGGCTTACGAGCTGTTCCGCCGTGTGGCTCCCGGCTACTACGAGGAGGACAACTACGAGCTGAAGAAGGACGCTCTGCCCTTCCAGTTCGCCAACTGCTTCTTTGGTCCTGAGCACCGCAACAACGCCTATCAGATGGAGTACAGCTGGATCACCGGTTCTGTTGCCTGGGTCCGTCTGGCCATCGAGGAGTGGATGCTGGGTATCCGTCCCGAGTATGACGGTCTGCACGTAGAGCCCTGCCTGCCTGAGAACTTCGGCACCTACACTGTCGAGCGCATCTGGCGTCAGGCTAAGTACAACATCACCGTCCAGAAGGGCGACAATAAGGGTATCGTGATCGATGGCAACGCCATCGAGGGTACCGTTCTGCCCGTATACGAGGATGGCCTGAACCACGAGGTTATCGTAACCATCTAATCGTATCGATAAACTGTAACAAAAAAGCGGCAAATCCCTTGGGGTTTGCCGCTTTTTGCTAAACTTCTTTTTGCAAGAAGGTGTCTTTTATGGATAACAAACTGACCGTATTTATGATGTCCTCCACCCACTGGGATCGGGAGTGGTACGAGCCCTTTCAGGGCTTTCGCTGGCGCTTGGTGAACGTCACCGAGGACGCTATGGACAAGCTGGAGGCCAATCCCCAGGTGGGTACCTTTACCTTTGATGGGCAGACCATCGTGCTGGAGGATTTCTTAGAGGCTGCCCCGGACCAAAGAGAGCGTCTGGAGGGTCATATACAGTCCGGTCGCATCAAGGTAGGCCCTTGGTACGTGATGCCGGACGAGTATCTGCCCAGTGGCGAGAGCCACATCCGCAACCTGCAGATAGGCACCGCCATCGCCAAGTCCTATGGGGTAGAGCCTATGCGCTACGGCTACGTCTGCGATATTTTCGGTCATCCCGCCCAGATGCCCCAGATTTTTAAGGGGTTTGACTGCGAGGGCGCTCTGCTGGGCCGTGGCATCACCGAGGATAAGGCGCCGGCCCACTTTGTGTGGGAAGCGCCGGATGGCTCTCAGGTGATGACCTTTAAGACCCCCGATTGGTACGGCTACGGCGAGTTTTGGGTGCGTATCCACTGCTTTGATTGGTGGCGGGATCCGCCCACCGAAGAGGAGAGGGACGAAAACCTCAAGAAATTCATCGAGGGCGAGATAAAGCGCACCGACATCCCAATTCTGCTGTTTGTGGACGGACAGGATCATAAAGAGCTCCACGCCCGTACCCTCACCGACGCCAAACAGCGTCTGGAGCGGCTGTATCCCGGCATCGAGGTGATTATCACCAGTCCTGACGAGATGCTACCTCGTCTGGCAGAATACCGGGATAAAATGCCGGTGGTGAAGGGTGAACTGAACAGCACCAACCGCCGTCGAGGAGATTTCCCCCGTCTGCTGACCAACGTGCTGTCCAGCCGGTACGACCTAAAACAGCGCAACGATGCCTGCCAGACCACGATGGAGAAGTGGGCGGGTCCGATTACCGCTATAACCCGGCTGACCGGTCGCAAACCCATTCGCAACAACTTCTACCAGCTGGCCTATCGCTATCTCATCCAGAATCAGCCCCACGATTCCATCTGTGGCTGTTCTCCGGATTTTGTGCACAAGGATATGCACTATCGCTATGACCAGGTGGATCAGATTACCCATAATATCGAGGAATACGGTCTGCAGAACCTTTCCCGTTTTGCGGATACCCCCGGTGAGAATATGGTGGTGACGTTGTTCAATTCTCTGCCGTACCGTCGCAAAGAAACGGTGACGGTGGATCTGTTCTTTGACCGTCGATGGAAGCAAAAGTGGTCGGAGCCTTTCGGTTATGAGCCTATCAATGCCTTCCATTTGGTGGACAAAGACGGCAACCACGTACCCTACCAAGTAGTGAACATCAACCGTGGCAAGGGACGTGTCCATTGTGGCGAACAGGGTAGCGCCGACCGCCATCGCATCGTGTTTGAGGCGGATTTGGCAGCCGGTGGTACTACGGAATACCGCATTGTACCCTCGGACGTGGCAACCCGTCCCAGCGGAAGCTTGCGCACTGGCACCTACACCGCCGAGAATGAGCTGGTGAAACTGGCTGTGGAGCCGTCGGACGGCACCATCACCATCACCGATAAGCGCACCGGGCAGGTGTACGACCGCCAACTATCCTTTGTGGATGACGGCGAATTGGGCGACGGCTATATGCACGCCCGACCGGTGGCGGACCGGGCAATTTTGTCCGCTGTGGCCAAGAGTGTGGCGGTGTCCTGTGACGCCGACGCCAAGTGCACCTTTACTATCACAAAGGAAATGTACGTCCCCAAGGATATGCAAAAATACCACGAGCGGAATTTCGATTTGCGCAGAAACGAAGAGTTGGAAGCGCTTACAATAACCGCAAATGTGAGTTTGACCAAATCCAGCCCCATGGTGGAAATCGAGATGACGGTGGACAATTCTGCCCGGGATCACCGCCTACGGCTGATGATGCCCACCGGTGTGGACACCCCCACCTATTGTGCCAGCCAAACCTTTTACGTCACCGAGAGAGCGGTGGAGATCAACCCCGAAACCCTGTCTTGGGAAGAGAAAGAACAGACCGAAAAGGCGATGTCCGGCTTTGCCTATAAGCGACAGGGTGATCGTGGTCTCTGCTTTGTCAGCGGTGGCGGTCTGCACGAAATCGGCGCTTTTCCCGGTGCCGAGGGTATGCTGGCGGTGACCCTTTTGCGGTGCTTTGGCACGGCGGTCAGCGGTCACGTGGCCGAGGACGGACAGATGCAAGGGCAGTGGCACTACCGCTTTGGTCTATTGCCGATGGCGGACGAGACCGATGCGGATATCCAGCGGAAACTGGATGCTTTTGCCACCGGTGTCAAGTGCCGTGACGACCGCACCTGGCAAGAAATACCGATTGAGGAGCACAGTTTCTATCGCTTGGATGCCGAGAACACTCTGCTGAGCACCGTCAAGGTGGCAGAGGATAACGAGGGCATCGTATGGCGTCTGTACAACCTCAGTGATACCCCGGAAACTGCCCGTCTTACCTTTGACCGCACCCCCGGCGAGGTGGCGCTGGTCAACCTGGAGGAGTGCCATCCCCAGGCACTGACGGTGACCGATAACGGAGTGGATTTGCCTATGGATAAATGGCAGATCCGCACGGTATACGTGAAATTTTAACAAAAACGCCTGTAACCGTTGGTTACAGGCGTTTTTTACGTGTTTTTTGGGCATACTGGGGGAAAGGAGTGATGGTAATGGCACCGGATAAAAAAGCGTATCAGCAGATGATTGAGGGCGTTTCTAAGAAGTCCCCGGTGGTGAAGGATTGCCTGTGGGCGTTTCTGGTGGGTGGGGTGCTGTGCGCCTTAGGCGAGGTGGCCTATCAGTGGATTGAGATGGGTGGGGTAGAGGAGAAGACCGCCCGTATGCTGGCGTCGGCATCCCTAATGACCCTGTCGGCGGTGCTGACGGTGGCTCAGGTGTTTGATAACATTGCCAAGCATGCCGGTGCCGGTACGTTGGTACCCATCACCGGCTTTGCCAATTCGGTGGTGTCCCCGGCCATCGAGTTCAAAAGTGAGGGGTTTATCCTCGGTGTGGGCGCAAAAATGTTCACCATCGCCGGACCGGTGATTGTGTACGGCACAGTGGCTTCGGTGATTTATGGCATAATTTATTGGATAATCACCCTCTAATTTGTCTATTAAGCACCTTTACTTTCCATTTTTGCAGTGCTATAATGTTGCCTGCTAAAAAAAGAAAGAGGATGTTTAAATGTTCAGTTATCTGAAGCCGAAATTCTTTTCGGTTATCAAACAGTATGAAAAAGCGCAATTTGTAAAAGACGTAACCGCCGGTCTGATCGTGGCCATCATTGCCTTGCCCCTGTCCATCGCACTGGCTCTGGCATCCGGCGTAGAGCCGGCCTGCGGCATCTATACCGCTATTGCGGCAGGCTTCTTTGTTGCCCTGTTGGGTGGCAGTCGTGTGCAGATTGCCGGCCCTACGGCGGCTTTTGCCACCATCGTTGCCGGTATTGTGGCGGCACAGGGTATGGATGGTCTGTTTATCGCCACCGTTATGGCGGGTATTATGCTCATTCTGATGGGTGTGTTCAAGCTGGGTGGCTTGGTCAAGTTCATTCCCCATTCCATCACCGTCGGCTTTACCGGTGGTATTGCGGTGACCATTCTGCTGGGTCAGATCAAGGATTTTCTGGGTCTCACCTATACCAGTGGCATCCGTCCCATCGAGGCTATTGAAAAGGTGGAGGTAAACCTGGAGTTTATCCACACCTTCTCCTGGCAGGCGCTGGTGGTGGGTGTCATCAGCCTGATCATCTTAATCGTGTATCCCAAGTTGGAAAAGCGGGTGCCTCCGTCGCTGATTGCGGTGGTGGTGGGTGCGCTGATTGTGGGTCTCATCCCGGCTTTTTCCGAGGGGGTCTACACCATTGGCGATCTCTACACCATCCCCTCCGGATTGCCCAAAGTTGACTTTGCATCTATGGATTTTAGCGTTGGCAAAATCGTGGCGGTGCTGCCCGACGCCTTTACCATCGCGCTGTTGGCGGCTATCGAGTCGTTGCTCTCTTGTGTGGTGGCGGACAGTATGACCCAGTCTAAGCACAATTCCAATGCCGAGCTGGTAGCCCAGGGTGTGGGCAACATTGCCAGCGTTCTGTTTGGCGGTATTGCGGCCACCGGCGCCATAGCCAGAACCGCTGCCAACATCAAAAATGGTGGCAGAACCCCCGTGGCGGGTATGGTGCACTCGGTGGTGCTCTTGTTTGTGCTGTTGTTCCTGATGCCCTATGCCGAGCTGATTCCGATGCCGGTTATTGCGGCTATTTTGTTTGTGGTTGCCTACAATATGAGCGAGTGGCGCAAGTTTGTGAGCATTGTGAAATCCAAGCAGTATGGCGATATGGCGATCCTGTTCTTGACGTTCGTGCTGACGATTGTGTTTGATTTGGTGGTGGCCATTGCCGTGGGTATGGTGGCGCACTACGCCATTGTGCTGATAAAGAAGATAATGAAAAAGGCTTGACCGGTTGGTCAAGCCTTTTTTGTGTTGTTAATTGGATTTTTACTTCCCAAAAGTGGTCGAAAACGATTATTTTCTACGCAACAACTTGGTAAAAATAATTTTTCTTTCCTCTTTGGCAAAGATCAAAACCGAACCGCAAAAAGCAATGGAAATAGCCACGGAAATACAGCCGTTTGTGAGTAGGGTCAGCCACTCGTTACCCGTGTTTAGCATACAATTATCCAACACGATGAGCGCTCCGAAGAAGAGGCAAATCATGCCGAAATTGCGCAGAAAATACGATATTGGCGAGGCCTCAAAAGCGTGCTTGTAGAGCATAAGGGGCTCGATAATATGGCAGATGAGCAGGGTGGTGATGACGGTGGCCAAAATGACGCCGGCAACACCGAGCCATTGCACAAAAATGAAGGACAGAATCACGTTTACAACGCCCTCTGCAATAGGGGTCCAGCGGTCGTGATAGAAGGTGCCGGTGGCGTCTCGGAACAGCAGAACGCTACGCCGCATAAAGTACACAAATCCGTTGAAGGTAACGATAAATACGGTCAGTTTATCCATCAGCAGATTCTCTGCAAAAAGGATAGAAATCAGATTGTTGATGATGGCGTAATACCCCAAATAGACGATAACGCCCAGCACAAAATTCAGCAAATGAAAAGCGTCGCTGTAGCGTTTGGTAACCTCTTTTCCGGATTCTACGTACAGGTGTCCCAATACGGAGGTGAGAGAGGAAAATACCAGCATAACCAAGTTGGTCACTGCCAGCAGAATGGTGTTGTAGTTGGAGTATTTACCCAACGTATTAAGTCCGATGTACGTGGAAATCACAATGCCGTCCAAGGTGGTTGCCAATAGACCGCCCACCTTGTGCATAAACATAGCTTTGATGTTTTTGGTGATTTCTTTTTTGTTTAGGATGCTTGGGTGTTGCTTTAGCGTTAGGATATCGTTGTGATGCTTCTTGGTGATGTATTGCGCCACCAGACCTTGGCAAAGGGTGGATACGATGCGGCAAACCAAATACCATGCAAAGGATTGGGTTAGCAGCAGAACCACAATCTGCAATATAGACTGCACAATCGTGCCGCAGGAGGTAATAGAAGTGGCGATATAGTTGTTTTTGTAGGCGTTAATAAGAGAAATTTTCGGTCCGTACCAGTAGGTGATAACAACAGAGAGGAGCATAAGCATAAACGTGAAATGCAAATCCACGTTTACTTGCTCATAGCCTTTGGTAAACAGCGTGATGAAGGGCGTCAGTCCCAATCCCGCTACCCAAATGATGCCGCCAATCGTTAGATAAACCCGCTGAAACAGGCGGTAGAGAGCGGAAACATAGGCGGTGTCACCCTCCACAATGGGCTTGTACATGCTGAAAGAAATAGCGCTTCCTACGCCCAACTCGGCGATGGATAAAAAGCCCACAATGTTGAGATAGAGGGTATTAAGGCCGTTTACCTCGTTGCCACAGGTGTGGATAAGCACACGCTTTACCAATACCGCTGTTACCATCGTAAGAATGTGGAAGATGATGGAAACGGCTATATTTAATGTGCCTTTGCGTTTGTCCATACAAATGCTCCGTTTCGAAAGTTTATACGCCGGGGTGAGAATACAGTTTTGCCAGACCGCCCTCGGAGGTCTCGCGATAGAGGTGAGACAGGTCTTTTCCGGTCTGATACATGGTCTCTACTACGCAGTCGAAGGACACCTTACGGCTACCGTACAAGAAATTGGCCAAGCTCAAAGCGTTGATGGCGCGCATAGCCGCCACGGCGTTGCGCTCGATGCAGGGGATCTGCACCAATCCGCACACCGGGTCACAGGTGAGACCCAAGTGATGCTCCATAGCCACCTCGGCGGCGTACTCGATCTGGTCGATGCCCATCTCGAACAGTTCGCACAGGGCAGCGGCGGCCATACTGCAGGCAGTGCCCACCTCGGCCTGACAACCGCATTCGGCGCCGCTGACCGAGGCGTTGGTGGCGACAATATCGCCCACCAAACCGGCTACGGCCAAAGCCCGCAGAATGTCGTTGTCGGAGAATCCGTTTTTATCCTGCATATACTTCAGCACCGCCGGGACGATACCGCAAGAACCGCAGGTGGGTGCGGTGACGATGATGCCACAGTCGGCGTTCTGCTCGCTGACTGCAAAGGCATAGGCACAAACCAAACGGTTTTCACGGGTCTGGGGGCTTTCGTCGATATGCTTTTGGCTATAGAGGAACTGGGCTTTGCGCTCTACCTCCAGGCCACCGGGCAGCGTGCCGGTCTTGGTGAGACCTTCGCTGATGGCGTTTTGCATGGTGTGCCACACGTTCAGCAGGAAGGGCTTGATTTCCTCGCCTTCCTTCTCAAATACATAGTCGGACAGGCGGATATTGCGGGATTTGCACAGTTCGGCAATCTCGGTAAAATGGCTCTCAGCGTACACCTGGGGACGGTCGGACGCCACGGCTTGACCCTCGGCACGGATTTCGCCGCCACCGATGGAATAATACCGCTTACGCCCCAGCTCGACGCCCTCTTTATAAGCGATAAAGTCCACCATATTGGGGTGCTCTGGGGTGGGAGAGGTATAGTCCCATTCTACCTTGGGATTATATCCGGCCAAGGTGTCCAAAACGGCACGGTCGGTGCCGTGACCCTGTCCGGTTTTGGCCAAAGAGCCGTAAAGAATGGCGGTGACGGAATCCGCCTCGTGATAGTTGTTAATAAAATCCAGCGCCGCATAAGAAGGACCCATGGTGTGGGAGCTGGAGGGGCCATAGCCCGTTTTGTAAATGTGTCGGATGGATTGCATACAATCACCTTCCCATAATTTTTCACTATACATTGTAGCACGAGAAAAGGCGGTTGGCAATACCCAAAAACCGACCAATTTTTCAGGTTTTCGGACGGATAAAACAATTTCTCTTAAATCCGGTAAAAATCGGCAAAAATGGGTTGCTTTTCTTGTTATTATATATTATAATATATTAGCTTATAATCGGTACGCTTGCGTTGCGCGCAATCTGCCGATACGAAAACCTCCCAATCCTCTTTGTGAGGACAGGAACAACAAAGGAGAAAAAACACATGGAAAGAGTAGAGAAAAACACCAAGGACTATTACGTGGTAGACCTTGCCCACGTGGTTAAGGTGGTGTGGCAACGAATCTGGGTTGTGGCTTTGGTCAGTGCGATCACTACTGTGCTGGGATTTTCCGTTGCAGCCTTTGCTATTGCACCCACTTATTCCTCGTCGGTTATGCTGTACGTTAACAACAGTTCTTTCAACGTAGGTGATTTGGGCTTTAGTATCAGTTCTTCCGAATTGACCGCCGCCCAGAGCTTGGCCAAGACCTATACGGTTTTGCTGAAGAACGCCGACACCTTGGAGCGTCTCATTGACGAGACCGGTGTGAATTATACGTGGGAAGAGATCTACGATATGATCGAGTCCGGTCCGGTTAACGAGACCGAGGTTATGCAGGTAACGGTTACCTGTGGCGACCCTTATGAGGCACAGAAGATTGCCAACGGCATCGCAACGATTCTGCCCCAGCGTATCGCCGAGATTGTCGAGGGCGCCTCGATGGAGGTTGTGGATTCTGCCCGTGTGGACACCGACAAGGTGGCACCCAGCATCACGCTGTATACGGCAGTGGGATTCCTGGTAGGTGTGTTGCTGTCTATGGCATCGCTGATTGTGATGGCTCTGCTGGACAATACCATCCACGACGAGGAATACGTTATCAAGACCTATGGTTATCCCATTTTGGCTCAGGTGCCCAACCTGGTGGATGGCGGCACCAAGAAGTACAGCTATTCTAACGGCTACGCCAATGGCTATGCCCACGCCGCAAAGAAAGGAGAGAACAAGTAATGGAATTCAAAAAGCAGAAAAAGAGTTTCTCTCTGTTCGCAGACGATCAGAAGACTTTGCACAAGAATTTGGAGTTTACTGCCGTTGAGCAGTACAAACTGTTGAGAACCAACTTGTCCTTTACCTTGCCGGAGGATGAGGGCTGCCGCATCATCGGCGTTACCAGTTCGATCCGCGGTGAGGGTAAGAGTACCACCGCTGTTAACCTTTCCTACGTGCTGGCAGAGAGCGGTAAAAAGGTACTGCTCATCGACGGCGACCTGCGTATCCCCTCGGTAGCGAAGAAGATGCGCATTAAGAGTACGCCCGGTCTGACCGACCTGCTCAAGGGTGACAAAACCTTGGATTTGGCAGCGCTGAAGACTTCTCAGCTGGACACCTGGTACATTATGCCCTCCGGCGTATTGCCGCCCAACCCTTCTGAGTTGTTGGGTTCCAAACGTATGGAGTCGGCTCTGAAGTATTTGTCCGAGCATTTCGATTACATTGTGGTGGACCTTCCTCCGGTCAACATCGTTTCCGACGGTTTGGCCATCTCCAAGTACATTCACGGTATGATCGTGGTTATCCGCGAGGATTACACCGAGAAGAAAGAGTTGGAGACCTGCATCCGCCAGTTGCGTCTGTCCAACGTCAACGTGCTGGGCTGTGTGATGAACTCGACTAAGTCGGGCAACGGCACCTACAGCAAGTATCGCAAGTACGGTAACTACAATTACTATCACAATTATCAGAGTGACGAGAAGGGTGCCGAATGATTGATTGGCATAATCACCTG
>JAZRES010000013.1:0-142086 GCA_045660965.1 Acutalibacteraceae bacterium
CACGCGGCAACCCACCAGACGGGAACGGATGGCCTTAGGCAAGGAGCCGGCCACATCCGCCAAGCCACCGGAGGCGGCAAAGGGAAGCGCCTCACTGGCAACGTACAAAACTTTCATTTGCGAACCTCCTTTGGTTAGATAATGGAATTCTTAGCGATATACACAGGATAGCTCTCAGAGCCCTGCAGGGTGACGCCGTTGCGAATCACCACGTTCTTATCCGCGATGATGTTGCACAACTTGCAGTTGTCGCCCACGGTGACGTTCTGCATCACCACGCAATTCTCCAACTCAGCATTGCGGCTGATCTTGGCACCGCGGAAGATGATGGAATTCTTCACCTTACCATCGATGTGAGCGCCATCACCCACCAAAGCGTTGGATACCTCGGCGTGCAGACCGTACTGGACGGGATCGCAATCCTTCAGCTTCGTGTACACAGGGCGCTGATTGGGGAACAACTGAGCGCGGACCTCGCACTCCAACAGGGCCAGGTTGGCGTTGAAGTAACTGGCGGTGGAGTAGATGGGCATCACCAGAGAAGGCACCTTATAACCAAACACCTTCAGCTCCTCCAAACGACGCTGGAGAATATCACGCTCGAAGTGGGGCAGGTTACGGGCGGTAGCCTCGGCGATGGCGCGCAGCAACCAATCCTTGCGCATTACGTATACGCCGATGCCGTAATAGGCCTCCTGGTCGGCAATGCGACCCAGCAGCATATCGGTCACGTAGCCGGTAGCATCCAGGCTCAGCACCGGGATATCGGCCAGAGCCGGGACAGAACCGTGGCGGCAGGCCATGGTCACGTCGGCGCCGGACTCTACGTGAGCCTCCAGCAGAGCGTCGTAATCCATGCTGTTGACCATATGGCAATCGGACAGGATAACGTACTCTTCTTTAGAATGGTTCAGGAAGGGGATTACGTCCACCAAAGAACCGATACGGCCCTGATACTTAGCATCGTCACTGCTGCGAGGAGGCAGGAAATACAGACCCTCGTTTTTACGAGAGAGATCCCATGCCTTACCGCTGCCCAGATGGTCCATCAGGGACTGATAATTACTCTTAGTAATGACACCCACCTTGGTGATACCGGCATTTACCATACCGGACAGGGGGAAGTCGATCAGGCGGTAACGACCGCCAAAGGGCAGAGAACCCATAGAACGAATGGCGGTTCCGTCACGGAACGCCTCATCATGCATATTGGCAAAAATCAAACCTACAGCACCGTAATTACGCATGGATGTCCACCTCCTCGCCGTCTTTTACATCTTCTTCGATCATACCTTTGGCCAGCACCTTGGCGCCCTTTCCGACGGTGATGCCGGAGGCAACCACCGCTACGCCCCAGCGATCCAGGTCATCAATCTGCTGGGGATCCTCGCCCACTACAGCATCTTCTTCGATAACCACGTTCTCAGCCAGGATGGCATACTGTACCTTGGCGCCCTTCTTGACCACCGTACCGGGCATCAAGATGGACTGGACAATCTCGGCACCCTCTTCTACCGTGACACCGGCGAAGATTACCGAGGATTCTACCTTACCATAGATCTCACAACCCTCGGTGATAGAGGAATTCTGCACCTGAGCGGTAGCGGCCAAATACTGGGGCGGCATACCGGGGTTGCGGGAATAGATCTTCCAGCTTTCGTCGGACAGATCCAGCGGCACCTTGGGATCCAGCAGGTCCATATTGGCCTCCCACAGGGAGTCGATGGTACCTACGTCCTTCCAATAGCCGTCGAAGCGCCAGGCAAACATCCGCTCGCCAGACTCCAGCATGGTGGGCAATACGTTTTTACCAAAGTCGTTGGAGGAGTTGGGGTTAGGCTCGTCCTCAATCAGATACTTGCGGAGCTTCTCCCAAGTAAAGATGTAGATACCCATAGAGGCCAGGGTGCTCTTGGGTACGGCCGGCTTCTCATCGAACTCATAGATAGAGCCGTCGGGGTTGGTGTTCAGAATACCAAAGCGGCTGGCCCCCTCCTTGGGGACGTCCAGCACGGCGATGGTGCAATCGGCATTGTTGGCCTTGTGGGATGCCAGCATCTCGCTGTAGTCCATCTTGTAGATGTGGTCACCGGACAGCACCAGCACGTACTCGGGGTTATAGCGCTGGATAAAGTCGATGTTCTGATAGATGGCGTTGGCGGTACCCTTATACCAGTCGGCGCCCTGGTTGCGCTGATAGGGCGGCAATACGTGGACACCGGAGTCCATACGGTCCAAATCCCAGGGTGCACCGGAACCGATGTAATCATTCAGCTCCAGGGGCTGATACTGGGTCAATACACCCACGGTCTCGATACCGGAGTTAACACAGTTGGACAGGGGGAAATCGATGATGCGGTACTTACCGCCATAGGGTACGGCGGGCTTAGCAATCTTACGGGTCAGCGCGTACAGACGGCTGCCCTGACCGCCAGCCAGCAGCATGGCTACACATTCCTGCTTACGAAACATAAGAAATCTCCTCCTCAATATATTACTTTTTATTTTTTTGTTTGGCTAGTTGCTCGGCTTTTTTCTTGGGATAGGGTCTGGCGCGTTTCTTTTTCAGCACCAGCACCGACAGGGGCGGCAGCGTCAATGCCGCCGACTGGTCGTGGCCGTGCATAGGCTCGGGATCCGTCTTAATCAGACCGTTGGTCAAGTTGGTACCGCCAAACTCCGCCAAATCGGAGTTGAACAATTCCACCCACTCGCCGTAGATCGGCAGACCAATGCGGTAATTCTCTCTCTGGATGGGGGTAAAGTTGCACACCACCACCACCTCGTTGCCCTTCTTATCGATACGGCGGAAAGAGATGATGCTCTGGGCGTTGTCGTCGGCGGCAATCCACTGGAATCCCTCCCAGGAATAGTCGTCCTCCCACAGCGCCGGGATCTGACGGTACAGGTGGTTGAGGGTACGGACGTAATGCTTCATCATCCGATGCGCCTCGTAATCCAACAGCAGCCAATCCAGGCCACTTTGATAATCCCACTCCTTAAACTGACCAAACTCACTGCCCATAAACAGGAGCTTTTTGCCCGGGTGGGTCATCATATAACCGAGGAATGCACGTACACCGGCAAACTTCTCTTCATACGTGCCGGGCATCTTATTGATCAGCGATCCTTTACCGTGCACCACCTCATCGTGGGAAATGGGCAATACAAAATTCTCGGAGAAGGCATACATCAACGAGAAGGTCAGCAGATTGTGATTATCCTTGCGGAAGAAAGGATCCAGGCAGGAATAACGAATCATATCGTTCATCCAGCCCATATTCCACTTGAAGTTGAAGCCCAGACCACCATCGCTGGTGGGTTTGGATACCATAGGCCAGGCAGTGGATTCTTCCGCGATCATCATCACCTCGGGATGGTCGTGGAATACCGCCTCGTTGAGCCAGCGGATAAAGTCCACCGCCTCCAGGTGCTCGTGACCGCCATAGAAGTTGGGCACCCACTCGCCGTCGTTGCGGTTGTAGTCCAGATACAGCATAGAGGCCACCGCATCCACGCGGATGCCGTCGATGTGGTATTCCTCTAGCCAGTAGAATACGTTGGAAATCAGGAAGGAGCGTACCTCCGGGCGACCGTAGTCGAATACACAGGTGCCCCATTCTTTATGTTCTCCCTTGCGAGGATCGGCATACTCATAGCAAGGGCCACCGTCAAACCGGAACAGACCCGCCGCATCCCGGGGGAAGTGGGCGGGAACCCAGTCCAGAATCACGCCGATGCCGGCCTGGTGGCAGGCATCCACAAAGGCCATAAAGTCTTCCGGTCCACCATAGCGACTGGTGGGTGCGTAATAGCCGGTCACCTGATAGCCCCAAGAGCCATCAAAGGGATATTCGGAAACGGGCATCAACTCGATGTGGGTATAGCCCATATCCAGCACGTAGGGTACCAGTTCCTCCGCCAACTTTTTGTAGGAGAAGGGATTGCCGTCGGCATAGGTGCGCCAACTGCCGGCATGAACCTCGTAGATGTTCACCGGCTTGTTATAGGGAGCAATCTTGCTCTTTTGCCACTCCTCGTCGTTCCAGCGATAACCGCCCACCTCAAACACCTTAGATGCGGTGCCGGGTCGGGTCTCGGTATGGACGCCGTAGGGGTCGCTCTTGGCCACGGCATTACCATCTTGGCCAACCACGTGATATTTATAAGGTGCATACAGGGGCAACCCCTGTACCGTGGTCTCCCACACGCCACCGTCCAACTTGACCATGGGCTGGGCATCCGGGTTCCACCCATTAAAGTCGCCAATCAGCGATACCGCCTTGGCATTGGGTGCCCATACACGGAAAACGTAACTGTCGTCACCGGCATAATGGCAACCCAACCAACGATAGGCGTGGGTGTCGGTTCCGGCGTGAAATTGCTCCATTTGCTGTTGCAGATTAACGCCGTTATCGTACAAATTCATTCGCTTCCACTTCCTTTCAAACAAAGGGCATAGTGATACAACTCTATTGTAACAAGGAATTGCGGAAAGCGCAAGTGCTTTTTTGTTTATTTTGTTACAAGAATTTTCCAGATATTTCGGTTATTTTGTCTTATTTGCCATATATCTGCCGGGCAAAATGGCAAATCTGCACAAGAAAACCCCTGCGGAACCTCCGCAGGGGTTAAAAAGCGTTATCCTTTGGCGTCGTACCAGGTCTCGCCCACGTGGGCATCCACCTCCAGGCGGACGGACATCTCGGCAGCAGTCTCCATCTCCTCACGGAGCAGACGGCAGACGGTATCCACCTCATCCTTGGGGCATTCCACCATCAATTCGTCGTGCACCTGCAAAATCAGTTTGGCCTGCAGGCCCTCGGCTTTCAGCCGGTCGTACACCCGCACCATCGCCACCTTGATGATGTCGGCGGCGGTGCCCTGGATGGGCATATTCCGTGCCACACGCTCACCAAAATGGCGGGTCATAGCGTTACCGGCTTTCAGCTCCGGCAAGGGACGACGACGACCCAGCATGGTCTCGCCATAGCCCTTTTCGGTGGCGTCGGCAATCAGTTTATCCATAAAGGCGGATACCGAGCCGAACCGTGCCAAATACCGGGCAATATAATCCTTGGCCTCACCATAGGTAATGCCCAAATCCTCGGACAGAGAATGGGCGCCCATACCGTACATAATGCCAAAGTTCACCGCCTTGGCGGCAGAGCGCATCTCAGGGGTTACCTCCAGCGGGGTTACACCAAACACCGATGCGGCGGTCTGGCGGTGGATATCCTCGCCGGTGTTAAAGGCCTCTTGCATGGTAGGTTCACTGGCCATATGGGCCAACACACGCAGTTCAATCTGAGAATAGTCCGCATCGCACAGCACCCAATCGGGACGGGCGGTGAAGAATCGGCGCATCTGCCGACCCAATTCCGAGCGCACCGGGATATTCTGCAGATTGGGCTCGGAGGAAGAGATACGTCCGGTGCGGGTCTCGGTCTGGTTAAATACCGAGCGCACCCGACCGTCGGGGTCAATTACTTTTAACAGGCCATCGCAATAGGTGCTGTTGAGTTTGGACAGGGTGCGGTATTCCAGCAGGTTTGCCACCACCGGGGACTGGTCACGGAGTTTCTCCAACACGTCCGCATTGGTGGAATAGCCGGTCTTGGTCTTTTTGCCGTGGGGCAATCCCAAATCCTCAAACAGCGCCTTGCCCAACTGCTTGGGCGAGTTCAGGTTGAATTCATACCCCACCTGGTCGTAAATCTCCTTTTGCAAGGTGAGGATGCGAGAGGTGAGCTCTCGACCAAAGTTGGCGATACCTTCACGATTCACCGCCACACCGGTCTGCTCCATATCCGCCAGCACCAAGGACAGAGGCTGTTCCACCGCCGTAAGCAGGTGGGTCATCCCCTGCTCTTCCACCAGATTGGTCAATTGATCGCAGAGGGCGGGATAGGCGTGGAGAGGCTCCTCTGCCGGCAGACCGTATTCAGTCAGCAGACGGGAGAGGGAATAATCGGAAGAAAGGGGATTAAGCAGATAGGCCGCCAGGGCGGTATCCAGCACGAATCCTGCCGGGGTGACGCCCTGTGCCAGCAGTGCGCCAAACAGCGCCTTACTGTCGTGGGTGCGCTTGGCTACCGCAGGGTCGCCCAACAGCGCCACCAAGCGGTCATAATCCGGAGCAAACCGATCCACCCGGGCGCACCGCCCACCGGCGCACACCGCCAGGGCGGTGATCTCATCGCCCTCTATGGTGGCCAGCAAATCCATCTTACCGGCGGTAGCGATGGTGTCCAGCAGTGCGGGCATACACTCGTTGCCCTCTATCGGGGTGGTGAGAATCTCCACCTTTTCGGCAACGGGAGTGGCCACCGCAGACAGGCCCAGTTTCTCCATCCACTTATACATTTCAAAATCCTGGAGCAGAGCCGCCAATTTCGGCTCGTCCATCGGCTGAATGATGTAGTTATCCGCCGTCAAATCGATAGGCGCCTCACGGCAGATAGTGCCCAGCATACGGCTGATGTAAGCGCTTTCACGACCGTTCTGCAGTTTGCCGCGCAGATTGTCTCGGATGTCCAGCGTATCCAAATTCTCATAGATGTAGTCCAGCGAACCGAACTGTTGCATCAGCGACAGGGCGGTCTTCTCGCCCACACCGGGTACACCGGGAATGTTGTCGCTGGTGTCGCCCTGTAGGGCTTTTAGGTCGATGAGCTGGGCGGGGGTCAGACCGTATTTCTCCCGGATGGCGTCCACGTCCATCACCACCGTTTCCGGGCGTCCCATTTTGGTGGTGGCCAGCAATACGCTGACGCCCTCACCCACCAACTGTAGGCTGTCCCGATCGCCGGTGGCGATATAGCAGACGTCTCCTGCCTCAGCGGCAGCCTTGGACAGGGTGCCCAGGATATCGTCCGCCTCATAGCCGTCCAACTCCACCAGGGTCAGACCCATAGCGGAGAGAATATCCTTAAGGGGCTGTAACTGCTGGCGCAGTTCCTCCGGCATACCTTTCCGCCCGGCCTTATACTCGGCATAGGCTTTATGCCGGAACGTGGGCGCCTTGCGATCAAAGGCCACAGCGATGTGGGTGGCCTCGGACATCTCCCGTAGGCGAGCGAGAATATTTAAGAAACCGACAAGAGCATTGGTGTAGCGCCCATCCTTGGTGGTCAAGGCCTTGACACCATAAAAAGCACGGTTGATAATGCTGTTGCCGTCGATAACCAATAAGCGGTTCATACAATCCATCCTTTACGATGTGGTAACAGATTTATTATACCATAAATACCATGGGAAATCTAGTAGGATTGCAAAAGAATGCAAATTAACTTCTGTCCACCTCTATTGACAAAAAGAAATACAGATGATACGCTAAAACTAGAAACGATATGCTTTCAACAAACGAATCAAATTTCCAAAGAGTTTTTTGAAAGGAGAATGTTTATGAACGTCACTACACATCGTCACCTATCAACACATAAACTGATATCTTTTAAGAAATGCTTAATACTTGTCCTAGTATTGGCGCTACTATTAGCCGGTTGTCAAACAACACCTAAAAGCAACGCTCCATCTGTGACGGCCACCCCAACGACCTCCACCACTAATAACGTTGTGCCTTTCAACGCCGTCACAACACTGCGCGTACAAAAACCGGCAGATTTCGGCAATACAAACCAATCAGCTACAGGACGTGTCCTGCGCAGCGAAACCCAATTGCAAGAGGTCGGCCTGGACGCCTTAACTCCCTACGATAGTAACCAATCCATAGATACTTCTGCCTACACAAAGGATTTCTTTGCAAATAAGGCACTGATTCTTCTGTACGTTACTATGAGCAGTGGCTCTTACCAAATCCGTCCATATAACTTGGCTTATGAGAACAATGACCTGACCGCCTACGTTGACGCCTCTCTGCCCGGTGGCAGTACCACTATGACAGCAGATATGGCCTATTGGTGTATTCTGCTAGAGGTGAACAAGAGCGAAGTGTCCAGTGCAACCAATGTCGCAGTAAAAGTAAATGTCTAATAAAAAAGCCTAACAAAAAGCAATTACCAGCAGAATCCAAAAATTGTTTGTGTAGGGGTTGGCAATCTGCCGCCCGTCTGTCCACCTCATCCGTCACCTGCGGTGACACCTTCCCCTCGAGGGGAAGGCAAATTGGTTCGTACACTGCCACAAGAAAAAAGCACACCGAAAATCGGTGTGCTTTTTTAACTCCCTCCGTCACGGCTTGCGCCGTGCCACCTCCCTCAATGAGGGAGGCTTATTTTATTTCCTTAATGTCATAGGGCGTGGTCTGGTAGACAAAGTAGTTGAGCCAGTTGCTATACAGCAGGTTGGCGTGGGCGCGCCAGGTGACCATCGGATCCTTGGTGGGATCGTCGTCGGGGAAATAGTTCACCGGCAGGTCGGGGTTCAGTCCCGCTCCCACGTCGCGGATATACTCATTCTTCAGGGTGTCCGCATCGTACTCGGAATGACCGGTGATGAAAATCTGCCGTCCACCCTTAGAGGCCACGGCATAGATGCCGGTCTCCTCAGAGGATGCGAGAATCTTCAGTTCCGGGACGGCCTCGATATCCTCCGCCTTGACGGTGGTATACCGGCTCTGGGGCACCATAAAGGTCTCGTCAAAACCACGGAACAGGATAGACCGCTTATAATCCACCTTGTGGGGATAGATGCCGGAATACTTAAAGCCCAGAGGATATTTCTGGATACCATAGTGGTAATACAGACCCGCCTGAGCACCCCAGCAGATGTGGAAGGTGCTGGTGACGTGGGTCTTGCTCCACTCCATGATCCGGCACAGTTCCTCCCAATACTCCACCTCTTCAAAGGGCATCTGCTCTACCGGTGCGCCGGTGATGATCAAACCGTCGTAGTGGTTGTCCTTTACGTCATCAAAGGTCTTGTAAAAGGTGAACAGGTGCTCGGCCGAGGTATTCTTGGACACGTGGGATTTGGTGTGGATAAACTCCATCTCCACCTGCAGCGGCGAGTTGGCCAGCAGGCGGGCCAGCTGGGTCTCGGTCTCGATTTTCTTGGGCATCAGATTCAGTAGCAGAATCTTCAGCGGACGGATGTCCTGGGTGATGGCCCGTTTTTCGGTCATCACAAAGATGTTTTCGTCTGTCAGGGTCTGTACCGCCGGCAGATCGTTGGGAATCTTAATGGGCATTAGCAATACCCCCTTTTCTTACATATTATCCAGAGCCTGCTTGATGTCGGCAATCAGGTCGGCGGCACTCTCGATACCGCAGGAGAAACGCACCAGGTCGGGTGCCACACCGGCGGCGGCCAGCTCCTCGTCGTTCATCTGGCGGTGGGTGGCGCTGGCCGGGTGCAGACAGCAGGTGCGGGCATCCGCCACGTGGGTCTCGATGGCGGCCAGTTTCAGATTCTTCATAAAGGCCTCGGCGGCTTTGCGACCACCCTTAACGCCAAAGCTGACCACGCCGCAAGAGCCGTTCGGCAGGTACTTCTGAGCCAGGTCGTAGTACTTGTCGCCGGGCAGACCGGGATAGGTGACCCAGGAGATGCGCTCGTCACTCTGCAGATACTCGGCCACAGCCTGACCGTTCTCGCAGTGTCGAGCCATACGCACGTGGAGGCTCTCCAACCCTAAGTTCAGGTAGAAAGCGTTCTGGGGTGCCTGGATAGAGCCCAGGTCACGCATCAGCTGGGCGGTGGCCTTGGTGATGTAGGCGCCCCCCAGACCGAAACGCTCGGTATAGGTCACGCCGTGATAGCTGTCGTCAGGGGTGCACAGACCGGGGAATTTGTCGGGATACTTGGTCCAATCAAACTTACCGCTGTCCACGATGCAACCGCCCACGGCACAGCCGTGACCATCCATATACTTGGTGGTGGAGTGGGTGACGATATCGGCACCCCACTCAAAGGGACGGCAGTTGACGGGGGTAGCAAAGGTGTTGTCGATGATCAGCGGTACGCCGTGGGCGTGAGCCACCTTGGCGAACTTCTCGATATCCAGCACGGTCAGGGCCGGGTTGGCGATGGTCTCGCCGAACAGCGCCTTGGTGTTGGGGCGGAATGCCGCCGCCAGCTCCTCTTCGGTGCAGTCGGGAGAAACAAAAGTGAAGTCGATGCCCATGCGCTTCATCGTGACGGCGAACAGGTTGTAGGTGCCGCCGTAGATGGAAGAGGAGGACACCACGTGGTCGCCACAAGAGGCGATGTTGAACACAGCATAGAAAGAGGCCGCCTGACCGGAAGAGGTCAGCATAGCGGCGGTACCGCCCTCCATCTCGCAGATCTTAGCCGCCACGGAATCGTTGGTGGGGTTCTGCAGACGGGTATAGAAATAGCCGGAGGCCTCCAGGTCAAACAGCTTGCCCATATCCTCGCTGGTGGCATATTTGAACGTAGTGGACTGAATCACCGGAATCTGGCGAGGTTCGCCGTTGCCGGGGGTATAGCCACCCTGTACGCATTTAGTTTCCATTTTATAATTGCTCATAGTGGGTCATCCTTTCGGGGAATTTTTGCGTAAATATATACAGGATAAGTATACCTTAAAATAAGCCGAGGTGTCAAGGGATAAACCAAAAAGAAAAAGGACACCCATCGGGTGTCCTTTTTGGCATTATTTCTTTAAATAGTTTTCCAGCAGGCAACGGCCGATGTCGTCACGGTCGTACATCATCATCTTCTTGCGCGCGTCGTTATAGCTGGTGATATAGTTCTCGTCCTCGGTCATCAAATATAACCAAATTTGATTAAGCGGGTCCATAAACCCTCTTTCTTTCAACGCATCATAAGCCAGCTGCAACGTCTCGCGGATTTCTTTTTGCTTATCCATAATCCTCACCTCTCCTTTTTAGGTTAGTATACTACGTTTTTACCTGCCGGTCAATGACAAAAAGCGGCTACTCTCCCCTATGGGAAACGGCAAAAAGAAAAGAGGTTCGGTGCAGAGCACCGAACCTCTTTTAAATTTAACTTAGAAGAAGATAATCAGCAGCTGAGAAATCAGCACCACCGCAATCAGGGCGATGGGATAGGTTGCCGCATAGGCGGAGGCCACGTCCTCGGTACCGGCCACGCCAATCAGGGTTCCCAGTGCGGGGGTGGAGGTCATACCGCCGGTGAGAGAGCCCAGGTTGTTGAGCAGGCTCAGCTTCAGCACGTACTTGGCAAACAGGTAGCCAATGATCATCGGCACGATGGTCATAACAGCGCCGTAGACAAAGTACATAGCGTCAAAATTGGCCACAAACTCGGCACCGCCGGGGATACCGGCGCCAACCAAGAACAGCACCAGGCCCAGCTCACGGAACAGCTTGAGGGTGCTCTGGGCGGGCATAATGGATACCTTGCCCAGACGGCCAAAGTGACCCAGCACCAAGCTGGCCAGCAGGCAGCCACCGGTGGTGGTCAGAGAAAAGTTGCCGGCCAAACCGATGAGAGACAGCGGGATCTTGATGTTACCGATCAAAACGCCCAGGATGGCTGCCAGAGAGAATCCGGCAACACCCATATGGTCGATTTCAAAGAGTTTGCCCACAGGCTTTTTCTCTGCGTTATCGGACTTGATAACCAGTTTGGCACGCTCCTCGTCCATATTGGCCTTGGTCAGTTTGGGGATAATCTGCACAAACAGAACCACACCAACCACGCCGAAGATATAGGCGATACCGTGACCAACGGATACCAGACCCGCATACTCAGCGGCCACCGTCTCCTTTGCGGCGGAGAAGGCGGGAGTAGAGGTCAGAGAGCCGGACAGCAGACCGACAATCATAGCCACAAAGCCGTCCTGGTCCTGAATGGAAGCGCCATAGCCCAACCACTCGCCGGCCATAATGCAACCGGCTGCTGCCAGACCGCCGGCCAAGATAATGACCAGACCCAGCAACACGTAGGACTTAAAGTTCTTCTTAAAGTTGCCGAAGAACTTGGGACCGGCAATGTAACCCACAGAGGTTACGAACAACACCAGACCCAGCGCCTCGATAATGGACAGGCCACTGGAGAAATCGTAGGGTTTGGAAGAACCGGCGAAAATCAGGCCGTTCTCATTCATAGTGAAGAACAGAGCGCCGGCCAGCAGAGCGATGATGAACACACCGGCATCGCCCAAGGAAATGCCTTTAACGGTGATTCGGCCCAGGGCATAGCCCACCAGCAGAACACCAAAGACCACAAACAGCAACGTATAGATGTTGCTGACGGAAAGAATTCCACCAAAGAAACTCATACAGTGCAACCTCCCCTTAGAAATCCTTCTGCTTGGTGTAGTTGGGAATCAGCTTGGGAGAGACCACGTCGGTGACGATACCGGCATCGGCCATTTCTTTCTTGAAGTTCTCAACGTGATCCAGATTCAGCTTATCGCTGACAGTGGTATTCTTGGCAACGGCAGCGGCGTTAATACCGGCGTTGCGACCGAATACGATGATATCCAGCAGAGAGTTACCCATCAGACGGTTCTCGCCGTGGATACCGCCAACGGCCTCACCGGCAACAAACAGGTTCTCTACGTCAGACATGCCGTTATCGGCAATCTTGATACCACCATTCTGATAGTGCAGAGTGGGATAAATCAGGATGGGCTGCTTACGCATATCGATACCGTATTTCAGGTACATACGCAGCATAGCGGGAATGCGCTTCTCGATGGTGCCCTCACCGTGGATCATATCGATCATGGGAGAATCCAGCCAGATACCCTGACCGCCATTGAAGGTATCCACGCCATTGCCCTTACGGCACTCGCGGATAACCGAAGAGGCGCACACGTCACGGGTCTCCAGGGGATACATAAAGGCCTCACCGTCGGCGTTGATCAGCTGAGCGCCGATGGAACGCACCTTTTCGGTAACCAGAGCGCCGAAAATCTGAGAGGGATAAGCGGCACCGGTGGGATGATACTGCAGAGTGTAGGCGTACAGCAGAGGTGCGCCGGCACGATAGGCCAAAACCAGACCATCGGCGGTAGCGCCATAGTGGTTGGAGGTGGGGAAACCCTGATAGTGCATACGGCCGGCACCACCGGTGGCGATGATCACGGTCTTGGCACGGGCAATCAGAATGTCCTTGGTCTCCATATTCATCAGAACGGCACCGGCGGCCTTGCCGTTTTCGTCCTTGATGATCTCGATGGCGGAGGTGAAGTCCACCACGGGAATCTGACGGTTCTGCACCTCGTCACGCAGAACACGCATAATCTCGGCGCCGGAATAGTCCTTGCAGGCGTGCATACGCTTACGAGAGGTACCGCCACCGTGGGTGGTTACCATGGTACCGTCAGCCTCTTTATCAAACATAACGCCCAGGTCGTTCAGCCACTTGATGCAAACGGGAGCATCGTTTACCAGTTTGTAAACCAGCTCGGGCACGTTCTTGAAGTGGCCGCCGCCCATAACGTCCAGATAGTGCTGGGCGGGGCTATCGTTGGGCTTGTCAGCTGCCTGGATACCGCCCTCAGCCATCATGGTGTTGGCGTCGCCGTGGCGCAGCTTGGTAACGATCATAACGTTGGCGCCATTCTCGTGGGCCATAATGGCAGCCGCCGAACCGGCGCCACCGCCACCGATGACCAGTACGTCAACGTCATAGTCGATCTTGGACAGGTCGATGTCCTTAGGATCGATGCGGGGGTTTGCCTGCAGGGTCTCGGCCAACTCCAGCGGTACCTTGCCACCCTTGTTGGGGCCAATCTTCAATTCAGCAAACTGCGACTGGATATGGTCGGGGTGGTTCTCCAGCAAAACCTGATCCTTTTCGTCAGCGGTCATGCGACGGGGATGGTTACCGGCCAGAACCTGCTTGAGGCGCTCCGGACGGGTCGCTTCTACCTTTTTAATGGATTCTAACTGTTCTTTAGTATACATATCGTCGCACCTCCTTATTTCTCAAAATCGCGGTTGTTGTACATCTCTTTGAGCTCCTCGCCGGTCTTCTTCATAATTTCCTGAAGATCCGCCTCGCAGCCACCGTTCTCGATCTCAGCCACACGGTCCAGCAGGTGCTGGGTCTCGGGAGCCAGATACTTACCGGTTAGACGACGTGCCAACAAGCCTACCTGGGGATGCGTAATACCGGCAGGACAACGAGAAGAGCAGACACCGCACATAACGCAGTCGAAGGACTCCTCGGCGCACTTCTCAAACTCACCGCGCTGAGCATAGGCGATGTACTGCATAACGCTCAGTTCCTGGGTGCAAGCCTTGGTACAGGCGTTACAGCCGATACAGGCATATACCTCGGGATACAACTGCATCATAATCTGCTCGGTGGGCTTTACGTTCTCCAGCTCATAGGGCTGCTTCACCAGCGGGAAGAAAGGCAGGGTGGCAATATACATATTGTCCTCTACCTTGGTCTGGCAAGCCAAGCAGGTCTTCAGCTCCTGCTCACCCTTGATACGATAAATGGTAGCGCAAGCGCCACAGAAACCGCAGCGGCAACCCACACCACGGACCAGCTGGTAACCGGCGTATTCCATGGCGTTCATAATCGTGAGGCTGGAAGGAACCTCGTATTTTTTACCATACAGGTAAATGTTTACCATCTTTTCCATTTGGTTTTCCCTCCTTAATATTCGGTGGGCAGCTCGTCCAGCTCATCACAGCGGAAAACAGGGCCGTCCTTACATACGTATTTGGCGCCGACGTTGCAACGTCCGCACTTACCGACACCACACTTCATACGCAGTTCGAGAGTGGTGTATACCTGGGTCTTATCAAAGCCCAGAGCAATCAAGCCCTCCAGAGTGAACTTGATCATAATGGGAGGACCGCACAGCACGGCCGTCTTATCGGTGGAGAAGCCCAACTCTTTTACGTAGGTGGGAACAAAACCGACGTGACCGTCCCAACCCTCTTGGGGATTGTCGATGGTCAGGTGTACGTTGACACCGGCATCGTTGGCCCACTCGTCGATAATCTCCTGATAATCCAGCAGATCGTCCTTGCTACGAGAACCGTACACGATATCGATATCGCCGTAGCGATCACGATAGTGACGGCAATAGTTGATGACCGAACGCAGAGGTGCCAGACCCACGCCACCGGCGATAAACAGCATATTCTTGCCGGCGAACTCGTCGTCTACGGGGAAAGGACGGCCGTAAGGACCACGGATGGTGATCTGCTGACCTACCTCTGCCTGGTGCAACCACTCGGTGACGCAACCACACTTCTTGATGGAGAACTCCATATACTCCTCGTTGGTGGGAGAAGAGGTGATGGAGAACATCGCCTCTCCCACGCCGGGGATGGACAGCATGGCACACTGACCGGGACGATGGTCAAAAGCCTTTTTGCCGTCGGGAGTAACCACACGGAAGGTCTTGATGTCCGGGGTGTCGATGCGCACGTCGGTGATGACGCCAATCTTAGGGATCAAGGTATCTTCACGATTCATTTAGCGTCGCCTCCGATCTTTTTCATAACTTTCACAATGTTCATGGAAATGGGGCACTTGGCCAAGCAACGGCCACAGCCTACACAGCTGAACAGACCCTCGTTGTTCTCGGGGTAGTACACCAGCTTGTGCATAAAGCGCTGACGGAAGCGCTCCTTCTGGCTCAGACGGTTGTTGCCGTGGGCCATCTTGGTAAACTCGGAATACATACAGGAATCCCAGCAGCGGAAACGAACCACGCCGTTACCGGTGTTGAAATCCTTAATGTCGTAGCACTGGCAGGTGGGGCACACAAAGGTGCAGGTACCACAACCCAGGCAAGAGCCGGACATCTCGTCCCAAGCGGGATGATCGAACAGCTCCTGGGTCTTGCCACCGCCGAAAGCGTCGGTGGTCAGGTCAGCCAGAGGCAGTTTCTTCAGGATGGCGGCGGTCTTCTCCTTCTGGGCGGTGACCGCCTCGTCGGAGCACTCCTCGGTCAGGGACTCGATCTCTTTCAGCAGAGCCTCACCCTTTGCGGTGTTGGCCTGGAAATAGACGGCGTCCTCGGTCTTCCAAGCGGCCACGTCACCGGCGGGATTGGTAGCGTCGATGCCGAAGGTACCGCAGAAGCAGGTCTCGGCAGGACGAGAGCAAGCCACAGACACGATCACGCCGTGCTCACGGCGAGAAGCGTAATAGCTATCCACCGGCTCGGACAGGAACACACGATCCAGAATGTCAAAACTCTTAACGTCGCAAGGACGCACACCGAACACCACAAAATCCTCGGTCTCGGTGCGGGTGTCGATCACCTCAATGGATTTGCCCTCGGTCTTGAAAGCCATCAGGTTCTCAGTCTGGGGGAAGAAGAAATCCTTGGGGCTACGCACGGTATTCAGACGATCGCTCCAGCGAGCGCCCTCTTCCCACTTGGTGAAGACGGCGTTGCCGGTGGTATCGTCTACAGGGAGATACAGAGATTTGTTGGCGGCAATGGCGGCAAACACCGCATCCATTGCAGAAATAGCACACTTACGCATCGGTATCCCTCCTATCAAAGACTTCGGCAGCCTCCAGATCGTCGGTGGTATAGCTTACCAGCGGACCTTTGGTACCCACTTCGGCACCGGCCTGATACTCGCCGTAGCACTCGTTCATATCCTTGATGAACTTACGGTTGAGCAGGTGCAGGGGGATGTTCTGGGGGCATACACGAGAGCACTCGCCACAGTCGGTGCAACGACCGGCCACGTGGAATGCACGAATGATGTGGAACATCTTCTCCTCAAACTCGTTGGCGGGAGCCTTATTCTCCACACCGGAGTTGGGGTTGTTGAATACGCAGTTCTCGCAAGTACAGGCAGGGCAAATGTCACGGCAGGCGTTGCAACGAATGCAACGGGACAGCTCGTTCTGCCAGAAGGCGAAACGCTCGTCGGGGGTCATAGCCTCAATGCGGGCAACCTCGTCAAAGCGGTTGGAGTCGATCACGTCGCCCTCCTCGCCCATCAGCTCGTCATAGGCCACATGCTTTTTGCTCTTGCAGCTGATGCAGCGCTCTTCCAGCACGTCAGCGGGGTTGACAGCGATGGGGGCATCGGCGTACAGGGTGGTCACAGCCAGCTGCTCGCCGCAGTCGATGGCGGTGATACCGTCGCCGGTAACGGCCTTTACCTTATCGATGTCCACCATACCCTCACAGGGGATACCGATGGCATACACCTTTTCACGGTCAAAGCGATGCTCGGTCAGCAGCTGGTTAAAGCTGTAGGTGTCGCAAGGCTTTAGGAATACCAGGATCTTGCCCTCGCTCTTCTTAGCCTTGGATACCAGATACTTAGAGAAGTTGGCACCACAGAAATCGTTCCAGACAAAGCCCTCTTTCAGAGAGGCCTCGTCGGTGAAGATAGCCGGGGTGATGTCGTAGTCGAACTCGCCACGGGTCCAACCCAAAACAGAGGAAACGGTGCCGTCTGCCAGCAGAGCGACAGCACGATCAATCAGCTGTTGTTGGCTTATTTTTTGCATCGTAAATCCTCCAATCTCTTGTTCGGGCCAAGGGCGGTGACCTTTTCTACAAAGTCGTTCATGGTAGCGGCAAACTTAGCACCCTCTGCCGCAGACACCCACTCTACACGGGTACGGTCACGCTCGATGCCCAGATAATCCAGCATAGAGAACAGCATGGCCATACGGCGACGGGTGAAATAGTTACCGGAGGTGTAGTGGCAGTCGCCGGGATGGCAACCACACAGGATGACACCGTCCGCACCGCGCTGGAATGCACGGAGAATAAACATGGGGTTAACACGGCAGGAGCAAGGTACACGAATGATCTTCACGTCTGCCGGGTAGTTCAGGCGGTTGTTACCGGCCAGGTCGGCACCGGCGTAGGAGCACCAGTTGCAACAGAATGCCACGATTACGGGCTTGAATTCATTTACGTGCATATTGCATCCACCTCCGCCATAATCTGATTGTTCTTAACGCCGTTCAGGTCCATAGCACCGGAGGGACAAGCCACGGTACAGCAACCACAACCCTGACATACGGCCGGGTTGACCTGAGCCACACGGCGGATAGCCGTGGTACGGTCGGGCATACGGAACTCCTTATCCTCATAGGTGATGGCACCGTAGGGACACACGTTGGCGCAAGAGGAGCAACCGTTACACATCAGCTCGTTGGAGCTGGCTACACAGGGGTTGCCCTTGAGCTTATCCTTAACCAGCAGGCCGATTACCTTAGCGGCGGCGGCACTGGCCTGGGATACGGTCTCGGGGATGTCCTTGGGACCCTGGCAAGCACCGGACAGGAATACGCCGGCGGTGGGGCTCTCTACAGGACGCAGTTTCGGGTGAGCCTCGGTGAAGAAGTCGTTGGTGTCCATGCTGGCGGTCAGCATCGTAGCCAGAGGACGGGCAGACTTATCGGGCTCGATGGCGGCGGCCAGCACCACCAGGTCGGCGTCGATATGCATCTGCTTGTTCTCCAACAGATCGGAGGCCTGCACCTTCAATACGCCATTCTCGGGGGTAACCTTACCCACCATACCCTTAATATAATGCACACCGTACTCCTCGACGGCACGACGGTAGAACTCGTCAAAGTTCTTACCGGGGGTACGCACGTCGATATAGAATACGTACACCTCGGTATCCGGGTATTTGTCACGGACCAGCATAGCGTGCTTGGCGGTGTACATACAACAGATCTTAGAGCAATACTCCTTGCCCTTTTCCGCACAGGCAGAGCAACGAGAACCCACGCACTGTACAAACACAATCTTGTGGGGATGCTTGCCGTCGGAGGGACGGAGCAACTTACCGGCGGTAGGACCGGCAGCATTGGTCAGACGCTCAAACTCCAGAGAGGTGATAACGTCCTTGGACTGGTTATAGGCGAACTCGTCAAACTTGTCCATAGAAATGGGGTTAAAGCCGGTGGCCACCACGATGGCGCCGTACTTCTCCTCAATATACTCATCCTTCTGGGTGTAGTCGATGGCGCCGGCGGCGCAAACACGAGAGCACAGACCACACTTACCGTTTTTCAGCATATTGCAGTGGTTGGGGTCAATGGTGGCCACCTTCGGCACTGCCTGAGCAAACGGAATGTAGATGGCGGGACGGTTGTCCATACCCAGGTTGAACTCGTTGGGCACCTTCTTCATGGGGCACTTGTCCACACAGGCACCGCAACCGGTACAAATCTCTTCCTTAACGTAACGGGCATTCTTCTTGATGGTCACGTCAAAGTTGCCCACAAAGCCCTTAACCTCCGACACCTCTGCATAAGAGAAGATGCGGATGTTCTCGTGCTGAGCCACGTCCACCATCTTGGGGGTCAGAATACAAGCGGCGCAGTCCAGCGTGGGGAAGGTCTTATCCAACTGAGCCATCTTACCACCGATGGTGGGCTTCTTCTCAACAATATCCACCTGGAAGCCGGCGTCGGCAATGTCCAGAGCGGTCTGGATACCGGCAATACCACCACCGATAACCAGCGCACGCTTGGTTACGGGAGACTCACCGGGGGTCAGGGGTGCATTCAGGTGCACCTTGGCCACGGCGGCCTTACCCAGGATGATGGCCTTTTCGGTACCTACGGGCATATCCTTATGTACCCAAGAGCACTGCTCGCGGATGTTGGCAATCTCCACCATATAGGGGTTGATGCCGGCAGAGGCAGCGGTCTTGCGGAAAGTAGCCTCGTGCATACGGGGAGAGCAGGAGCACACCACGATGCCGGTCAGCTTATGCTCGGCAACGGCCTCTTTGATCATATCCTGACCGGCCTGAGAGCACATATATTGGTAGTCGGTGGAAAAGACGACGCCCGGCTCGTGACCCAGAGCCTCTGCGACCGCTTTTACATCGACGGTGCCGGCGATGTTACTACCGCACCAGCACACAAAAACACCGATTCTTTGCATGAGTCTTTTCCTCCTTTACTTAGCGTATTTGCGGAATGCGCTGACCAGCAGCTGCTGGGGCGTATCCTCGTCGATCAGCGCCGGCACAGCCTCTGCCTTCAGGTGGTTGGCACCTTTCTTGCGCAGAGCGGTGAGACGCACGGCCTCAATCAGCTTGGCGGGCTCGACACCACGGGGGCAACGCTCCAGACAAGCCATACAGGTCAAACAGGTGTAGAGAGATTCCGATGCCAGCAGAGGGGCGATATCGCCGTTGTCTACCATGCTCACAAACTGGTGGGGATGGTACTCCATAGCATCGTAGGCGGGGCAAGTGGCGGAGCACTTACCGCAACGCATACATTTCTTGGGGTTGACACCGCTGATGCGGATCAACTCATCCTGCAGATGTTCGTTATGCATCTTGACCCTCCTTTACACCCAGGGCTTCTGCCAGAAGCTCTGTGAAATAGACCACCGGGATGTCGGCGCCACTCTTCATCAGATTGTAGCGGCACAGAGGACAAGCGGTGATGATCATATCGGCGCCCATGGCCTTGGCGTTTTCTACCACGGCATTGCTCTTGCTGGCAGCCAGAGCGGGGTTCTCTACGGTCACGTAGCCGCCGCAGCACTCGTTGCGGTTGGCATAGATGATGGGAGTGCCACCCAGGGCACGGATCATATCCTCCATAATGGTGGGGTTCTCCGGATCGTCCATCGCCATAGTGGCAGAGGGACGCAGCAGCAGACAGCCGTAGTAGCAGGCAATCTTCTTGCCGGCCAGGGGCTGTGCCACCTTCTCCTTGAGGGTGTCGTAGCCAATGACGTCACGCAACAGCTCCAAATAGTGATACACGGTGGTTTCACCATTGTAGGGGCCATCCTGCGCCATATAGCGGTTGGCTCTATCGGCAAACTCAGCAATGGTTTGCATAGCATGATTGGTCTGCTTGACCACGTTGTGGCAGGCGGAGCAAACCGTCACCAGGGGCTGCTCCTTATCGGCGGCTGCCTTAAGCAGACGTACCGAGGACAGCTTGGTAGCGATCTCGTCCCGAGCGGTGGTAAACACACCGCCGCAGCACTGCCAATCTTCTACTTCTTCCAGTGTCACGCCCAGGATCTCGGCGCACTGACGTGCATACTTGTCCAGATCCTTTGCTTTATTCTTCAGCGTGCAACCGGGAAAATAACTGACACGCATCATAAGACCTCCCGTCTTAAATCATTTGTTCCGGATGGAAAACCTCGTCGAACTTCTCAGCGGTCAAGAAGCCCAGCTCTACGCAGGCCTCTTTCAGAGAGATGTTGTCCTTATAGGCTTTTTTAGCAGTCTTGGCGGCATTCTCATAGCCGATATAGGGGTTCAGTGCGGTAACCAGCATCAGAGAGTTGTGCAGGTTGTGGTGCATCTTCTCTTTGTTGGCCTTGATGCCGACGGCGCAATTCTTATTAAAGGAAAGAATGGCCTCGGCCAGCAGACGTGCAGACTGCAGGAAGTTGTAGATACATACCGGCATAAACACGTTCAGCTCAAAGTTGCCCTGAGAGGCGGCCATACCAACAGCCACGTCGTTACCCATAACCTGAACGGCTACCATGGTAACAGCCTCACACTGGGTGGGATTCACCTTACCGGGCATGATGGAAGAACCGGGCTCGTTCTCGGGGATGAATATCTCACCCAGACCGTCACGGGGACCGGATGCCAGCCAACGCACGTCGTTGGCAATCTTCATCATATCGCAGGCCAGCGCCTTGATGGCGCCGTGGGCGAATACCAGCTCGTCCTTAGAGGTCAGAGCGTGGAACTTGTTGGAAGCGGTGATAAAGGGCTTGCCGGTCAGGTTGGCCACCTCGGCGGCCACGGTCTCGGCAAAGCCGGCGGGGGTGTTCAGGCCGGTACCCACAGCGGTACCGCCCAGAGCCAGCTCGTACAGAGGAGCGATGGAGCGCTGAATCAGCTCCACGTCCTTCTCCAGGCTGGAACGCCAACCGCTGATCTCCTGGGTGAAGGAGATGGGGGTGGCATCCTGCAGGTGGGTACGACCGCTCTTAACGATGCCCTCGTTCTCGGCCTCCAAGCGCTTGAAGGTCTCGATCAAGGTCTGGGCGGCGGGGATCAGCTTCTCCTCCAGGGCCAGCACCGCAGCGATGTGCATAGCGGTGGGGAACGTATCGTTGGAGGACTGGCTCATATTCACGTCATCGTTGGGATGCAGAATGGTGTTGCCGGCAATCTGGTTACCACGGTTGGCGATAACCTCGTTGGTGTTCATATTGGACTGGGTGCCGGAACCGGTCTGCCACACCACCAGAGGGAAGTGACCGTTCAGCTCGCCGGCGATAACCTCGTCGCAGGCGGCCTTAATGGCTTCCATTTTCTCGGCGGTCATCTTCTCGGGACGCAGAGCGTGGTTGGCAATGGAGGCAGCCTTCTTCAAAATGCCGAAAGCGTGGATGATCTCGGCGGGCATGGTCTCGATGCCTACGCCAATCTCAAAGTTCTCGCGGCTTCTCTGGGTCTGAGCGGCCCACAGACGGTCAGCAGGCACTTTCATTTCGCCCATAGAGTCATGTTCAATACGATATTCCATACTATGTACCTAACCTTTCTATTAGATGTCCAGACCTGCCATCAGATCCTTCAGAACCTTAGCGCTGTTGTGCAGCTTTGCCAGCTCCTCTTCGTTCAGGGGCAACATAATCTTGGCGTGAGCGCCCTTGTCACCCACCACGTTCAGCAGGCTCAGGCACACGTCGTCGATGCCGTACTCACCATTCAGCATGGTGGAAACGGTCAGGGTGGTGTCGATACCACTCAGCAGGCACTTGCAGATGTGGCAAACGGAGATGGACACGGCGTAGAAGGTAGCGCCCTTGCGCTGGATAACACGAGCGCCGGACTTACGCATATACTCTTCTACCTCGTCCAGAATAAACTCGGGATAGTTGTCCTTGGTCTGCAGAGCATCCTTGAAGGTCTCTACGGGCACGTTGGAGATGTTGGCCAAAGACCAGGGCACGAAGGAGCTGTCGCCGTGCTCACCCAGCACGTAGGCGTGGACGTTCTTCTGGTTCACAGAGTAGTACTCAGAGATTCTGGAACGCAGACGGGCGGTATCCAGCACAGTGCCGGAACCGATAACACGCTCCTGGGGCAGACCGGTGTGCTTCAGGAACACGTAGGTCAGCACGTCAACAGGATTACTTACGATAACGTAGGTGGCATCGGGACATACGGGAACGATCTGGTCAGCGATGCTCTTAATGATGTTTACGTTGGCCTGGGCCAGATCCAGACGGGACTGGCCGGGCTTACGAGCCATACCGGAGGTGATGACCACGATATCGGAACCGGCGGCATCCTCATAGTTACCGGCACGCACGGTGGCGGGAGCGCAGAAGGAAACGCCCTGACGAATATCCAGAGCCTCACCCAGAGACTTTTCCTTGTTGAGGTCGATCATAACGATCTCAGAAGCAATACCCTGTACAGTCAGGGTGTAGGCGATGGTGGAACCGACGTTGCCGGAACCAATTACAGTAATCTTGTTCATAATCTTTTCTCCTTTGTTTTTTTGTCTTAACCTAAGGGTTGACCTCGTAGAAACACCTAGACACACGAAGTCTTATTTTACCACTCTCCATTATAACAGCAACGCTCTCTCATTTCAACAATAAATTGACAAAAAAATAACAGATTTATCAATTTTGGACTTTACGACAATTTTCAATGGGTTTGCGCAAAAAAATACAGCAAACCTACTAGCCCTAATGGTTTGCTGTGCCGGTGTGTTGTGAAAACATCCCTCCCCTACCCGCAAAACGATAAAAGGAAAGGGCACACCGATTGGTGTGCCCTTTCTGATAATTACGGGATGTGATTTTGAACTTTCGACCTTTGTATTGTAATCTTGGTCTTTTATTGCAGTGTCTTCGTGATTAGCCCCAAAGTGCCGACAGGCTGGGGATAATCTGCTTCTTTCGGCTCATCACGTCCGGCAAGAACACCTCGTTGTCTTTGGCCAACACGTCGAACGCCTGGCTGATAATGTCGTCATCGCCCACGTACAGCAGATGACTACCCTCCAAGAGCACGTCCGTCAGCATCAAAATCACCAACGATGTCTCAGTCTGTTCTACAACCTTCCGCATCTCTTCCAGCAGTTCCTCTTTTCGAGACAATACGCTGGCGCTGTCCAAACAGGTAACCTGGGAAACCGCCAGGTTGTGACCGGCGATCTGGAACTCCTTATAGTCGGTGTAGAACAAGTCTTTAGCCGATTTGCCAATGACCGATTCGGAGAAAATCTTTTTGCCCAAATCCTCCAGCGACACGTTAGCGATACGAGCCATTCGTTCGGCTGTGCGAATATCGCGAACGGTGCAGGTGGGAGATTTGAACATAACGGTATCCGACAGGATAGCCGCCGCCATCATACCGGCCAGTTTCTCCGAGGGGATCAGTCCCTTTTCCTGGTACATGGTGGCAATGATGGTGTTGGTAGAACCAACCGGTTCGTTACGCACAAAGATGGGATTGTTGGTCTGAATATCGGCCAATCGATGATGGTCGATAATCTCCAGAATGTCGGCCTCGTCCAGTCCGGGTACCGATTGTGACGCCTCGTTATGATCCACCAGGACCACACGCTTTCTGCGAGGACGGAGCAAGTGGTACCGAGTCAGGATACCCACGATTTTGTTATCTTCATCCAAGATGGTATAGCACGGTTTACGATAACGCCAAACCGTCTCTTTTACGTTGTCCACCTGATCTTCCAAATGGAAGCAAACCAAATCCTTGGTGCTGCAAATTCTTCCGATAGGGGTAGACTGGAAAATCATTCGGGTAGCCTTATAGGCGTCATAGGGCGTGTGAATGATGCAAGTGGTGGTTTCTATTTTCAACAGGTCAGGTTCCAATTCCGTACGGCACAAAATCAGACAGTTGATATTTTGCTCCAAAGCCTGACGGATCATATCCGGCTGGTTGCCGCAAATCATCACGCAATCGTTGCTGGGGAACGGAGAGGAGCCTCTGCTCTCGGGTATGGACAATACCACCTCGCCGGACACCGTATCCAAATATTCACCCGCATCGTTGATGACCTGTCCCTCAAGGACGGACAGCACGTTAAACAACGGAACACGATCCAAAACGCAGGAGTTGTTCAGCTCCATATTGTAGCGGGCAATGTCTTCACGAGAAATGAGGCCGAACAACGTGCCGTCGTCATTGGCAATAGGGATGGCTCGCAATTCTTTGCGCTCCTGCAGTTCGTTCCAGGCACGATCCACGGTGACGCCGGTGCTGAGGATAGGCGGTTTATCAAAATCCAGATCCTGCACCTGGGTATATACGTTGGAGATGAACGTAGGCGGAGTGAAACCAAAATAATTCAGAATAAATTGCGTTTCATCCGACACGTGTCCCAAGCGAGCAGCGGTATAATCTCGATCTCCCAACGCATTTCTCAAGGATGCATAGGCAATGGCTGCCACGATGGAATCGGTATCCGGGTTTCGATGTCCGGTTACATAAATAGGATCCATAACGCACCTCCCTGTGCAATTTAAATGATGCAAATTCTTTCAAACTGCGCCCCACGCGACGCAGTACCTCTCATTGTTCATTTATAGGTTAACACAATCATAATAATAAGTCAAGGTTAACCGACCCAGTTATCCCTACCTCGATTTAAAATCAATTGCCTGCCACTACATCGGAAAGCGAAATGATACGAAAAAACGCTGGAATCACTAGGATTCCAGCGTTTTTCAATTTGGTTGCGGGGAAGGATTCGAACCAACGACCCTCGGGTTATGAGCGCCGCAATCAGACCCCATCCCAGCCAGTCAATCGAAGCCAAGACGGCCTTTCCAAAAACTCCGCGCCGACCTCCCGCCGCCCAAGACCGAAAAAGCGATAGTAGCAACGGTGATTGAGGGGGAAGACGGAAGTGGCGAAGGAAGGGAACTCACACAAGTTTAGTATATCGTCATATTGATTAGTTCAACAAAGGTTTTTCTGTTTTGACAACATCGTCAAAAGTGTAAACAGTGAATTCGACATCCGAACTATTGATAATACGCTGTCGATTGGTATAGATTGTTAGTGTGGCGTCAGAGATGTCCGCCTGCTCTAAGAAAAAAGTATTTTCGTCATGATAGACCATCGCGTATGTTTCAGTGCCTAAAGAGACAATTTCAAAAGTTTTTCTATTAGATTCAGTTCCTTTAATGGAGAGCCCGACACTAGTAATAAAGACAATACTTGTAATGAAAATGTTGAATAAAACCATAAAGAAAGAAGAGTTCTTAATGCTGATTTTCTTTGAGACAACATTCTCTAAAGGATATGCCATGCGAATTTCAAGCTGCTCTAACAATTCTGACGGTTCAATCGTGTCAACCTGTTCTTTGATCTGCCTCTTTTTAAACTTGGTTTTTTCTTCGGTATAATAAAGCACGATAAAGGTCAATAGTTGAATTATGAGTATACATAACACACTGCTCCACAAATTCATGGATTGCTTGAAAATCAGAGACAATAGTAATGAAGCAATAGTCGACAGAACCAAAATCGGTATCAAATGTGCTAAAAAGGTCCATCGTGCTGTGTGTAACTCCTTGATTGTATCCGCTTTAACGTCTATTAGCTTTGTTTGGGTTTCTAAAACAGAATCTTTAACCTCTCGCAATTTACGATGATCAACAAAAGGTTTCTTTTCCATTTCTTTAATTGTATTGAGCTTATCTTTTACCATGCTTCGTAATTTTTTAATTACATATTTGATGGAAAGATAGTATTTTTTGCGTTCGATATAAACGTCGCTAGTTTTTGTAAACCATATTGCAGCAATTGAGAGGACTACTGAATATATAATCGCAGACATCGCTGAATAAAGCAAACTATCCCCGCTTAATGATGCGTAAGAGATACTGAACCCCCAGTATTCCAGCGTGTTCTTGCTATATATGTAAGTCATTAATTGTGCTATAAAAGTAATAATCGTCGCAAAAGCAGAAAGAATCGCGATGAGAGAGGCTGGGTGTGATTTTATATAATTGTAGTACGAACATTCATCCTTGGGTGATGGATCAGTTTGGTCAACTTGTTCGTCTTCCGTAACATTATTGATATTTCTAGTGTCTTTTTCGGCTTCGCTTGTAATGGTCATGAATTTTGTTCCTTTCCAGATAAAACTAGCAATTTTTACAAGGTCGTCCCTCGCTGGAAACACCTTGGTCTATATCGAGCAGTGAACTCGTTTCCGCAATTCTATTAATCTCGTATGCCAATTGAATCATCATATCAATTGTAAGAATCGCTTTCAAAGAGTGTTCTTGTGTACCAAAATTCAATTGGTCGCCATGTCCAATTTTATTGCGTAGCGGTTGATTTTCGATGTGAGAATAATCTTTCCCGGAATATAGAGCAACATTTTTTATATAGTCCCCCATAGCATCCCATAACAGTATCCCCGACTCTGTTAGCATAAGGGATTGGAAAAGACGACCTTTTTCATTGTTGATGTAATGAATATCAATGTGAAAATGTTCCGCCGTCAATTCCTTCCCTTCGCGATCTAACGACAAGCTATTTTCGTTAATTAGAACATCAATATCCGCGGCGACTCCGTATAGCTGACACATCAAAGTAGATACGGAAGCATAATAGTAGCCTTGTTTGTGCAAACGAAGGGCTTCGGACAAAATTAGTTTTCGTTCTTGCTTGATAGCAGAACATGCTAACCAATCATTCTCCAACGATGTGAGAAACTTTTCATCACAATAGGCTAAAACAATTTCTTTCACTTTGTTTTCTGACTCTTCATCAGCTGAAACAGATAATATTTCACCCCGCAACTCCTTGTCGTTTATTAGAAACAATGGCCATTTCAACTGCCTCAACAGATAAATATATTTGAGTGGTATCATTGCCTCGCTAATCTTTTTTAGCATTGGGGAAAAATTATATGAGGCAATAGTTTGTGCGATTCTTTGACCGAGGTTTAATGCATTCTGAATAGCATTACTTTGGAGAGCGGCGCTTAGCGCTCGACTTGCAGCAGTCGTCGCTTCAACGACTTGGTGCAACGGCGCTTGCATATTATTTATAGTTTCATTTATTTTTTGTAAAAATTCTTGCTGCTGTTCAAAAGCATCGCTACTCATCATCAGTGCCTCCTTTGCTCTGTGGCATATTTTTATAATTATACCACAAGAACATTTGTTCTGTCAAGTTGACTTGTACGGCATTAGCACATAATCTTTTTCACATTTTCTCTTGCTTTTTCTCGTCAAATAGGTTATAATTGACGAGAAAGATGATGGAGGTGACGAGAATGCGTCATTTTAATTACACTGAGTTAGAGAAGAAAACATGGGATAACGAGGTCATCAATTACCTCTCTCTGATCCACGAATACAAGGGTAAGCAAGGCGCTTACATTCAGCAGAAACCGCAAGAAATGGCGCGTCTGATCGAGATCGCCAAGGTGCAGAGCACCGAGGCATCCAACTCCATCGAGGGCATCCGAACCACCGAGACTCGCCTGCGCCAGTTGATGAGCGAGCGCACCGCTCCTCGCAACCGTGACGAGAAAGAAATCGCCGGTTACCGCGATGCGCTGAACATCGTCCACGAGAGTTTCGAATATATCCCGCTGACCCCCAACTACATTCTGCAGTTGCACAAAATCTTGCTCAGCCACACCGACTCCGGTTTCGGCGGCAGCTTTAAGAACGTGCAGAACTATATCAGCGCTACGGACGCCGACGGCAAGCGGTATACCCTGTTTACGCCGCTGGCTCCCTACGAGACGCCGGAGGCCATTCAGACCATCTGCGACGAATATAACCGCGTCATCGGCGAAGGCAAGGTGGATCCTCTGCTAATCATCCCGGTGTTCATCCACGATTTCCTGTGCGTCCACCCCTTCTTGGACGGCAACGGTCGTATGTCCCGTCTGTTGACCATGTTGTTGCTGTATCGTGCCGGGTATGAGGTGGGTAAGTATATCTCGCTGGAGGCTAAGATCGCCAAGAACAAGGATGCTTACTATGCGTCCTTGGAAGATGCGCAGGTCGGATGGCATGAGAACGAGGACGACCCTACGCCCTTTGTAAAGTATCTGCTGAGTGCCATTGTGGCGGCCTATCGTGACTTTGATGATCGTATTCAGATCGTGAGCCCCACGTCCTTGGATACGGTTAAGAAGGCCATTGATAGCAGGCTGGGTAAGTTCACCAAGCGGGAAATCTTGGAACTCTGTCCCAACCTCAGCGCCTCCAGCGTGGAACGCCACCTGAAGAAGCTTACCGCCGATGGCTACATCGTCAAGATGGGTGCGGGGAAGAGTACCTTCTACACCAAAAATTAAGCAAAAAAAGAGTCTCTTTGTCCCATGCGGGCAAAGAGGCTCTTTTTTAATATCTGTGTTTTCTGCGCAGGGAATCGGGGAAAATTGCTCATGTAAGTCTGAGATGTTGTCGCTATCCTTAACGTTTGACTCCTCACACATCCCCCAAGTGCAAGTGGAAATCTCCGCCATTAACCCCACTCTCCCCATTTTTGGGCAAAAAGAAAAGGCACCGTCTGTAACGGTACCTGTTGTTGTCATAGTCAAATTTGAATCAAGTAAATCGTAGTAAAATACTGGTCATAATGTATATGGAAGAAAATGAGGGGGTTAGTTAAAAATCGCTGAATCGATTCGATCAGCGGCATCTTCGTCCATTGCTGCTTGCACATGGACATAGCGCTGTAGAGTAGTGCTAATGTCAGCGTGTCCTAAGCGGTGCTGAACCACTCGAGCGGAAACGCCATTAGCAATTAGTAGCGTCGCATTGGTATGACGCAAATCATGTAAACGAATGTGGGGCAGATCGGTTCTCTGTATGAATCGTCCCCACAACTGGGTGATGCAATCGGGGCGGTAAGGATTACCATCCTCTTTGAACAGGACGTAGCCCGCACCATGGAACCAGGGATTGTTCAGGCAAGCATCGTCGTAGATCTCCTTAACTTGACGCAGGGCATCGAGCGCCTTCTCGCCAATCGTGATCGTACGCTTACCGGCTTCGCTCTTGGGGTCCTTCTCGACCACACCCTTACTGGACTGAACGCGGTTCTCGCAGACGGTGATCTTCTTGTTAGAAAAGTCCACCTGCTCCCAACGAAGGGCGGTCATTTCTCCTCTTCTCAGGCCTAGTAGGGCGCCGAGGATGCAGACCACGTAGATGCTAACGCTCTCCTGACCGGCAATTTCCAGCAGGTGCTGAATTTGCTCGGCGTTGTAAACGTCGGACTTAAAGCGCTTAAGCTTTGGTAGAACCACACCTACGCATGGATTACTCTTAAGGATCTTCAACTGCACGGCCTTGTTAAGGGCGGCGTTGAGATTGTTATAGATGGAGCGGATGCTCTTGGGGGACATGCCACGCTTGATACGCGAGTTGATAAAGCGCTGTATCTGGGTGGTGTCCAGCAGGTTGATGGGGGTACTGCCCAACTCGGGAACGATATGGTTTCGCACCTTCTCCTCGTAGCCATCGCGCGTTGTCTGCGCAATATGAGGTAGATATTCATCGAGCCACACCCTCATCCATTCTCTCAAACGGATGGAAGATTGTACAGCATTCAAGTTCTCATCGGGGTTCAGTAGTAGCTTTTTCATCACCTCCTGAGCCTCCCTCTTGGAGCCATGCACAGTGTGGTAGCGACGGTGACGAACACCAGTAATGGGGTCACGGTCAAGTTCTAACGTGATTTGGTAGGTCACGTTACCTTGACTGTCGAGTCTTTTACGGATAGAGCCTATAGCCATAATTGTTTCCTCCTTTTTATTGGCATATAACATAAGATATATAGCTAAAATTGAGGGAAATACGGCTATCGAAGACAGACGACCACGCGGCCTTTACGCTGGAGAAACGCTTGAAGTTTCTCAGCAGATACGCGGTATTGTCGGCCAACTTTCAGGTAGTCAATGCCAGATTGCTTAATCCACGCCAGGGCGGAATCATAACTGATCTTTAGGGTGTCGGCAATCTCTTGAGGGGTTAGAAAATCAGGCACTTTCCATCACATCCTTTTCGGCTTCAAGGATAAGGCTTTTGACAATCTTCTTGCGCTTGTTATCCATCGCCTTCTTTTTGGCCTCACGTTTCTGAAGTTCTTCCAGCAGTTCCTGAGCGCTATCGCCCTCCTCGTATTCACGGAAGACGTAGACTTTTGCCGTTCTGCCGGGCGAATCGTCAGTGTTGAACGTACGCTTACGCTTGGTATGCGTGTCATCCTCGTAGTCAAGAACACCGGCCTTCTTCCAGGCATCAATACACGTGTTCACGCTGTTGAAGCCCTTGGATTTCAGGTAGTCTTCCACCACGCTAGGCATGACCTCATACTCGCGAACCAGCACACGACCATCCGGCAAAGGCTTGGTCATCTCTGTGATGCGGCCCCACATTTCGTAGTTGGGTACACTCGTGGTTTCGGTGCGACCTTTGCCATGGATATAGCTCTTATCGTAACGATGAATGAAGTTTCTCTCATTTTTGGAGCAATGTTCCAATACCAGGGAGTAGCTCTCAAGGGACGTGTTACGGCTGGCACCACGTTTGTTGTCGTACGCAACAAGGTAAGCCAGCAATCTGTCGGTATCGATGGGCAACTTCAACGCCTTAGCAGCGATTTCGGCAGTACACATGTAGAGGGCGGCAAACTTCTCGATGAAGCGGCTCACATTGGGGGTGTCAGAGAAATGTTCAGGTAAAACGTCACGCCAGTAATCATAACGCTTCAGAACGTAGTTCTCGCCACCACGTTTGATAATGTACTCCGCCAGCATAGGAGCCGCGAAACCGCAGTTCTTAGTGCAGATACGTTTAATGCGGTTAGCATGAGCGGCATCATTAGTCAAGGGGGTGTTAACCTCCATGATACGGATAGCCAAGCCCTCAAGCTTGCTGTTACAACGCTCCAACAAGGAACATTCGCCGGTACTAATGAACGAACTACAAAATCCAGAAGAAACACGATTGGTTAGATCGCTGGCTAACCTTCTTTTGTCAGACCCATCTACGATGTCGAAGACCACCCGGTCCATGTTTTTGGTGAGACATTTTCCCAGCTCGTCGAGTACGATGACAGCTCCACGATTATGGGCCAAAGAACGAATCAGGGCATTGTCGGTGGCACCCCACGATTGGAAGCACGAGCGCAACTCCACGTTGCGGCCATCCTCGTCCATGTGGGGGATTTTAGCCGTTGCCGGTTTGCCGACCACGCTGGAAGACAAGTATCCTGCGGTGCTCTTACCCCGAGAGGAGGGCAGATGTAGGTGCAGAATGATGGATTCCACAGGAATTATGTACGACAATGCACCTACAATCACAGACGCCAAAGCGGCTACAAAAACTAACAGAAGCGTATCGTAAGGCAGAACGTCATCGATAATCATGTCCCTCCATACATCATAATCGCCCATAGGTCCTACAGCAATGTCTCCCAAATACTTGGCGGGACTATTAGAGCCGATCAGCTCATGGCAACGATAGCATAAGCTATGTTTGATCTCACCGGTAACCGGGTCCACATACGGAACACGTATCCAGCCTAGCGATGAATAGGAAGGAATTGGTTGTTCACCAGCATCTTCCCAGTACTCTTCTTGCTTTCTGATCGCCTCGTAGAAAGCGTCCATCGTACCTCTTGCTACATCAAAGCCAAGCGTAGCAAGTTCTTTGGCACCTTTAATATCCAACAGGTCGCCATGACTGAAATAAGCGATCTTTTCTCTTCCATAATACTCGGTTGCCAGTTTAATGACGACAGAATCGTCTTCGATGCTTTCATAGACGGCACCAAAATACGGTGCACGGCCTAAACGCTGGAAAAAGGTCTGACCTTTACTGTTCGTATGAACGTAGCCATAGGAATCACCTTGGATGTCAACGGGATCTTTCATAATTATTCCTCCATATTGTATTTAATTGTAGGGTTTTGCCGGACTCCTCTCAACCTCTATTGGGTGCCCAAAACGTGTTCACATCACGCTTGTTAAACCGATATCGGTTGTGACCGAGCCGAAAATATTGTCTCCTTTCTCCGCGCCACCCTACCGTAGAATTTCACGGCTTCTTCGGCGCTGCAGCCGCAGTATACCGCACATTTTTGCGACCGTCAATATCGGAAAATCGACTGTTTTTATTGTTTCGAACTTTTTACGAAAATGTAAATATTTTGTAAATTCGTATTTTAGGCATGTTTTTGCATTGGCAAATCCAGGGTAAAAATTCGAAATTTGTTTGTATTTACTAAAAGAGGATCCAAAAACTATTCATATTGGCTAATGGCGTTTTGCACAACATCTGCACGAAACAGGGGGGAGCCGTTTGTGTAATGTCTTTAATTGTTGCTTTCCATACCCGCTTTTACTAACAAATAAATAGAAGCAAGCGGTCACGAAAGTGACCTGCTTGCTTCTATTCGCCATATTTGAACAAAGAAAGGAGTGATATTCCATGAGGGTATATCATCTGTCGTCGGGTGACGCAAGAAGAACAGTCGATCTTCGCGATTATGCCGATGTAATCACCAATGCTGTTACATCAATTATGTCGGGAAAAGACGTGACCGTTATCATTGATAAAGATAGCTATACTGTTTCGCCTACTCCATCGCAAGGCGAGGCCATCCGTATTGGAAGACTGATATGTAAGTCTGACCTAAACAAATACTGTATCCAAATACCCAAGCTATTTACCGGTGAGAACATAGAAACAAAGGAGGAATCTAATGAACCAAGAAACAAAAACGACCGCATGGGTGGACATCACTGAGATAACCAAAACCTATTTGCCTATTAGTAAAAGAAAGGCACGCAAGTTTGTATCGCTGTACCTAACGCCAAAACGTGTTGGCAACAGAATCTATGTAGAGCGCGCTCAACTTGAGAACCTGCTTAACGATCCTGACCGCGAAATGTTTCCGCTGGACTTGTAAGGGGGTGAAGCTATGATAACTGCTTTGATGATTCAGCCGGGAGAGAATCCATGCATTACTCAGCTTTGTTGTGATGGTCTATACCTCAACTATGCCGTAAGTAAGGATTGTGATACTCTATGCTGTGCTAGTGTGATTCCCCTAGAAAAGAATATCGCAGTCATATATGCCGGCGATGGAGTGTTTTACAACATGAAACCCAACCGCAGAGTTGGCAAGCATATTGTTTGCGGTACGTTCTACATAGTCAAGGTTAAGAACAAAGAGTTATGTCCTTAACCGACAAAGAGATTGTCAAGTATAGTCTTCAGTTTCGCGAACGCGAATGGTGGACGGATTCTCAAGCGATTGATGCTGTGTTTCATGAGTTGGAAAATTCGTAAACGCACCAAAGATAAATATATATCCTTAATGTAACGGCGTATGGTCTTGTACCATACGCCGTAATTCTTTTATTGTGAGGTGCTATATATGGCAAACAAAAATCGAGAGTCCGAAATTACCGCTATCGCTTGTTATCCCGGCAAGTCTGCGGTGGTAATCCGAATCCAAAACACGCTGGAAGCCAAGCAAGCCTTTGTTGGAGGGCACATAGAGGCATTGTTTCCATACGACAGTCCGGTTGCCCTAGTGGTCAATGAAGAAGGAAAACTGAACAATATGGAGCCTTGTAGAGCATTGCTGGACGAAGAAGGCAATATCTATGACATCATCGTTGGTCCTTTCTTAATCTGCGGTTTGGATGACGAAGGGTTTATTTCTCTGACCCCTGAACAAGAGAGAGAATATATGGCCATGTTCCGCCATCCGCAGATATTCGTCATGCTGAACGGAGAAATGGTGGCTATTCCGATCGAGGAGGGTGATTGAGACGATGCTGTGGAGAATTGGTACGGTATCTGATGCACTCGCGCTAGATGGTATTGTACCCGATGATGTTCACAACGATATCGTGAGAGGGCTTGTCATCTTGGATGATGAGTATGGATCTCAACGCAATTATTTATCGGATGGCGGTTATGCCCTAATTGCTGAGAACAACGAGGACGTTCGCCAAGCAATTAAGCTGATTGGCGAATCGCGTCTGTGTGAGTGGGTAATCCGGCTAGGCACCAGCGGATGGACGTCGACGTTATTCTTACTGGGTGACGACTTTGCCGTTGTTCTGTATGCCTTAGAGTCGGCATTACCCGACACACTACTTAATCAGATGGAGGAAAATAAACAATGAAGACTGAGACTACTACGCTAAAGACCGAGGCAACCTATTCCGATGATGGGACAAGACGGTATCTGCTGAGAAAAACGTGGGACGAGAAGAAACCGAAACTGGCCATCATTATGCTCTCTCCTAGTGCCGCCGATGGCATTCAGCTAGACACGACTACCCAGTTGGTGGTCAATAACTCTGCTCGCCTGGGCTATGGCAGTGTTACGATTGTGAACCTCTCTGCGGTACTGAATGATTTTAAGTTGCAGTGCACCAACGAGGATCCGGAGAACATCAAAGCAATCCTTAACGCGGCAGAGGAAGCGGAGAAGATCATCTACGCCCCCGGAACCGGCAAGGCACGGAACAAGAGTTTCATGCTGTTGCAGAAACGTGTATTGACTGCCTTGGTAGCTCATGAGGGAAAGCTATGCTGTTTGTGCAACGAATATGGGGATGGTCGTTTGCAGCATCCCTTATCTCCGCAGGTCCGTGAATGGAGCCTAAGCCCCCTCAAAATCAAGGAACTTATCACTCTGCCTACGGAGATTGAATCCAAGCCTAAGAAAAAAGCTAAGGCCAAAGAACCCCAAGAAGAAACTCCTGAAGAATAAATTAACCCTCCCTGCCGGTTGTTGGCAGGGAGGGATTTTCTTTAGGAACATAGAAAAGAATTTGTATGTTCCTCAGCGAACGATTTTTAAGGAAGTGTTGTAATGAAGAAAGGAATACTATTCATTGATGGTAGCAATGTGTACTACGATTACCGAAAGTCAGCAAACAGTAAGCTGAATATCGAAAAATATATCGACTACGTCAAACGGCAATATGAGCATATCGATTTCATTCGGACGTACTATTTCACGTCTGAGACAGACACCAATCAAGGTTTTCTGCAACAGATCAATCAGCTTCCCTATTGTCAGGTGATTACCGGTCATTTGCAAAAGAAGATGGTTTACATTAACGAAACGCACAACCTCAGATGCGGTTGTGGTGAAATAGCCACCGGCAGGATCGTCACCCACGTAGATAAGGGTACCGATGTCAATATTGCAGTAGAGATGTTAAAGCATGCTTACCTCGATACGTACGATACGGCTGTTCTGAGTTCTCGTGATGGCGATTTTGCCAGTGTTGTAAAGATTATCAAGAATCTAGGGAAAACGGTTGAGTTGGTACTGCTTGAGGATTTTAAGAATAGCGCCAGAGAATTGACGGATTGCGTAGATAACGTCACGTTGATTCGTAGAGGTGACTACTCTGCATTGTCGCCCAACGTTGGCGAATAAATGAGAAGGGATGCAGTTTTTCTGCATCCCTTCTCTCTATTATAGATTTTCTTTTTTTGCACGGGGAAACGGGGAATATGTGCAAATTTTGGCTAAACTACGACTACATCCTAGTCGTAAGGCGGAAAGACATTTCCCCTAATCATGGAGAATTCCCCCTAGTCAGATTAGAATGCCGTCACAATGATCCACTTCATGCTGAATGATCTGCGCTGGCCAATTAGAAACGAAAACAGGGTGGTAATATGGATTGTAATTGGTATTGTGACGAGACACCGTTAACATGAATCATTAGCCTTGCTTTATCATTGAGGATAGTGCTGAGTGTGGCGATTGCGGGGTTGTCAACGATGTGTTCGATCGTAACAAATTGCTTGGATAGTAATACCGGCTTGAAACAAGGAAGGACATTAGTAGCGATAATACATTCTGAATAGTAAGTGCTATTACATTAGGGCTAAGCATGCGTGCTGTCCCACTTGTCGCAACAACGAACAAGAAGACTTTTACATTTTTTGTAGGTGAATTGTTTTGAAAAATGGTTAAATGACAAGGCTTAATAGAGCTTTAAGAAAAAGATCATTGGATATTCGATGCTCTTTGCTGTTCCCGAAAAGTACATTTAAGGAATAAAATTTTGATAAATTTTGATTTTCTATTGCTATTATTCCTGAAAAGGTATACAATGAGAATGTATTATTGTATCCTAATATTGGGGGAAACTCTTATGAAGTACATTAAGGTTTCGGAAGCTGCGGAAAAGTGGGGCATTTCTGCTCGTAGAACCCGCATTTTGTGTGCTGAAGGCAAAGTAGAAGGTGTTATTCGTAAAGGCAAACTTTATATGATTCCTGAAAATACTCAAAAGCCGCAGGACGGTCGCCGTAGTAAGCCGACGGTGTTAGATCTAGTAGAAGAGAAAGCGGAACGTTTGGCTGGTATGCGTCCTTTAACTGCTGGTGAGGTTGAACGTCTTCGAGAAGAGTTTATGGTTGAGTTTACTTACAACTCTAATGCCATTGAAGGAAATACCCTGACTCTTAAAGAAACAGCTTTGGTATTAGAGGGTATGACGATTGACCAGAAGCCTATGAAGGATCATCTGGAAGCGATCGGTCATCGAGATGCTTTTCTGTATGTACAGGATATTGCTCAAAACCAGGTGTCGATTACCGATAGTGTGATTAAGAATATTCATGCTTTGGTTTTGATGAATCGCCCTGAAGATAAGGGGAATTATCGTCGCATTCCTGTTCGTATTATGGGCGCTTATACTGAACCGGTACAACCGTATTTGATTGAGCCTAAAATGGTCGATCTGCTAGCAGAAGATGAACAACGCAAGAAGACTATGTCTTTAGTGGAGCGAGTAGCAAGATTCCATTTAGAATTCGAGGGCATTCACCCTTTTATTGATGGCAATGGTCGTACTGGCCGTTTGTTACTTAATTTGGAACTTATACGCAATGGCTATCCTCCTATAAACGTGAAGTTTGAGGATCGTAAGCGTTATTACGATGCTTTTGATGCATATTATCGTGATGGCGATGTAAGTAAAATGATTGATATGATTGCTGAATATGTAAATGAGCGACTGGATGAGTATTTAGCGGTGTTGGAAGAGTAATTGTAAACTACCGATTTGGCAGGTGATTATTTGTGTGGTGCAAGAATTGCAATCACGAGACAGATGAAAAGACGTGTTCTGTTTGTGGTGCTGTAACGGAGGAAGATACGCCGTACGAATTGTATTGGTGTGATCATTGCAAAGTGCCTTTGATAAAGGCTGTTAATGCTGCTGATAAAGGGCATTGCTCTTTGTGCGGCGAAAAAACTCAATATATGGTTGCGGATCTTCGCCCTGTTTTTCCGAAAGAAAGATTGCTGTTGGAAATCCTTTTTAACAAGCCGTTAGCTTTTCTGGAGAAAAGCGTTTGGGCTTCTAATAATCGCTATTATGTTGATGGTGAAACAATTACTATCAATGCATCGCTGTACAAAAAGCATCCTATAGATTGGATTATCCAGCAGCTTGAAAAATACAAACCGCAAAATAGCTACGAGTTTTTTGAAAAGCATATTGCGACATTTGTTGAAGCCAATCAGGAACGGTTATCCTATTTGAAAAGCGAAGCGTTTCAGTTTATCCAGGAGTCTGCTAAGGATTACCCGCGAGAGAATATTGTGCTTTCTTTTTCGGGCGGCAAAGATTCGACGGTAACGGCTGACCTTGTGGTTAAAGCGCTTTCGGATCCGAGCCTTGTGCATATTTTTGGAAATACTACATTGGAGTTTCCTTCGACGATTGAATATGCTACGAGATTTAGGCTAAATAATCCGAAGGCTATTTTCAAAACGGCGAAAAACAAGGAGCAAGATTTTTATAGTGTATGTGAGGATATTGGTCCGCCCGCAAGAATGTTGCGGTGGTGCTGCTTTATGTTTAAGACGGGACCGATATCAAGGGTAATTAATAGTTTTTATCGCGACAAGAACATTCTCACATATTACGGAATTAGAAAATGTGAATCTGTGAGCAGAAGCAAATACAATCGTATTGAGGATAATGCTGAAACAATCAAGATCCAACAGCAGAAAGTAGCTTCGCCTATTTTCTTCTGGAAAGATATTGACATTTGGCTTTATCTGCTGGGCGAGGAAGTGGATTTTAACGATGCCTATCGTTTGGGATACGATCGTGTCGGCTGTTGGTGCTGTCCGAATAATAATGCACGAGCTGAGTTCTTGTCCAAAATTTATATGCCTGAGCAGTATGAAAAGTGGCATAACTTCCTAATCGATTTTGCTAAGAAGATTGGTAAGCCTGATCCGGAGGAGTATATCAATAGTGGAAAGTGGAAGGCTCGTCAAGGTGGTAATGGCGTAGAGGCGGCTTCCGATGTGAAGATTAAATTCACCAACTGCACAACGGAAGAAAATGCCAAGGTATATCAACTTAAAAGACCGATTGATGATTGCTTTGTTGGTTTGTTTACTCCGTTTGGAAGAGTGGCTCCGGAATTAGGCAGAAAACTCATCAACGAAACGATAGTTGTTGATTTGAAAACCAACGTGCCTATACTTTCTATTCAACCATTCAACCAAGATGGGTATGACTATGCGGTGAAAATCAAGACTATGAATGTTGCCAAGCACGATGATTTGCAACGAATGGTTGGTTATCAAATCAAAAAATATAATGCTTGTCGCAAATGTTTGAAGTGTGAATCCTTATGTAAATTTGGAGCTATTTCCATTATCGGTGATGAGTATCTTATCAATGACCAGAAGTGCCGCAGATGCAAGATGTGCGTTACTGCTAAGTACCTTGATGGTGGTTGCTTAATGGATCGATATCTCAAGACGAAAGACTAAAGGAGATAAAGTATGAAGTTTCGAGCTCATGACACCTTTTTTATTAGAAAAGGTTGGCTTAATAAAGGCTTACGAAATGTAGAGAAGGATGCCGGTGTTTTTATGGGCACCAATGGCAATCCGATGGATGTGCTCGGTATGGGCGCCAATATGGTTAAATCTTTACGGTATTGGATGCAGGCTGTAGGTTTGACAAGTGAGCCTCATGCCGGACGAAAAGTGCAAACCTTTACTGAGCTGGGACAAGTTATTTATGATAATGACCCGTATATGGAAGAAATGGGCACTTTGTGGCTGATGCATTATCAACTTGCCTCCAATAAAGAGGAGGCCACTGCATGGTATTACTTCTTTAATGAGTTCAAGTCTTCAGAATTTACTAAGGAAGATTTTGTTAAGCAGTTGAGTAATTTTGTTCGGATTAATGGAGAAGAAGTTTCCGAAAGATCTTTGGAGGATGACTATACTTGCATCATCAATACTTATGTCTCCAGAATGAAGTCTAATCCTGGTAAGGTTCAACCCGAGAGTAATATCGATTGTCCTTTCGGTGAGTTGGGCTTGATTGATATCGCTAGCAAAAAAGATAAACTGTATAAGAAGTCTGTTCCCAAAAATGACTGGCTCCATCCTTTGGTGGTTTTGGCCGTTATTGTTGATCAGGCAAAAGGAAAAGAGGAAATCAAAATTTCTTCGATACAGAATGATCCTTGCAATGCCGGCAAAGTGTTTAATCTTGATATCATTACGCTTACTTCCTTGTTATACAAGATGGAATTGTTAGGTTATATCAAGGTGAATCGTACAGCAGGTTTGGATGTTATCCGTATTTTAAAACAGACTACGTTTGTGGACTGTGTAAAAGATTATTATAAAGCAATTAATAAATAAATTCAGGAGGATGGGACCATGTTGAAAAACAAAATTGAAGTCGCAAAAGGGTTTCAGACTTCTGTTAATATTGCTTATGATTTGCACGATGATGGCAAGGCGGCAAGTTTTATTCCCACAATGTCTTCGCTTGATGTTATTGAAGACGTTCTGCTGAGCACTGCGCCGAATTCGACCGATCGAGCAAGAATTCTGATTGGTGCATATGGTAGAGGGAAATCGCATATTATTCTTGTGCTTTTGTCGATGCTTTTCAAAAAGGATAAGGCTCTTTATATTCGCCTTTTGGAGAAGATGAAAGCGTATAACCCTGAGCTGTACAATTACACGAAAGGATATCTGGAGAGTTCTCGCAAACTGCTTCCGGTTGTTGTTAGTGGAAGTAGCTCCAGTTTGACGCAATCTTTCCTTTATGCTTTGCAGCAGGCGTTGAATAATGAGAATTTAAATGATATTATGCCGGATACTCATTTTGCGGCAGCACTTAATGCAATTGAGAGCTGGAAAAATGATTACCCTGAAACTTATGCGAAGTTTTTAGATGAACTGGATTGCCCGATTGGTGAGTTTGTTCTTGGCTTGAAAGAGTTCAGTGTTGAAGCCTACGAGAAGTTTATTGATCTTTATCCGCAGCTTACGGCTGGTAGCACCTTTAATCCTTTCTTGGGCTTTGATGTTGTGGAGCTCTACGAAAAGGTTGTAGAGAAACTGGCGGATAAGGGTTATGAAGGCGTCTATATTGTTTACGATGAGTTTAGCAAGTATCTTGAGTCGAGCATTGGTAATGCAACGATAAGTGACATCAAACTTCTGCAAGATTTCGCAGAAAAGTGTGCAAGAAGTGGCAAAAAGCAGATGCATTTGATGCTGATTTGCCACAAGGATATTTCTAACTACATCGACAATCAGCTTCCGAAAGATAAGGTGGATGGTTGGCGTGGTGTATCTGGTAGATTCAAGCACACCAATCTGCATAATAACTTTGCTCAGATCTATGAAATCATTTCTGCTGTTATCAAGAAGGATAATGATTTTTGGAGTGATTTTGTTAACGCTAATCAGAAGCGTTTTGATGAATTGGAAGCAAAATATACAGCCAATGGTTTGCTGGATGGCGGCAACGAAGAAAGCGTCCGCGCTGCTATTTATGGTTGTTATCCGTTACATCCGGCTTCTACATTCATTCTGCCTCGTTTGTCTGAAAAAGTGGCCCAGAATGAACGGACTTTGTTTACGTTCTTATCGTCTGAGGATAAGCATACACTCTCTGCTTTTTTGAAAACAGCGGAGGGTGAGTTTCCTATGCTTACTCCCGACTATTTGTATGATTATTTTGAGCCGCTTTTCCGTAAAGAGCCGTATACCAGTGATATTTACAAGACGTACAGACTTGCGGCAACTGTTTTGCAAAAGGTTGACGATAATTCTATACATGCAAGTATTATTAAAACTCTTGCATTGATTTATATCGTTGCTCAATTCGAGAAAATGCCTCCCGTGTATGATGTGCTGGTTGATGCTTACAGAGATGTTGTCGGTGATACGAAAATTATTAGCGATGCACTAGCTGAGCTGGTTAACAAGGAGTGTATTGTATATCTCAAACGGAGCAATAATTATCTCAAACTGAAGGAGAGCAGTGGCGTAGATATCCCTCAGGAGATTGCGAAGAAAATTGAGAGCAATCGTGCTACATTAAATGTTCGGGATATTCTCAATCAATCCTCTTTTGACAGCTTTATGTATCCGATTCGTTATAACGATGAACATGAGATTACTCGATATTTCGATTTTGTGTTTATTGGCAGCGATGAGTTTTGGGCTGTTGAGGATTGGGATCTTAAGGTCGAGGCAACAAAGGCTGATGGTATCGTTTATGCTATTGTTCCGGAAAAAGCATCTGAAATTGGAGCTATTGCCAAGGCTATTAAAGATGGCAAGGTTCAAAATGATCGTATTGTATTTTGCTTGCCCAAAAAGTTTACGAACATTGAAAAGATTGCATTTGAGTACAAGGCTGTTATGGATCTGAAGGCTCTCGTTGTAAATGATGAGTTGTTGTGTGATGAATACGACATCTATATCGAGGACTTGGAAGAGGTACTTGGCAAGTTTATTTATTCTTATGCTCGTCCGGAGAATGGCGGTTGTGATTATTATCACAATGGCAAGAAGAAAGCTATCTTCCGCAAAGCCCAGATGTCTTCTCTCTTATCGGATATTTGTGAAATATTGTATCCGTATGCTCCTACCATTAACAATGAATCCATTAACAAAAACGTGTTACCTACTGTGGCAATCAATAGTAGGGCAAAATTGTTGGCCGGGCTGTTGAATCCGTCTTTGGAGACTAACCTTGGTTTGGTAGGCACTGGTCAAGATGTATCGATAATGCGAAGCACATTGCTTCAGACGGGCATCTTGAATGATATCGATTCGGATCCGAAACTCAACCTTGAACCTCAAGATGCGAATATCCGAAAGATGCTCCAAACCATTCAAATGTTCTTTGTGAATGCGGGTGTTAATGGTGAACAGAATATGGGAATTCTGTATGAACAACTAACATCGCATAAATATGGAATTGGCTTAAAGCTGGGCGTTGTTCCGATTTACATTGCTGTTGTTTTGCATTTGCATCGGAATAATGTAGTTATCAAACGTGGTTCTGTTGAACAGAAGCTTTCCGCTGATTTGTTGAACCTGATCAATGAAGCGCCCGAGAGTTACTCTGTGGTGCTCGAGGGCTGGAATGAGGAAAAGGCAAATTACTTAGCACGGTTAGAACAGCTCTTTTACAAGAATGTTCATGAGCAAGAAAAGGCATATAACAGTTTTGCATACATTGTATCTGCTATGTGTCGTTGGTATATGTCCTTGCCGAAGTACGCTAAGGAAATGACGAAGGTATATGCTGGCAGCAGCTCGCCTGAACCCTTCAAGAGCATTGCCCCCAGTCGAAAGAAGTTCATTAATAGCCTAAAACAATTGGATATCAATCCCAGAGACTATTTATTCGAAAAGGTTTTTGAGATTTATGGCTATTCTGAATTTAATGTGGACGTTGTGGATAATATTATCCAAACGAAAAAAGAGTATGATGAGGCTGTCGACGTACTGGTTAACATTCTTATTAATGATGTGAAGGCGATTTTTGCCGTGAATGGCGACGTGCGTGGCTCTCTTACTTCCATTGTGATGGATTGGTATAGTGAGCTGAAAGAAACGACGACGCAACACTTGTTTATCCACAGCGAAAATAGAGTTCTTGAAATGATGCAAGCCATCACCAACGACGAAAAGACTTTTGTGCAAAGACTGGCAAAAGCAATAACCGGTCTTCGTATAGAGGATTGGAACGAAAAAACGATTACCACGTTTGTAGATGAGCTGGTTTCGTTCAAGCAGACCGTTGAAGACTTCAACAATCAGACTGATCAAAGTGATGAGTTAGGAGATACTTATAAGCTCATTACTACGACTAGTGATGGTAAGGAAGTTGTCAAAAGTTTTAGCCGTGGTGAATACAGTGCGAGAGGAAAGCTCTTGTACAATGATATCCTTAATTCCATTGATGAAATGGGACAAGCAATTACTGATCAAGAGAAACGACAGATCCTTTTTGAGATACTTGAAAAACTATGTTGAACGGAGTGAATGAGTTGGAAGCCATTGCTTACTTTGATAATGCAGCTACGACTTATCCTAAACCTGAAGAGGTTTATCAGTTTGCTGATAAATTTTATCGAACTTGCGGTGTTAATGTTGGTCGTGGACAACACAAGCTGGCTGCCCAAGCGGCTAAACTCGTGCAAGATACAAGGGCAGCGGTTTTGTCGCTGTTCCATTGCCCGACTAAAAAGGTTGTGTTTACTCATACTGCAACTGAAGCAATAAACCTTGTGCTTCAAGGTTTGCCTGTTGCGGATGGCTACAACATTTATGTGTCTCCTTTTGAGCATAATGCTGTAACGAGAGTGCTTCACCATCTGCAAGAGAAATATCGTATCAATGTCATACATCTTGCGGTGGATAAAAAAACCTTAAGATATGATGTCGATAGAATTAAAAATCAGTTTGCTGAGAAAAAGCCGCATTGGTTAGTGGTGAGTCATGCAAGCAATGTGTGCGGCGTGGTTGCTCCAATTCAAGATCTTTGTGCAATGGCCAAAGAAAACGGGGCCATAACTCTTGTAGACATGTGTCAAACAGCGGGATTGATTGATACCGATTTGAGTGGTACCAACATTGATTTTGCTGTATTTGCCGGTCATAAAACATTGTATTCGCCTTTGGGCGTTGCCGGCGTTGTTAGCAATTTTGAAATCAAGCCCAGTCCCTTGCTTTATGGAGGGACTGGAGTTGATTCGGCGAATCCTAATTTGCCAGAAACAATTCCGGAGCGCTATGAGGTGGCAAGTCCGAATATTGCGGCGATTGCGGGTTTGAATGCATCCTTGGTCTGGATAAAGAAATTGGGTATTGATCAAATCTTCAATCAAGAGCAGCAGAATAGTGAGAAACTTTTGACGGTACTTAAAAAGTTTTCCAATATTAAGCTTGTTGATACGTCGCAAACAGATTCCATTGGTGTTGTTTCTTGTGTGTTTGATGGGTACAGCAGTGATAATATCGGACATATTTTAAGCGAGCAGGATATTGCTGTTCGCACCGGACTGCATTGTGCTCCTGATGCACATAGATTTCTGGAAACATTTCCCTCAGGAACTGTAAGATTCAGTGTGAGCTATTTTAACAGCGATGCGGATTTTGAATGTTTAGAAAAAGCTTTGGGATACATTGAGGAGAATTCTTAAGAGGAGGACACAGACGTGAAATATCCACAACTTATAGAATGTCTCAAACTGTTTTCTCGTGAAAAACTTTGTCATTTTTTGGGCGAAGACCTCGTTGAACAGTTGTTGGCAGAATGGGAAAATGATGGTCCTTTAACTAAAAAGCGCTTAGCGGAAATGATTATTCAGTTAAATGGCGTAGAATTACTTAAAAAACCTGATTTTCGAAAAGATGTTTTGATGCATATGAATGAATGTGGTGTCGAAACAATTTTCGAGAAATTGCCATCCTCTAAAAAGGCTGGCTGCGTTGCTATCGAAGAAAAGGTGACCGCAATAACAACATTATCTTGGGGGCCATCAGAGGCGAATCTCAAAATGCTTGAACTTTTGGGCATCGAACCGACTATATTTACGCCTCCTACAGAAGACGACACGACAATTGTGGCGCATCAGGCAAACAAACGATTTTATGAGTTGCTTGATTATCAATATGTTATCAAGCAACGAGTGTTGGCAGAACTTAATAAGCCGTTTCCTCTTAAGCGAATGCTTGTCCATATGCCTACCGGAACAGGTAAAACAAAAACCTCTATGCACACTTTGGTTCATTACTATAATTTCACCTTGAAAAAGAAAGGTGCTATTATTTGGTTGGCCCATACAACTGAATTGCTTCAGCAGGCGTATGAAACTTTTGCTGGCGTGTGGGAACGATTAGGTGATGGGCAAGTCGCGACATATAAGTGTTGGGGAAAACGCAATGTTTCGGTACCTAAAGAAGGCTTTGATGGGGTCTTGTTTTGCGGAATTCAAAAATTACAGTCTATCCGTCAAAACCATCCTGTGCTTTTTGAACAAATGACCAAGGATGCGCGATTAATCATTTTTGACGAGGCTCATAAGGCCGCAGCAAACGAAACTAAGCAACTTGTAGAGTCGTTTATGTGTGCTCCTCCCGGATATGAAGACCGTTCTTTAATTGGTCTTACAGCGACTCCCGGAAGAACGACTCTTACCAGTGACGAAAATAAGTTGCTTTCAAATATGTTTGAAAATCGTTTGATTGGCATCGATGTTAATGTTGTTAATCAAATCAATATGTCTCCAGATGTGTTTTTGAATCATAAAGCCGAAGATAATGCTATTAAGTATTTCCAGAACCGAAAAATTCTATCACATATCAAGAAAGAACAACTAACCTATACAGAGCAGTTTACAGCTAAAGAATTGCAAAGAATTAAGACCAAGATGTGTGAAAATGGGTATGTGGATTTTAGCAAAACCGCATTGGAAGTTATCGGCCGAAATCGTAGTCGTAATAAGGCGATAATGGATAAACTTCGCGAATTATCAACAGAGCAAGTACCCACTATTGTTTTTGCTTGTTCTGTAGCTCATGCCAAACTGCTATCTTTCATGTTATCCCTGGAGGATATACCGAACGCTTTGATATTGGGTGAAATGAACCCTGTGGACCGCGCTGAAGCAATTGCTTCTTTTAAAGATCGTGAGAATCCTGTGAATATCCTCATTAATTATGAGGTGTTAACAACAGGGTTTGATTCAACTAATATTCGGTGTGTGTTCATTACCAGACCGACACAATCAATAGTTCTTTATAGCCAAATGCTGGGACGTGGATTGCGTGGTCCTATGATGGGTGGCAATGCGGAATGTTTGCTTGTTGATATCAAAGATAATTTGGGACGATATGATGCAGATATGGCATTTAGTCATTTCGATGCATATTGGAGTTAATGAAAAGAGGAGAAGAAAAATGGGACAGAGTATTGTACAAATCAGACAGATGGGTGATGCTCTTCGCAGTAGTGGTTACAAGAGTATTGACAGTGCTGTAGCCGAACTCATTGATAACTCTATAGAAGCGGGTGCTCACGATATATTTGTCATTATGACCGAGCGTGTTGATCCGGTAACACATAAAAAGGCAGTATATGAATTTGGAATTCTCGACAATGGTAGTGGTATGGATATCAGTAAACTCGCCAGTTGTTTGGGAATTGGTTTTACGACTAAATCCGATCGTCGTGGAATGGGTAGATTTGGTGTTGGATTACCCCAAGCATCATTACATGTTACGCCTAATGTTGAAGTCTATTCGTGGACAGAGGATGACGGACCTATTGAAGCGGACGAGCCCGTAAGACAAGTTTGGTTGGATATTGATAAGGTGAAGACGGGCGAGCAGGAAGAAATCAATGATCCTGAACTCGTTGAGATTCCTCAGCAATATCGTCGTTTTCTTAAATATAGAACAAAAGACAAGTTTTATGACTTCACTCAGCACGGAACTCTTGTGTATTGGAAAAATTGCGATAATGTTAAGCCTAAAACCAAGTCTGCCCTGAACGATAAGTTTGAATTTGCTCTTGGTCGAAAGTTCAGACACCTTATTATGAACGGGACCCACAATATCCGTTTGATCACTATTGGCCAAGAGGATAGCGCAATTGATGTTCTTCCGAATGATCCGCTTTTTTTGATGAAGCCGAACTATGTGCTCGGTAATATCAATGATCCCGCAAACATTTCTGAAAGAGCAAACATCAATTGTACCGAAACTATTTTTTGTCCGTATGGAGACAATAATGGCGAGGTATCTTTGCCCATAGTATATATCGACAGAGAATCTCAAACGGAAAAAACCTCAAACATTATTATACGTTTTTCTAAAGTTCGCGCTGAATTTTACGATCAAACCGCTATTTCTACTGGCGACCCTGGTAGTAAACCTATTGGCAAGTATGTGAAGAAACTTGAAGGCATATCAGTTGTTCGTGCTGGACGTGAAATCGACTTTGGTGCTTTTGATTTTTATGATAAAACCAACAATCCATACCATCGGTGGTGGGGATGTGAAATCCGATTTGAGCCTGTTCTTGACGAATTGTTTGGTGTTGCTAACAACAAACAACAAGTAGAACTCCGCGATGATTCCGAAGCAGAACTTGGAGCCAATGGTGAGCTAATTCTTCCTTTGTGGAATAAGCTTGCACAAATTATTCAACCTACAATTAGGAAGATGGTTGAAGATAACAAGGTACTTCGTAAAGGAAGTCGCGTCAATGATAATGCCGATTTAGGCGGTTCTCCAGCTAATAACATAGTAACGGCCGTTGAGGGCGGAGAAGACGATACTGGTAGTGAGACTAGTCAGGTCGCACAAACGACTAAGCCCGAAGATTTAGAAAAGAAAGCTCAACAGGTCCTTATTGAGCACGGCATAGAAGCGCCGACAAGTGAACAGATTAAGGCTTTGCTAAACAGAGAGCTTACTTTTGAGTATGGCAATCTTGGTAGAAATGGCTCGTTTATGGACGCTGATTTCAGCTTGGGTCATGTGAATGTAACTGTAAATACCGCACATATATTTTACAATGAGTTTATTTCCAAGATGCCCGAGGAAAGCAAACTAGCATTTGAACTTTTTATTGCTGCACTAGCGAAAGCGATAGATTTAACAAATATTCATAATAGTGACCAAAATGATGAGTTGTTGCAGCATTGGGATCACAGATTGAAGTCTTATCTGAAACAAATAAAAACCAATTGATGAAGAGTAAGGAGGATTCCGTATGTCTATTTTAGTTTCGCAAAAAATACTAGATCATATTCGTGAAGAACTATCTCGCAGCACGGAATCCTTCTTGCTTATTTCTGCATATTGCAAATTGCCCTTAGTGAAATATTTTGATTCGTGCATCACAAATTCTAATGTTGAGAAGAAGCTGGTTGTTCGTTTTCGACCGGATGATATCGTTTCTGGCGCTTCGGATTTGGAGATTTACCCGTATTGCCGAGATAATGGTTGGAAATTGTATTTTCGTTTGGATTTGCATGCGAAAACTTATGTTTTTGACCGTCTTCGTTGCATTATCGGCAGTGCTAACGCAACAAGTAGCGGCTTGAGCATCGGGGGTACAGGGAATTACGAAATGGCGACATTATGTGAGTTGGCAGAAAAAGATGTGTTGTCGCTTGATTTGCTATTGCTAGGCTCAGTTGAAATGAATGATAAAGTATATGAGTTGATGAAAAAATCACTTCATGCTCATTCTAAAACAAACGTTAATATATGCACCTGGCCTAAGGACATCACCGACATGTTTAAGCCGGATTACTCATTGTTGTTTGCAGAGGATTTTCCAACATGTAGTTCCCCGAGTGTAGCTAACGCTGAAGAATTAGTGTTTTTGAACATTGTCTCCGGAGCTTCTATTGAGTGTATAAGAAGTGCGTTTCAAGAGTCCAAATGCTTCAAATGGTTATTGCATGTAGTTGCTGAGCAAGAAAACCATGAGATCTATTTTGGCGCCCTGTCGGCATCTTTACATAATTCTCTCTTAAATGAGCCTAAGCCATACCGTAAAGATGTTAAATTGCTTCTAAGTAACTTGCTAGGGTGGATTGAAGAATTAGACATCGAATATATACAGATAGATAGACCGAATTATTCTCAGCGCATAAGATACATAAAATAGGGGTGTAACCATGGATGCTGTCTTTCAAGAAGAGCAAAGAAAACTTGCTGAAATTGAAGCGAGAATAGACTCCATTGCAACTCGTCACGAACAACACGGGCATGATTTGCAGGCTGAAATCCTTGATTTTTATTGTGTAGATAATGAAGATCGGATGCGAAAGCGAGAACTTATTCAAGATCAATTAGCGGCATATAATATTGCTGAAAAATTCAGAAGTTATCAAGCGTCTCCGTATTTTGGACGTATAGATTTCGATCATGTAGATAACGATGGTTCTGAAACCTTCTATATTGGCAAAGAAGGAATAGCTGATAATGCCCAAATGATTGTTGTTGATTGGAGAACTCCTATGGGTTCCTGCTATTACGCTGCCAATCAGAAAGAATTTACGGTTAATGGAAGAGATTATCTGCTAGCTCTTCGTAGGGCTTTAGATATTAAGGATGGTCAGTTAATAACCTATCGAACTGAATATGATGGAGAAACGGTTTCTCTTGAAGGTGATGTAATAGATCCGTTCTTGTTAACCGTTTTGAAAGATAAAAGACGACATAATAGGCTTACCGATATCATCCGTACTATCCAAGGAAACCAAAACGAAATCATTCGAAAAGATCGAACGGAAAGTTTCGTTGTTCAAGGTTGTGCTGGCTCCGGAAAGACTATGATTCTTCTGCATCGTCTTTCGTATTTGAAGTTCAATAACCGTGGCATGTCATTGGGTGGTGTGAAAATAATAACGCCGAACAAATTTTTTGATGCGCACATTAACGACCTAAGTAAGGAGCTGGGCTTAACTTCTATCGAACGTTTTTCGGTTGAAGAGTATTATGTTCATCTAATCAGAAAGTACGCTTCTAAAATATCGGTTGATGCTATTGTTCAAAGCGAGAAAATATTGAGCCACGACCTGTTGAAACACTTGTATTCGGTAGATTATCTTAACAAGTCTATTGAGAATTATCATAGTTATTGGAATCAGGTTGTTGCCGAAATAGATCGGCAACGGCTTGCTTCGTTGTTTGCAAAATTGCGCTTATCTTATCCTGATACATCCGTACATACAGCCGAAGTTTTCGGGCAATTAGAGCAAGGTCACAAACAATTGTCAACGGCGATGGTAGAGGCAGAGAAGAAATACCAGCAGGTTGTTTCGCGGCTAAAATCTATAGAGACCGATATTGTTTCTGCACAGAAGGAGTTTGACGAAGCAAGGAATACGTTACAATTAGTTACCAAGCAAACGCTCAGCAGGATCGAAATTGAAATGGCGGAAGCCGAAAAAGAACTCGAAAAGTCTAAAATTCAAAAAAGTACTTTCAATGAAGAAAAAGCGCAGTTACATAACAAGCGTGTTGCGATTAATGCTGAACTAGAAGCAACTTTGGCGCTGGTCCAGGCGGTTTCTTCAAACAGTGTTAAATATACGAATTATGACAATGTGGTTCGTCAAAATGATAGTGTGAGCACACTGATTAAGAACAAGCATAAATCTTTAGTTTTGGAAATTGCTGAAATTGAGCGACAATATAGCAATACACCTGCGTACAATTTTAGTAAGAGAAATAGTTTGAGACGCAAATTGGCGGAACTCAAAATGCGGTTTTCAGAGATCGCTTCTATGTTTTTGTCGCAACAATTAAACAATGCAAAAGAAACACAAGCAAGATTGAGATCTGCGCTGAAGGAGATAGATTCTCGAATTACTGAGATTGATGAGCAGTTCCGTGAGGTGGACAAAAACAACAAACCTCATAATGTGCGATTAACGGCCTTGAGTGAATGTCAAAAATTATTTTTGTCTCAGGATTATCCCGATGTTCGAAAAGCGTTGATGCCGGCATCTCGCAAAGAGTGTGGAGATGCAATTGCTGCTTATGAGGGACAGCATGCTATTTATGAGCGCAGGAGACGGACACTGCAAACCTATTCTGAAAGTAAACGAAAGTTAGAATCCGAGAAGGTTGCGACGGAAAAGGGGCTATATTCTTCGGATGATATTGCTTTTGTTACTGACTGTTCTAAGATAATCAAAAAGCTCCAATTCAATGAGATCTCAAGAAATGTTATGTTCAGAGATTTGGTATCTTCTTACAAGCATTACGGACAGAAATATTCGAAAACGAATTATCGCCATAAGATATATTTAAAGTTGCTGTTTTGTTCTCTTTATTTTTCTCGGACTATAATTTCTGACAACTTCCTAAACATCGATGAAGCACAAGATATTTCAATAGCAGAATATCGACTGTTACGCATGGTGTTAGGCGAGAAATGTGTTTTTAACTTGTACGGCGATATCAATCAATCGGTATACTCTTACAAGGGAATTAATGACTGGGCCGACATTGCAGAAGCTACAACTGGGAATGTTTACATCCTTAACGAAAATTATAGAAACACGCTGCAAATAACAGAGTTTTGTAACAATGAGTTCAGTTCAGAAGTTTATCCAATTGGTATTTCTGGCGACGAGGTAGTCGAGTATAATACGACAGAAGCTGTTAAATGGATTGTTGAACTCAAAAAGAAAAACCCTGAATTTCGTGTTGCCATTCTCCACCGGCACGGGGTTATGGCCATCCACACTCTTTTGACGACTCTTTTGGAAGATGAAGATGTTTCCTGGTATTCAGTAGATGAAAAGAAAATTTCCGTTTTGTCTGTTGAGACTGCAAAAGGATTAGAGTTTGAAGCGATTGTTGCCATCGTAGATCAAATGTCTGTTAACGAAAAATACATTTCGTATACTCGTGCGTTAGATAAATTATGTGTGGTGAGAGATCGCTTTGCTAGTGACCTGATGACGGATTCTGGAGCGGAGGATTTTGGGGAAGAACTGTTTGATTCTGAAGATGCGGATGTGGCGAATCAGGACCATTTGGAAGGAGAATCTGCTGCTCCAGATTCGGCACTCATTATCGATGCCGAACCACAGGATGAAACGCCTGTCAGTACAGAACAAGAGACTGTTGTGCCGTTGGATTTTTCGGAAGAAGACAGTTTATTGATTGCTGAAATGCAAGATGCATTACAAGAGCACTTTGGGGATGATTGCAAATTAACCAAAATACAGCAGTCGGTATTGTGCTCTCTGTACCACGGAGAATCTACTGCATTTAGTGCACCTTCCGGTTCCTTAAAGAGTGTCATTCTGTATTTGCTTGCCGCAAAAGAACACCAAAACAACGGCAAGCAAAGCATTATAACTGCAGAATCTCATTTGCAAGAGAATGAGTTGGTATTAGCCGATCAATTAGGCCTTCGTGGAGGTGTTATCACAGATTCTTGGACTGATTTTTTGTCAGATTTCAAAAAGGAGCAATATGATATTCTTTTTGTTCCTTACGAGTTTTTCGAGAATGATGATAATACTCAAAAGTTTATTGAGTATTTTTCAGGGAAGATTTCTTATTGGGGTGTTGATCATTTAAACCTGGAGAATTCTGCTTTGGAAAAAGTCCAAGTATATGGTGCGGCAGTAGATTCAATAATGTATTTGATGTCCAAAAACGAATTCAAAGATTGTAAACTTGATGATTTTAAAGTTTACGAAGTGTTTGCTGAGGCAAAGACTGATCTTGTTAAAAAGTTTACGTTTATTTCCATTGATGAAAAACACAAATGGTTGTTGGATAATCTGAACCACCTATATGGCCAGGGGTTGATTTACTGCGAGGATGATGAGACTTGCAAAAAAATAGTAAAAGTTTTGAGAAAGAATAAAATTCTTGCAGAAGCATATATCGAGATAGCGAATCCGAATAAGAGGGAACGAGTGAATTATCTCACTAATTCTTTTTCTTCTGGTGGACTTCCTATTTTAGTGGCCACACATGAAGCGGGGAAAAATCTTTCTAATGCTAAAATCAGGTTCGTTTTGCATTATGATGTGCCTACTGATAGACAACTATACGAACTTCATACAATGCAAATTGGACAACTAGCAGAATCTCCAGCAATATTTGACTTGCATATTGTATAATTGTAAGGGAGTGTGAACCGTGCCGTTACAAATTATCCGACAAGACATAACCAAAATGCGTGTGGACGCTATCGTAAACACCACCAACGAGGACATGATTGGATTTTCCGGCGTTGACTTAGCTGTGCATGAGGCGGCAGGTCCGGATTTGGATGCTGAGTGCGCTAGAGTGATGCCGCTGGGTCTGGGCGAGGCTAAGATTACCAAAGGTTACAATCTGCCTGCTCGCTACATAATCCACACGTCTGGTCCCACTTGGGAAGGCGGTCTTCGTGGAGAAAGTGTTCTGCTCCGCTCTTGTTATGTAGAGTCTTTGAAATTAGCGGTGCGTTACGGTTGTGAATCGGTGGCATTCCCGCTGATTTCTTCCGGCACCTATGGCTATCCCAAGGATCGGGTGTTGCATCACGCTGTCCAGATCATCTCCGAGTTTTTACAGGAGCACGAATTAAACGTATATCTGTGCGTCTATGACCGCACCTCTTATGAGTTCAGCCGTCAGTTATATGCTGAACTGAGTGCGTTGGTACACGAGGATGATTTTGTTGTAGATAAGGCTTGCTGTTGCGAAGAAGTTGCCGAACGCTCGATGCCAAAGCGGAAGATGGAGATTTGCGAAGCATCTCTTCCTGCACCCTGTGCACCTATGGCGGTGGAGCCTGTAAGAGAGTATGGTAGTATTCGAGGCAGACCGCTGGACAAATATATTAAGGATCTGGACAAGCCTTTCGGACGCAAATTGTTTGATTGGATTGATAAGCGCGGTATGACCGACGTGGAGTGCTACAAAAAGGCTAATATTGACCGCAAGACTTTCTCGAAAATCAAGTGTCATCCGGATAAGTACAAGCCCTCTTTGCAGACGGCTGTGGCCTTTGCTATTGCTTTGCGCTTGGACTTAGACGAGACGCAAGATTTGCTTGCTTCCGCCGGCCTGACTCTATCACGGAGCTTTACATTTGATAAGATCATCCGCTATTTTATTCAGAAAGAAATCTACGATATTTATGTGATTAACGAAGCTCTATTTGAGTTTGATCAGGTGCTGTTGGGGTGTTAAAGTCATTTACATAGGAGGGGTATATTTGGATTCTTTTAGGAAAAAAGCAGATAAACTCTTAGAAATGATGCATCAACAAATCATATCAAAGGATGAGTTGCTTGATATGGTAAAGCGTATATCCCGAGATGTGATTGATAGCGAAACGGAACTGGCCAGCGAAGGATTGGCTTTCGACCTAGTTTACCGGGATGACATATTGGGATATACTGTTAGTCAAGGATCGTGTGAAGACTATGATGTATATATTCCAGATAATTATAAGGGTTTACCTGTAGCTTGGATTTCTCAATATGGTTTTGCAGAGCATTTTTCGGACTATGAGGAAATTCGCTTATCACGAAATTTGATTTGCATTGGACAAGGTGCTTTTTCCGAGTGTTGTCAATTGAAGATGATTTCATTACCATATGGCCTTGAAGAGATAGGCGAAGAGGCGTTTAGTGGTTGCAGTTCGCTATCTTATATTGTTATTCCGGAAACAGTGAAGTATATAGGTGATTATGCATTTTCCCACTGTAATTCATTGTGGAGTATGGAGTTTCCAGGAGCAACAAAAACAATTTCTTCAAGCATCCTTCGCTCCAGTGAAAGGGTGAAGAAAGTTAATATTGGTTTGGGGACAACCTGCATTGCGATGGGTGCATTTGAAGAATGCTTTGGCTTGGAAGAAATAAAAATACCCGAAACTGTGAATAGAATAGAGATTGCCGCATTTTCGATGTGCGAAAGCATTAAAAAAATTTGTTTTCAATCAACTTATGACAACTGGATACAAATTGAAAAAGATGAGGGCTGGAATCGAGATATGCCCAATTGCGTGTTGGAATGTATTGATACTACAATTTCTCTTAATGCTGGAGAGGCATATGCAGGAACCAACAAGCAACTCGAAGCGTTTTTAAGAGTAAATCCACCTAAAATTATAAAAGATCAGATAATACTGAACTATTTGGACAATCTCGATGATGAAGACTGAAGCTATCACACAGGATATAAGAATTGTCTCTTCACAAGCGACCATTTCAATTTCATAACCAACTATAATGTGGTTGTAAGGTTCACACAGAACCTGCAACCACATTATTTTTTTGGAGGTAATCGTTATGAAAGAGAAAATGAACAATATCACCGAATTGGTATTCATCCTGGATCGCAGCGGGTCTATGGCCGGACTAGAGAATGACACTATCGGCGGCTTCAACGCCCTGCTGGAGAAGCAGAAAAAGCAAAACGAGCCTTGCTACGTATCCACCATTCTGTTTGACAATTTGAGCGAGGTCATCCACGACCGTGAGAAGATTGGCGAGGTGCAGCCCCTAACCGAAAAAGACTACTACGTTCGAGGCTGTACCGCTCTGTTGGATGCCATTGGCGGTGCTATTCATCACGTAGGCAAACTTCACAAGTATCTGGACGAATGTGCTCCGGCTCACACTTTGTTCGTCATTACCACAGATGGTATGGAGAACGCCAGCCGTCGTTACGATGCGGCTACTGTGAAGAAGATGATTGAGCGGCAGAAAGAACGCTATGGTTGGGAGTTTCTGTTTATTGGTGCCAACATTGATGCGGTGGAGACCGCCTCTCGCTATGGCATCGATGCCGATCGTGCTGTCAACTACCACGCTGACAAGCAAGGCACCGACGTGGTGTATCGCACTGTTTCCAAAGCGGTATCCTGTGTCCGTGAGTGTGCGCCGTTGGGAGCTGGTTGGAGCGATGAGATTAACAAGGATTACAATAGCCGTTCCAAATGATTTTCAGCGGTTTTTAGAGTCGTGATATAATGCAGACAGCATTGGCGTGTTTAATGGACAGTGTTTATGCTAGGATGACTGCAGAAACCTAAAAAAGGAGTGACCGGTATGGCAAATAAAGGACACAGCGAACGTGGTTTTTTCGGCGACATCCATCATTACGACGAGCATGGACATAAGATAGGCACCAGTCGTCCCGGTATGTTTGGCGGTTACGTCAACTACGATGACAAGGGCAAACAGGTAGGCCGTAGCGATCCCGGTTTGTTTGGTGGCTATAATCACTATGACAACAAAGGTCATAAGATTGGTCATAGCGATCCCAGTGCCTTTGGCGGTTACAATCACTATGATGCCAACAACCATAGCAACGGTTCCAGCAACCCGAATCTGACAGGTGGCTATAATCACTCCACTTCGGGTGGGTGTTATGTGGCTACCTGCGTCTATGGTTCCTACGATTGCCCCGAGGTGTGGACGTTGCGGCGCTATCGTGATTTCCGTTTGGCGGAAAGTGTTTGGGGACGAGCCTTTATTCGCACCTATTATGCCATTAGCCCTACTGTGGTGAAGTGGTTTGGCAAGACGGCTTGGTTCCGGAAACTTTGGAAAAAACGACTGGACAAGATGGTGAGCCGTCTGCAAGTAGAAGGTTTTGAATCGACTCCCTATGATGATTAAGGAGGCGTGTTTGTGCCGGATTTGAATGATTTTTACGCTTTCAAGATGAGTGGCGGCGATTCGGGCGGCGGTTGCTTGCGACCGATTCTGATTGCTGTTGTGGTGATAGGGTTATTGAGTCTGCTTGGCCAATGTGGAGGATGAGGAGGAAATACTATGAAGTTATCTCGTTTAATGGGAGCCATCTGTGGAGATATCGTTGGCTCTGTGTATGAGTTTGATCCTGTAAAGCATAAGGATTTTGATTTATTTTCGTCGCTGAGTACGTTCACAGACGATACGGTGATGACCTTAGCGGTGGCTAAAAGTTTAGTGGAGGTTGATGCTCACAACGATGTGGTAGCCTTCAAAGAAGCACTTGTACGCAACATGCACGATTTGGGTAAGCGCTATCCTGACGTTGGCTATGGTAACCACTTTAATTTGTGGCTCTTGTTGGGCAAAACCGAGCCGTATAACAGTTGCGGAAATGGTTCTGCTATGCGTGTTTCTGCAGTAGGTTGGTATGCCCAGAGCTTGGAAGAGGCAGAACGTTTGGCAAAAGCATCTGCTGAGGTGACCCATAATCACCCTGATGGTATTGCTGGCGCCGTAGCTACGGCCGGAGCCATTTATCTGGCTCGCACAGGAGCAGATAAGGATACTATCCGAAAGTATGTGGCTAAGTTCTATGATCTGAACTTTACGCTGGATGAGATTCGTCCTACCTATGATTTCGAGCCTTGTAATGATCGTACTGTACCGCAGTCGGTGGTAGCGTTCCTAGAAAGCGAATCTTACGAAGATGCCATCCGTAACACGGTTTCGTTGGGCGGTGATGCTGATACTATGGGCGCCATCACCGGTGCCATTGCGGAAGCTTACTACGGCATCCCAGAAGAGCTGGAAGAAACTGCTATGTCGTACTTAGACGATTATCTGCTGAATGTGTGCGATGAGTTTCTCCTTTGTTTGGAGAGGGATAAAATGGATAAAAGGCCGTTTGATCAGCGTTTAATCAATGACGCTAAATTCATGGAATTCTTTCTTGCTGAAGAAAGACGATTGTATGGAGATATACTAAGCGCATATGAGCTATATGATGAAGAATCTATTGCCGCGCGAATGAGAGATGTCTCTTATGTAAATGGCATCTACGAGCGATACTTGCAGTTGAAGGAACAATGATAGCGATGAATGTGGTTATTATGAATCGTCAAAGCATCGAGAAGCGGGGACGATTGCCGTTTCCAGAGACCACTGCTGTGATTAGCATTACAGATGTTGACTATTTTTTTGCGGAGCTGGAGAACGAACCGAAGCATCGACTTAAGCTTGCATTTGATGACGTAGATGGTGATGTATTCTTGGATGAATTGAGTACCGGTTCCACCAAGGAAGAACGGGATGCGTTGCGACGGAAATATCATATGTTTAGCGATGAACAGGCATATCAAATCGCTGCATTTTATTGGAAACTCATTACCTGTGGAGTTGATACTTTAATAGTCCAGTGCGAGCATGGTCAATCTCGTAGTGCCGCAGTAGCTGCGGCTATTCGTGAGTTTGAGGATAAGGAGGGCATTTCCATTTTCGCCGATGATCGTTACTGGCCTAATAAGGTGGTTTTTCGCAAAACGCTGAAGGCATTGCGGAGCAATATTGCAGTGGATTGACTCTCTGGTATGTTTTCTGTTAATATATTTAAGAGGTGATTGTATATGTGTTCTACACCCGATGAATTGGACTTTACCGTCAGGACATTCAACTGCCTAAAACGTGCAGGTATTCATAGTTTCGCCGATGTGTGCTTCAAAATTGACGAGGGGATTCCTTCGTGTATGCTTATTCGCAATTTGAATCTTAGAATGCTTGAGGAAATGTTGCAAAAGGCACAGGAAGCCGGCTATCCTGCCCATCGTGCTGTAGATCGCTATATTTCAGCGTTGCGTACAGACCCTTTAAATTCACCAAACGCTATTAGTTATTGGGAAAACTTAAGAGACTCGTTGCGTTCGATTGATGCTGGTATTAAATAAGCTAATAAAGCTTTTTTAAGGTCATCGAACAGTAGAAAGAAAAACAAGGCGTACCGATGGTACGCCTTGTTTTATTAAATCAATACGCCGTTGCAATGATCTATCTCATGTTGAATAATCTGTGCCGGCCAACCGGTAAAGGTTTTGATGCGCGTTTGGAATTCGGCCGTTTGCCATTGCACTTTAATAGTCTTGTAGCGTTTGCAAGGACGAGGACCGCCGAGGAGAGAAAGACATCCCTCTTCAGTGTTGTAGGGCCCGGACTTTTTGATAATCTCAGGGTTAAACATGGTCATGTATATACCCTCGTTATCAAAAACGATAATCCGCTTGCGCACACCGATCATGTTCGCCGCCATACCCACACAACCATCTTTGTTGGCGATGAGCGTATCCAGCAAATCCTGCGCCACTTGCAAATCTTCTTTTGTCGCCCGCTCCGACCTCCCAGCAAGAAATATCGGGTCATGGATTACTTCTTTAATCATGCTCGTTCACTCTTTTTCTGTAGCCAATTCTCAGCCTTATATTCAGTAAGCAAATCGTAATTTTTTTTGGAGATATTAATGCCCCATTCAGGCGCACTCTTTTGACCGGGTTTGTCGTATTTCCTATCAGCCAGGACAGCGTTAGGATTTAGCCATGCAGTCGCCGGAATGACAAAAACATCCGGAAGTTTACCATCCACAAAATGCATATAGCATACCAAGCGATTGTCGGTGAGCTCAGGCATTTTAGATTTAGCCACAAACACATAGCCGTAATCGCGAACAGACTTCACCTGCACCTCATAGAAAGTGTTTTCTTTGGGCAACTTAACAATGAAGTCTACGCCATGATCATCTACCTCGGACGTGTACACCTCTAACCCATACGACGCAAATTCCATTTTTGCATAGTATTCAGCGTAGCGTCCTAACTGCAAATGATTTAGTTTTGACCAGTTTGTACTCGGCATATTATTCTCCTTAAATCTCCTTAATGCCTAAGCCCTTCAAGTATTGATATGTACCATCGTAGAACTCAGGCAGTCGAGTGCTATCTTCCCAGAAGCCGCTCAGCGTTTTGTTGGGGTTGCCTTCCGGCACACAGATGACCATACCAGCTCTTGCGCGAGTTAGCAAAACACGGTAGGCGTTCAGCATGTATTTCTGCAACTCTTGTTTGCTTTCGGAAGTAGCCAGTTGTTCCACCCATTTGGTTTGACCGTTAAACTTATAGAAATGCCATTCGCTATTTTCACAACGCATATCGGCATCCCACAGCAAGCAGGTATAATCCAACTCCAAGCCCTGCACCTGAATCTCAGTAGCGGCGTCCTCAAGGTAATTGGATGCTCTTACATTGTCCTTGTCATCTAAGAACCAGTGCACCGCATTCTCATCGCCAGAAGGCAACACGTGAATGGACAGTGGCTTGAATCGGGCGGATTCCTTGGTCACTAACACACCGGTGCGTTCTGTGCCACGGACTTTGCTATGGAGCCATTGTTTGGCCTTAGCCATATCTCGCGTTAGCACGATAGGATATTTCTCCTTAATCTCATCGTACAACGTCGCCGCACTATCATCAAATGACAACAACGCATGAACAAACGCAGACAGCTTCTCCGCTCTGTAAGAACGCAAGGAAACGCCCAAATGCAAATCCTCGGAATAAGTAACATTTGCATTGTCTTTCAACAGCTCGTTGACTCTGCCCTCGGCATACTCAACATCGGTTAACTTAGGAGAAATGTAAACGTTCCAATGGGGGAACTGCTCGTTTAAGGCTTTGATCCACTCGGAGATACCAGCCTCGCCGGTATTGATCTCTTGACCACCACCAACAAGGCAAACAATGGTTGCCCAGTCCTCGCGCTGATCCAGCGACCAAATCAAGAATGCAGCCTCAGACACAGGAAAATTTGGAACCTTTAATTTGTTACCATAAGTACCGCCACGCTTGAGGTAGTCAGCCAATCTTTTGTGGGTCCAAGAACGTTGTGCTTCATCAAAGATAGCCACATGTTCAACCTCGCCGAAGCCAGCTTTGGCGTTTTTGACCGCCTTTGCAGGATCAATTTCAAGAATCCCATTTTCGACGGGGTTCTTGATTTTAGTCAACATATTGTCGCGATAACGGTGGATAATCTGAATGGACTTGCTTACCTCACGTCGGGAGTCAGTAATCTTCTTTTTTTCGCCGCGCTCTCTGCACTTTTTGAAGTTGTCCTGCGCAAGAGCCTCAGTCAAGACTGCTACCAACGGACCATTACCTGATAGATAGACAGCTTGCTCATCCTCTATCGGTTCATCTTGACCTTGGTAGGTTTGCTTTACGGCAACATCTAAACCAACCAACGTTTTGCCAGCGCCGGGCACACCGGTTACAAAGCAAATACTCTTTGCCTGATTCGCTTTACTCTCTCGGATCACGTCCAAGATGTATGCAATCGTCTTGTCGGTATCCACATCATCCGCCTCGTGGCGAGTAATGTCTTCTACCGTGTGATTCTCATACAGAGAACGAGCTGCCTCAATAATGGTCGGAGTAGGCGCGTAGGGGCTGATAATCCAGTCGGGGTTAACCGGAGTTTCATCGGAGAAACGATTGAGCACTGCCTCTATCAAGGTAAGAATGCCCGCCTTGCCCGTTACCAGAGGGTTGATTATCCTATCATCATACACCGACATCTGAATCTCGGTAGATGCGCTACGATAGTTCGTGGCAACAAGGATAGGCGCAATAATCCTGTCTTCGCTAAACTTGTGGAAGTTTTTAAGATCGAGTGCGTAATCTAGTACTTGGTCGATGTTAGCTTCCAAGATTTTGCTCTCGCCAACTTTAAACTCCACGCAGAATACAATACCTTTGTACAGCAATACTACGTCGAGGCGTTTGCCCAGGCGAGGAATATCATACTCGAAAATGATCTGTCCATCTTTGTCGTCAAGACTGGACAGAACACCTTTCATAATGGCGATTTCGGCCTTCCACGACTCTCTTGTGGTTGTCAGTGCATCACCGTGGTAATTGTCGCACAATTCGCCAAAAATGGCGTTATCATCTGCCTTGAGAAATTCTTCGAAACTGCTATTGTATAAACAACGGCTCATAATCTATTCTCCTTAATGTTGTCGAACAAAAGAAAAGTGCCCTGCTGGTTGGCAGGGCACTGTATTTGCGCTTCAACCAAGCATAACAACGCTTGGCACGTTGTATTCTAGTGTAACATATCGCAGAACAATTTGCAAGAAAGAATAAAACAGCCATGCTTTTTTGTTTGCTGAAAACAGAATAGCGGGGAGTTCCCCATTGATAGGGGAAGTTCATAGGGTGAGATCACCAAGGCAATCGAGGGCGTCTTGGGTATGGTTGCGGCAAATTCCCCGAGGAACATAGATAAGTTTACTTCTTTAGCTGATAAGACCTTGATTTTGAAAATCAGAAAATTGACTGTTAAATCTGCAGATACAGACATAAAATGATAGTGTCAAAACAGGCGGAGTATAAATCTGTCGTTCTTCAATCATAAGATAAACATAAAATCCGCTAATAAGCAAAAACGTCTCAGCGGCTTTTATATTATCTTTCTGTTTTACAAATGGGGAGTCTGCTTTGTATAATTGCTTCAGTAAGAGGATGGATATAAACCATTTCCTCATCTACGGTAACAAAGGAATACTTTGCAGACGAGCCAAATTCTCCGTCAAAGAGGATCGTTTGAGTAATAAGCATTCCAAATTCATGAATATGAATATCGCTAGGCAAATCACAATCGATTAATAGAATGCTTCCCATTTCGCTTCCGGAAGACCCGAATAGTATATCCTGAGAAAAGACTTTGTAAAACTTACACGCTAATGTTGACGTGTTCTTTTCAATGTTGATTAAATTATTGTTATTTAAAACGAATAAATCAATCCCACAAATTGCTCTATACAAAATACGACAAGATAGTTTTAACGACTCCCTCAATGCAAGCATTAGTATAGAAAAGGCAAACATCGTATCTGGGATATTTCTCAGTCCAAATCTTAGTTTTAAAGAAAAATCTTGCAACTCTTTTTCAACTTCATCGCCAAGACTTTCATTTATCACTCGCTCTAAAGTTCCCAGTAATGCTCTAAAATTAGAGTCATCAATTCTTTCGAACATAGCGGTAAATTTTGTTTCCATCAATTTAGTGTATATCTTACCTCTTTTGAATGCTTCAACTGCTGGTTGCATATCGGCATCTGAAAGTAACGATTCAGTAACATCAGAAATATGAACATCTTTGTACGTAAAATACGGATTTAAATAATGTGCAACCAATTCCGACTCGGAATTAATGTCAAACAAACATAATTCGGCAAATCTAATTAATGTCTTATGTCCACGTTCTAACAAACCGCGTTCTTCTGTTGACAGTTTCTCCGGAAATAAAAAGTCGGGAACTTTGATTTTTTCAATATTTTCATCGAGGAATAAAAAACTATGAAATTCTGAATTGTTGTTCTTAGCGATATATGCAAAATCATTTTTTGAACTTGTAACTTTTCCCCCAACTTCAACAGACTCAGAAACAACGGACATATCATGAATCGTTTTACCTATTTGTTGTGCCGTAGCATCTTTCTGTAACTTTTTGCAGAGTTGAAACACTTCTCTTCTAAAATCAGTTGCCATATGTTTATCTCCTTTCATTTAGATTTCTTCCCATTTCATATTGCCAAGAGTAATTTTTTGCTTTTCAAATTCCTTTTTCACATTTTTCTCAACCATTTCTTGAACTTGATGTTCACCCACCAATTTAATTGTATCAACTGCTTTATATTTTGCTGAAGAATAGCGAACTTGATCGTTGAGAATGTTATTCAAAACAAAATTTGGAATAAGTCGACGAGCGAAATATAAAAACTTTTCTATTAATAATTTCTCACCTGTTGCATCCTTCAACACAAACGGACTCCAATGCTCTGGAAAATAGCGGCACAAGGACGCGAGCGCAAACAGAGAAATATACATATTTAATACCGTTGGAATTGTTATTATCTTACCGTTTTTGTAGTGTCCAGCTCTCAAATATGGCTGTCCGGAAAAAGATTCCTCGCTAATATCTTTACCAGTCAATTTGTGGCGCAAAACAAAATACTCTTTGCCTGTTCCATGTTCTCGAGCAACATTCAAACGCAAATACGATTTTTCAAAATCTTCAACATTTCTTAATAAATCAATTAATTTACTTTTGGTATCCGGCGTGAAATAAAGTTTTTCCACTTTACCGTCAGGCGTGTTGAAGACATCTAGCATTGCAATCTTGCTAGTATATTGCTCATAGCACTGCGTAAAATCTGATGAGATTTCGGCGATAGAATCCAGAAATTCTCTTAGTTTCCAATCTCCAAATCCAGTTAAATCGTGTTCAAATCCCATGGCTTTGGCAATCACATGAACTCCACCATCGTCTGGACTTAAAAATCTTATATCTGTATCACTAATGAAATCCATTTTCTCAGCTGTAAAGATTTTCATACCGTGATTACTGATTTTATTTATAGTTCCACTCAACAGATTTACCATACCGTACAACAGATTTGTCGAACCATAATATAGCAACAGCGGAGAAATTTGAAGATTGGCCTGCTCTGCAGATTTATAGTACTCATATGCTTGCAAAAAAGAACCCACTATACAAGTTTGAGTTTTTTCATCTGCAGTAATACCTTTTTTCTCCAAGTAACGTCTAATATTCGCCTCGTATGTGAATTGTAACAATTCTCTCCAAAGATCTTTTTCGGGATTTTCAGAAAAAATAACAGACATTGCCATCTCTCCTTTTACACTGTTTATTCACCGTGTTTTAAACAATTCCGTTGTCTTAATTTTCGAATACCTTGTGCGATATATCATCCACCGTAAAGAAAGACACATATTGGCAATTGCTGGGTTTATTGTATCATAAATTTCATGTTTTTTCAATGCACCTACGGACACTTTTCTCAATCCCCAAAATGTGGAACATATAAAAAGTTACTCTCGACGACGGCGGCGTCGACCGGGGCGTCGTCGGTATGGGAGGGGGAATTTTTGCATCCCCGTCGTCGTGCCGCCCTCACGCCGACCAAATAAACGGGAATACATCGGTTTAGATCGTCTCTTTACGACTACATCGGAAAGCGAAATAACACGAAAAAACGCTGGAATCACTAGGATTCCAGCGTTTCTCAATTTGGTTGCGGGAGGAAGATTCGAACTTCCGACCTTCGGGTTATGAGCCCGACGAGCTACCCCTGCTCCACCCCGCGATATATGGGCGTGCCTCACAGCGCTCACATAGTATACCCCATACCCGTCCTAAAGTCAAGTCTTTTTTACGATTTCCCTGATTTTATTTCCCAATCGGTATTCCCCAGCAGCGAAAACTCCATCTCTACCGCATATTCACCGTAGCTTTCTCTTGCACTTTGGCAAGACCAATAGTATAATAAAAACAAACCAACCATCAACCTATGAGGTGAATTTATGCGCTACGTTATTGATCACGATTTACACATCCACTCCTTTGGCTCTATGTGCTCCCAAGCGCCGGAGCAGACCCCGGAGCGTATTCTGCAATACGGCATCGACGAGGGCTTTACCACCATCGGCCTGAGCGATCACTTTTGGGACGAGTTGGTGCCTATGCCCTCCGGCGGTTGGGGTCCGGACTTTTACACTTCTCAAAATTATCCCCATATCTGCAAAAATCTCCCTCTGCCCCAGCAGGAAGGCATCCGCTTTCTATTTGGTGCCGAGGTGGATATGACCTTGGACGGCACAGTGGGTGTCTCCGAGGAACGGTTGGCAGAACTGGACTTTGTGCTGATTTCCATCAGCCACTTCCACTGCACGGATTTCACCATTCGAGCTGAGGACGCCGCCACCACCGAAGGAACCGCCAAGGTGCTGCTGGACAAATTGGAGAAACTGCTGGATATGCCCCTACCCTGGCACATGGTGGGATTGGCCCACCTGGTGGGTCAGAAGGTAAGCGGTGGTGATCCGGACAGACACTGCGAGATTCTCCGTCTGGTACAGGGAGATCGGCTAACCGCCCTATTCCAAAAAGCCGCCGCACTGGGTGTGGGTATCGAGCTGAATACCGCCACCTTTAGTTTTGGCAACGAGGCAGAGCAAGAGGCGGTCACCGCCTTTTACGCCCACGCTAAGGAATGTGGCTGTAAATTCTACTTCGGCAGCGACGCCCACGCACCCTTCCAGTCGGTGCATCACCGGGAACGAGCGCAAACTATGGCTGACCGCCTAGAACTGACCGATAACGATATTTTCCGCATCTAATAGAAAAGACCTCTGCGCATTAAGCACAGAGGTCTTTTTCTTTAGAATTTACTTTGTCTTTTTGGATTTTGCCGTAGACCAAGCAGAATAGTATTTAACGCCGTTAACGGTCTTATAGGTGCGTACACGGACGTAATAGGTGGTCTTGGTCTTCAGGCCGGTCAGAGACAGGCTGGTCTTGGTCAGAGACTTGCTCTTGGCAGACTTGAAAGACTTATTGGTAGAATACTGCACCTCATAGCCGGTGACCTGAGCGGTCTTCTTGGTGATGGCTACGGTTAGTTTCTTCTTGGCGGCAGACACAGACTTAACCGTGGTGCCGGCGGGGTTGATTTTAAAGGTCAGGGTCTTGGTACCACTGTACTTACCCTTGAACTTCACTGTCACCTTGTAAGTGCCTACGTTCTTGCAACCGCTGGCATAGGTGATGCTATAGTTGCTGGATGCAATCTTATTACCCTTGCTGTCCTTGATGGTAACGGTAGGCTTCTGAACCTTGCCGTTATAGGTGTAGGTGGTCTTGGACAGTTTGATGGTAGAGGCCTTATAGATGGTGGTCTTGCCGGTCTCTGCCTTGCATACGGAGCAACGCTTGACGGTATAACCGTTTGCGGTAGCGGTGGCGGTCTTGGTCACCGTCTTATAGCTGTGGCTAACCTTGCGGGTAGCCTTACACACGTTGCAAGAAGTATCGCAAGCGTTGGTATAGGTATGCTTAATGCTACGAGTAGCCTTACACACGTTACAAGAAGTATCGCAAGCGTTGGTGTAGGTGTGACCCAAAGCATAGCCACTGGTAATACCGCAACCCTTACAGGTCTCGGGAGCCGTACAGGTGGCAGCCTTGTAGTTGTGCCGGGTAGACCGGTAGTGCCAGCAAACGTTGCAATACGTGTCGCAAGCGTTGTCGTATTTGTGACCGCTCTTATTCATCGTCTTTATCCACGTATTGTCGCAGTTAATGCAGGTGTACTCTTTTAAACCCTCCGACTGACAGGTGGGCTCGATCAGCACTTTGTAAATATCCTCTTCGTCATCCAACTCGTGCGGATCAGAAGCCTCACGTATCCAACCACATTTGTTACAATCCGTATCACAATCCGAAGCCCACGTATGCTCACCGGTACAATAGTAGTAATACACCGAGGCTCCTTCAAAGCGCTGGTTATTCTCGCCAACCTCAATGTTATCGTACTGGCTTTGGGTGCCAAGGAACCAAACACCGACCAACTTGGTGCAATCGCTAAGAGCACCATTCTCGATGGTCGTTACGGTGCTGGGCAAAAGGATAGACTTTCTACCGGCAGGGCAATAGATTAGTGCGGTTTTCTTTCGATTGAACAAAACACCCTCGTTAGAGGAGTACATCAAATTCGCAGAATCCACATAGATGTCGGTCAAATTGCTACAATGACCAAAGGTATTGGCACTTAGGCTGGTGACCATCTTACCCAATTGCACTTCTTTCAAAGAGGTGCAGCCCCAGAACGCGCCGGCCTCTTCATACCATTCGTAGCTGTTTTCCCAATCCTCATAATCGCCACTGTACAGCGAAACCACGCTATCCGGTATAACAACCGAGGTCAACGACGTGCAATCACCAAAAGCGATGGCACCAATAGTAATCACGTTTTCGCCAATGGTTACCGAGGTCAGATTGATGCACTTCAAAAACGCAGCTCTGGGAATGGCGGCAACACCGTTTCCGATCACCACTTCATTCAGATTTCTACAGCAAAGGAATGCGTTCTCACCGATGGTGGTAACGCTATCCGGAATGACAATCTTTCTCAAAGCAGTGCAATTGCTAAAAGATTTTCTGTCAATGGTTTTCAACTGATCGTTAAAAGTAACGGTGGTAAGCGCCGTACAACCCTGGAATGCACCACAGATATCGTAATCATCCCCATAGAAATCGCCACTGGTGATTTCTTTCAGATCTTTCGGCAGTACCAGTTCCTTCAAAGAGGTACAATTGGCAAATGCGGCCGTGCCGATGGAAGTCACTCCGCTACCCAAAGTAACCGAGGTCAAATTTTTGCATTTATAGAAAGTGGCCTCATTGATAGCGGGAACGTTGTTTCCAACCACGGCAGAGGTCAGTTTTTCGCAATAAGCAAAAGCGTAAGAGCCCAGGGTCTTGACGCTGTTCGGGACAGAAACAGCCGTCAACTTATTGCAGTTCTCAAAGGCAGAAATGCCGATAGAGGCAACGTTTTTGCCCAAGGTTACCGTGGTCAATTCAGTGCAACCCATAAAGGCTCTGCTGCCTATTTCGGTTGTGGCGTCCGGAATGACGATACTGGCCACACTGGAACAGTTTCTAAATGCACGACCGCCAATATGCTTTACGCCGGTACCCAGAGTGATCTCTTCCAGCGAAGAGCAGTATTCAAAAGCACCGCCATAGCCCCAGTCTTCGTCTTCTTCACCATTGATGTTGACAACACTGTTGGGAATGGTCAGAGAGATTAACTCTTTACAGGATGCAAAAGCACCGTTTTCGATGGTCTTCACCTTGTTACCCAAGGTCAGCATCAGCATCTTTTCACAGTTTTGGAAGGCACCGCTACCGATATAGGTAACGCCGTTTCCGATGGCAACCATCAACAGGTTATCGCATCCGCCAAAAGCGCCCTCCTCGATGGTGGTTACGCTATCCGGAATGGTCAGCGTAGTCATCAGATCGCGGCTCTCAAACGCACACTCGGCAATGGTGGTAACGGTATAACCGCCCAACTTGGACGGGATGGTCACCGCACCGCTGATCGACTCATCCACACTCAATATAATGGCTTTTTTATTCTCTACCACATAGGTATAGTCGCCACTGGTCTTTGCATTGTCCCAGTCATAGTCTCCTGCGCTGGCAGGCAGAGTGAACACACCCACCATTACCGCACAAAGCAACAATGCGCAGGACAGCAAATAGACCAAAGATTTCTTCATAAGCAATTCCCCCTTATGAAATTCAATTAACATAGCTAAATGCCAGTATCCCTGCCTCTCCGATGCGGAGAGGCAGGGATCTACCTACATCTTAAAAAGATTTCTTATTTGGTTTTCTTAGACTTGACAGTGGACCAACCGGAGTAGTACTTAATACCGTTAACGGTCTTATAGGTACGTACACGGATGTAATAGGTCTTCTTGGCCTTCAGGCCGGTCAAAGCGGCAGAAACCGTTTTGTAGCTGGTGATTTTCTTGGTCTTAGCAGAAGTAAACTTCTTGCTGGTAGAATACTGAATCTCATAGCCGGTGACCTGAGTGGTCTTCTTGGTGAGCTTTACGGTCAGTTTCTTCTTGGCGGCGGTCACAGACTTAACGGTGGTGCCGGCGGGGTTAATCTTAAAGGTCTTGGTGACCTTACCGGAATACTTGCCCTTAAAGGTGATGGTCACCTTGTAGGAGCCCACGTTCTTACGACCCTTGGCATAAGAAACGGTATAGTCGGTACCCTTCTTCAGCTTGGTGCCGTTTACGTCCTTAATGGTCAGGGTGGGGGTCTTAACCTTACCGTTGTAGGTGTAGGAAGTGGCAGACAGCTTGATGTTGGTGGGGGTGGGAATCACGTAGATGGTCTTGGACCACTCGCCGTAATGCTTGGTAGTACCAAACTTCTTGAATGCGCGAACACGGAACTGATAAGCGGAAGACTTCTTGAAGTTATAGAGGTTTACGCCCTCGGCATAACCGCTGCACTCATATACTTTCTTCCAAGAGCCGGTGCCGGTCTTCTGCTGTACTTCATAACCATCGATGTTGACGATTTCTTTCCACTTGATGGAAGCGTCGAAATAGCTGCCGCTGGTGGTCTTCTTGATAGATGTGATGGTGGGAGCGGGATAAGAGATGGTGGTAGAAGCCTTCAAGGTGTACTTAATGCCTCTCTTATAGGGGTAGACGTAGATAACGTTAGCACCCTTTTTGAGCAGAACGTCATAATAGTAACCGGTAGAATTTTTGCCCACGTAAGAGCTGGAAACGTAATTGCCGTTTCCGTCGGGAGTGATTACACGGATGCTGGCGTTGTCTTTCAGCGTGGCGTAGTTGCCAATGTACAGACGCACGGGGGTGTTCTTGGTCACGGTCAGAGAGAAATAGTCCTCAGATTTGTCGGTATAGGCATTGATGGTGGTGTTCAGAGACATAGCCGTAGCGGTGTTGGCGCCGTTGTTGGGCTCAACCTCATAGGCGTTGGTAGCGGTGAACTTCAGGGTCCAATCCATCTCACGGAACTCTTCGCGAGACAGACCGGTTTCGATACAAATGTAATACGTACCTTTATTCAGCGGAATGTTGAAATTGTAATAGCTACCAACCACATCCTCATAAGCGCTGTAATCGTCTCTCCAAATAGCCACGTTCCAATCCGGAGCTTCACCCTTCTTGATGGCGGCGGCTACGTCGATGTTCTTGTATACGAAGAAATAGGTATCGTCAATAGTACCTGCAGAGTTGGCCAGCTTGGAGCACTTAAAGTTCAGCACGCCACGCTTGGTCAGGTTGACCTTCAGCCATACCTTGGGATTGTAAATGTCGAAGCCCTCGAACATAAAGGAATCGGAGCTATTGGGGCTTACCTCAAAGGCGGTTGCAGGGGACATACCCTCCGGCAACTCTTCCTCGGCGGAGACAGTAAAGGGGATGGTGATAAACAGCATCACTACTGCCAATAACAGAGATAATACGCGTTTTGCTTTCATTTTTGTTTCCTCCTTATTTTGCTTATACTGTGGCCTACCCTACCCTCTCGCCACAATGAGAGGGTAGGGAAACAGCCTATTGCATTAGGGGATTTGCTGATTACTTGTCAGCGGCATTTTTCTTGCGCTTTTTCAGCACGATCAGCAGTACCACACCGCCGGCCAGCAGAACCACACCGGCAATAGAGCCGATGAAAATGGGCGTGTTGTAAGCCCAAGCAACCAGTCCACTGGTGCTAACGGTGATGGACTTGAAGGTGGCGTCGTAAACGGTGATGTTACTATCGGCACTTTGCGTAGCGGCATAGTCGTTACAGATGATCTGAATCTTACCCTCGATGACTTCAGGAATGGGGATCGTAATCTCGCCATTCTTTTCAGCCAGACGCTGGCTCAGGCTCTCCTCGCCTTCCTTCACGTCTTCCGACATGTCAAACAGCACGGATTCCTCGCCATTATTTTTCGTCAGGATTACCTTCAGGCTGTGCAGACGACCACCGTCATCGGTAGGAACGATGGTGAAGTTTTGCACGTCGGTCATATAGGTACCCTTATCCTCCAGACCATTGATGGTCAGCACGGGAGCGGTACGGTCAACCACAAAGGCAACCTTCAGGTTCTTAATATCGCTGTATGCGGTGGTCTCGGTCTTATCCACAGACTCAACAACGATGTTGTACTCGCCCTCGTTCTCGAACAGGGTCTTCTTAATGACGTAGGTGCGCTTGTACCACTCATCAGGACGCTGAGAAACCAGGGTGTTGTAATCCTGACCCTCGACCAGCTCGGTACCGTTCAGGCGAACCACGTAGGTCTCTACGGGATCCACGTTGACCTCTTCGATAACCACGTTGTTCTCTACGTTGTGGATGTAGTACTGCTCCAGCAGTTTTGCGGTATCCGCATCCACACCAAAGGCAGAGCCGTCGCGGTTGATGGAGAAGGTGACGCTCTCATACTCAGAGCCATCGTCCAAACGGAACAGGTTGTAGGGGTTCTGAGACATATCCTGGGTAGTGCAGGTCAAGGTGTAGACAGCATCCACGTCCAGGTTCTCTACAGTGTAGCTGTAGGTCTTGCCGGCCTCTACGGTGCGAAGTGTGCCCAGAGAAATGGTATCCAACATATACTTGCCACCCTCAGTGGGAACCAGTGCCTTAAGCACAGGCTGGAACTTGCTCGGGTCAAAGTTGGTGTCGTTGGCGGTAATGGTAAAGCCGTAGACCTCGTCCTTGTTGGCCGAGTTGTTCTTGATGTTGGAAACGGTCACAGTGGGATGGGTTCTATCGATGGTGATCTGACGAGATACCTCCTGCTTCATCTTGTTGCCGGAGTAATCCTCACAGTCAACGGTGACCACGTGATCGCCTTCCTCGGTCAGGGTAAAGACACCGGTGTGAACGTCGGTGCTGTTGTGGGTCCACTCTACACGAACCGGGCGAGAAGCACCGCCATTGACGGTCTCGGTAACGGTTACCTTCTCCACATAGAAGTTGGCCTCGTTGATCACGATGGTGCCCACAGCCTTATCGGTGTAATAATCGATATTCTTGTCCGTGTCTTTGTTGATCGGCTCGTCAAAGGTCATCGTACCCTCAGGCTTGATGTTATCCAGCACGATACGCTTGGTGTCGTCCTTCTCGTTAAAGTTCTCTGCTCTATCGTAAGCAGCGAAGGATACGGTACCATTGAACTGGTTATCGTCACCCAACATCAGCTTGGGAATCTTGAAGGAAGCGGTAAAGGTGGAAGTACCCTCAATCTGCTTGATAGCATCGGCCTTAATAACGCCCTTGGCGCCCTTGTTGATGTCGCTAACACCCTCGCTGGGCTCATAGCTATACTCGAAGCGATGGATGCCGGCGGTGGGATCGTTAGCAGAGATGGTAACGGTCATCTGAGCATTATAGAAACCAAAGGTGATGCTCTCCAGGATATCCTCCCACACACTGCCCTTGTCGTAGGTGACCTTCAGGCCCTTGGTAGCGGGCTTGGTCTTATCCACGGTGAACAGGTCGGGGGTGTAATCCGCAGAGGCACGGGTGGACAGATCGTTATAATCGATGTCCAGAGTATAGTTGGCATCCTTAGAGAAGGTGATGGTGGCCACGTGAACGTTACCGTTCTTGGTCTCGTTACCGTTCTCATCGTAATGCTTCCAGTTGGAACCGGTCTTCAGGTACTTGGCGAAGTTCTCTACCTCAACGGTGTTGTCCGCCACGTCCTTAGCCACCAGGTTCAGCTTCACGTCATTGGCACGGAAGTTGTGCTCCTTGATGGTGATGGTAGCGGTCTGAGCCTTGTTGAAGTACTTGCGACCATTGTTGGTGCTGATAACGTCCTTGTTGCCGTACACTACCTTGATGGTGGGGTCGGTCTTATCCACGGTGATGATGCGAGAGGTGTACTCGTTACGTACCTTGCCACCCTCGTCCTTAATCACAGCGCTGTTGGTGGACATATCGGCATAGCGGATGGTCAGTACGTAATCCATATTAGCCTCATAGCTAATGTTGAAGGTGTGTACCTGACCGTCGTTCTTCCAAGAGATGTTCTTGGTCTCGTCGGCTTCGTCGGCAAACATCTGAGCAGCGCCCTTGGGCAGATACTCGATCTTGGTCACATTGCCGTTGTTATCCGTCTTGGTCAGCAGAATGCCCACGTTGTGGATGACACCCTTATCGCTGGCCACACCCTCAAAGAAGTTGGCCTCGGTGACGGTAATCTTAGCGGTGACGTTGCCGTTGAAGTAGGCCTGAGTAGCAGAAGAGAAGTCCTCTGCATCCTTGGCGTTCTTTACGTAGTGCACCTTGGTGCTCTCGCTCTGAGCTACGTACTCCACGTCTACCTGAGGTGCAATGCTGTCCACGATAGCTACAGGAGACTTCTTGGCGCTAAACTTGGCAGACTTACCGGAGTAATCGTGGGCGGTAAACAGCACCTTACCGCTGTACTGAACGGGCAGCTCCATAGTGATGGAGGTGTTGCCGTTCTCGGTCTTGGCAGTAAACTTCTTGATAAAGCCCTTATCGCCGGACTTGACAGTGCCATTCTTGTTGACCTGCAGATCCTTGGGCAGTTCAAGGGTGGTAGCCTCATCCAGACCACTCTTGTTGATGCTAATATCGAAGTAATCGACACCGGCCACCTCGTCCGTTGCGCTGATGGTAACGGTGGCGGTGGACTTGTACCAGTTGAAGGTGATCATGTTGAGGATCAGGCTCAACTTGGTGGGCTGCTTGTAAGCGATAGCCAAATCGATGGGGGCAGCCTTATCCACCGTGAAGCGGGAAATGTACAGAGTATCCTTTTCGGGACGGTTGCCCTCGGTGTCTACAGCCTTGTTACCGGCAATATCGGTATAATCGAACTTGACGGTGTAGTTGGCATTCTCCTTGAAGGGAACACGGGCAGTCCATACGTCACCCTTTCTGGTCCACTCCCAAGGATTGATGTTGGTCAGAGTGGAATAGGTAAAGCTATCCACAACCGCACCGTTAACGTCCTTGGCAACAACGCTGAACTTCACCTCGTTGGGACGGAAGTTGCGATCGGTCACAGTGATGGTGGCCACGCGGTCTGCACCGTAATACTCACGGTTGCCTACCTGCTGCACCAGCTTGTTATTGTTATAGGTGATGGTGTATACAGGGGCGGTGGTGTCGACGGTGTGGATGTTGGAGGTATAGACCTTCATCTTATCCTGCACCTTGTCGGCATACTCGCCACTGGCGTCTACGTCCATTACGTTGTCGGACTTATCCTTATAGGTAATCTTAATCTGATAGTCGCCGTCCTTGGTCATCTTGACGGTCTTGACGTACTTGCCGGTCTTGCCTACCTGAGACCACTCGGAGATCTCCACGTCCTCTACCTTCTTGCCGTCACAGTAGACCGTGACAACCATATCCTCGTAGAAGTTGGCTTCCTTAACGGTGATCTTGGCGGTAACCTTGCCGTTGTATACATAACGGGTATCGGCATCGGCAGTAGCCTTGGTCTGGCGGGTGGGAGCCTTATCGCTCTTATCCACGTCAATCTGATCTTTCAGAGAACCGGTGAACTCTACCTTGACGTCGGGAGAGATGGTATCCACCACGATGATCTCCTCGTCGTTGCTCTCGCCGGATTTGTTGGCGGAATAGTCGGTGACACTGTCGATGTGTACCTTACCACGGAACTGGGCAGGTACGTCGAAGGTCAGGGTAACCTTACCACCCTCAGTCTTGGACTGAATATTGTTGATGAAACCGGTCTTACCGGACTTGACGGTACCGTCGGCATTGACAACCAGGTCAACGGGCAGATCCAGGTTGGTGGCCTCAGCCAGGCCCTCGGTGGAAACGCTGATGTTGAAATAGTCAATACCGGCCACAGCATCGGTAGCGCTGAGGGTTACGGTAGCCTTATCGTTGTAGAACAGCCAGTTGGTCACCTTCTGGATAAAGGTCTCGCTGTAATCCACGGTCAGATCGGTGGGAACCACCTTATCTACGGTGAACTCCTTGGTGTACAGAACGCCCTCTTCGGGACGGGTGTCATCTTCATTGACGGTCCAGTTACCGGCAATGTCGACGTAGTCGAACTTGACGGTATAGTTGGCGTCCACGTTGAAGGGAACGGTAGCGATCCAGGAGTTGACGTTGGTCTCGCTCTGCTTCCAAATCTGCTTGTTGCCATCCTTCCAGGTCTTCAGGTCGGAATAGATGAAGCCTACCGGGTTGCCGTTGATATCCACAGCCTCTACGGTAAAGTCCACCTCGTTGGGACGGAAGTTACGGTCGGTCACGGTGATGGTGGCGGTACGGTCAGCACCATAGTACTCACGGTCGCCCAGGGTCTGCACCATCGGTACATCGTTATAGGTCACAGAATACTGAGGAGCAGTGGTGTCGATGGTGTGGATGTTGGAGACGTATTCCTCCGTCTTCAGCACCTTATCGGCATACTCGCCGCTGGCATCCACGTCCATCTGGTTGTGGGACTTATCCTTATAGTCGATCTTAATCTGATAGTCACCATCAACAGACATCTCAATGGTCTTGGTGTAGATGCAAGTGTTCTCTTTCTGAGTCCACTCGGAAATTACCACATCCTGCACCTCTTCACCGTCACGATAGACGGTGATCTCTACGTCTTCCTCGTAGAAGTTGGCCTCGGTGACGGTGACGGTGGCAGTAACCTTGCCGTTGTATACGTAACGGGTATCGGCGTCGGCATTCTCCTTGGTCTGACGGGTGGGAGCCTTACCGCTCTTATCCACGTCAATCTGATCCTTCAGATTGTCGGCGGTGAACTCTACCTTAACGCTGGGAGATGCGTTATCCACGATCACCTCGCGCAGCTCGCGACCCTCGGCATCGTAGATTACCGACTGCTCAGCACCATCAATGCCGGACCAGTTGTAGGGTGTAGCGGTGATGGTGCCCTTGAAATCACGGGGCAGATCAAAGGAAATCTTGCCATCCTCGGCGGCCAGCGTCTCGGTCTTGGCAACCACGGTGGTGTCAAAGGTGCTGACAGTACCGGTATAAGAGTAGGTGATTTCCTTAATACCGGAGGTGATATCCTCAGAGGAAACCTCAACAGTGACGGTATCCTTGAAGAAGCCCAGCCACTCGCCAACCTTCTCCAGGAAGGACTGCTTCAGCTTGATCGTGGGCTGTGCGGGAGCGGAGGTGTCCACCACAAAGTGGTACTCGTCGCTGGTGGTGGCGTTGCCGGCTACGTCCTCTACAGAAATCTGGAAGTCGTAGACAGCATCCACGTTGAAGGGAATCTCGGCGATCCACAGATTGCCATTCTCCTCGTCCTGCACCCAGTTCTGGGCCAATTCCAGATTAGCATAGGTGTACTCGCCATCCACGTTCTTGGTGACGATGGTCAGAGTGACCTTATCCTTCTTGGGATAGAAGTTGGGATCCTCAACCGTGATGGTTGCGGTGCGATGAGCATCGAAATAATCATACCCATCCTTAGAATCCTTAACGATGTTATTGTCGAAGGAAACGTTCAGCACAGGAGCCTCAGTATCCACAAAACGCTCGTTGGATACATAGAAACCGGTCTGGGTCTTATTCTCCTCAGTGCAGGCGCACTCCATCTTGTTGCTGGAACGATCGGTATAGTTCACCTGCAGGGTATGGCTGCCATGACCGGTAATGGTCACGGTGGCGCTGTTGCCGGCCCAGGTTACGTCAACCACGGCGCCATCCAGCAGTACCTCTACGTCCTCACTGTAGAAGTAATCCTCCTCCACAACGATGGTGGCAATCACGTCACCGTTGTATACAAAGCGGGTGTTATCGTCTGCATCCTCAGAAACCTTAGTGGCAGAATCAATAACGTCTTTCAGATTGGCGTTGGTATAGGTGATTTCCACCTCGGGAGCGATGTTATCCACTACCAGTACGCGCTCGTCTGCAGTCAGATCGCTCTCGTTGCCGGCCTTATCCACAGCCTTAACCGAGATAGAACCATCAAACAGGGAGTCAATCACGATAGAAGCCTGATTGTTCTCAGCCTTAACCGTCTTGTCGCCATCGCCCAGGTTATACTCGAAATAATCAATCTGGGACAGATTATCGGTGGCGGCAAAAGTTACGGTCACAGCGTCCTTCTTATAGCAATAGCCGTCCTTCCAATCAGACTCTGCAAAGCCCTCATAGGTAATGGTGGGAGCAAACGGCTTGGTAACGTCCACGTTGACCGTGCCATCCTCGTACTTAACCACATAGGTGCCGCTGATTGCATTGTCGGCATCTCTTCTCAAGAACACAATGGGGTTGGTGTTGCCCTCATGCTCGGCGGCGGTATAGGTCACAGACTCTGCCCAGGTGTTGCCGTGCAGATCGTTGGAATAGCTGATGCTGTAGCCCTCGGGAGCGGTGATAACCACGTCACCCTTGTACCAGCCGTTCTCGTTGGCCTCGTTCAGAGAAACCTCCAGGCCATCCACGGGCAAATAGGCAATGTTCAGGGTGTAGCTGACGGAGCAAGCGTTATAGCAAACGTCCTCAGCATAGGTAGCGGTCACCTTCAGCTGACCCACCTCGGCGTCGGAGTCACCAATGGAAATCTTGCCGTTGACAGCATCAATAGAAGCTGCCAGATTGTTGTCGGCCAGGGTATAGGTGATCTTACCGTCGGCATTGGCATTCTCGTCGCCATTGTCGCCGGCTACGTTCTCAAACTCGGTGATACCGTAGTACTTGTCGATCTCGTTGCCCTGAGCAAAGGTCAGGGTCTGCTCACCCTTATTGATGGTCAGGGTGTACTCAGCGATAACCTCCAGGTACTTGCCATCCTCTACGCGGACAGCCTCGACGGTGACTACGCCGGAACGCAGAATGGTCAGGTTACCCTCGTTCTCATCGATGGTAACCACGTGCTGACCATCGGTCAGAGCGGCATCGCCGGTCAGAGCATTCTCGCTCTTGATACGATAGACGACGGTGCCCAGGGTCTTGTCCGTACCCTCGTCACCAACGTAAGCCTTGTTCTCAAAGGTGTTGTTGTCCTTGTCATAGGTCACAGCCTCGGGTGCCTTGATAGCAAAGCCCTTGAAGGGTACCTTGTAAGCCTCGAAGGTATGGGTTACCTCGGCGGCCTCGTAGTACTCGTCGGCAGTGATGGTAGCCTTAACAGTGATAGTACCGATGCTGTTCTTGTCGTCGGCCTTCAGCTCGGCGGCTACGTCCTGATTAAAGGTGATCTTACCGGTGGCGGCATCGATGGTGGCCAGGCCGTCCTTGGGCTGGTCAACGATGCTGTAAGTAACGGTGCCGGTAGAAATCCGGCTATCGGCCACAAATGCGGCGGCATCGTCGCCGGTCCACACCTTTTCAGCGGGAGAGGTAAATGCGAAATCGTCACAAGCCTTCTTATTCAGAGTGCAGGTGGCGGGATCGATGACGTAGGTGACGTACTGATCGTACTTGCCATCGCCATTCCAGTCAAAGCGCCAGATATAGGTGGTGTCCTTGTTGCTCAGTTTCTCATGGGTCAGCAGGCACCAGAAATCGATATGATCGCCATCTTCCACGCCTTCGGCCCAGCTACGATCGGCCCATTCGTCGCCGATCTTTCTCTGATACTGGATGGTGTCCTTATCAGAGCCCTTGGGAGCGGTCACACGGATACCGGCCCACCAGCCACGCTGGTTGCGGCCGATGCTCTCGTCAGCCTCTACCCAATCCAGAACCAAGTTCTTGGCAGTGGCATCGGTATACCAGCCGGACTCATCGTTTTCATTGGCCACATAGCCCTGATCGGCAACCTCTACGTCGGTCAGTTCAGACACAGAGCCCACAGGATATACCTGCTTGTCATCCCGCAGCAAAACGGTGTTGGCCGGGTCCACAGACAGGGTGACCTTTTGGTCATAGACACCCCAGTTGAAGGTCCAAGAATAGTTGACGTTCTTCTGGTTTGCCAGTGCATTGTTCAGGAATTCGGGGGTGATCAAGCACCACTGATCGATATACCAACGCTTGGCATCCTCGTCATAATGCCAATCGTCCTTACTCTGCTCATAGGTGGTGGTGACCTCTTTACGGGTGAAAGTAACCTTTGCCAGGTCAGCAGCATCCTGCATATAGGCAGGTGCGTAAACGCGCATACCGGCCCACCAGCCATCCTGAGTACGGCCGATAGACTCGTCAGCCTCTACCCACTTGAAGGAGCCGGTGAACAGCACCACGGCGTCCTTGCCATTCTGCAGGTCGCCATAGGTCTTGCCCTCGGTATCCAGGTTGATGGCAGCACCCATCTGGGGATACTTCTGCTCCTCGCCCTCTTTCAGCAGGGTGACGGTTGCGGGGTCCACAGACAGGGTAACGGTCTGCTCGAACTCCTCGTTGCCATCCCAGTTGAACAGCCAGGAATAATTCACTTTTTTGCCATTAATCAGGGCGCTGTTGAGGAAGGTCTCGTTCAGCAGGCACCACTGATCGATGTAATAACCCTTGGCGTCCTTATGCCAATCGTCTTTACTCTCTTCAAAGGTAACGGCCTCGCCGTTTTTACGCTTGAATACGACCTTTGCCAGATCGTCCTCTTCGGTCATATAGGTGGGTGCATAAATGCGCATACCGGCCCACCAGCCATCCTCGTTACGGCCGATAGAACCATCGGCAGAAACCCACTCGAGAGAAAGATCCTCAAAAGAGACGATGGTGTTCTCGCCGGTAAAGGTCTCACCCACCACGTTGCCGTTTGTATTCAGCATAGCGGCGGTACCCATCTGGGGATAGCACTTCTCATCGCCCTTCATCAGGGTTATGTAGGCGGGATCCACGTCCAGATTCACAAGCTGCTCATAGACGCCGTCGCCATCCCAGTCGAAACGCCACACGTAGTTGGCGCTGTCATCGATCATTTTCTTCTCGTTCAGCAGGCACCAGAAATCCACATAGGTGCCCTTACCCTCGGCGTCTGCAGACCAATCCTGATCCTTCCAGCCGTCGGCAGTTTTTCTCTGATACGCAATCTTGGTGGGGTCTGCACTCTCGGGAGCGGTCACGCGGATACCGGCCCACCAGCCGTCCACAGGACGCAGGCCATTCTCGGTGGAGAACCATTCCAGGGTAACAGCCTTTTCAAAGGTGGCGGAGACCACGTTCTCGGTGCCCTTGCCGGACACGGTCAGCTCCTCGGTCAGGGCGGTAACCTTACCGCTGTCGGCAGGATATACGATCTCGCCGTCTTTGCTCAGCTTCAGGCCGTCAATCTCGACCTTCAGAGTGAACAGCTGCTCGTACTCACCGTTGCCATCCCAGTCGTAATTCCAGGAATAGGTGATGTACTTATCGCCGCTGAGCAGCGCATCGTTCAATTTCTCCTCATTGATCAGGCACCAATAATCCAAAGAGGTATCGGTATCCTTTTTGTCGGAGAAGGACTCAACGTTGCCGGTAGGCGTACCGTCTTTCACTCTTACGTAGGTAGCCTTGTCCGTATCGACGCCTTCGGGGGCGGTCACACGGGCACCTACCCACCAGCCGTCTACGGGACGCAGACCGTTCTCGGTGGAGAACCATTCCAAGACGTTGTCGGTAAATACGACCTCCGCCTCGTTACCGGTGACAGCGTCACCGGCGGTGGTACCATCGGAATTCAGCAGAGTCAGGCTGCCGTAATGATCGGCAGGTTCTGCAGAAATCCAACTAACCGGGAACAGGCCCACCAACATAGCGACACTGGCCAGTACCGCTAATAATCGGTTAGTCATTTTGTTCTTAGCCATAGTTTTTTGCTCCTTCTTGTTGTTTTTGCTTTTATCTGATTAGCGTCTTTCCGCTATTATCAAGAAATGATCTCGTTCGAATGAACGAACGTAATCTCATACTCAATGGCAAATCCCACAACTTCCATTGCCGGGGCATTGAGTACGGTGGTTTCGTTTGAACCGAAATCCATTCCGGGAGAAAGCACCGTGGTCTCGTTTCCGGGGGTCATATCCGGTGTCAACACCGTTGTTCCCTCGTCCGCAGTCAGCACGGTGGTTTCCTCTGCCGAGAGACGCTGGGGAGCGATTTTTTCGGTGACCATACCACCGGCAAGTCCCGCAGAGGGGTTGCGGATCAATCGACCGGAGGGAGATATCTTATCCGTGATTTTTCCCCGCGCTTTGTTCACAGCACTGGTCTTATACACCTTATTTCCGGTGGACTCGTTCTGGGCGCGAATGTCTCTAATGGCCTTCTTCGCCGTAGAACCGGTCAGGTCGCCGATGACTTTCGGTATGCGATACACAAAGAACAGCAATATCGAAATCAGCAACATAACACCGCACAGGGCGGCGCCGATATAGAATATCATTTGATACTGCTCATAGGTTAACTTCGGCATATTCCGCCCTCCTTTACTTTATAGTCTCAATACGTTTGAGTTCGTCGGCTACCGCTTTTCGCAATTCATTGATAGCCTCAGTAACCTCTTTGCTTGTGCTGCTCACCTGGGCTGCATAATTCTCAACATCCTGCAACAAGGTGATCATCTCTTCACGAGCGTTGGGAACTTTTTCACACAACGCCGTGTCGTTACTGGTGATTTCACCGACAACGTCCTTAAGTACAAATATCTTATGCTCATCGCTATATCCGTCAACGTTGGTATGCAAACCCTTGAGAAGCGTCCACATCTCTGTATATTTGGTTGCCAGTTCATCGCCCTGCAACAGACCGCTGTTGTTCAAATAACCGATTTTGGTCTTGCAGTCTGAAAGTTCGCACAAAATGTCAGCCAATTTTCCGTTTGAGTTGTCATCTTCTCTGATTCTCTTAAAATACTCAAGAGCCGCTTTATACCGCTCTTCAGGCTTATAGAAGTTGAGCAAGTATCTTCCAATATCAAAGCACAGATCGCTATGCTCGTCTTTATTCGCATTTTTAAACAAATCCAGCAACAACGTGTCTTGTTTACTGCCCTCAGTACCCTCGTTGTCGTTAGCGGGATTGGTATCCAGTTTAAGCAAGGTGTCCAGAAGCGCTTTTTCATTGGCATCCAATACGAAATCACCAAAGAAGCTTTCGGATAATTCCAGATACGCCTCTTCACGGGTAGGATCCACCCGGATAGCCTCTACGTACTTTTGGAATCTTTCGCCGGTATCGGTTATTTCGCCGGCACTCTTAACAATGGCATTGTAGTTCTGCTTCAGTGCGCTCTCGGCCGAGAAATAACCCCACGCACCGGTGATACCAAAGACCACCGCCAGCGACAGCGTAGCAATAAAGGTGCCCAGTTTACGCTGTTGCTTTTTGCGATAGATGTCGTCAATTTCTTCGTAGTGTTCCAGCGCATACATCAGTTCTTCCGCCGATTGATAGCGGTCGTTGGGGTCGCGCTGGGTACATTTGAGAATGATTCTCTCCAAACCGCCGGAGAGAGAAGGATTGATCTCTCGAATAGGTTTGATCTCATAAGGCGGTTCGCAAGGGTTCATACCCGTCACCAGGTGGTACAGGGTAGCACCCAAACAATAAATGTCGGTACGGGCATCGGTCTGTCCCATTCCACCGAACTGCTCCGGTGCAGCATAACCCACCGTACCCAAGCAGGTGGTATCCGCCAGGTTCTTTTCTTTAAACTCACGGGCGGTACCAAAGTCGATCAACGTTACGTTGCCATCCGGCTTTAACATAACGTTGGCCGGTTTCATATCGCGATAGATGATGGCGGGGTTTCTGGAGTGCAGATAACCCAGCACGTCGCAAAGCTGTTTTGCCCAACTGATTACGTGTTCTTGGGGTTGGGCGCCAAATTCATCCAGGGCCTTATTCAGCGAGTTACCCTGAATGTAGTCCATGATGATGATAAACGAATCGTCTGTATCGATTACGTCAATAATACTGGGCAAGTTGGGGTGATTCAGTTTCTTCAGAATGTCCGTCTCTGCCACCAGACCCTGTTTAACCACTTCAAAGTCTTTGATGCCGTCTTTACGAACTTCTTTAACCGCCCACTGCTTGTTCGCTTTTTCGTTCATGGCGAGATAAACAACGCTCATACCGCCCTGTCCGACTTTGTTCAGTATCTTATACTTGCCATCAACAAGCGAGCCGATTTCCAGCATGTTTATCCCTCCTTTAGAATGTTCTTACCATCACGACCGAGATGTTATCCCGCTCCTGACGCTGTTTGTTTCTCTCAATCAGTTCCAACACGTTCTGATTCATCATATGTTCATCAAACAACACGTTGGGCTGTAGTTTCTCATAGATTTCCTCCGGGGTTATCTCGTGACGGAAACCGTCGGAGCAAAGCATATACACCGCATTGGTCTGAGTATCGCCAAAGAACATATCCGGGTACACCACTTCAGATGCGCCCACACACTGCAACAACACGCTGCGTCTCTCGTCTACCTTTGCTTGTTCCTCGGTCATATTGCCCAGAGCAACCTCACGAGCTACAAAGGTCTGATCGTTGGTGATCTGCTTAAGCGTATCGGTCAATTCATAGGCACGGGAATCGCCCACGTTCATAATGTAATAGCGATTCTGGGTCAGCAACATAGCCACCACCGTGGTGCCCAGACGGATACCCTGGCGAGCGCCATAGCCACCAATCAGTTTGTTCTGGCCGGTCACAATGGCTTCCCACTGGGATTTAAGCACACCGTCATCAATGGGACCTGCGCACAAAGCAGGCAAATCGTTATGTACCCAGGCGTCAAAGGCTCGAATTACCGAGGCGCTGGCCACTTCACCTTTTTCCAGACCACCCATTCCATCACAGAGGATGGCAAAGGTCATACGTCCCTGAGGGGTGTTGATCACCTTGACAGAAAGACTGTCCTGGTTGGTGGATTTGGAGATACCGATATCGGTATTGGCGGATACGATAAAATTCATACAGAGGACACCTCTTTTTCAAGTCTTTTTTCCTTAATAAGAAAGCACGTAGAAACGATGTGCACCAGCAACGACAAACCGTTGAATGCCAAAAAGAGATAAGCAAAAGCGGTTAGCGTTAGCGTATACGTGGGGTAGTTGGAGCCGGGAAGCACCGTATACATCGGTGTTCCCAGCAGCTCCACCGCCTTTAATAACAATAGAAAGAAACCACCTTTGGCAATCGAGAAGACCGAGCCGGCGATGTGGGCGGCGATGTGGGGAATCAGCAGTCCCACTATCTCCAGCACCATAATCCCCGCAAAAACCAACAGGGTTTCCCGGTCTTCATTAAGAAAGTACGGTTTCAGTGCTTCTCCATTGCCATAGTCCATCATCGCAATGGGAAAAAACAACCACAGACAACTTGCCACGATACTGGCTAAACAAGCAAACGTGGCCATTTTTCTATATTTTTTGGACATCGTTTTCGGCTCCTTTTTTGATACAGCGCACACACAATGCGCCGTATTCAAGCGCCCGAGTATACGTTTTTAATGGCTGTTAGGCCATTAGTACAGTTTGAATTCAAAATCTTCGTTGGCCAGACGCACCTTGTCACCGTGGGACAGCTGGGTCTCAACGTTGCTCTGGATCATCACACCGTTCACGTACGTGTGGTTGGTGGAGTTGGTATCCATCACGTAATAGTTGCCGTCTTTGATGATAAAGTTGGCGTGGCTACGGCTGATAGCCGTATTATCACCAATGAAATAATCTACGTAAGACTTCTCTTTACCGATGCGGAACACCGGCTTGTTTAGGTTGATTTTTTCATTGTTCTTACTACGGATCAGATGAGGCATGGGCTGTGCCGCGGTGGGTGCTGCACCCAAAACGGTAGTCTCGCCGATGTTGCCACCGCCCAAAACAGTAGTTTCACCAAAGTTCATATTTACGCCCTGAGTGACAGGAGGCTGATAAGTAACTGCCGGCTGAGGAGCAGGCTGAGCCACCGGCTGTGCCACAGGTGCCGGGGTAGCTACCGGCTTCGGTGCCGGCGTGGGTGCGGGGGCAGGCTGACCAGGAATAGCAAAGCCCTTATTGGCCGGTGCCGGTGCGGGGGCAGGCTGACCGGGAACAGCAAAGCCCTTATTGGCCGGTGCCGGTGCAGGGGCAGGCTGACCAGGAACAGCGAAGCCTTTGTTGGCCGGTACCGGAACAGGCGTTGCCGGAGCGGCAGCTTTTTTAGAGGCTTCCTTCTGAGCCTTATACAGGGCTGCATTCTCCTTATTATAATGCATCAGCAGATCCATCATAGAGATTTTCTTTTCAGGAGCCTGTGCTGCAGCAGGAGTAGGAGTAGGAGCAGGAGCCGGAGTCGCTACCTTGGGAGCGGGCGGCGTTTGCACCGGGGGTACAGCCGGAGTGGGCTGAGCCGGTGCAGAGGCTACGGGAGCGCTTGCCGGTGCCGGTACCACAGGCTGGACCTGTACAGGCTTCTGTACGGGAGGTACCGTAGGCTGAGCCCGTACATGGTCCACGGGAACACTTACCGGTGCCACAGGCTGAGCCACTACGGGCTGTGCAGTCTGCACGCCGGAAGCCAAATCGCCCAACAAACTCTTAAAGTCCACCAAGGAGAACATAGGCGTACTGTTGAGGTAGTTCATAATTTTAGCAATGTGATCGCAATTTTCGGTTTGATCAAACTGCGTGCTGAACATAATGTTCTTGAAGAACGTGGACAAGTCAACCGCTTCGTTTGCTACACTCATCAAGGGCAAGCAGATGAGGATAGTCTCGCAGGTAGAAACGTCTGCAAAGATATAGTCCAAATCCAACGAAATGGTATTGGGGTCAATCATATACTCCTCGGCAGAGAGCATAGCATCAACAATGCCAGTAAAAACGCCCAGCAGTCGTTTTTTGTTCACCGGACCGGTAAAGAACTGCTTAACCGAAATGTGAGCAGACACATTGTATTTGATGAATTTATTGGCATCCATCTGTGTAAAGATGGCCGGTGCCAATCCTGCAATTTTATTGTTGGTCAACATACCAAGGCTCATAGTATCGATGTTGTCATCCCCATTGATGGCATACACCAGATACGTATTGGTTCCCTGGTTTTCAAATGAAAACAAGTTCATTATTAACCCTCCTTGTTTAAACGATAGAGTTTCAAGAGTTGCCACTTGTCACCAGTCATTACAAAGCAACTGCCCATTTCATTAAAATCTTTTGCACCAAAAAACTGAGGTTCAATGACAACATTTTCTTTCTCATCAACAAAGCCCCATTTTCCATTAATGCAGACCGCTGCTAAACCATTGGCAAAAGGTCTAATATTTTCGTATTTTTTGTCGGATATAAGGTTTCCCTTGATATCTACAAAGCACCATTTTCCATCTATTTTTACAGCGGTAGCCATCTCGCTTGCAAATAGCTGGGCATCTTCGAACTCCAATTTGCCAACCTGTTTACCTTTGCCGTCTACCATAATATATTTTCCGTTTGCGACAGAAACAAAGGCACGATCATTACGGAAAGCAATTTGCTTTTCATCAAGTTTAATGTCCAAATACTTTGCGTCACTTATTGCTTTTCCCTCTTTGTTGATCAACTGCCATTCGTTACCGGTCTTTACAGCTGCAACACCACTATTCATTGCTGACGCATAGTCGTACTCGCCGAACAACACCTTGAACTCATTGGATACATAAGTGTATTTGCCGTCTGCTTTTTGAGCGGCAATCATATTGTCAATAAGCAAACCAAAACTTTTGTATTTCTCTTTGGAAACCATCACTTTGGAGCCGGTTTTATCGATAAAATAGGCATCTCCATCCGTGTTTACAACGGATACAAGGTTTGACTTTGTATAGGCGCCTACCTGCGTATATTTACAACCAACGCGCTGGTTGCCGTATCTGTCAACAAATCCCCAGGCTCCATCATCAAAGACCGCACAGAAATTGTTACTGTATACACTCACATCATCAAAGGTGCTAAAGTCGAGTTTGAAAACATACTTTATTTCTTCACTCACTTTTTTGATGATATCAGTGGATATGTTTCTTTTTTCTGCAGTGGTCAAAATTTCGTAACAGGATTCGTAGTCTTTTTGTCCCAAATAGACGTCTAAGATGCAGTCATATGCCTTAGGTTCGGTAGGGAAAGTTTCAAAAAAGTTTTCGCACCAGGCCATGTATTCGTTTTTCTTTCCTTGACTCTTGTAATAATTGGCAACCTCTATGTAAATATCAACGTCCTCTTTAATCTCAAGGGCTTGATTATAGTTTTCGATTGCATATTTGGTGATGCCGTCTTCTGCATATTTTCTTGCTTGAGTCAAATAATTGTTGTATGAAGACTCAACTTTAACTGCATCAACAACGAGCATATACCAAGAGGCAAGCATTAATACTACCAATGCAACAGGTATTAACATTTTATATTGTTTCATATCTATCCGTCCTCACTTACATTCCAGCTAATCCAATAGCAATAATTGTTCCCAAGAAAATGCTAGGTCCAAAAGAAATCGCATCTTTTCTCCCCTTTTTTCGGCTGATCAGCAAGCCTATCGAGAGGAAGAAGGATACCACCAACGAGAAAAACACAGAGTTAATGGCACCCCACAGACCTTGGTACAAGCCCATAACCGCAAATAACTTTATATCTCCCATGCCTATACTGTTTTTAAACAGCAACAACAGCAGCAGAAAAAAAGCACCGATAATCACTGCGCCAAGAATATTGTCCTTTAGAGTCTCCAACATTGTGGCAGGCGAAACAATAAACTCAGGTATATAAATAATCACACGCAAAACCAACGCAGCCAACATAAACGGATTCGGAATTTTTTGCAATCTTAAGTCAATTGCTGCCACAGGCGCCATAATTAAAACCAAAGTGAGCAGTTTGATTTGATGGAGCAATTCCAAATTATAAACCGTTTGAAAAAGCGCAATCATCGTTGTCGCTGCAATACCACCAATGCATAGGTAAACTACTTTATTTCTGGTAAATTTAAGAACAGCAACGTTTTTAGAATTCCATTTTTCTCCATGCAGATAATAGCAGGCCGCAATATAACCTACAATCAGAAGGACGATAGACAAGGCGACATCTGCAACAAGTATCATTATTCTGCCCCTCCTTCTTCCTTGACCACTGTTGAGTTAGCACCGTTACCATAACTAGGAACAACCTCGATGGTTACTCCTTTGGTATTGGCGCTAGCAATAATAGACTCTATTTTGTCTTTCAATCCCTCATCTTCAGGGATTACCAAAACAATCTTGTTGGATGCACCAGAACACTTATTTTCATTTTTGGTTACTGTTCCATCCTTTTCTGTTTTTGTTGTGATATTATCAACACCAGCCGTCGTGCTTGTCATTTTTCCGCACAGTCGTTCGATGTTGTTCTTGAGTGCTACATCGTCCAGGTCTGCCAACATCTTGGGATCTTCTCCTTGCGCACTCCACAACGGATTCATAGAAGAAATCATAACAAACTCATTTTTGTCTTTGTTGTACAGTTGCACATCGGTCAAGCCGGAGGTTTTGGCATAGCCTTCTTTTTCCATATCGGCAATGACCATATGTCTGATTAGAGAGGATCTCTCGCTGACAGTGGACTTTGTCCACAGCGTATCGTTTTCAACATACTGAGCGCTTGACTGAAAACTTTGCTCTCCCGAAAGCCAGCCATGTGTCACTGCGGTCTGATTAAAGTGGAACGAAAAATCAATCGGCAACAATGCGATAATCTTAACATCATAAGAAACGTTCAACCGTATTTCATTGGATCCATACGGAAACAAAGTGGATTTGGAAAAATCCAATCCGCCGAAATAAGAACCTCGTGCAGACGGGACAACACCAAGCGATTTCAAATAACTTTCAACGTCTCCCTCCTTGGTATCAACCAAATGCTTTTTAATCATAGCCTTGGTTAACGGTGCTGCAATAAGTCTTGACTTTACCAAGTCAAAGCCCTCGCTAGCCGCCAATTTTGCGATACCAAACAACAAATCCTTTGGATCTTTCGCAATGTCCGTAATGGTGTCATACAACGAGGTTCCGGCCGACTGAATCGTGTCCACACTACCGACCGCAGAATCCCATGCACTCATAATATCATCGATATTGCTGGGGGTTTGCTTTCCGGTTTGACCAAGATTCTCAATCTCGTTATAGACCGTATTGATATCACCCAAAATCTTTGAAACGTCTTTGGTTCCTTCTACACCAGCATTATACAGTTTGCTCTGGCTGTCATTGAGACCGGTCAGAGAATACAAATAACTGTATTGGGAAATTTCTTTTGCGGTTGTGTTCAGCGCATAAGAAATTCTTGCCTGAACGATACATATGTTGACAATAGTCAGTATCGTTACGATGGCAAACATAAATGCTGAGAGAGAGATGGTAGCTTCAATCGTTACAGAACCATTCTCTTTTCTTAATTTATCAAACACTTCCATCCCTCCAGAATTAATCACTCTTCTTCTCTAGCGGTTTTAATCATTTCATCTACTATAAAAGAAATTTCATCAACAAGTGCACTTGGCTGACCATCCTCAATTACGGAACCAATGATTTCACAGGGTACGCCATCCATGATAAAGGCATAACCTTTGGCATAACCATCATAGCTGGTATCGGTTCCATAATTGATCTTGCCTTCAAAACAATAGACTTCCAAGCCGTTGATCTGCTTTGTCTCTTCTTTTTCAATCGAGATGCTATTCACGCCACCCTCATAGTTGGTCATGTTTATTTTAAACTTGTTAAACGCAATCTCGTGTGCCTCCTTAACGGAGTTAGCAGTAACGTTTTTTTCAAAAGTGATTGCAACGTACTTAGATTCGTGTACCATATAAACCTGTGTGTATCCTTCTTCGATTTCCTGATAGAAAGGAACATTAACATAAATGTTCTTCAAAGGAACTTTGTAAGTAAGCGGGAGCTCGGTGTCGTTCTGCTCTGATTCTGTGGGGCTCTCGGTTACTTCGTTTTGGCTGGTCACCGTAGAGATGCCATTGTCCTTGTTTTGCGGTTCGTTAGACTTGTTGCCACAGGCAACTAACGAAAGACAAAAAGCCGTTACTAAAATTAATGCAAGTACTTTTTTCATAGTTCTGCTCCTCAATAACCCTTTACGGATTTGTATTCAAAGGTATACCAATCTTGATTTTCTGAAGGGTTGCCTTCTACATCTGCAAACAAAGGCAATGCCAACAGCGTAGGCTTAACCAAAATCGTTGCGGAAAGGTCTACGTATACTGCAGAATTAGAAAGGCTATACGCCGTATCTCCTGTCTTCAAAGACATATTTGCCTGAATAACATCAGCTGTTCTAAGCAAAATGCCCTCTTCATTGGTATAAAGACCAATCATCAAAAACAGTCTCAAGTAATCACTGTAAGTGAACGAAAGCAACGAAGAAAGACCGGAAGAATCCGAACTTGCACCGGTAACACCACCGGTAGACGAGCCAAAAACGCCATCAATCTGACTGTTTAGTGTGTTTTTAAGGCTTTCGGCACCGTCACTCATCGAAGCTACGATTTTTTCTTTCATTTCATCTTTATAAGCGATTACTTTATCTGAAGTTTTGATAACAGCATTGACAATGTCTTTTCGTACGCTTTCGATAATATCGGTAACAGCATTTGCTGCTGATGCTATCGTGTTTTGGGCATCCTCGGCCGTGTCGGACAACTTCTCAAGCAAAAGATTAATGTAATCCCGCTTGATGATCTTAACCGCTTCAGATTTTACCATGTAACCAATGTCCTTAGAGGTATCGGTTTTTGAGGCTTCATCAGCAAGCCATGCATCCAAACCGGCAGAAACTTTTCCTGCCATATCCGTTCCGGGGTTAAGCATATTTTCCTCTATCGCATTGTTACACAGCGTGGTCAGTTTTTGGATTGCCGTATTTGCATGCTGTGCAATCATAGTGTCGTAAGAAGACGAAACAGCATCTGTGACGTCATCTGTGCCCTCATTGATGAATGCGGTCAATTCTTCATCCGTCATATCGAGAAAACCATTCAGTTTCTCCAAGCCACTATCAATGGCCATAGAGCCCACTTCTTTTAATGCGGTACCTACCTCTGATTTCACTTCAGACACCAAACCCTTAATGGAACACTTCCAGGTCTGGTTGTTTTTGAACAAGGGTACACTCTCACCATCTCTCAAATCAGTCAAATCAATAGCCGATTCGCAGCAAGCGATACCAATGATGATAACTGCCTGAATCAGCGGCACCGGAATAACGCCCAACGTCGCTGCAGAGATCGGAGTTGCAATAGCAAACGCCGTGTCTCTGATCGAAGAATCCATAAATGCATAAATTAGATTGAAGGCAAAGCGAATACCATAAATCGATCCGTATGCCTTGGTTAGGTTGCCTGCGTTCTTTCCGCCATAGATAATGTATTCCACCTCTTTGCCATAAGCAAAGTTGTTGGTTGCATTTATAGGATTAATCGTCAGCGTTTGCAACTTAAGCTCTTTACCCGGATTCTTTACAGCATATTCTTTTTCGATGGTATCGTAACTGAACATACTGAGAATATAGTCAGAAACGTACAACTTATCCCTCAAATCCGTTCCCATATTGAGCGCAGCAGAAGCAAGGTTGGAAAACATTGAGCTCAAGCTGGCACTGGTGTCTTTAGCTGCCGAATCACCGGTTTTTACCTCTGCCGCTTTGGTCTTTTTATCACTACCGGCATTAAGAGAAGGTCTGCCTTCCAGTTCTTTTAACTCATTTGTGGTTGTAACGTTACCGGCATCCGTTCCTGAGGCACTGGTATCCGCGTTCTCTTTAGCCTTATCCTTGATATTGTTATAGAAGTTTTCGCCGTTATCTTTATCCTCAACTTTTTCGGTAGTTTTGTTGGAAACCGTTCCGGTGTTGAAGTGCGTATACAGGTATGTATAAAAGTTCAGCTTATCCGTACCGGTACCCGCAAGTTTTGCCTGGGTTCCGGATTGGTTCTCCCAAGATACATCAACCCTTTGACCAACAACAAACTTTCCGTCGCACCATTCGTTAATTTTGACCTCCAGCTGGTTTTTGTTTGTGGGTACACTTTTCAAATTGGCATCACCGATGTTATTCGAAAGAATGTACTTGAGCGTATCGTAATTACTGATTTCCACAATCTTTGTTCCAAAGAACTTATAACTATCTATCTGGCCTAGCAAATCGTCCAGGTGTCCGATGATATTGTTGAGACGCTGGATCAATTTATTAACGTCGGTGGGGTTCAGATAAGTGGAAAGGCTATCAATCTCAGCCAAATCCTGTTTGGCCATAGAAGTGTTTTTAAGGGTGCTATCATCAGCAACTTGTTTCCATTCACCCTGTTTGGTCTCTAAGGTACCGCCACTCTTTACGCCATCATACACGTCGTTCAGGTGCTGAACGGCGGTTTCCAAATACGTCTTTGCATCGCTAATAGTGGTTCGATATCCGGTAACCTCAGCGTACATAAGGGCAATAGCGCCTTCGACGCCATCGGTAGAGGTTCTGTTGCCGATATTGTTTGCATAAGTCTGCAATTTGCTCGAATACGAAGAGAGCTCATTATTGAACTGCACAGACAAAACATCAAAATCGCTCATGAATTTGTCATAGTACCAGTCGTATGTCTGAGCTGTATTCTGACCAAACAACTTTTCGGAAGTGGTCATAACGCTTACGCCGTTTTCATTTTTGCCGGAATAGGTAACTGCATGTCGTAGAGCACAGTATTTCTCATACAACGTCACCATGGACATTACCCAGTTTTTATACAGCTGCCTTCTGTTTGTCTGAACGAGGAACTGCAGGTCATACGTATTGTTGTCATAGACCAACAATGCAGCACTATTATCCACGTAATTTTTGTATGCATTATTATAAGCGGTTAACGCAGACTTAATATTTGCCGCGGTGGCCAGCTTGTCCTTAGAATAGGTAGTGTACTCTGTATAGTTGGATTTCTTAGCTGTTTTTTTGCTGTTGGTATAAAAGATGGGGATTTGTTTTTCTGAGCCATCTTCTAGCTTAACCTTTTTCTTTTCAATGCTATAGGCATAGTACGTAAAGCCGGTATAGCTTTGCGTATCATACAAATCTCTGATGATGGTTTTCGCCATATCGGTATAGGCAGCAGCATATCCATCAAAATTGGTTTTCATAGTGGAGAAATACGTATCTGACTTAATAAATCCACTTCCGTTGTATTTGTTGATATACTTCCACGCCTCTTGCGCGCTATTCATAACCGATTCTTGCGCTTTATAATATTCTTGTCTCTTATCCGCAAGTTCTGTCTGTTTGCTCAACGTAGTAAAACTCTGAAGAGAGGACAAAAAGCTCAGTCCGGTATTGATCGGGGCACGATATTTCATGAAGTCGACAATCTGCTTCTCCATGATGGTAGCATTGGCCAAAGTGGCATCTGTACGTTTGGAAACGTTAAAATCTGCCACTGTCATACTCAAGATATCCGCCGTGTCATCGCCATCAGCCACCAAACCCAGCTGCGACATAATCTGTCCCACATAGTCGTTTGCATCCTCCTCACTAACTCCAGAGGACGTAATGCAGGTGCGATAATAATCTTCTAGTTTTCCGAACAGCTCGGTTGTATCCTGCGCCGTTGCAAACAAACCGTACATGTCTTTCAACATTGTATCATAGTTGGTAAGCGCTGTGTTCAGAGCAAGATCGCCGGCAGATTCCGCTACACCCTTTGCGAGTTTAATTTTACTACCGTCCACAAAAAGAGCGGATACCGTCATCATCGGCACGAGAATAATAACGAGGAAAATGGATATCGCACCTCTTGCCTTATATAAAAAATTCATAAAATCACCTCATTATTTACTAGCGAAACTTGAAATGAAATCGTTTATCTTACCAAAAACGTTAGAAATGGATTGACCAATCTTCGTTCCGTGGAACAAATCAATTACCATATCCGTATTTCTGATAAATTCAGCCGTATCGTTTACCGGCACTTCTGCTCTTGCGTGTACTGCCAAAATAGGCGGCGCTTCTGCACCTAAGAAACTAATCGGAAACTTAATCTCGTACTTTACCTCTACCGAAAAAGTGGAGTAAACAACATAATTGTTAAACTTAGCAATGTTCGTCTTTGCCGTTTTTAGTTTCGGTTTCATGTTTTTGAAGAACGATGCCGAACTGCTCTTGATATCGTTTTGAACCGACGTGGCAATTTTATTCTCAATGCTACTCATGCCGCCAAATATGTATCGATACGGCTCGGTTTTCAACCTTGACAAAGACGGAACCGCATTGGTCTCTTTGAGCGTTTCCAGTATCGGGTCTGCACAATAGGCCGCACCCTCTAACGCTCTCGTTTCTACAACCGATTCCACTTGCGCTTTTATGTAGTAGGCATTGCCCATATATACAAGGAAGAAAAGGATTATAAACATAATAGGAAACACAAAGGTAGCTTCGACTATTTGTACGGCGCCGTTTTCTTTATTCAATTTGTTTTTAATGACTCCTAACATCTTTACAATCCTTTCCATTATCAATGAAATTTAGCAAGCAAGGGGGGCTTACTCAATTCAGCTCCCCCTTACTCGCTTGCGAAAAGGGTGATTACTCACCAGCGCCACCGCCGGCAGCGCCACCACCAACAGCGTTGTTAGCGTTCTCGGTAATGGTACCAAACAGCGTAGTGAGCAGGCCTTCAATCTGCTCCTTAAAGAGCAGAGCCAGAAGAACGGCAATACCGATAAGAACAACGATAGCAACGATGTTCACTTCGCCCTTCTCATCAGTGAAGAATTTACGAAGCTTCATCTTGGCCATAGCGCCCATCAGCATCAGATTCTGCATCATCATAGTTTTCCCTCCTTTCTTTTTTATTTTGCTATATGAATTGTGTATAGCCAAAAGTTATGTACCCAAGTTCGTAAAGATAGGAACGAGGATCATGATCAAAATACCCACAAACATAATGCAAATCGGGATGAGCAATTTACTTGCAGCTTTTTCACCCTCACGACGAACAATCTGCTTTTTCAGCTGCCACACTTCTTTGCTCTGCTCTTGCATCATAGCTGTTAACTCACTATTACCCTTGGTCATACCTTGAACAATGGTAGAGGTAAACTTTTTGATTTCCGGAATGATGCAACGCATGCCGAAATTGTAGATAGCGTCAACATCTGCAACACCATTGTTCATTTCATTTACAGCCACCTGCATCTCGGTGTAGATAATACCTTCGCCAGCAAAAGCAACCTCCTGCCATGCTTCACGCAAAATCATACCGGCGTTGGTAAGCAGAGCCAATTTGGATACAACCTCCGAAAAATCATGGAGCAACTCATCGGATCTTTTTAAAATTTTCTTGGCTGTAACCGTTCCGAAATAGTAGTAAGCCAGACCGGCAAACACAAGACCGACAACCAGTGCAAGTATCTCGGAAGACAAGCCGTAGAGAATAAAAGCTATAACAAGCACCGTCAGCGCCATTGCAATTTGCTGCGAATGAATAACGCGTAAATAGTAATCGCAATACTTGCCGCCATAAAGCACATCTAACTGCTGTCTTAACTTTCGGTCGCCTTTGCTCTTGTAGTTGTAGTTAAACGTCTCTAAAACCGCATAACCCAAACTGTATATGTCTTTCAGCGGATATTCTTTTTCATCCAACACTTCAAACATAGCATCGTGCTTTCTACCCTTTGCGAAGAAAACCAACCACACAACTAAGGAGATTGCACCCAATGCGATGATTAGATAATCCATAATTCCCAATCCAGTCATCACTCATTCCTCCTTACATCTTGATATCAAGCACAGCTTTTCCAACGAAATATGCGACCACAAAAACCACAATGCTTACGGTGGTCGAGATAATACCGGTAGTCGTTACAAAATTGGCAGCAAACTCCGGACTCATCATTTTGATAACACCTATAAGCGCGATCGGCATTACAATCATAATGTTTTGCTCCGTTTTGCTAGAGGTAACAAGTGTTTCGATATCCTCAGAAATCTCCATCTTATCGCTCAAAATGCTGTGGGTGTTTCGGATAACATCTTTGATGTTACCACCCTTACGATAACTGACGTTGAAAACGTTTGCAAAACTTTTTATATCGTCATTATCGCTGCGATTACCGAAATCCATCAGTATTTCTTCTAATGCGATATTGTTGTGAATTCCCGAAATAACAACCTCGAGTTCCTTAAGAATATAGGCATCTACGTCATACTGGATTTTCATATCCTCATACACGGAGATGAATGCGTCATTAACGTTTTTACCCGCTCCCAGCGATGTAGTTAGCGCCTCAAGCATATCTCTGAATTGATGATTCAACTCTTTTTTGCGCTTAGCAATAATCGACTCCACTCGCATAGGAACGAAAAAGCGACCTGCCACAGTTCCGACAATTGCAGGAATCGAGATATTCAGCACCCACGTCAACATGGTAGGCTGGCCAAACTCGTCTTTGCCAATTCCGCCGTAAAACAGATAACCTACAAGCGCGCCAACAACAAAGGCCAGTAAAAACGTTAAAAACTTTTCCATCGGCTTCATATAATACACGCGGTAATTCAATGTTGGCATATTGGTTGCCGACACAAAATATTCTGGTTCTTGCACTACATCTTCCTTTTTCTTAAACAAGCTCATTCAATCCACCTCAAATCTCATCTTTATAACCGGCAAGACGCAACTTATAATCGTTGATCATCGGATTTTTAGTTCGTTTCAAACTGCCGGAAACTTTTTCTAGGGTGCTGTTTTCATCCTCTTCGAACTTATACAGCGGGTTGAGGATGATTTCGCCATTCTCATAGCCCACAACCTCACAGATCTCCATAGTCTTTCTGGACTTATCACGGAGACGGGAGAGGTGGATGATGATATCCACGGCCGAAGCAATCTGCTGACGGATAGCCTCCAGAGGCAAACCGGCAGCGCCCTGCAGCACCATGGTCTCCAGACGGCTCAACATATCCTCGGTCGAGTTGGCGTGACCGGTAGAAAGAGAACCATCGTGACCGGTATTCATAGCCTGCAACATATCCAGAGCCTCGCCGCCACGAACCTCACCGACTACGATGCGCTCGGGACGCATACGCAACGAGGATTTGATTAGATCGCGGATAGTAACCTCACCGGCACCGGAAGCGTTGGCGTTTCGGGTTTCCAAACTTACTAAGTTGTCCACACCGGTAATCTGCAACTCGGCGGAGTCCTCGATGGTGATAACACGCTCATCACGAGGAATATAGTTGGACAATGCATTCAAGAAAGTAGTCTTACCGGAACCGGTACCGCCCGCAATGAAGATGTTGTACTTTGCCTTAACCAAAACCTCCAATTTTTCGGCAATTTCTTTTGTGATAGAGCCATAGGCGATCAATCGCTCAATGGTCATAGGGGTTTTGGAGAACTTACGGATGGTGATGGTCGGACCACACAGGGCGATAGGCGGCAACACCACGTTAACACGGGAGCCATCCGGCAGACGAGTGTCACAAATGGGGTTTGCCTGGTTGACCTCTCGACCGGCCAGACCCACGATTCTCTGAATGACGTCCTCCAAACGGCGCTGGCTCTCAAACTGCTTGTCCAATTTGAAAAGGCGACCGCTCTGCTCGATAAAGATGTTATCCGGGCCGTTGATCATAACCTCGGTGATGGTGTCATCCTTAATGATGCTATCCAACAAGCCGAAACCACGGATAGAGCTGTATACCTGCTCTACGATAGACACACGCTGGTCAATGGGACAATATTGGCCGGCCAATTTCTCGGCCACAATCTCCTCAATCTTAACCTGCAGCTCATCATCTTCCATCTTGCTCAGCGGAAGATTCTCGGTTACATATCGCTTTATTTCTGCAACGAATAGTTGCTCTTGCTCGAAATCCATATGTATCCTCCTAAAATCAGCCTAACTTATCGAACATATCCTTTTCGCAAAGCTGTTCGATCACCTGCTTCGTGGTAGCGTGCTCGTAACGAGGAGCGCCACCCACGTTCTTGATGCCAATATCCTCGAGAGCCAAGCCGGTCTTGTTGCTGAACTTGTTATAAATCAAGTTCAGACGGTTGGTCAGCGGGGAATCCGCTTTGGCTTCCATAATGGACAGTGCCGCATAGGCCTTTTGCAGTTTGCTGTTGGACAGTTCAGAACCGTCACCCACCCATACGACGGTGTGCGCCGTCTTATACACAGCGATGGCATCCTTGCTCAGCTCAAAGTCGCTGTCAATCACAATGTAGTCGTAAGAACCGGACAACTTAATCTCCGAAATCAGTCGGACAATCTCCTCGGTTCCCAACTCCATCATATCCAGCGCAACCTTAGGCTGAGAATAGAAATACACGCCACAAGCATCCTGCTTAACGCAACTCTCCAGTTTCATCTGCAGGTTACCCTTTTTGCTCTTCAGAGCAAAGATGATGTCACTCATATCAAACTGACCTTCACCGGTGAAGAAAATGTCCGTATTACCAAACTTCTCAATGTTGAGGTAGAATACACGCTTGCCATTCTGCGCATAGTGGCGAGCAGCCGCAGCGGCCACAGTAGAGGCGCCGGTGCCACCGCTAACAGGACAGAAGGCAATCACCTTTGTTGCATCCTCGTCCAGACGCAAACCGGAGATGCTACCGGCCTTTTCCGAATAGACACTGAGGATCTGACGATAAATCAAATCAGCCTTTTGGAATTTGCAAATGGCCAGCTGATCGTTTTCCATGCTGATATCTGCCGATTCTACAAAGTAGGCAAAACCGCAACGCTTGGGCAACGTCTCAACGTCAATATCAAAGGTGTCATCAGCCACCAAAACGTCAATCTTCGACTCTTCCAAAACCGACAGAGCCACGTCTTTGTCCGTGAAGGAATACAGCTCGAACTTGTCGGCATAGCGAGTACCGAACACCGATACGATTCTGTTCAAGTAGTTGATATCCTTTTCCAAAATAGCCACTCTGATTTTCATTGTTTTTCCTCCTCGTTTGCCATCATGATTTTCTTGACTTCTCTTTTAACCAGTTCAATCTGCGGGTGGATATACGAATCTTCTGTGAAGATCATATAATTCGCCACCGCCGTAATACACATATACACGTACGGTTCAACCTCTTCCAGATCGCAACCGATGTGCTGTGCGAAATGCCCGGCGTACTGCTTGTATCGATCGCTCAACGCATCCAGCACCGGTCGCATTTTCTCTTTGTATTTTTCAGACGTCGCCACGTGCACCAAAAACCGCATGGTGGGCGCCATCTTGTCTGCGCGCATCCGCAGCCCGTTCATGAGCTCGTCCAGGTCGTTCAATTGGGTCAATGCGGGCAGAATCAAATCTCGTTCTAGGCGGAGCGCAGCCTCTTCGGCACAGGCCACAACCACGTCGTCCTTGGACTTGAAGTAGTAGTACAGGCCTCCGCTCTGGAGCTGCAGCGCCTTGCTCAAGTCTCTTGACGTGGTGTCGAACACACCTTTGGACACAAAGGTGTCCAAACAGGCGTTGATCACTTGTTTTCTTCTTTCTTCCATTTCGTCACCTTATCGTTTTTCTTTTACCGCAATCAACAAATCAAGCGTTTGCTCGGTTTGAAAGTGAAAAAATAAACCGTTTTGCGCAGAACTTTTTCTTCTACGCAAGGACGGAACACCCAATTTCTGACAAATTATAACATATTATATATATAAAGTCAATTATATTCCCGCACTTTGCTTGAATATTTATAACACAATTGAACGAATTTTGCCGAAAAACATATAACAATTCAATGGACTTTGTTTATTTGTGGTCGTTTTCGTGGTCACATCAATAATACGCCCTTCAGAAAGGAGATATTATGCCAAGACGTGGAGAAAACATTCGCAAACGAAAGGACGGACGATGGGAGGGAAGATACAAAAAAGAGTATCTTTATACAGGAAAAAGCACCTACGTATCCGTATACGGCCGTTCCTACACCGAGGTAAAGCAGAAACTCAAATCTGCGCAAGAGGAACCACCGCCCTTGTGCGGAAAAACAACGTTAGGAGACTGGCTGATTCGATGGCTTACCGTCACCGCACCTCTTCATAAGGAATCCACAAACGTCCGTTACGATTTCTTAATCCGCCGCCACATCCTCCCGGAATTGGGCGAAATACCGCTGGTGGCTATTGACGATTTTACAATCAACCGTTTTTTGGAACGCAAACAAAAATACGGCGGACTAACGGAAAACCACAGCCTTTCTCCCGCCTATGTGCGCAGTATTGCCACTATTTTACAATCCGCATTACAGCAGGCTGTTTCCGACGGTTTGCGTCCTGCTCCAATCAAAATCCACAAGCCCTCTGCAGAAAAGCAAGAAAGCCGCACACTATCCGCACAGGAACAACATCAATTGGAGTCCCATCTAAGCCCCACCGAAAAAGGCACGGACCTCGGCGTGCTTTTAGCTTTATACGGCGGTTTGCGAGCAGGAGAGGTGTGCGCTCTGGCCTGGGACGACGTGGATCTGCCAAACGGAGTTATGCACATTCGCCACACCATAATTCGCGCCAAAGATGCAAACGCCGGCAAAAATATAATGGCTTTGGACCGGCCCAAAACCACCGCTTCTTTCCGCACCATTCCCCTTCACCCTTGTCTAAGACCGGTGATGGAAATCGCCTATCGCAATCGGTTGTCGCCTTTCGTGATTTCCGACACAGGTTCCTTTGTTCACCCACGCACGTTTGCCTATCGTTTTCGGCAACTTTTGAAAAACCATCAGCTGAACTCTGTGAATTTTCATACACTCCGCCACACCTTTGCAACACGCTGTGTTGCCGCCGGAATGGATGTAAAAACACTCAGCGAATTACTGGGACACTCCAGCGTGTCTATCACACTGAACACGTATGTGCATTCCTCTTTGGAACGAAAGCAACAGCAACTGGAGAAGTTAGTGACTTTTGTCCCTATTTGTGGTCAAAACGTGGGTCAGCACTCACAATAACCCCCCTGCTCTTTCACACTTTAACCACCCTTTGCGTAGAAGAAAAAGTTCTGCGCAAAGAAGGCGCACCCTTTATATTTTCCCCCGGATATTCACGCTTATACCGAGCAATGGAACGGTAAAAATACTTTTGGATTTTACTGTTCTTTTTGTATATTCTTACGCCATTATACACCTTTTTTATTCATCTGCTCCACTGTGTTTTTTACCCCATCCGCAGCAATAAAAGCACCCACTCTTGCAAAGCCTTGCAAAATATGGTATGGTGTAGTGACGTTATTTACTGAGAGGTGCGTATATGGTTTCGTTACTGCTTGCCATCATTTATATGGCGTTTATCAGCCTGGGTTTGCCGGACGGTCTGCTGGGTGCGGCCTGGCCGGTAATCCGAGAGGAACTGAGCGTTCCCGAGTCCTATATGGGCATTGTATCCATGATTATTTCCGGCGGCACCATCGTGTCCAGCCTGTTTTCGGACAAACTCACCCGTCGGCTGGGTGCCGGTCTGGTCACCGCCCTGAGCGTTGCCCTCACCGCCGGTGCGCTGTTGGGCTTCTCCCTATCCGGAGCCTTTTGGATGCTGTGCCTGTTTGCCATCCCCTATGGCTTGGGCGCCGGTGCGGTGGATGCGGCGCTGAACAACTACGTGGCGCTCCACTACGCCAGCCGTCACATGAGCTGGCTCCACTGCTTCTGGGGCGTGGGCGCCTCTATCGGCCCCTACATTATGGGTTGGGCGCTGACCACCAGCCGTGGCTGGTCGCTGGGCTACAACACCGTGTTTCTGCTCCAGGTGGCGCTGACGGCGGTGCTGTTTATCTCCCTACCCCTGTGGAAAAAGCGTAAAACCGACCCCACAGACGCCACCGATGAGGATTACGAAGCCCCCATCGGCATCCGTGGCGCTATCAAGATTCCCGGTGTCAAAGCCACGCTGATCGCCTTTTTCAGCTATTGCGCACTGGAGTCCACCGCCACCCTGTGGACCAGCAGCTTTCTGGTGGATCACCACAGCGTGGACAAGCCCTCTGCCGCTACCTATGCGCTGTTGGGATCGCTGGGTGTCACCATCGGGCGACTACTTAATGGCTTTGTGGCGGATCGCTTCGGCGATAAAACTATGATCCGTGTGGGCATCACCATCCAGGCTCTGGGTCTGGGTCTGTTGTTTGTTCCCCACCCCACCGCCGCACTGGTGGGTCTGCTGGTGTTGGGTCTTGGTTGCGCACCGGTATATCCCTCCATTATCCACTCCACCCCCATCCATTTTGGGCGGGAAAACAGCCACGCCATCGTGGGTATCCAGATGGCCTTTGCCTACTGCGGTGCCACCTTTATGCCGCCGGTATTTGGCCTGATTGCCCAGCACGTCAACGTGGGTCTGTTCCCGGTGTTTATGGGCGGTTTTGCGGCTTTGGAATGGGCCATGACCGAACGGGTCAATCGGGTGTGCAAGAACTAATACGCAAAAAAGAGCCTGTGGCAATTGTCACAGGCTCTTTTTTTGCGCTTTTCTCTTTACTTGCGATTATTAATTTGGTATAATAAGTTGATTAACCATCTTTGAAAAGTGAGGAATGGTAATGAACGAGAAGATAAAACAAGATTTTTTGGCCATTTTGGATGAGGAATTGGTGCCCGCTATGGGTTGTACCGAGCCCATCGCCTTGGCTTATGCCGCCGCCAAAGGTCGTCAGGTGCTGGGCTGTGACCCGGAGGGTATCCTGGCCCGTTGCAGCGGTAATATCATCAAAAACGTGCGGTGCGTCCGCATCCCCAACTCCGGCGGTATGACCGGCATCGAGGCGGCCTGTGCGCTGGGCGCTATCGCCGGTGACGCCGACCGTGTGATGGAGGTGCTGGAGGGGGTTTCTCCCGAGGGTATCGCCGCCACCAACGCTCTGCTCAAGAAGGGCACCTGCTCGGTGGAGTTTCTGGATTCCACCATCCCTCTGCACTTCATCATCGAGCTGTTCGCCGGCACCGACCGGGTAGAGGTAGAGGTGCGCCACAGCCACCGCAATATTGTTCGTATTGCCAAAAACACCGACGTGGTATTCGAGGTAGAGGACAAGGCAGACATCACCGAGCGTGCCGATCGCTCTGCCCTGAGCATCGAGAATATCTATACCTTTGCCAACGAGATCGAACTGGATCTCATCCGTCCCCACACCGAGCGCCAGATTGCCTGCAATATGGCCATCGCCGGTCGTGGTATGCAGGGTGACTACGGCATCGGCATCGGCAAGGCGTTGTTGGATACCTATGCCCACAGCGTCTATACCAAGGTACGCGCCTATGCCGCATCTGCATCCGAGGCACGTATGGACGGTTGCGATATGCCGGTAATCATCACCTCCGGTAGCGGCAACCAGGGCATCACCTCCACCGTGCCGGTGATTGTGTATGCCCGTGAGCGCCAGATTCCGGAAGACAAGATGATGCGGGCTCTGATATTCTCCAGCCTGATGACGGTGTATCAGAAAGAATACATCGGTAAACTGTCTGCATTCTGCGGTGTGGTCTCTGCCGCTACCGCCGCCGGCGCCGCCATCACCTATCTGGTGGGTGGCAACCTGGAGCAGATCAAGGACACCATCGACAACACCCTGGCGGACATCCCCGGCATCATTTGCGACGGTGCCAAGACCTCTTGCGCCGCCAAAATCAGTTCGGCACTGGATGCGGCCCTGTTTGCCCACGCCCTGGCTATGAAGGGCAAGGCCTATTCCCAGGGCACCGGCATTATCCGTGAGGATACCGGTGACACCATCAAGGACGTAGGCCACATCGGTCGTGTAGGTATGCAACCCACCGACCAAGAAATTGTCAAATTGATGATCTAACATATACGAAATTCAAAGAAAGGAGGAATCATCATGGCGTATAAAAAGCCCAGCCTATTCCATTATCGTGTGGCGCAAGGTGCCGCTTGGATTTTGGCTACCTTTGTATTCCGTCGGCGGTTCCTCCGTAATGAGATAAAGGGTAAAAAAGGACCTTTTGTGGTGATTGCCAACCATCAGGCGGCACTGGATTTTGTCAACCTGATTGGCGCTACCAACCGCACCATGTCCTTTGTCACCAGTAAATCCTTTTTCTCCACCTTGCCCGTCAAGGGGTATATGGAAAAGGTGGGTGTTATCCCCAAACAGCAATTCCAGACCGCTGTCAGCGACCTGAAAGCGATGCGGTCGGTGATCGAAGCAGGACAGCCTCTGGTCATCTATCCCGCCGGACTGATGTGCGAGGACGGTCTATCCACCCCCATCCCTTCCGCCACCTATAAGTTTCTCCAGTGGCTGGGTGCCGACGTGTACGTAGCCCGTGCCACCGGCTCCTATTTCGTTATGCCCAAGTGGAAAAAGGGCATGCACCCCGGCCGCACCTATATGGATATCTACCGCCTGTTCACCAAAGAGGAACTGACCGATATGACCGAGGAGCAAATCAAGGAAAAGGCTGACGAAGCACTGCTGTTTGACGCCTATCGTGAACAGGAAGAAGTCCGGGCGGTATACCACCAGACCAACCGCATTGAGGGACTGGAAAACGTGCTGTATGCCTGCCCGCATTGTGGCAAAGAATACCACATGCAGGCCGTGGGCGACACCATCCGCTGTACCGCCTGTGGCTATGAGCAGGTTAGCGATAAGTGGGGGTTCTTCCACAACCACAAGGGAATCGGTGAAGAAATCCGCTACGTATCCGATTGGAGTCGCCTGATACACAACCGACTGAAAGAGCGCATCCAAAAGGGTCTGGACACCACCCTGTCTGACCGAATCACCATCCGTATGGTAGATGAACAGAAAAACAAATTCGTGGACGTGGGTGACGGACAACTGGAACTGAACGGCGACCACTTTCACATCACCGGCACCATCCACGGTGAGCCGGCAGAACTGACCATCCCCATCGTCGGCATCCCCACGTTGCCCTTTAGCCCCGGTAAGCATTTCGAGGTACAGCAGGGTGCCACCATCTATCGTTGCGTGCCCCAAAATGGTCGTCTGGTGATGAAATTCATCCAGATGGTCAAGATATTCTATGAACTGAAAAACGCTCCTGTGGGAGCCCTATGATCGGAGGAATCCCCGATGACTGTAAAAGCTATCTACGATTTTTTGAATACGCTGGCACCCTTTGCCACCGCCGAGGATTGGGACAATCCCGGACTGCTGGTGGGTGACCCCAACCGAGAGGTACAGCGGGTGCTGGTGGCGCTGGACGCCCCCGCCGACGCAGTGGACACCGCCTGCGCGGTGGGTGCCGACCTGATTATTACCCATCACCCGGTGATTTTTGCACCGCTGAAAAAGTTGTCTGCCCACAGCATCCCCTATCGGCTGGCCGAGAAGGGCATCGCCCTGATTGCCGCCCACACCAACCTGGATAAAGCCCAGGGCGGTGTCAACGACACCTTGGCGGCGGTACTGGGGCTGACCGACGTGACGGTAGCCGAGGACGGCTATACCCGCATCGGCACCCTGCCGGAAGAGCTGACCGCCAAAGCCTTTGCCACCCACGTGGCAAAACAGCTGGACACCGCTGTGCGCTATGCCGGTGACCGGTCCGTGCGCACCGTAGCGGTATGCGGCGGTGGCGGTGGCGATTTTATCGGTGATTGCATCGGCTTGGCCGACGCCTACGTCACCGGCGAGGTCAAGCACCACGAGTGGCTGGCCACCGCCAACAGCATCAACGTGGTCGAGGCAGGCCACTACGCCACCGAAGTGCCGGTGGTAGACACCCTGGCCCAATGGCTGGAGGAGTCTTTCCCCGACTTGGTTGTTACCGTCTATCGGGATGGTGACCCCTACGACGTCGTTAAGTAATCTTTTTGAGAATTCTGTGAAAGGAGGGAATTGGATATGGCATTGGACGGTGCATTTTTATCCTGTCTTAAGCAAGAGCTGATTGACGCTCTGCCCGAGGCGCGTATTGACAAAATCCACCAGCCGGGACGAGAGGAATTGCTGATTGCTCTGCGTTTTCGTGGTGGTAATCGCAAACTGTATCTCTCTGCCGGCGCCAATTCTCCCCGTATTCATTTTACCGATACCGCACCGGAGAACCCGGCGCAACCGCCTATGTTCTGTATGCTGCTGCGCAAACGGCTTACCGGCGGACGTCTGGCCGGCATCCGCCAAGAGGGTCTTGAGCGAGCGCTATACCTAGACTTTGACTGCATTAGCGAACTGGGTGAGCCGGTACGGCTGACCCTGGCGGTGGAGATTATGGGGCGTCACAGCAACATCATCCTCATCGGTCAGGATGGTGTCATCATCGACTCCATCAAGCGGGTGGATCCCGCTATGTCCTCGGTGCGTCCCATCCTGCCCGGTCTGCGGTACGAGGTGCCACCGGCACCCACCGGTCGCTTTGACCTGACCCAGCACCCCATCGGGGATATCCTCACCGCCATCCGTGAGGGAAAGGACGGTCCGCTGTCCAAGGCGCTACAGAGCATCACCACCGGTCTGTCTCCCCTATCCTGTCGGGAGATTGCCCACCGTGCCACCGCCGGTGCCGACACCGCTGTCAGTTTCCTCACCCCCCACGAGTGGGAAAAACTGGCGGACTGCCTAGCCCGCACCCGGGATGCAGTGGTCACCGGTGATCGCCGGGTGCCCTATCTGGTGACCAAGCCGGACGGCACACCGCTGGAATTCAGTTTTCAGCCCATCATCCAGTATGGTCTGGATGCGGTGGGGCAAGAGATAGACACCTTCTCGCACCTACTGGACGCCTTTTACGAAAAACGGGCTATTGCCGAGCGTATGCGCTCCAAGGGTCACGATCTGCTCAAGGTGCTGACCAACACCACCGAGCGAGTCACCCGTAAAATCCATATCCAGCGCCAAGAACTGGCCGCCGCCGAAAACCGGGAGACCCTCCGTCTGTACGGCGACCTGATCCACGCCAATATGCACCTGATTCAGCCGGGCGCATCCTCGGCAGAGCTGGTGAACTATTACGACGAGAATTGTAGTATGCTCACCGTGCCGTTGGACCCGGCGCTGTCGGCCAATGCCAACGCCCAGAAATATTACAAGGACTACCGCCGTGCCCAGACCGCCCAGCGGATGCTCACCGACCGCATTGCCGCCGGCGAGCAAGAACTGGTATATCTGGAGTCGGTGTTCGACAGCCTTTCCCGTGCCACCACCACCCGTGAATTGGAGGAACTGCGCACCGAGCTGGAGACCGAAGGGTACCTGCGCCGCCAGAGAGGAAAGCAGAAACCGCCACCGGCTATGAAACCGCTTACATTCCGCTCAGATGACGGATTTACCATCTACGTGGGACGGAACAATTTGGAGAACGATCGGCTGACTCTGCGCACCGCCAAGGGCAGTGACTATTGGCTCCACACCAAGAATATCCCCGGCAGCCACGTCATCGTGGTGTGCGAGGGCGTCACCCCGCCCGACAGCACCCTGGAGCAGGCGGCTATCTTAGCCGCCACCCACTCCAAGGCCGCCGACAGTGTCCAAGTGCCGGTGGATTATGCCCTGGCCAAATTCGTGAAAAAGCCCTCCGGCGCCAAGCCGGGTATGGTCATCTACACCGATAACCGTACCGCCTATGTCAACCCCGACCAGACCCTGTGCAATCGACTGAAAGTAGAATGAATAATAAAAAAAGACCGCTGACAATCATCAGCGGTCTTTTTTTATTTTGTATTGCATTTGTATTACATAATGTCTTGCAAAATCCACTCGGCACAGCGGATGCCGTCCACCGCCGCCGACAGAATGCCACCGGCATAGCCGGCGCCTTCGCCACAGGGATATACCCCCGCCACCGCCGATTGGCCACGGCTGTCACGGCGTAGGCGCACCGGAGAAGAGGAGCGACTCTCTACACCGGTCAGTACCGCATCCGCCCGGTCAAAGCCGGCAATCTGCCGACCGAACATAGGAAGCGCCAGTTTCAGCGAGCCCGCCACAAAGCCGGGCAGACACTCCCGCAGATCGCACCAGGTGACGCCGGGCTGATAGGAGGGGTTTACGTCGCCCACGCCCACCGAGGCGCGGTCGGACAGAAAATCGCCCACCAACTGGGCCGGGGCGTGATAGTTGCTACCGCCCAGCACGTAGGCGGCACGCTCCATTTGGCGCTGAAATTCAAAGCCCGCCAAGGGGTGCTCCGAGCCAAAATCCGCCGGATCCACACCCACCAGCAGAGCGCTGTTGGAGTTCTCTGCATCACGGGCATACTCGCTCATACCGTTGACCGCCACCATCTCCTCTTCGGATGCGGCGGCCACCACCGTGCCACCGGGACACATACAGAACGAGTATACACCCCGTCCGCCGGTAGGACGGCAACTAAGCTTATAGTCCGCCGCACCCAGTGCCGGGTGACCGGCGGCAGAGCCGTATTGGCTCTGATCGATCATACTGCGGGGATGCTCCACACGGACACCCACCGCAAAGGGCTTTTGCTCCATAGGCAGACCACGGCGATACAGCATCTCGGCAGTATCCCGGGCAGAGTGACCAATGGCCAAAACCACCCGATTACAGGGTATCTCCCGCTGACCGTCCGGAGTATCCACCACCAAAGCGGTGAGGGCATTATCGGACAGCACCAGGTCGGTCACCTTGTGGTAAAAATGCACCTGACCGCCCAGGCGGATGATCTCGTTGCGCAGACCACGGACGGTGTCCTGCAACTTATCGGTGCCGATATGGGGCTTAGCCTGCCACAGAATCTCTGCCGGTGCGCCGGCCTCCACAAAGGTCTCCAGCACCCGACGGCAACGAGGATCCTTGATACCGGAATTCAGTTTGCCGTCCGAAAAGGTACCGGCACCACCCTCGCCAAATTGCACGTTAGAGGCGGTATCCAGCACACCGGTGCGGTGGAACAGATCCACCGCCGCCCGACGGCTATCCACATCGCCACCCCGCTCCAGCAGAATGGGACGTACCCCCGCCTGGGCCAGGGTCAAGGCGGCAAACAGACCGGCCGGACCACTGCCCACCACCACCGGAGGTAGGTCGGGCTGTGCGGTCGGTGCCGTCACCACGTAGGGAGTCTCCTCTACCCGGGCGACGTTGCCCTTAGCTCGGCGCAACGCCTTATCTTCATTGTCCACCGTCACGTCCACCGTGGCGGTGAAATGGACGTTATCTTTTTTACGGGCATCCACCGACCTCCGTCGCAGACGGAGACTCTTAATGGGCATACCCACCAGGTCAGCGGCACGTCTGGACAGATCCGCATCGGTATAGGATAGAGGGAGTTTAATCCCGGTTATACGCAGCATACCGCCGCCTCCTTTTTACAATTTCTTGGCAATCGCCTGTGCCACCACGCAGGCCGAGGACCAAGCAAACTGCAGATTATATCCACCGCAATCGCCATCCACGTCCAGCACCTCACCGGCGGCATACACACCCGGCAGACGACGAATCTCCAGGGTGCGGTCGTCCACCTCGGTAGCATCAATACCACCGGCAGTGACCTGAGCGCCACCAAAGCCCTGGGTGCCGGTCACCGGCAAACACCACCCCTTAAGGGTGTCGGCAATCCGCTCCGCCTCGGCGGCGGTCAGGCTATCTACCGGTCGGGTCAGGGGTAACACCCCCGCCACACGCAGTACCGTCTGTCCCACCCGCTTGTGGGTCAGGCCGGTAAGCAAATCTTCCAGCGTCCGTCCGGGCAGTTTGCTCCGCTCCAGAATGCGCCGGGTCAAATCCCCCTTATTCCACGTGGGGAGAATATCCAAGCAGGCGGTCATATCGCCTTTTTTCTGTCGTTCCCAATCGCCTACCGGACGGGAAATCTGCATCACCGCCGGTCCGGACAGACCATAATCGGTGAACAGCACCTCACCGGTGTTACGTGCCAACTCCTTGCCGTTTCGCTTCAGCGACAGGGTGGCGTCCACACGAATGCCCTTTACCGACCGCACAAAGTCGGTGGCGGTGCGCAACTGGACAATGGACGGGAACAGCGGTGTCTTTTGGCATCCCAGGTCGGTGAGCAACCGATAGCCCTCGGCGCTACCGCCCAAGGCCGGTGCCGCCGCACCACCCACCGTCACCAGCAGATAAGATGCGGTATAGGAGTCCTCCCCCGCCTTTACCATCCAGCCGGATTTGGTCTTTTGGATGCGCTCTGCCTTTTTCTCGCACAGGATGGTGACGCCGGATGCCTCTGCGGTCAGTCGCAGAGCGTCCAGCACCGAGCCGGCCTGCTCGGATGCGGGATAGACTTTGCCGTCTTCACGGGTGACACAGTCCACACCGATGTCGGTGAAAAAATCCATTGTTTGCCGGACTGTAAGCGCTTTCAGCATTTTCTCCGCCAGCACGGGAGCACCGTGATAATTGGCGGTGGTGGCGGTTACGTTGGTCAGGTTACAGGTACCGTTACCGGTGGCCATCAGTTTCTTGCCTACACGGGGATTTTTCTCCAACACCAACACCCGACAACCGGGTTTTTCACGGGTTAAAAAGACGGATGCCGCCAGACCGCCGGCACCACCTCCAATAATAATGAGGTCGTACTTCATATCAACCTCTCCTTGCTAACATCTTTAGGGCATCCCGCACCAGCACCTCTACCGGCTGGGCGCTATCCAGCTTGCCCACGGCGGCAGATGCCTCGCCGGCGGTAAAGCCCAGCACCGTCAGCGCCTCTACCGCCTGAGTGGCGTTGGAGGAAGCGGAAACGGCAACGGCGGCAGGCATATCCATACCTGCCGATGCGGTGGTGGTCAGGTTGCCACCCACCTTATCTTTCAGCTCCAGCACAATGCGCTGTGCCAGTTTGGGGCCTACGCCGGACGCCTTGGTCAGCGACTTATAGTCACCGGATGCCACCGCCAGAGCCACCCGCTCCGGAGTCAACTCGGACAGAATGGACAGACCCACCTTGGGGCCCACACCGGAGATGCCGGTGAGCATCTTAAAACAGTTCAGTTCACCCTGGTCGGCAAAGCCGAACAATTCAATGGCGTCCTCACGGACGTTCATATAGGTATACAGCATAGTCTCGCCACCGATGGACGGCAGCTGACGGGCTGTATTCATCGTAATCTGCAGGCGGAATCCTACACCGCCACAACAAACCACCGCCATTTTCGGCTCTACGTGGATGAGTTCTCCTTTGACACTATATAGCATTATACGTCACCTCTCAATAGGGCTTGTTTGAGCGCTGTGCCACCGTATTGGGCATGGCAGATGGCAATCGCCAGCGCATCGGCGGTATCGTCCGGCTTGGGCACTGCCTTTAGCCGTAACAGCCGTTTGGTCATCTCCATTACCTGAGGTTTTTGCGCCTGACCGAATCCGGTGACGGCGCTCTTTACCTGTAGGGGGGTGTATTCAAACACCGGCACACCGCTCTTATGTATGGCCAACATGGTCACGCCACGGGCTTGAGCCACGTCGATGGCGGTCTTTTGGTTGTTCTGGAAATACAGTTTTTCCACCGCTACCGCATCGGGGGTATGACGGGATAGCAGAGCGGTCATCTCGTCGTATATAACCTCCAGACGCCGATTAAAGGGCATGCCGGCCGGGGTGGTAATCGCCCCAAAATCCACCGGGATGAATCGCCCCCGCTCATAGCGGATGACACCCCAACCAATGATGGCATAACCGGGGTCAATTCCCAAAATTAGCATAGATTGTTCTCCTTATTCCGCTACCCCGTTCTCTTCGGTGGGTAGGGTGGTGCCCACGGTGGGCAGAGTGGTCTCGGTGGTGCTTATGCTCTCCTCCGTAGAGGTGGACTCCGCCGGGTCGGTAGAGCCGGACTCGGTGGGAACACTCGCCTCTGTGCTTGTACCGGAAGAAGCAGAAGGATCTGCCTCGGTAACCGTTGTGGACACCGTGGCTGAGGTGCTTTGGTCAGAAGGTGCCGTACCACCGGTGGTTGCCGACTGTTCTGTAGTGGATATTGTGGTAGGCACCGTACTTTCGGTGGAGATTGCCGTACTGCTTACGGTAGACACCGTGGACTGCGCCGAGGATTCGGTCCCGGCGGTGGACACCGTGCTTTCTGCCTGAGGCTCTGTAGCCACAGTAGAGGTGGTGCCACGTAACGTGCGGGTGGTGGTACCATCCACCGAGCCGTACATAGCCGACGGCATCTTAGCCAAATTGTTGACACGGTAGGTAACGGTGGGGACGTCGCCCTCTACCAAACGGGCAAATACCGCCAACCGAGCACCGGAGAAACCGTATTCCTGCTGGGCGGTGGTGGTCAGCACCAATAGGCGGTCCTGAGTGGTCAAAGCAACGTCACTCAAAAACAGCGAACGTTCTTGAATCTCCGCCAAATACCGGGCATAGACCTCGTCATCGTCCGGATTCTCCACAACCAGCGAAAACTCGTCCGGGTTGCGGTCGTCCAGCACCGCCACGGCCACAATCTGCCAACGGCTGTTTTGATAAATCGTGTTGCACTCAATCACGCTGTGCTCTTGCAAATACGCCACCCGACGGTAATTGAGCAATTCTGAGAACATCTGGCCATCGCCGGTATTCTGTCCATACACCAAGCACATACGCTGGGTAATGGGACTGCCAAAATAGGGCTGGCCATAAATGGAATATTCCTTTAAGAAGCTGTGGTTATCGTAATACCCATTAGCATAGTTCATCACCGGATAATCCATACCGGTGCCGGGGACGTGCAACCATCCGCCCACGTCCGCATTCATATCGTACAGACCACGGAACACCGGCAACATCCCGGCGGGATAGGCGTCGTTATCCGTGGTGGTATCGGTCAGGTCGTTGGACACGTTCCAATACAAATCGCCCAGGCTCTCCTGCAACTCCAGGTTGCGGTGGGGCTGGCTGAGATAGCGGTAGCCACCGATGCCGGCACCAACCAAAACCGCCAGCGCCAACAGTAGTGCCGTCCACTTCACCGCCAAACGGCGACGGCTGTCACCCCGCCAGGGCAACAACCTGGACAGCAGGCGGGGTTGTCCCGAACCTTGGGTAAGGGGGATGATCCGCTGCTGAGCGGTGCGATTACTCTCGCCACCGGCCATTACCGCCGGATAGGCGGACAGATACCGCCACAATAACCACAGCACCCGATCTGCGGACTGGCGACGGATGGACGCCCGGCCGGGACCATCCAGGTGGAGTTCCTCCACCCAGGTGCGCTTGCCATCAGCCAGAGCGATAAACACCGTGCCTACCGGCAAATCCTCTGCCGGTATAGGGCCGGCCTCGCCGGTCACCGCCACACCCAGGGTGGCAGCGCCCGTCTGACGCACGCCACGTGCCATCTCGCCGGCGGTCTCGGCGCTGACCGCGCCAATGGCGGATAGGGTGTCTATAGAAACCGAGAGCAAGGTAGCCTTACACTCGTTAGAATAACTGACCACACCGGTGCCAAACACACGGGATGCCCCCGGCACGTCGGTGATGGCGGCGGCAATCATACCACCGGTACAACTCTCGGCGGTGGCCACCGTCAGCTTGTGAGCGGACAACAGCTCCACCACAGCGGCGGCCAAACTCTTGCCCTCACAGCTGTATACAAATCCATTGAGGCGAAGAGCGATTTCTGCGCAAGTCTCCTCTAACAAAACCTCTTCGCCAGCGGTAACGGTCACGTTGCCGTGACCGTCGCAAACAGACAGAGTGACCTCTATCTCCGATGCGCCCAACAGATCCTCCAGTCGCTGACGCAACTGGTTTTCTGCCAGACCGTATGTACATAGGGTGCGGGTCATAGGGTCACCCTCCTTTCTCAAACAGCGATTAGATCTGCAAGGTGCGAATGCCCTGCAGTGCCTCCTCTACCAGCGCCTCCACGTCCAGCACCGACTCGGCTTCTTCCACCTTGTACAGTTTGGGCTTGGTGCAGGGATGGCGAGGGGTAAACACGGTACAGCAATCCTCATAGGGCTGGATGGACAACTCGAAGGTGTCGATCTTGCGGGAAATCACCACAATCTCTTCCTTATCCATACCAATCAAGGGACGGAATACCGGGATATTGGCCAGGGTGTCCACCACCGCCATAGCGGGGATGGTCTGGCTGGCTACCTGACCCAGGCTCTCACCGGTGATGAGGGCGCCACACTCAGCGTCACGTGCCACACGCTGGGCCAGACGCATCATAAAACGGCGCATAATCAGGGTGAAATAATCCTCGGGACAGTTCTTTTGAATCTCTTCTTGAATACAGGTAAAGGGAACGATATGCAGTTTCATATTGCCTGCATAGCGACCCACCTTTTCCATCAGGGAGATCACCTTTTGCTCGGCACGCTCACTGGTATAGGGCGGAGAAGCAAAGTGAATACCGGTCAGCTGGATACCACGCTTGGCCATCATATAGGCGGCCACAGGGCTGTCGCTACCGCCGCAAATCATAATGGCGGCCTTGCCACCGGTGCCCACCCGCATACCGCCCGCACCCCGCAACTGCTGGGCGTGGATATAGGCGCCGAAATCGCGGATCTCAACCATAATCAGCACTTCCGGATTGCGCACGTCCACCTTTAGGTGATGATAATGGGATAATACGTAGCCACCCACCTCACGGCTAATCTCCGGAGAGGTATAGGGGAATGCTTTATCCGCACGTTTTGCCTCCACCTTAAAGGTCTTGGCGGTGGCCAGACGGTCACCCAGATATTCTACCGCTGCCTGCTGGATGGCGGTCAAATCCTTGGTGGTGACACGGGCACGGGAATAGGCGGCGATACCGAATACACGGGATACCGCATCCGATGCGCCCTCCATATCCGCATAATCGTTTTTGGGCTCGATAAAAATGGTGGACTGAGCACGACGAATCAGAAAATCGCCGTGATGACGCAGACGATAGCGTAGGTTGCTCATCAGCGCCTCTTCAAAAGTACGGCGGTTAAGACCCTTCAGTGCCAGTTCGCCGTTTTTAATCAGCAATATTTCGCTGGGAATATACTCTTGCATAATGATCCTCACTCTTATTCGTTGGTGGTGGTAGTGGTGCTCTCGGTAACCGTATCCGAAGAACCGGACTCGGAAGGAGCGCTCTCTGCAGTCGTTCCGTCAGTGGAAGCACTCTCGGAGGGATTGCTTTCCGAAGACGTCGTCTCACCGGTGGACTGGGGCACCTTAGTAATAACGATACCGGTGGGCACCGAACGGGTGGTGGTGCTGGTGGTGGTCTCGGTATAGGTGTGGCTGGTGGTATAAGTATTCTTATTCACCGTGGTGGACCCATCGTCTTCGGTCACCGTACGGGTGCCGATCACCGCACCGTCGATGTCGGTCACCAGCTCCGTCTTGACCGTCTGAGTGGCCCAGGTCACCGTCTCGGTGCCAATCACAGAGCCGTTGGTATCCGTCACCATCACCGTGCCAAACGTGGTGGTAGCCGTGGTGCTGTCGGTAGTTGTGGTGGACTCCGTGGTGGTAGTGGTTCTATTGGAAGAACCCTGATAATAGTAATCGTGGGGGGTAATCTTCTGGCTGGTGTACCAGCGATAGGGCATAATCACGTCTTCGTTTTTAACGATCTCCGACAGCTCGATGCCGGACTCGCCATAGCGCTGACGACGTCCCAAAATCAGCAGACGGCCGTCGCTGAGGTTGCTGACAGAGGAACTAACGGTGGTGCCGATAACCGCCAACTGGTCACCGGGGAACAGGTCGGTGGGATAATCGAACAGAGAACGGTCACGGAACGCTTGTACGTGGTTTAAGAATTCCTCGTCATTCTCAAAGGTGGTACGCTTATAGTCCAGTTCTTTCTCCTTACCGTCCAACAGCACCACGGCCATCACGTAATAGTCGGCCTTTTCATACAGGGTGCTGAGGGTAAAGGTGGGCGCCAAACGGGCGTTGTTGACGTTTCCAATCAGTTTGGAGAGGTTGGACAGCATCTGACCGTTGCCGGTGCTGTTACCATACAGCACCAGCACCTGAGAGGTGTCAACAGCGCTCTGGATCAGGCACTTTTCATCAAAGAACAAGGTGCCGTTTTTGTTTTTATTTTTATCAAAATCGGTGCTGATATAGGTCTTGTTGTTATCGGTTTGAACCACGGGATATTCCACGTTGATCATATCGGATTCGCCGGAGGAATGGAAACTAAGCCAACCCTGAATGTCCCGATTGCGGTCATACAAGCCCTTAAAGGCGGCCAGCATATCCACCGGGTACTGGGCAGAGTCCGTCACCGTTTTATCGTTTCCGGCGTCGTATAGCGCAAACAATTCGTGATTAAGCTGGCGGTTGGAATAGGGGATCCAAAACAGATTGTTTACCAGCATCACAAAGCACACCAACACCGCCACAATGGACAACAAAATACCGGATTTGATGCCAATGGCCTTGAGAGAATCCTCTCTGCGAGGAATCAACAGCGCCGCCAACACCCGGAAGGGGTTGCGCATAACCACTGCCGCTGTCGGCAAATCCTCAGAACCCTCATCGCCGGACAGATTGGAAAACAGCAAAGAGGCCAGCTGGTTGTTTTCCTCCTGGTCGGCTTCTCCCTCGCCGGGAACCACCAGCAAAGAGAAGGGATCGTTCACGTTGCCGGTAGTGCCACCCTCTGCCGGGGGGTTGATGTTCCGTCTTGCCTTGGGATGACCGGCCACAACCTCCTCTACCTCGTCTTTATGAGGGCGATGCTCCAATTCATCCAATACGTGCAACAGTTCTTTCCACTCGGCAGAACTGATATTCTTAGGTCTTTTGATTTTTTTGTCAGCCATAACCGTCATTCCTTTCAAAAAATCATCTTCTGGCCAGTTTATCCATAGCCTCTAACAGGCCGTCGGCAAAACGATCCATATCCTCGATGGTGTTATCCATACACAAACTAATACGTAGGGCGCTGTCAATCTCTTCCACAGGCAGTCCCAGCGCCGTCAGCACCGGGCTCTTGGCACCCTTGGAACAGGCAGAGCCACTGGAAACGTAAATCTCTTTTTGCGCCAAGAAGTGGAGCATGGTCTCACTCTTGTATCCGGGTGCCGACAGATGGATGATGTACGGCACACCCAAGTGGGGGATGTGAAAACGGATGCCCGGATTATCCTCTAAGCGGGAGAGCAGATGCCGCCGCAGAGCGTCGTAATGACCCATCTGCCGGTGGGGCATAGGCATGCGCTCCACCGCCGCACCAAAACCGGCAATCAGCGGTACTGCCTCGGTACCGGGACGGAGAGAACCCTCTTGCTTACCGCCAAAGGTGCGGGGCAAGATTCGACTGCCACGGCGCAGATACAAGGCGCCCACACCTTTGGGACCGTGTATCTTATGGGCGCTGACCGTCATAGAGTCAAAGCCCCAACGCTCGGCATACAGGGGTAGTTTGCCCGCCGCCTGTACCGCATCGCAGTGGATGTGCGCCCGGGGTGCAACCCGCCGAATGGCGCACACGGCATCTTCCAGCGGGAATCGGGCGCCGGTCTCATTGTTTACCAGCATCACCGCCACCAGCACCGTGTCCGGTCGTACCGCCGCCGCAATGGTGGGGGCATCCACAAATCCGCTGTCGTCGGGGATTAGGCGAGTCACCTCATAGCCTTGCTGTTCCAGCTGGGCAATGGCGCCCGCCACCGAGGGGTGTTCTACACCGGTGGTGACGATGTGGCGACCGTCGTGGGCGTGGGCAGCCACACTGCCGAAAATGGCCAGGTTATTGGCCTCGGTACCACCGGAGGTGAACAGAATCTGCTCCGGCTGGACACCCATCATACGGGCTACCGCCTTGCGGGCGGTGGTCATCTCCTGCTCGGCTCGAAAGCCCAAGGTGTGGAGGGAACTGGGGTTGCCGAACTCCTCGGTCATCACCCGACACACTGCCTCTGCCGCCTCACGACACACCCGTGTGGTAGCGCTATTATCCAAATACGTTTGCGGCACACAGACCCCTCCATTCTAATTGCAATTATACAGAATACATTATATAATATTGCACCGCAAAATGCAACAGTTTTGTGGGTGGCTGCCACATATTTCCGGGCAAAAGAAAAAGCACCCCTACGGATGCTTTTATAGTACGTATGCACTTGCAAATCATAAAGGCTCCCTCCGGGAGGGAGCTCCCGACGAAGTCGGGTGAGGGAGAATGGCGCAACTTAAAATTTGCTCTCTCTTGCCGTTCCGCAGGCTCCCTCCGTCCTCGGCAACGCTGTATCTACAGATAATGGAGCAAAGCGACATTCTCACAGAGACGACAACAAAACCTGCTTTCTGCACATACTTTGCGTCGCCTCAGCCACCTCCCTCTCGGAGGGAGGCTTTTACCGCCTGGTCAATATATTCGCATACTCCACGAAAATTGTTGCGTATTTGTTCATTGGTAAAACGTATGACCTTTAAGTCATACCCTTGCAACACCTCTGTGCGAAACGTGTCCTTTTGCGTTCCTTCTTCTGTATAGTGTTGGGCACCATCAATCTCAATAATCAATCCGGCCTTGTGACAATAAAAATCCGCTATGAACCGATCTATCGTTTTTTGACGCTGAAATCGAATACGATATTGAGATAAAAAATCGTACCACAAATGATTTTCTTCCCGAGTTGCGTTTTTTGCAAGTTTTTTGCCAAAGGAATGATCTTTTCATCATAATCAAGTGACATAATTATTTTCCTCTGCTCACTTGCGACTATCCAAAAAGTCCTGCAAAATGATGGTGGCGGCTACGGTATCCACCACCTGTTTGCGCTTCTTACCACGGACGTCGTTTTGGTTGAGGTAGCCGATGGCAGAGACGGTGGTCATCCGCTCGTCCCACAGCTTTACCGGCAGACCGGTCAGCTCTTCCAGCTTCCGGGCCAAATCCTCGGCACGACGGGCGCTCTCGCCACGGCTGCCGTCCATATTTCTGGGATGACCCACCACAATCATCTCGGCTCTTTGCTCTTTGGCGGCATCCGCAATCTTGGGCAGCAGACGCTCGTCCACGTATTCGGTAATGGTGCCTACCGGGCTGGCCAACCGCTCACCGATATCGCTGATGGCGATGCCGGTACGGGCCTTTCCCAAATCCACAGCCATAATTTTCATTGGGTTCATCCCCTTTCGTTTTCACTAGCATACCATAATTTGACGCAAATTGCAATCGCTGTGTTTGCAATTTTGGTCACGGAAAACTGTCAATTTTCTGCCAAAAACTCGAAAATTAGCAGAAAATTGCAAAAAAATATGAAATTTTGTTAAGAATTTCTTGCAAATCCTCATTTTTCTGCTATAATGTAGCCATTATATTATTTCATATAAGGAGTGTTATTTATGTCTTACGTTTCCCGTGTACTGGACGACCTGAAGGCTCGTTACAAAGACCAGCCCGAGTTCTTGCAGACCTGTGAAGAGGTTCTGGAGAGCCTGCGTCCCGTTATCAACGCCAACCCCAAGTACGAGGCTGCCAGCTTGCTGGAGCGTTTGGTTGAGCCCGAGCGCGCCATTATCTTCCGAGTGCCGTGGATCGACGATGCCGGTAAGATTCAGATCAACCGTGGCTATCGTGTACAGTTCAACAGCGCCATCGGCCCCTACAAGGGCGGTCTGCGCTTCCATCCCTCTGTGAACCTGAGCATCATCAAGTTCCTGGGCTTTGAGCAGACCTTTAAAAACTCCCTGACCAGCCTGCCCATGGGCGGTGGTAAGGGCGGTTCCGACTTTGACCCCCGTGGCAAGTCCGACAACGAGATTATGCGTTTCTGCCAGTCCTTCATCACCGAGCTGTATCGCCACATCGGCGCTGACACCGACGTACCCGCCGGTGACATCGGCGTAGGCGCTCGCGAGGTTGGTTATATGTTCGGCCAGTACAAGCGCTTGGTCAACCGCTATGAGGGCGTGCTGACCGGCAAGGGTCTGTCCTACGGCGGTTCTCTGATCCGTCCCGAGGCTACCGGCTTCGGCGCCGTGTACTACACCGACGAGATGCTGAAGTCCTTCGGCGACAGCATCAAGGGCAAGACCTTTGCTATCTCCGGCTTCGGTAACGTGGCCTGGGGTACCGCTATGAAGGTTGCCGAGCTGGGCGGTAAGGTGGTCACCATCTCCGGTCCCGACGGCTACGTCTATGACGAAGAGGGTGTCACCACCCAGGAGAAGTTCGACTTTATGGTTGAGATGCGTACCTCCGGCCGTGACAAGGTTAAGGATTATGCCGACAAGTTCGGTGTTCCCTACTTCGAGGGTCAGAAGCCCTGGGGTGTTAAGGCCGATATCCTGATGCCCTGCGCCACCCAGAACGAGGTTGGCATCGCCGAGGCCGAACAGATTGTTGCCAACGGCATCAAGTACTACGTTGAGGTTTCCAACATGCCCTCCACCAACGAGGCTATCGCCTATCTGAAGAAGAACGGCGTTGTGGTTGCTCCCTCTAAGGCTGTTAACGCCGGTGGTGTGGCCGTTTCCGGTCTGGAGATGAGCCAGAACTCTATGCGTTATAGTTGGACCACCGAGGAAGTGGATGCCAAGCTGAAGCAGATTATGTACAACATCTACTGGAACTCCTATAAGGCCGCTGAGAAGTACGGCATGAAGGGTGATCTGGTGGCCGGCGCCAACATCGCCGGTTTCGAGAAGGTTGCCGACGCCATGATGGCTCAGGGCGCTGTCTAATCGAAAGATAGAACATAATAAAAACCGCTACCCAATCGGGTAGCGGTTTTTCTGTTGGATTAAAGATTCAATCTAGAAATATCAAACCGACCATTTTGCTTAAAATAACCTAAGTTGAAAATCTCGCCACTATGCTTTTTGCTCCAGATTTCAGCAACTTTCTTTAACTCTTCTGCTGTAATCAACAAAATTTGAGCATCATTGTTTAACGAATAATCTACACATTCCTGCACACTCTGCGGCGTGAATTCAGGCGCAATAACCATAAACACAACTACATCCTTATCAGATGTTTTTATGTATCTGTCAAATTGCTGTATATGGTCCTTCAAATTTACTGCCGTTTCTTTGGATTTGTTGTCCCACATAATGTATTTATCTTTAAAAGATAATTTACCGTCGGGATGCTCGGTTCCAGTTAAAGTTAGTGGCTTGTTTAATAACATTTTTTCAAAGATATAATCAGTTGCTTCCTCAAAGTAATGTTCGCACTGCAAATCTTTTTCAATAATGTTATTAGATCGCAAGAATTTCAAATTGCGACAAGCTAGTTCTTCATATACAGAAAAATAAGTTACTCTCCGATCTTCTTCTGTGATTTCAATTCGACGAAGACTATCGTAATAGTTTAGTAGTTTTGTTATCAGCACATCCTTTGTTCCAGAAGCACCTATACCTAACTCCACACACCAATCCCACAACTGGTCTGCATTCATTCCATCACGAGCAGAAAAACCACCAAGCAAATTGGACGGCTGTACCGATTTCAATATAACTTCACGCAATTCAGCAATAGTAGGATTCGTAGAAATATCAATTTTAGCGCGTTCGCTATTTTTATTAGCTTTTTCTACAATGTCAATTAAATACTGTTTTTTTGTTTTCTTAATCACACAATCCAGCATCTTTTCGTATCCATATACACGAATTTCGACACCATAATATTTACGTATAGCAGCAGCAACATCATCCGGTATCACATCGCACATTACACCATCAGAATTCTTAACAGCAAATAAAAGACCTTTAGATTGTAAAATTCTTCTAGTTTCCTCAATGTCTTCATATGTATGTAAGGTATTTTCAAAATTGGGAAATCTACCCGACTTAGCATCCAACATATGCTGTTCCCTAGTGGAAATAGACAGATACTTGCGTAATGCTTCTAGCAAATTTTTCTCATCAACAGAAATATCATTGTTATGCGCCCACGCCTTATCAATCATATATTTGAAAAGAGCGAAGTCTTTTGACATTTTTGAAGTATCAAAATTATTTGATTCGTCAACTATCGTTTTCTCATAGTTGAGTATGGCTGTATCTGTATCTTTTTGAGTGGAAATAAAATCATCTTGATTTAGCAAATAATCTCGCAACATAATAGGAGCGATAATACGAACAGCACGATTCTTATCCAATTTCACCTGATCTATCATAGCAGAAATATTCTCATAAGAAGTGTACTGTTGTGCAGTTTTTATTAAATTAGCTTTAACCTCATCAAACTCTAATCTACGAGAATCCACTACATATGCCGTAGCTATTCTTTTGGCAATAGTTACATTTGGCATCTGCTCTACACATTGTAAGAAATCCATAATTATCCCTCCTTATTTTTAGTTTAACACACTAAAGTGTGTTTGTCAAAACAATTCGTTCCCAAAAACTCCCTCCGTCACGGCTGCCGCCGTGCCACCTCCCTCGGTGAGGGAGGCTTTTGCCCATCAATTTGGTTCTGTGCGCACAAAAAAAAGCCTGCCGACAGGGGGCTGTCGGCAGGCGGTTATTCATGTAATTAATCACCGGTTTGTGCCGGTGGAAACAGTTCTTAGTACATTGGTCTTCACCTTATAGGTCACATTGTTTATGGCGTATAAGATTCATTTATTAGTACATTGGAATTCACCTTAAGTTCTCACGGTTTATTATACTTACATATAGGGCACGTTACATTTGTTAGTGCATCGGATTATACCGTTTCCTTTTCGTGAATTTATTTCCATGGGGCTTGGCCCCGATTATTAACTAAGTTTTTGGACTCAGTCCCTTACGTTTATTTTGGTCGGGTTGATTAATTAACTAAGTCTTTGGACTCATTCCTTTCTGCATCAATTCGGTTTTGCTGGTTGGGCGGATTATCACCAAATGCCATTGGAATCAGTCCTTTCTTTCCCGTCTACTTCACGGTTATTTGTTTTAGGTCTTCCCTCTGGCTACAGTATAGCCTACCCGACCACCTTTTGTCTATGGGCAAAATAGCCAACAAAAAGGTCAAAACTTTTACTAACACCTTGCCGGAAAAGTGTGCTATAATAGTCTTGTTCGGGCGACGAAGGTAATTTCGTCGCCCTTCTATTATACCTAATTATATATAGAGAAAAGTGGCTGATTCGCAAGGAATCAGCCACTTTTTTACTCTAAAAAATTTTTTAAAATTTCAAAAATTCTTATACGGTCAGAATTTTTTCTGCCTCGTCGCAGAGTTTCTGCTCCAGTTCGGCAGCGGCGGCAGGAGTCTCACCGATGGCAGTGATATAGGCCTTAACCTTGGGCTCGGTGCCGGAGGGACGGACGATAAAGCCGGCGCCACCCTCCAGGGTGTATGCCAACACGTCGGACTTGGGCAGAGTCAAGGGGGTCTTCTCACCGGTCAGCAGATCGGTAGCTACACGCTCGCCATAGTCGGCCACAGCCACCACCGGGATACCGGCAATGGTCTTGGGCGGGCACTGGCGCAGACCGGCCATCAGCTTCTGCATATCGTGCATACCCTGCTCGCCCTCAAAGGCCACGTTAACCAGGGCGTTGCGGTAGAAGCCGTGCTCCTGATACAGCTGCTCCATACGCTCCAGCAGAGACAGACCCTTCTTGCGGTAATAGGAGGCCATCTCCACAATCAGCATAGAGGCCACCACGGCGTCCTTGTCACGGACGTAGCCGCCGGCCAGATAGCCGTAGCTCTCCTCAAAGCCGATGACGTAGCGGTGCTCCTCGCCATCCTTCTCCAGCATACCGATCTGCTCGCCGATATACTTAAAGCCGGTCAGCAGATCACGCAGTTCGCAATCGTACTTCTGGGCGATGGACTTAGCCATGTTGGTGGTCACGATGGTCTTGATCACCACAGGGTTCTCGGGCAGAGTGCCGTTAGCCTTACGGCAGGACGCCACGTAATCCAGCAACAGGCAACCTACCTCGTTACCGGACATCAGAGTATAGTCGGAGCCATCCCACACAGCGATACCCACACGGTCGGCATCGGGGTCGGTGGCCAACAGCAGGTCGGCGGGCTGAGGCAGAGCCTTAGCGGTGGCCAGAGCGCACTCAAAGGCCTGACGAATCTCGGGGTTCGGGAAAGGAGCGGTGGGGAAGTTACCGTCCGGCAGCTCCTGTTCTTTAACAATGGTCAGATCCTGGATACCCACACGGCGGAGCATCTCACGGACAGGCAGGTTGCCGGTACCATTGAGGGGAGTGTACACCAGGCGCAGACCGCTCTCGGCAATGATGCCGGGGTTAACCTGCTGCTCCAGCACCTTCTCGGTGTAGCTGTCCAGTACAGAATCGGGAATCAGATTGATCTTGCCGCTGGCCACAGCCTCGTCATAGGCCATGGTCTTGACGTCCTCAAACAGATCCACCTTGTTGATGTAGCCCAGGATATCGCCGGCGTCGGTGTCGGTTACCTGGCAACCGTCAGAGCCGTATACCTTATAGCCGTTGTACTTGGCGGGGTTGTGGCTGGCGGTCACCATGATACCGGCCTGGCAGCTATAATAACGGGTGGCATAGCTCAGCACAGGGGTGGGCTCCAGCTGGGGGAACAGATGGACGGTGATGCCGTTGGCGGCCATTACACAGGCGGCCTCACGGGCAAACAGATCGGACTTGATACGAGAGTCGAAGGACACAGCCACGGTGGCGTTGTCGTAACGACCGTTCAGATAATCCGCCAGACCCTGGGTGGCCTTACGGACGGTGTAGATATTCATACGGTTGGAACCGGCACCGATAACACCACGCAGACCACCGGTACCAAAAGCCAGCTCACGATAGAAACGGTCACGGATCTCGGCGTCCTGACCCTTTACGCTGTTCAGCTCGTCGGTAATGTCTTTGTCCTCGGTGGCACGGGTGCACCACAATTCATATTTTGCCATAATATCGGTCATAATAATCCCTCCTATGTCAAATGATGGGCCTTTCTGCCCACGTTCTCTTTCATTATAACACGGCAAAAAATAAAAAACAACCGAAAATTATAAAACTTGCCAAAGAGAGTAATTTTGTGGTAAAATGCAGACAACATCACAGCAGAAAGGAGGGATATCGGTGCACGATAGACCCCACCCTATCAAACGTGCCATCCACGGTCTGTTGGCGCTGGACTTTCCCGACCACTCTATACAGGTAGAGGCTATCCCCCTACCCTGTCCCGGTCTGCCGAAAGCCTTTAATCTAGCCCGGGTGGCGGTGGTGGCAGATCTGCATCTGCCCGACCTGCTGATATCCCAAAGCCGATTGATCGGCTGTCTGAAAATGCAAAAGCCGGACGCCATCTTTTTGCCCGGTGACCTGACCAACAGTTATACCGATTTCGACGCCGAGGGACTGCGCCGTATGGCCACCGAACTGGTCAAGATAGCCCCTTGCTTCGCTACCCCCGGCAACCACGAATGGCGCCTGGACAGAGAACCGCTCTATCGCCAAATCCTCACCGAGTGCGGGGTGCAGTATCTCTGCGACAGTTATGCCGATTGGAACCATAACGGTGGTACGTTGCGCCTGTTCGGTATGGGGCGCAAACGTCCGCGCCCGTTGGACGTGACCGGTCAGCCCGGCATCGTGCTGGCTCACCGTCCGGAATATATGCCCTATTACAAAGAGGCAGGTTGGGACATCGTCATCTGTGGACACGCCCACGGCGGACACGCCCGGGTGGGCAAGGCGTCGCTGTATGCGCCGGATCAGGGCTTCTTCCCAAAATACACCCACGGTGTGTATACCGAAGGCACCACCCGTATGGTGGTCAGCCGCGGACTGGGCAACAGTTCCATCCCCTGGCGGGTAAACAATCCACCCCACCTACCCCTACTGATTTTGATAGCGCAATAAAAAAAGCCGAGGCAATCGCCTCGGCTTTTTTTATTTGGATTAGTCCAAGAAATCCTTCAGTTTCTTACTACGGCTGGGATGGCGCAGTTTGCGCAGAGCCTTGGCCTCGATCTGACGGATACGCTCACGGGTAACGTCAAACTCTTTACCCACCTCTTCCAGAGTGCGGGGACGACCGTCCTCCAGACCAAAGCGCAGACGCAGCACCTTGGCCTCACGCTCGGTCAAAGACTGCAGTACCTCTTCCAACTGCTCTTTCAGCAGGGTGTGGGAGGCGGCGTCGGCCGGGGCGGGAGCATCGTCATCGGGGATGAAGTCACCCAGATGGCTGTCCTCCTCCTCGCCGATGGGGGTCTCCAGAGAAACCGGCTCCTGTGCCACACGCATAATCTCACGGACCTTATCCACCGGCATTGCCAGCTCTTCGGCAATCTCCTCGGCGGTGGGCTCGTGACCGTTCTTGTGCAGCAGCTGGCTGGATACCTTCTTCACCTTGTTGATGGTCTCTACCATATGCACAGGGATACGGATGGTACGGGCCTGGTCAGCGATGGCACGGGTGATGGCCTGACGAATCCACCAGGTGGCGTAGGTGGAGAACTTAAAGCCCTTGGTGTAGTCAAACTTCTCTACGGCCTTGATCAGACCCAGGTTACCCTCCTGAATCAGATCCAGGAACTGCATACCACGACCTACGTAACGCTTAGCGATGCTGACCACCAAACGCAGGTTAGCCTCGGACAGACGCTTTTTGGCGTTGTTGTCGCCATCGATGATGCGCATAGCCAGAGCGGTCTCCTCTTCGGGAGTCAGCAGCGGTACGCGACCAATCTCTTTCAGATACACCTTAACCGGGTCGTCGATGGCTACCTGCTCGGTAACCACGGGGGTCTCGGCCTCTTCGGTGGTCTCCTGGGGAGCCTCGGTAAAGTCCAAATCGTCCAGGTTTACGTTGGCAAAATCGTCTACCACCTCAACGTTATGGGCTTCCAGCTGTTCATACAGTTTGTCCATCTGCTCGGGGTCAAAATCGAACAGCTCCATAGAGTCCATAATCTCCTGAGCGGTCAACTTACCCTTACTACGGCCCAGCTCTACCAGGTCGGTGATGACGGTGGCTCTGTCCTTTTTGATGGGCTGGCCGTTTTCATCGTACTGGATGACCATGTCCTCGCCCTCGGTGGCGGTGTTCTCCTCCTGCAGGTTGCCCTCCAGGATAGCCTCGTTTTGGTTAGTCATATTGCTTCAATCCTTTCTTTTTGGGTTGTCGGTTCTTATTTACGATTGCGCAGGGTATCCATCATTTTGAGGATTTCCTCGTCCGATGCATCGGTGGGGTTCTCCATCCGTTGCAGGGCGTGTTCCTCACGGATGATGGCGGCATAACGGGATACCTCTTGGGGGGTCATAACCCGTTCGCCCACGTCCTTTACCATACGGGTGATATAGGCCATAGCGTCCTGGTCGTAGTCGGCGGCTAGAAAAGCCAACTCCACCAACAGACCTTGGCGATCCCGCTCCAGCAGGCGGGTATACAGCTCCCGGTTAAAGGCGGTTACCATCTGCTGGGGGGATAGGGTCTCCCGCACCATCTTGATATAATCCGGGTGCAGAATCAGCGTACCCAGCAAACCCTCTTCCGCCGAGGCGGCTCGGGTGTTCTTCACCGCTTCCGGGTTGACCTGTCGCATCTCTTTTTGCTCACGGCGGATCAGGTTGGGCAGTTGATACTTAATCTCTTGCCGCTGTTTTTTCTTGCGGGTTTGTTCCACCTCTTGCAGGATGGCATCCTTAGACACCTTCAACAGATCCGACAGCCGTCCGGCATACAGATCCCGCTCCACAGGGCTGTCCAGCGCCGCCAGCACCTTAGCCGCCTCTTGGTAATAGGCCAGTTTGCCTTCAGAGGTCAGCACGTTGTGGGTCTTACCGATTTCCAACAGCCGGTGTTCCACCGCATTGGCGGAGCGATCCAGCAATAGTTTAAAGGCAGATGCTCCGTTTTTCTTAATAAACTCATCCGGGTCTTTGCCGTCCGGGATGGTTACCACCCGCACGTCCAGACCGGTGCGCCGTAAATTGTCGATGGCACGGCGGGTGGCCTTTTGTCCGGCGCCGTCGGCATCAAAGATTAGGTTGATGCGATCGGCATACCGGGCGATGAGCTGCATCTGCTCCTCCGGGAAAGAGGTGCCCAGCGCCGCCACCGTATTGGTAAAGCCGGCCTGGTGCATAGCGATAACGTCCATATAGCCTTCGCACAGGTTCAGTTCACGACCTGTGTTTTTGGCAAAATTCAAAGCAAACAGGTTGTGGCTCTTGGAAAAAGCCAGCGTACCCTCGGTGTTGATGTATTTGGGCTTGCTGTCGTCCAGCACACGTCCACCGAATCCCACTACGTTGCCACGGATATCGATGATGGGGATCATCACCCGATTGCGGAACACGTCGTAGGTGCCACCGTTGCGACCGCGAGCGGTCAAAAAGGCGGCAATTAACTCTTCATCCTTAAAGCCTTTGGCACGCAGTGCATCCCGGAGATAATCCCAGCCGGGTGGTGCAAAGCCCAAACCAAAGTGCTTGATGGTGGCATCGGTATAGCCACGGGAGTGGTAATAGTCCAGCGCCACCTTGCCTTCCGGGCGATACAACGCTGCGTGATAAAGGCGAGCAGCCTCTCGGTTTGCCTCTAGGATGCGCATCCGCAGGCGGGAGGTCTGGTCGTTCTCCTTACGGTTTTCCGGCATTTTCATACCGCTGCGATCCGCCAAGAATTTGATGGCGTCGATGTAGTCCAGATTCTCTATCCGCTTGATAAAGGTGATGACGTCGCCGCCGGCACCGCAACCAAAGCAATAGAAAGAATTGGTCTCGGGATATAGATTGAAAGAGGCGGTTTTTTCACCGTGGAAGGGGCATAGCCCCACCAGGTTGCGACCCCGCCGCTTAAAGCCAACGTAGCTGGACGCTACGCTCTCAATATCGTTCTTGGATAAGAGTTCTTGGATAAAACTGTCCGGCAGAGCCATACTTCCGCCTCCTTTCTGTTTTGTAATACTATTAGTAGGGTTTTACGGTCCAGCCACGGGGAACGTACAACTCGTGATAGGTCTCCAGCGCAAAATTATCGGTCATACCCGCCACGTAATCGCACACCGCACGGGCGGTGCCGTCCTGCTCACGTACCAAAGCGTATTCCTCCGGCAACTTGTCCGGATTCTTCACGTAATAATCAAACAGCGCTGACACAATACCGTCCACCTTGGCCTCTTCGATCTTGGCGTCGGAGTTGAGGTAGAGGTAGTCGTACATATAGGTGTGCAGATCCCAGAAATAGGGCTCCACCGCCGGGTCCATACCCACCACGTCGTCGTGACTACCAGTAATCATAGCGGTCACCAGGGTGTCGATACGGCTCTTGGTATCGCTACCCAGGTGCATATGCAGTTCCAGCGGGATATCCGCCTCTCGCAGTACACCGGCACGGATGGCGTCGTCCATATCGTGGTTGATATAGGCGATTTTATCCGCCCAACGGACGATGCGACCCTCTAGGGTGGAGGCTTCTTCACCACCGGTGTGGTGCAACATACCGTCCCGTACCTCCCAGGTCAGGTTGAGACCCATACCGGTATTCTCCAGTTTCTCCACCACACGAACCGACTGCTCGTAGTGGCGGAATCCGCCCTCGACACACTTGTTCAGGCACCGCTCTCCGGCGTGGCCGAAGGGGGTGTGTCCCAGGTCGTGGGCCAGCGCCACCGCCTCGGTCAGATCCTCGTTGAGACGTAGGGCACGGGCGATGGTGCGGGCAATCTGCGCCACCTCCAGGGTGTGGGTCAGGCGGGTGCGGTAATGGTCACCCTCAGGGGATAAAAACACCTGAGTCTTATGCTTTAATCGGCGAAAAGACTTGCAGTGCAGTACCCGATCCCGATCCCGCTGATAGGCGGTGCGATAGGGGCTGTCCGGCTCGGGACGTTGCCGTCCACGGCTATTGGCGGACAAAGCCGCATAAGGCGACAATATCTCTTTTTCAATTTCTGCCCACGTTTTTGCCATTGGTCAGCCCTCCTTTTCTCGCTTATACACTGTTATACGTGCAAAACCGGAAAAATCCTGTTTCTTTTTTGAAAAAATTGCGTTTTTTGAAAATTTATTTCACCGGGAAAGGCGCAAACTCCTCGTCGGTGAAGACGGCGCTCAAGCGACCGTTGCTCCGATCCACCAAGCTGGCCTCCAGATGCTCTCTGCCCTCTTGGGGAATGGAGAAATGTACCGTGACCGCCTCGCCGAATTCGGTATCGGTGACCGAGGCACCCTCCTCTGCCAAAAAGGCGGGTATCCAGCCGTATTGGCTGTAATCGCAGGTGACCTCACCGTGAAGACACAGGCGCATCTCCACCACGCCACCGGCGTCCACCGCAATCTTGGCGCCGTGGGAATAGGCACGGACCAGACCGCCTGCACCCAACAGGATGCCACCGAAATAGCGGGTCACCACCACCACACAGTCGGTAAGCCCCTCTTTGCGCAATACGTCCAGCACCGGGATGCCGGCAGTACCCTGAGGTTCACCGTCGTCGGAAAAACGGCAGAGATTGCCACCCTCCAGCACGTAGGCGTACACGTTGTGGGTAGCGTCCCAATATTTCTTCTGCTTTTCACGGATAAAGGCCTGTGCCTCCTCTTCGGTGGTCACCGGCTTGATAAACCCCATAAAGCGAGATTTTCGCTCGACAAATTCATCCATTGCTTCTTTACCAATGGTGAGATAATTCTTTTGCGCCATGGGGCACCTCCTTTACCAAGAATCCAATTTATAGAAAATATTCATTAAGAATACAGTACCGTATAAATACGAAATGGCAGTGCATACAAAAGTACGCACTGCCACCATAAGTCATAAAACTTATTTGCCCAGACCGAAACGCTTGTTGAAACGATCAACACGGCCGCCGGCATCGTTCAGCTTCTGCTTGCCGGTGAAGAAGGGATGGCACTTGGAACAGATTTCCACGCGGATATCCTTCTTGGTAGAACCGGTAGCGATCACATTACCGCAGGCGCAGGTGATGGTGGTCTGCTCGTAATTGGGATGGATGCTCTCTTTCATTCTTGTCACCTCTTTCGTTTAGTCGTAAATTTACTGATAAACTATATCACATACCGCAAAAAAAAGCAAGGGAAATTTGCAATTTTTTTCGTTTTACCGGTGATTACCGGAGATTTAGCCAAAAAAACCGCCGACAGCAAGGCTGTCAGCGGTCTTTTTAGATAAACAAATTAGGCTTTCTTGGCGTTCTTGCGGTTCATCCAACGGACCCAGATAGGACCGGACAGGAACAGAGAAGAGTAAGAACCGGAGATAGCGCCCAACAGCATCGGCAGAGCGAAGCTGATGATGGAGTCGACGTGCATAACCAGGGCAACCACCAGAACGGCAGTGATAGCCAAGCAAGTGGTAACGGTGGTGATGATGGTACGACGCATCACGTTGTGCAGGGACTGGTTGACCACATCCTCCAGAGAGGCATCGGAACGACGGCGCAGAGTACGTACACGGTCGAAGATAACGATGGTATCGTTCAGAGAGTAACCCAGGATGGTCAGCATAACGGCCACGAAGTTATCGTTCAGCTCGATACCGAAGATCACGAAGGTGAAGTACACGATCAGCAGGTCGTGAACCAGAGCGATCAGAGCGGACACGGCAGCGGGGATACCACCGATCTTACGGAAGCGGAAGCCCACGTAGATAACCAGCAGTACAGCGGCCAGAGCCAGAGCCAGCAGGCAGCGCAGCAGGAACTTGGTACCCATAGTAGCGGACAGAGTGTTGGAGGAGAATACCACCAGCTTGTTGTCCTTAAAGTCCTTATCCAACTGTTTGTCCAGAGCCTGCTTCTGCTCGGTAGTAACCTCGCCGGGCAGCTTGATGGAAACAACGTCGGTGTTGTTGACGGTGTCCAGGTTCAGGGTAGCATCCTTACCCAGGTGCTCCTGAGCAGCTTTGGTCAGAGCATCCAGGTCAGGAGCCTGAGAATAGCTGTAACGGATCTGGGTACCACCGGCGAAGGAGATATCCAGCTTGGTGCCAACTACAACGTTGAATACAACGCCGATCAGCATAATGGCCAAGGAGATGCACAGCACCTTCTTGAGGTTAGCGACAAAGTTAAAGTTTTTCATCAGCGCTCACCTCCATAGAACCAAGGATTGCGGAAGATCTTCAGACGGGAGATGGACCGCAGCATAATACGGGTCAGCCACAGACCCATCACGAAGTTGGTGATAACACCAATCAGCAGAGTGTAACCGAAGGAGTACACAGAGCCGGTGGTGGAGACGGGCAGCCAGCTGAAGAACCAGCCGAAGATGCCGTTGGCGGAGCCGAACACGCCCATCAGAACAGCGGCAACAATCAGCACGGTGATGTTACCGTCGAAGATGGCCCAGAAGGAACCCTTAGAACCGGAGCGGATAGCACCGTCAATGGTCTTACCGGAGCGCAGCTCGTCACGAACAGCCTCAGCAGTGATGACGTTACAGTCCACACCGATACCGATGGACAGAATCAGACCGGCCACACCGGGCAGGGTCATGGTGAAACTGTTGAAGAAGCTGAAGTAGCCGGAGATGCAGGCTACAGTCAGAGCCATCTGACCGCACAGAGCGATAGAAGCAACCAGACCGGGCAGACGATACATAACGATCATCATGATGCACACGGCGATCATAGCGATCACAGCGGCGATACCCATAGCGGCCAGGGCGTTGCTACCCATGGTGGGAGAGATGGAACCCAGGCTCTTGGCCTCAATCTTGAAGGGCAGAGCACCGGAGGTGATCAGGTCAGCCAACTCCTTAGCCTCCTGAGCGTTGGCAGAACCGGTGATGATGGCCTGACCATTGTCAATGTGGCTGTTAACGGTGGGGTTGGAAATCATGGTGTCGTCCAACCAAATGGAGATGGTGCCTTTGCTTTCCATCTGCTTTTTGGTGGCGTCGGCAAAAGCCTTTTTACCGGAATCGTTCAATTCCAGCACAACCACGTTCTCGTAAGTGGTGCCGGACTCGTCGGTGGGCTGGTAGGCAGAAGAGGCAGACTTAATGTCGTTACCGTTCAGTACCAGTTCGCCGGTGGGCTTACCCTCGTCATCGGTCTCGTCGCCAATGTAGAACTTCAGCATGGCGGTCTGACCCAGCTCGGCAACGGCCTCTTCGGGAGTCTCGGTGCTGCTGGCCCAGGGGAATCGGACGATGACCTGGTTGTTAGCCGGGTCGGTATAGGCCTCGTAGTCGGTGATGTTTTTGCTTACCATACGCTGCTCGATGATGGTTTTGACAGCATCCAGCTGCTCGTTGGTGGGGTTGACATTGTCATCGGTGGGACCGAACACCACGTCCACACCACCCTGGATATCGATACCCCAACGGATATCGGATACACCGCGGATGATGGTATCCGTGCGATCACCAAAACGCTCGTACACACCGAAGATAGCGGTGAAGGACAGCGCCAGGATCAATACGGCCACAACGAAGAATGCCCATTTAGGCGTACGCTTCATAGTGAATGACCTCCTGTTTCTTTTACAACTTTTAAAAATAGTTGCAGTACTGACCTATTATACTAAAGGAAATAGCAAAAGTCAATGAAAAGAATGTAAGTTATGTATATATATTTATAACTTTTTGTAGAAAAAGCAAAAAAGCCGAGGCGAACGCCTCGGCTTTTGGGGTTATCCATTATTTCTCGGCCAGCAATTTTTCTACGCAGGCCATCTCGGTGCACAGGCAGAACAGTTCCATAGCCACAGCCAACTCCTCTACAGCGGGGAAAGAAGGCGCAATACGGATGTTGCTGTCTTTGGGGTCGTTGCCATAGGGGTAGGTGGCACCAGCACCGGTCATCACCACGCCGGCCTCTTTCAGCAGCTGCACGGTGCGCTTGGCGCAGCCGGGCATCACGTTGACGCTGACAAAGTAACCGCCACGGGGATGGTGCCAATGAGCGATATCCAGGTTGGCCAGACGGCTCTCCAGGGTATCCAGCACCACGCGAAAGCGAGGACGCAGGATAGCGGCGTGAAGCTTCATGTGGCGCTTGATGCCGTCCAGATTGCCGAAGAAGCGAATGTGGCGCAGCATATTCAGCTTATCGTGACCGATGGTCTGGATGGTCATACGCTTTTTCACGTCGGCGATGTTCTTGGGGCTGGCGGCCAGAGCGGCCATACCGGAACCGGGAAAGCTGATCTTGGAAGTGGAGGTGAACTCGATGATGAGGTCCTCGTTGCCGTTCTTCTCCAGTTCGGGATAGATGTTCAGCAGTACGTCACCCTCATCCTCCAGATGGTGCAAGCAATAGGCGTTATCCCACATAATGCGGAAGTCCTCTGCTGCCGGCTTGATGGCGGCCAGACGGCGCACGGTATCGTCGGAATAGGTGATGCCGTCGGGGTTGGAATACATCGGTACGCACCACATACCCTTAACGGCGGGGTCCTTAATCAATTCCTCCACCTGATCCATATTAGGACCATAGGGAGTCATCTCCACCGGGATCATCTTCACAGCGAAATACTCGGTGATGGCAAAATGGCGATCGTAGCCGGGTACAGGGCACAGGAACTTGACGGTTCCCTGCTGGCTCCAGGGCAGGTTGCCACACACACCGTGGGCATAGCAGGTGGCGATGTAGTCAAACATCATATTCAGGCTGGAGTTACCGCCCACGATGATCTGATCGTCCTTGACGCCCAAAATCTCGGCGAACAGGCTCTTTACCTCCGGCAGACCGTCCAGGATGCCGTAGTTACGGGCATCAAAGCCGTTGGCGGCGGTGTAGCCGTCACGGGGATTGACGCACTCCAGCATAGCCAGACTCAAATCCAGCTGCTGTACACCGGGCTTTCCCCGGGACATATCCAATTGCAGATTCTGTGCCTGATAGGCCAGATACTGTTGGCGCAGGGTCTGCTGACGCTGTTCCAACTCCGCTTTGGTCAAGTTCTTTAAACTGCTCATAGCGGTACTTCCTTTCTGTGTATAGGGATGTCCCCTATCGTAATCTGTTTGGTATTATACTGGAAACACCCGCATTTTGCAAGTCTTATTTTGCATTCTTGCAAAACTTTGGGAAATATTTGGATTTTCGCGGATTATCCAAGCCGTTTTCGCATAATTTGACGAATAAACTGTTATTTTGAGAGAAAATGGCAAAAAGAAAAACAGCCCCGTCTGTTGACTGGGCTGTTTTATGGTGGACAATAACGGACTCGAACCGCTGACCCTCCGCACGTCAAGCGGATGCTCTACCAGCTGAGCTAATTGTCCATAGCGCAAGTGGCATTATAGCGGAAATCCACGCTCTTGTCAAGAGTTTTTGCAAGAAATTTATATTTTTATCAGAAATTGAGGTCAAACAACCGGTTGGCGTTATCACGGGTGGCGTCCAACAGGGCGTCCACGTCCATACTGCGGATCTCCGCAATACGGGTGGCGGTGTGAGCAATCATCGAGGAGTCGCACCGCTTACCTCGCAGCGGTACCGGCGCCATATAGGGCGCGTCGGTCTCGAGCAGCAGTTTATCCAGCGGCAGACTCTCCGCCACCTCCACCGGCTTGCGGGCGTTCTTAAAGGTGGTGGCACCACCCAAACCGATATACAACCCTAAATCGGTGATCTGCCGTGCCATCTCCGCACTGCCGGAGAAGCAATGCACCACACCACGGGGACGGTATTCCCGCATCAGATTCAGGGTATCCTCGTGCGCCTCACGGTCGTGGAATATCACCGGCAGATCCAGTTCCTGTGCCAGTTCTATCTGCTTACGGCACCAGTCGATCTGCACCTCTCGGGGAGCGTTCTCCTCCCAGTAATAATCCAGGCCGATCTCGCCGATGGCGCACACCGCCGGATGAGCCGCCGCCTGGCGGATGATGTCCAGCCAATCCGAGGTAGCCTGGTTGACAAACTCCGGGTGGATGCCCACCGCCACACGGATATAAGGGAATTCCTCGGCCATTTTCAGGCTGGTAGCAATGGACTTGGGGTCGGTGGCGCACTGAATCACACCGCACACCCCTTGGGTGGGCAGTGCAGACAGCACCCGGCTACGATCCTCGTCAAAGGCATCGGCATCGTAATGGGCGTGGGAATCAAAAATGTAAGACATAAGGTCACTTCCTAAATTAGCCTCCCTCCCCGAGGGAGGTGGATTTTCGCCATAGGCGAAAAGACGGAGGGAGTTTATCTTATATTCAGCCTGAGTGTTTTTAACTCCCTCAGTCACGGCTATCGCCGTGCCAGCTCCCTCAAGAGGGAGCCTTTTCTCAAATCAGGCTGGCTCGCACAAATCAAAAAGCCGTCGGAAAACCGACGGCTTTTATCCTATCAAAATTACTCAGCGAAACCGGACTCTACCAGCTTCACCAGAGCCAGGGCAGCAGCCTCCTCGTCAGCGCCGTCGGCGATGATGCGGATAGCGGTGTTGCCCACGATGCCCAGAGACAGGACACCCAGCAGAGACTTAGCGTTGACACGGCGCTCCTCTTTCTCTACCCAGATGGAAGCCTTAAACTCGTTGGCCTTCTGGATGAAGAAAGTAGCGGGACGGGCGTGCAGGCCTACCTGATTCTGAACAACTACATCTTTCACAAACATATCGATTGCTCCTTTTCTTAAATGGTATAAGGCGGTTGCCCGCCGAGTATCAACACTTCTAACCATACCTATTATACCACGAAAAACGGACAAGTCAATGGATTTCTGTCGGTTTGTCGAACTTTGTTTGAGTGACCGATTTTGCTCTTGTTCCCGGTATCCGTTTGTGCAGGTTGTCTAAACCTGTGGAAAACTTTTGGTTATAGGGTCGATTACTTTTGGGTTTCTTCCATTTTTAGGCTTTCGATATAGGCTCGGTCGGCGTCGCTCAAATCGGCGGTGTCCAGCATCTCCGGACGCAGACGATAGGTGCGCTCCAGTGACTGCTGATGGCGCCACTTGGCGATATTGCCGTGGTGACCGGACAGCAGAATCTCCGGCACCGCTCTACCCTCCCACTCAGCAGGTCGGGTATACTGGGGATACTCCAGCAGACCGGCAAAGTGGCTCTCGTCGGTAAAGCAGATTTCGTCCGCCAGCACGCCGGGAATCATACGGGATACGCAATCCACCAGCGCCATAGCGGGAATCTCACCGCCGGTGAGCACGTAGTCGCCGATGGAAATCTGCTCGTCCACAATGGCGTCCAGCACCCGCTCGTCCACACCCTCGTAGTGACCACAGAGGATGCACAGATTGGGCATCTGCGCCAGTTCAATGGCCCGTTGCTGGGTCAGGGTCTTGCCCTGAGGAGACATATAAATCAAATGGGGTCGGGCGCCGGCCTGGTCGCACACCGCCCGGAAGCAGTCGGCGATGGGCTGGGGAAACATCACCATACCCATACCACCGCCATAGGGATAGTCATCCACCTGCATCTGCTTATTCTTAGTATATTCCCGAATCTGGTGGCAGTGCAATTCCAGCAGGCCTTTATCCTTAGCGCGACCGATGATACTCTGGTCAAATACCCGGTCAAACATATCCGGGAACAGGGTCATAATATCAAATCTCATCGTCGTCCAACAATCCTTTCATCGGGCGCAGATGCAGCGTATCTTTCTTCAGATCAATCTTGACCACCACGTCCGGGATAGCGGGGATGAGCACCTCGCCCTTGTCGGTGGCCATATGGTACACGGCGTTGGCGCCGGTCTGGCTCACGTCGGTAAGGGTGCCATAGGTCTCGCCGGTGTCCACGTCCACTACGGTGATGCCGATGAGATCCTGTACCAGATACCGATCCTTAGGCAATTTGAGGTCTTTACGATCCACGTACAGCATCTTGTTGCGCAGTACCTGAGCCTGCTCCACGGTGGTCACACCCTCCAGCACCACCAGAGCGATGTTCTTATGGGGACGACCCTTTACCTTAACCGGCTGTTTGCCGTCGGCATCCCAATACAACTTCTTAAAGGTGGCAAACTGGTCGGGAGAATCGCACCAGGGCTGTACACGAACCTCGCCACGGACACCGTGGGTGCCCACGATCTGTCCGGCTTCTAAATAGGGTTTACGAGGCATAATTTAGTCCTCCTATAACAGGACAGGGGCAAACCGAAACGGTCTGCCCCTGTTTGTGTGTCTTAATCGATTTCTACAGCGACTTTAGCATCCTGACGGGTGGCAGCGGCACGCATCACGGTGCGCATAGCCTTAGCAATGCGACCCTGCTTACCGATGACACGACCCATATCATCAGGGGCAACGTGCAGGTGGAATACCACCGTGCCGTCCTCCATGGGCTCATCCTGCTCAACAGTCACCGCAGAAGGATCCTCCACCAAGCCTTGGGCAATGGTGATCAGAAGTTCTTTCATTGGTTTCCTCCTGTGGACCGACGATTATTCCAGGCCGGCCTTCTTCAGCAGAACCTTAACGGTGTCGGTGGGCTGGGCGCCGTTGGCGATCCAGTTCTTAGCCTTCTCCAGGTCAATCTTGATGGTAGAGGGCTCGGTCAGGGGGTTGTAATAGCCCAGCTCCTCGATGAAGCGGCCATCACGGGGATAACGGGAATCAGCTACAACCACACGATAGGAAGGAGCCTTCTTGGCGCCGGTACGGCGCAGACGAATCTTAACTGCCATAATAAATTACCTCCAAAAATTTAATACAAAAATATTTATCTTCATCCGCTTTTTGCGGTCTGAATTCGGATTAGAAACGGAAGCCGCCACGGCCACCCATCGGCGGCATCATACCGCCCATACCCGGGAAACCGCCCATACCGCGGCCACCCTTTTTGGTCATTTTCTTCAGTTGCTTCATCATATCCTGCATACTGCGGTATTGCTTGAGCAGGCGGTTGACATCCTCTACCCGCTGTCCGCAACCGGCGGCAATGCGTCGTTTGCGAGAGGGATTCATCAGATCGGGCTTGGCCCGTTCTGCGGGGGTCATGGACAGGATGATGGCCTCGGTGCGGGCAAACTGCTTGGGGTCGATTTCTACGTCCTTCATCTGTTTGCTCATACCGGGGATCATACCCAGCATACTCTTGATATCGCCCATCTTTTGAATCTGGCGGAGCTGATCCAGCAGATCGTTGAGGTCGAATTTATTCTCCTGCATCTTGCGTGCCAGCTCTTCGGCTTTTTTATCGTCGATTTGCTGTTCCGCTTTTTCGATCAGCGACATCACGTCGCCCATACCCAAGATGCGGGATGCCATACGCTCGGGGTGGAAGACCTCCAGGTCCTCCAGCTTTTCGCCCATACCGGCGAACTTGATGGGCTGACCGGTAACCGCACGTACCGACAGAGCGGCACCACCACGGGTATCGCCATCCAACTTGGTGAGGATCACACCGGTGATGCCCAGCGCCTCGTTAAAGGAAGAGGCTACGTTGACGGCGTCCTGACCGGTCATGGCGTCCACCACCAGCAGAATCTCGGTGGGCTCTACGGTGGAGCGAATGTTCTTCAGCTCATCCATCAGTTGCTCGTCGATGTGCAAACGACCGGCGGTATCGATAATCACATAATCGTTGCCGTGGTCTTTGGCGTGGGCAACGGCGGCCTTGGAAATCTTTACCGGATTCTCGGTGCCCATCTTGAACACCGGCACACCGGCACGCTCGGCCACTACGCACAACTGGTCGATAGCGGCGGGACGGTAGATATCGCAGGCTACCAGCAGCGGACGGTGACCCTTGCTCTTGAGCATCTTGGCCAGTTTACCGCTGTGAGTGGTTTTACCGGAACCCTGAAGACCACACATCAGGATGATGGTGGGACCCTTGTTGGTTCGAGCCAACGGAGCGGCCTGACCACCCATCAGCTGGGTGAGCTGCTCGTTGACAATCTTGATCACCATCTGGGCGGGGGTTAGGCTCTCCATTACCTTGGCGCCTACCGCCTCTTCCACCACCTTATTGGTGAAGTCTTTGGCGACCTTATAGTTAACGTCCGCCTCCAGCAGAGCCAGGCGCACCTCTCGCATGGCCTCCTTTACGTCTGCCTCGGTCAACTTGCCTCGGTTACGCAGTTTCTTAAAAGAAGCACTCAGTTTTTCGCTCAATCCTTCAAAAGCCATGGGGAGTCACCTACCTTTCTGTCAACGGGGTTATAATCAAATCAATCGGCCTTTTCCATCATGCCGGCCAGCATCATAATGCGGGCGGAACTCTCGGAAATCTCACGGGGACATCCGGGAAACTCGCTGTACTGACGGATGGTCTGTGCCAGCTGGTAGATCTCCTCGATGTCGGCGGCCATCTTGCGGAAGCGACGAGCCAGGCCTAAGCGCTCTTCCATCTCAAACATCTGCGCCTCGGCGCGTTTGATGGAATCGCGCACACCCTGACGGGTGATGCCCTCGTTCTCCGCAATTTCAGACAGAGAGAGGTCCTCATTATAGTAATAATCCACCATATCACGCTGCTTTTCGGTCAGCATTTCGCCATAAAAGTCCAAGAGCAAGGCAAGCTCCAGATTCTTTGCCATGGAAACCCCTCCGTTCTGTAAAAATCATCGGCGTTTCAGCCGATTTGTAAAGCGTTTTGCTTTACACCAATTATACACGAAAAACGCCCATTTGTCAAGGCTTTTTTGCTGTATTGTAAAGGTTTTTTACTTGTCGAAACATTTGTGGAAATTCTCCACAAAAGTTGTGAGCGCTGTGGAAAGTTCCTCTGTGAAAATTGGCTAAAAAGAGGGTGTGTTAGGGACGATGTGGGCATCGTCCCCTACGGATTTACCCAACCTCGGTGCACATCGTAGGGGCGGGCGTCCTCGACCGCCCGAAAACAATCCCTCCACCGCCTAATGGCAGTCCCTCTCTCTTTCACAAGGGAGGCGTCCTCTCCGCCACCTACGACAACACCTTCCTCACAAGGGGAAGGCCGAATGCAGTCCCTGTCTTGTAAAGAAAGTTCCCGTAATCATTGGCGCCTTTGGATTGTGCAAAACAACAAGGATTACAAAATAAAAAGTGGCCTATCCACTAGGGATAGGCCACTTGTGCAATCAAGTGATTAATTCAGAATTGAATTACTCGTTGATGGCGGAAACAACGCCGGAACCTACGGTACGGCCACCCTCACGGATAGCGAAACGCAGACCCTCTTCGATAGCGATGGGGGTGATCAGCTCAACGTCCATCTCAACGTTATCGCCGGGCATGCACATCTCAACGCCCTCGGGCAGGTTGATGACGCCGGTAACGTCGGTGGTACGGAAGTAGAACTGAGGACGATAGTTGTTGAAGAAGGGGGTATGACGGCCGCCTTCGTCCTTGGACAGAACGTAAACGTTAGCATGGAACTTGGTGTGGGGGTTCACAGAACCAACCTTACACAGAACCTGGCCACGCTCGATGTCCTCACGGGAAACACCACGCAGCAGAGCGCCGATGTTATCACCAGCCTCAGCGTAGTCGAGCAGCTTGTGGGACATCGCGATACCGGTGATGGTGGTCTCCTTCTTCTCGTCGGACAGACCAACGATTTCGACCTTGTCGTTCTTGTTGACGACGCCACGCTCAACACGACCGGTAGCAACAGTACCACGGCCGGAGATGGTGAAGACGTCTTCGACGGGCATCA
>JAZRES010000014.1:0-12695 GCA_045660965.1 Acutalibacteraceae bacterium
GAAAAATGCCAAGCAAACCATAGACCAAAGTAAGGCAAGAATCCAGAAGATTGATACGCTTTATGAAAGGTTATATGAAGACAATGTGTCGGGCAAGGTCACAGATTCATTCTTTATGGAACTTTCTCACAAATACGAAAACGAGAAAGAAGAACTCAAAAAGAAAATCTTTAATTACAAGATCCGTCTCGACGAGCTCGACAAGAAAGTTTTTCATAAAGAGATGTTTTTGAACGCAATTCGTAAGTTTATGGAGATGAAAACCATAACGGCACCGCTAATTCGCGAACTCATTGATCACATTGAAGTATACGAAACTGAAGGCGAAGGAAAATATAAAACGCAGCGAATTGTGATATTCTACCGATTTGTAGGTTATATCGAAATCCCCGAAATGGCTTTTACACAGCCTTTAACAAAGGATACAAGACAAGGTGTCGCCGTTTCGTATATACCCAAAGCATTACCTGCATAACAAAAAAGAGCAGGATAAACCTGCTCTCAAACACTGATGTGCATAAAAAAAGAATGTTCATAACGGTCAAGTCCGTTATGAACATTCAACATGGTCGAGGTGACAGGACTTGAACCTGCGGCATCTTGCTCCCAAAGCAAGCGCGCTACCAACTGCGCCACACCTCGATTTGACGGCGAAACCGATGCGGTTTCGCCGTTTTTGTATTGTATACCATTTCGGTGGGAAAGTCAAGGAGAATCCATCGAGGTTACTCCTGTATCGTCTCCAATAATTCTGCCCATTCTGCGGGGGTAACGGTGGTGTTCAGCACCTCCAGCAGACGCCCGGCGGACAAATAGGTGGGCAGGTGCAGTGCCGTCAGCAACCGCTGACGACGGTGGGCGGAATTCTCGCCACCGGTGAGCCCCAACGTCATCAAATCCGCCTTGGTCAGCGAGAGGGTTTCCCGCTGTGGCATCTCCTCGTCCTCAAAGATGGCGCCGGCACGCTCCAGCGCCGTCACAATGACGTGGGCGTCCATACCCTCTACCCCCAGCAGTCCCTCTTTGGACGGAGCGGGTTTGCGCCGTTCCTTGCCGGGGATGGGTGGCACGTAGGCCTGCAGAATCCGGTCTGCCGGAATGCCACCCTGTAGGTGCCCACGGATGACCCCACCGGCAGAATCGCTGTCGGTGAGGATAATCAGACCCCGGCTCTCTGCCAATCGGCAGAGCAAGGTCATCTGCTCTTTATTCTTAAAGATGCGGAATCCGTCGGTGGTGACCACCACCGCATCCACGGCAGAGCGCACCCGCACCGCATCGTGCTTGCCCTCTACCACGATGGCCTGTCTTACACGGCGCATAATCATCCCTCCACAGCCCGGGCAATCAGCCGGGCCACCGTCTCTTCCAACAGCATCCACGAGTCGCCGTGGTTGCCCTTGAGGGTCATATCCGCCTGTGCCAAAATCTCTAGGCAATCCCGTAAGACCGGCACGCTCATACGGGAGGCATCCCGCACGGCGTTGCGCAGACGCCACTCTTTGCCCTTATAGCTCTTATAGTCCGCCGCCAGGCTGTCTGCAGACACGCCACCGGCGGCCGCCACCTTGGCCCGGTACAGATCCACGTAGGCGGAGGACAGCACCGCCAACACCGGCACCGGCTCTTCCCGCTGGGTCTTCAGCTGATACAGCAGGTCATAGGCCTGGTCGTGGCGCCGGCGCAAAATCGCCTTGGACAGGTCAAAGACCTTGGCCTCCAAGTTCTTGGGGCTGGCCTTGTCAATCAGACGGCGGGTGATGGTACCCTCTGCCAAGGCGCAGAGTTTATCCAGTTCCCGCACCAGCAGATTCAGGTCGTTGCCCACCTGCTCCACTAGGTATTTGGCATCGTCAAAATCCAGATAGGTATTCCGCCGTTTGGCGCCGGCCATCAGCATCTTTGCGGTGTCGGCAACCTCTTTGCGCTTAAACTCCATGACGATGCCCTTTTCCTCTGCGATGGCCAGAAAATTCTTCCAGCCGGCCTTGCGCTTGTCCGGTTGCACCGTCATCTGCCAAAACACCAGCACGCAGGTCTCCGGCAGAGCAGAAATCAGTTTTTGCACTCGATCGGCGTCGCTGCCGGAGGGATCGTAATCCCGCACCAGCACACACTTGCGCTCGCTCATCAGGGGCAGCGATTCCACCGCCTCTTCCAGCTGGAGAATGGGCAGACCCTGACCGTCAAACCGCTGTAGATTAAAGGCGTCAAAGCCCTCTTCAACCGTCTTGTCCGCCACCATACGGGCATACTGCTCAGTGAGATAGCCCTCGGCGCCATACAATACGTACAGGTTGCAGTCCACAGCCTTGATATGTTCTTTTAATTGTGCCTCGGTAATAGCCACGGCGACACACTCCATTCTTTACCCGGTCGGGTGATATACGTAATGCTGTCTTGGGACAGCCAATAAGTCTTTTGGGTTAACTCCGGACGTTCTTGCGCCAACTGATATTCGCTACAGGACAGCACACATAGGGTGTCCGGAAAGGTTTTTGGCGGGATGGTATACACGGTGAGCGCTGCCTCTTGAGGAGGCAAGGCGTCGGTTTCCACGCCAAGCATAACCGATCCGCCGACGGTATCCACCCGCCACCAACAGGCGTCCACCCGGGTGATGGTGCACCCTTGCCACAGGGTGAGCGGTTCGCCCACACCAAACCGTGTGGGTGTAAGGTCGGTATGGACTTCCCATTCTGCGGTATCGGTGGTGTATACCGTGGGCGTGGCGGTGCGGTACAGCAGTTCGTTCAGCTTGGCCACGTCCTTTGGCTCACCCGCTCCAATCACGATGCCATCCAGGCGCGTGCACCCCACGTCCAGTAGGACGTGAGGCATATCGTCCAGTCCGGAGCTGTCCGCCGCCAGCAAGACACTGTGAGAACCGTCCTGCACCAGCAGAGCGGTGGTGCCGTCGGAACGGATTACCGATAATCGGGCACCCACATTGGTCAAGGGATAGCACAGCGCCACTGTCAGCACCGCCAAGGTTAGGGTGGCTGTAGCCATCCGTTGCCAGGGCAACCGCAGACGAATCCCCACCGCCAGCAACACGCAAAGCGCAATCATCAACAGGAATTGCCACATATCGTGGATCGGTACGAAAGCCCAATCCCGGCCAAAGATATCCGCCGCCCAAATCAGATAGCGGGATAACAAACCGGCCAGGTACAAAACCGGTTTTCCCAGCCAAGTCAAGAACGGGCACAGGCACAATAGCGTGCCAACCCAGCCCAATAGCAATGCCCATCCCGCCGGTGCCACCATCAGCAGATTGGCCAAGGGTAACAGCAGCGCAAAGCCACCGAAATACCAACAGGAGATTGGAAGCGTAAACAGCAAGGCGCCGGCACAGGCCGCCAACATCCCCGCCAAATACAAATGCAACCAATACCCCACCCATCGGGTCAGGGAGGTGAACCCCTCCGGTAGAGGGAATCTCCGCATCAGCCGTGGGGCTATCAACAAAATGCCCGCCGTAGCCATAAAGGAGAGCTGAAATCCGGCATTGAGCAAGGTATAGGGGTTCTCCAACAGCACCAGCATAGCCGCCAAACCCAGAGAGTTTAGCCCGTCCGGGCGGCGACAAAACAGGTAGCCGGTGAGCCATATCAGGCACATCACACCGGCACGGCAACCGACGGGGTGAATCCCACCAATAGCATAAACACCGGTATCATCGGCATCGTCAGGATGGCGGAAAGGCGAAAACCCAACCCCACTCCACGGAACAGGCGCCGTATGGACACCGCCACCAGGGTTAGGTGCAAACCGGAAACTACCAATAGATGGGTCAGACCGCTGTTGCGGAAAACGGCGGTGATATCCCCGGGCAGATCCTGGCGAATGCCAAAACATAGGGCGATCAGCACCGAGCCTTCTTGTCCGGGCAATATCCCCCGCAAAATGGACTGCAACCGCTCCCGAAAGGGTGCGAGACAATTAAGAAACGAGAAACCCTCCGAGTTGGTCACCCGTAGGTGATCCTCATCCTCTGAAAGCAGAAAGGCAAACAGATGGGTGTTGGTGTCGCCGGAATGAAAATTCGCTTGGTCAGCACTGAGCAATTCCACCCGCGCCACCACCCTATCGTAGAGGTTGGGCGCCAGTTCCGACGGGCAATCCAGCGCCACCCGTGTACCTACCGGCACGCAGGTGGATTCGGCAACCAGCACCGTGTACATCGAGCCATCGGTAGGCACCGCAATCACCTGACCGGTGAGGATATCCTCCCGTCCGGACAGGGCGGAAAGCGGTCGGACGTAACTGTGGCTATAGCCGGTGGTCCACAGCAAAAAGGTGACGGCTGTAATTACACAGATGACCCAAAAAGGACGGCGCCAACGGGGAATCAGCAAGGAAGCCGGCAACAGCGCCACCGGCGCTAGGCACAGCCACGGGGAGATGGTCAGCGCCACCGCCACAGCCAAGGACGCCACCACGCCCACCACAAACAGAACCCGGCGCACCGACCAATTCTGTTGCCACGTGTCCGGCTGTGGCAGTTTCATCCCATTTCACATCCTCGCATTTGATATAGCGCTATTATACCATATTCCAAGAGAAATGTAAACACAAAGAAACAGCGGAGGATAATTCCTCCGCTGTTTCTAATTGTCTCAATTCCGGCGCAACACTTGCTTTAATTTTGCTTTTATAACGGCTTTCCACAGATGCCCTTTTCCGCGCATTTTAAGCGAAGTATGTCCTTCATCTAAGACGGACAAAATATCTTGCGCCATTAGATAATATACCTTCTTTTGCAAATGATTGATCGTATCCGTATAATCTTTCTGTGTGGAAACGTATGCACTGATGTTTATCAGCTGTACCGTGCTCTTGTCCGCTGCCCAGGCCTCAATTTTTCTGTTCAATTGTGCATGGAACAGATGTCTGTTTTTGTAAGACGGCTTGGTCTCGCCTGTATACTCTTTTTCAGAGCCGAGTATCAAAAACAGTTTGGCGTCGGGTTTCTTGTTGTTGTAAAGAACGTCGAGATTGCGCATAGTGACACACGCATCCTCATTGTTTACAAACTGATACTTGTCTGCAAAATCAGCAAGGCTCTCTTTGGTGAAATCAATGAAAGAGGTAAAGATGCTCTTGTTTATGTAATTATCCCAGTTCCGGGAGTCTGTCAGGTCGTAATACTTTTCGCAAAGCGCAATTTGCCAACCCGTTTGCTTATGCTGATAGATTCCTAAGTTTCCGTCTGTCAAAGTTGAATAAACGATTACATCGTTGCTCAACCAGGCAGAAGCGTCTAACATCTCTTTGTCAATCCAAGGCGTATCTTGAATTAAGATCTCTTTGTCCGCATCGGGAGCGGTCAAGGCGGTAACCATCTGAGAGGTGTGGTTGTAGCCTTCTACGCTAATTCCATTTCCGTTGATGTAAGTGAACTCAGAGGAAACCAAAGGCGTTTCTTCAATAAAGGAGAAAATTTGACTTATATCACAAGGTCCTTTGAACAAGACCTTGTATTCGCCGATTGTACCTTTACGTTGCATAGAACTCGCAAGGTTTTGCTGATTGATCCATTTAGGAAGATCTCTATCGTTAAGCTTTGTAATCACATCGCCAACAACACGAATCTCCGGACAGCCGATCGTTTTATAAACATATTGCTCCACAAGCATTCCCAGTGTTCGACAAGAGAACAAAAAGTGTTTAATCTCACCATCTAACATCATATAAAAACCAACAAGACCATAGTCTCCGAAAGAGTCTTTTACAGTGATGTATTCTGCTTGTGTAGTCGAGAGGGTCAAGTCTGCCAACAACGCATCTTTATCCTGACGATATTTGGTGTAATTAAGCTGATTACTGCGCATAATCAGTTCGTGTATGCGATCGATGTTTTCTATGCAATCCTGATGGAAACTAACCCGAATATCACAGGATAGCAAAAACTCCTCGTTAGAAGCGAACGTTTGCTGCGACTTAACCTTTTCCTCCAATAAGCGGTATTGCGCCAGGCGGGGACGTGACTTATCAACGGTTCCACACTTGGCGATTTCATCAATAGACAGCGCAAGCTCCTGGGGGGTGCAAATTTGCAATTGTGGGCAATAATAGGCTGCCTCTTGCAAATTGGAGACGTTATCATCCACAAACAAGACGTTTTCCGGGCGTAACTTCATATCTGAAATTAAGTTTTTTATTCTTTCACCCTTAGGCGCCCAGCTTATGGACGGAAACACAAACAGATCCCACAGATTTACCGAAACAAGAAAGTCTTTTGTTACGGCAAGCTCGTTTTTGGTGCAAATTGAATGAACTATGCCCCGGTCTAACGTCTCGTTGATAAAAGAAACAAACTCTTCTCTTATGGCAAGCGTATCGTTGTCAGAGAGTGTTCCGGTCCATAGAGTTTCATCAAGATCCCAAATTATAAGCTTAATTTTTGTTGTATTAAGCATAGCTTTTTCTCCACATTTTCACAATATTCCGGGCGCTGTACACAGTGCAACTGCGTGTGTCACAACCTTACTTTGATTATACAACAAAAACCCAAATTGTCAACGATGAAGAAAACGATACCGTCTCTTCTTTCAGACGATGCGAATGCGTGAGGGAGAGTCGCTATAAGGGCAATATTCCGCACAACAAAACTCGACGGAGTTGGCACCGGTTTTTGTGCGACGTTTTGCGGTAGCAAAACTCGACGGAGTTGGTAAAACCAACTCCAATTGACACTTGAGGAAAAGTTTTGTTTGGCGATACATAGTTTTGTGCCACGATATAAAAAAACAGAGGAGTGAATTTCACTCCTCTGTTTCTTTTATGTAATATTTTGGATTATTCATAAGGTTTCACTCCAACAATGCCATGATTAAAAGCATCAAAAAAGCTCCTCCTCCGGCAATTGCCCACCCTATCATTATCCATTTTTGTTGATTGTGGTCTCGTTGCCGTTGCTTTTCTTCGAGTTCTAACTCTTTCAAGCGAATAAGTTTATCTGTCTCGCTCTCGTGAATTCGTGCCTCATCTACAATGCGATGTGTGCTTCTATAATCATCTAACATTATCTTTGTTCCACAATATTGACAGAATCCGAAATCTCGACTATCGTCCAACGAAATTTGCGCTCCACAGTTGGGGCAATATAACACTTTCATAATCCACCGCCTAGCATACAATATGTTCTTGTTGATTATATCACACCCACATCAAAAAGTAAATCTGCCCAAGTATATTTCTCCCTTTATGGCAAACAATAGCACCATAATTTGTAGATTAGGGAGATGGAGATATATGAAAGCAACTGGAATAGTGCGCAGAATTGATGATTTGGGCAGGGTTGTAATTCCGAAAGAAATCCGCCGCACGATGCGAATCAGAGAGGGAGACCCCCTGTGCACAACATTGACACTTTTCGACAAGTTTTGTATAGCGATACATAATGTGGTGGAAAGAGCAAAAGCGAGGTGAAATTCACCTCGCTTTTTTATTTCGCCGATTTAATGTTGAAAAGAATAAAATCTTGTAGTATAATCGCAGTAAAGTAGAAGTGTTTTATAAAGGTGGAGCAATTATGAGGTTAGCTAATTTCTCTGTCAACAATTTCAGAAGCATTACGACAGCCAGAAAAATTCAAACAAGTAATATGACAGTTCTAATTGGAAAAAACAATGAAGGAAAGTCCAATATACTCCGCGCTCTTACTCTGGCTATGGATATAATGAAAATATATTGTAGTGATCCTCGGTCGTTTCAAATTGCAGTTCGGAGCTATTTGAGAAGCCATTATTTGTGGGAGAAAGATTACCCTGTATCCTTGCAGGAAAGAAATCCTAATGGCTTGTCATCTGTTGATTTTAATTTTGAATTAGACGACCGTGACATTGCTGCAATACGAGGGCTTACTGGCATACGGTTAAGTGGATGTATTCCTGTAAGAGTTTCCACAAATGGTATTGTTGCAAAAGTAGATATTCCCAAAAGAGGCACCCCTGCATTTTCAGACGTTGAAAATAAAAAGAGAATTATTGAATATATCTGCTTTAAGATTGATTTTAATTTCATACCTGCTGTTCGAACAGAACAGCATGCGATGAAAGTTGTAAATAAACTTATAGAAAGATCGCTAGAAGCGTTAGAATCTAATCGCGAATATCTCGATGCAACACAAAAAATCGAATGTTTGCAACAAGAAGTTTTGGATGGCATTGCCAATCAAATAGTAACTCCATTACAACAATTTCTGCCAAATGTAAAAAATGTGCAACTTCAAGTTCAACGTGAAAAACGCCGAGCAGCCTTGCGAAGCAATACAGAAATCATAATAGACGACGGCACCCCTACTTCAATACAGCAAAAAGGAGATGGCGTTAAAAGCTTAACCGCACTCGCGATGCTTAATAGTTCTGCTCATCCAGACAAAATATCCGTAGTGGCTATAGAAGAACCAGAATCACATTTACACCCCGAAAGTGCAAGACAACTATATAATACAATTATGCATCTTTCAGAAACACATCAAGTGGTACTTACAACACATAGTCCGTTGTTTGTTAACCGGGCTAGATTATGTGAAAACATAATTGTTGATGGAGGTAAAGCAACGCCAGTTAAACGTATTAAGGAAATTCGCGATGTGCTAGGCACACAGGTGGCAGACAACTTGATTAATGCTGAAACCGTACTGGTTGTAGAGGGTGAAACCGATAAAATAGCGCTGGAGAAGTTGTTGCCCAATATGAGCGAAACAATAAAAGCCGCAACCCAAAATGGTACCTTTATAATTGATCATATCGGTGGCTCGGGAAAGCTTTCGTATCACTTGGGACTATATCGAGGGATGCAATGCAAGTGCCATGTGTTTCTTGATAATGATTCCGCAGGTCAAACAGCGTTTAAACAAGCAGAAACAAATAATTTGCTTGATTTAAAAGAAACAACCTTTGCTGTTTGCATAGGATCATCCGAATCCGAAATAGAAGATTGCTACTCCAAAGAAGTTTATGAGCATGCAATTTTTGAAAAGTATGGAGTAACCCTGAACCACAGAGCCTTTAAGACAAACAAAAAATGGTCTGACCGAATGCGAGACTGCTTCCGCGAAGACGGAAAAATATGGGACGCTTCTATAGAAAAGCAAGTTAAAATTTCTGTGGCTAATTTAGTCCCCAGCGATGCAACCGTAGCACTAAACGATCACAAAAGGCAACCTATAGATGCTCTTGTGCGTTCTTTAGAAAATCTTTTATCACATTGATAAATATCTAAAAGCGGAGGGGATATCCCCTCCGCTATTTTTAGTTTATATCTCCAATTTGTAGGGTTTGATTGTTTCTACAATTTCGGTTTTGTTGGCTGCAATAAAACAAACTAGACCATCGTCTGTTTCATCATCTTCTATTAATACCCATTCGTCGGTTGTCTCGTCCAGATAATAAACCGACATTTGATATCGTTTGTGTTTTTCTTTTTGAATCACTGTTTTAATGGTTCGATTTACTCGGTTTGATATATGGTTGATAATATTGTTTTCGAACTCGGTTACGTTGTCAAAATCCCATTCTTGCCACGAAACCTCATCATCCACAGAAGCATATAAGTACTTTTTGCCGTCACATTTTTGTGTGCAAATCTCAAGCATTAGTTCCATATTATCTTTTGAACCAGCAAAAGCAACGGTAAAATCGTCATAATCTATAAAATTTTCAATACCACTCTTTTTACTGACAGCTTGCTTTATTCTTAAAATACAATCTTTTTCTCGCTGTTTATCTTCTTCAAAAGTTTTTGTGGTGTGAAAGAATTTGAATAATGCCATATATTTCACCTCGTTTGTTGTATTATATCACAGGCGTTTTAAAAAGTAAATCTAAACAGTATAAAACTCCTTTGCTGACAGATAATAGGAACGTTATTATCTGAGCAAAGGAGTTTTTATATATGAAAGCAACCGGTATTGTACGCCGTATAGACGACCTTGGACGGGTGGTGATCCCGAAAGAAATCCGCAGGACTATGCGAATCCGCGAAGGAGACCCGCTGGAAATTTTTACCGAAAAGGACGGGGAGGTTGTATTCAAAAAATACTCCCCGGTGGGGGAGCTCTCCCCTTTTGCGGTGCAGTACGCCGACGTGCTATCCCGGGCCTGTAACCTGACCGTGCTGGTCTGCGACCGGGATCACGTGATTGCCGCCGCCGGACCCAACCGCAAGGAGTTCTATGATCGCCGGGTTTCTGCCGGGCTGGACGACGTGATGGAAAGCCGGCAAACCTACGTGGCGGTGGTGGGCACCAACCACCGCCTGCAACCGGTCGAGGCGGTGACCCGCTTTGCGGCGGTGGCATCCCCCATCCTGGCCGCCGGTGACGTGACCGGCGCGGTGTGCCTCATCCAGCCGGAATCCGGTACCACCCCCGCCGAGGGTGACGTCCGCCTGGCACAGGTGGCCGCCGCATTCCTAGGCAAGCAGATGGAGGAATAATGGGGTCTGTAGAAATTTATAGGTGCAATATTATATACAAATAGTTATATTTCTATCAATTACGTCTATTTGTATAAGAAAACGGCCCAAATACAGCAAAAAAAGACACGCTCTGCATTCACAGAGCGTGTCTTTTTCATTTTTAGTTATGCCGCAAAACGGAAAAGCAGATACATCACACCAAACATCAACGCCAAACAGGCACTGGCAATCAGGGTGGGAAGCAACATCATCCGCACCGCCGCCCAATAGGTGTTCCACTTATCCCGGAAGGAAGAGTGGGACGGGGTGGTGCTGAAATACTTACCCAAACCGCCCTGTACTTGGGACATATCCGCTATGGGACGCCCGTCGTCAACGTAGGTGGTTTTCTCTTTTTTGTCAGCCATACTCAAGGCCTCCTTATGAGAGGTTATTCTGCGTTTTCATCTAACAAATGGCAAGCGGCAAAGTGACCGGGCTCGTGCTCCTTATACTCGGGCACCACGTGCTTACAAATCTCCTTGGCGTAGGGGCAGCGGGTATGGAACCGGCAGCCCTTAGGCGGATTGGCAGGAGAAGGAATATCGCCGCCCAGGGCGATGCGCTGCATCTTCTGGGTGGGATCCGGGTTGGGAACGGCGGAGAACAGCGCCTTGGTGTAGGGATGCAGAGGATTACGGAAGATATCCTCTTTGGTACCGAACTCCATCATAGCGCCCAGATACATAACGCCGATCTTGTCGGAGATAAACTTAACCACCGACAGGTCGTGGGAAATGAACACGTAGGCCAGGTTCATCTCACGCTGCAGTTTCTTCAGCAGGTTGATGATCTGCGCCTGAATGGACACGTCCAGAGCGGAAACCGGCTCGTCACAGATGACCAGCTTGGGGTTAACCGACAGGGCACGAGCGATACAAATACGCTGACGCTGACCGCCGGAGAACTCGTGGGGGTAACGCTCGAAGTAATAGTCGCGCAGACCGCACTTATCCATCAGTTCCAGCACGTAATCCTTAATCTTGTCCTTGGGCACAATCTTGTGCACCTTGACAGGCTCGCTCAGCAGACCGCCCACGGTATCACGGGGAGGCAGAGAGGAATAGGGATCCTGGAAGATGATCTGCATCTGCTTGCGGATCTCACGCATCTCTTTAGACTTGGCGTGGGTGATATCCTTGCCGTCAAAGATGATCTGACCGCCGGTGGGCTCGTGCAGTTTCAGGATGGCACGACCGGCAGTGGTCTTACCACAACCGGACTCGCCTACGATACCCAGGGTCTCGCCCGCCTTGAGTTTGAAGGAGATGTCGTCCACCGCCACCAGCTCACGGGTAACCTTACCGGTAAAGGTCTTTTTCAGCGGGAAGCACTTACGCAGATGGCGGACCTCCAGCACACAGTCCGGATCAAAGGGCTGGGCCAGGTCCTCGGCGATTTTCTTCTGCCGGGCCTCATGATAGGCAGCAGCCAGGGCCTCGTCGTCGTACTCGACGGCGGTATCCAATACCTTTTCGTTAGCCATTGTCTGCCTCCTCTCCGTACAGGTGGCACGCCACAAAGTGGGTGGGGCTTACCTGCACCATTCCGGGATAGTCGCCATTGCACTTGTGGGTACACTTGTTGCACCGCTCCTTAAAGTAGCAGTGGCTGGGCATATCCACAGGGTTGGGCACGTTGCCGGGGATGTTGTACAGCTCGGTGCCGTCGTCCAGAGCCATGGTGGGCTTGGACTTTTGCAGGCCGATGGTGTAGGGATGGCGGGGATCCTGGAAGATCTCCATTACCGTACCCTTTTCAATCACCTTACCGGCGTACATAACCACCACGTAGTCCGCCATCTCAGCGATGACGCCCAGGTCGTGGGTGATCAGCAGAATAGAGCCGTCAATCTTGTTCTTAATATCCTGGAGCAACTCCAGAATCTGCGCCTGGATGGTCACGTCCAGAGCAGTAGTGGGCTCGTCGGCGATAATCAGACGGGGCTGAGCCGCCAGAGCCATAGCGATCATCACGCGCTGCCGCATACCGCCGGACAGCTCGTGGGGGAAGGCGTTATACACATTCTCCGGGATGATACCCACCAGACGCAGCATCTCATAGGAGTTCTCCTTAGCCTGCTCGGCGGTGGCGCCGGGGATGTGCAGCAGGGTCACCTCGTCCAGCTGCTGACCGATGGTGAACACCGGATTCAGGCTGGTCATAGGCTCCTGGAAGATCATGGCAATCTGCTTACCGCGGATGCGATGGATCTCGTGAATGGG
>JAZRES010000015.1:0-25384 GCA_045660965.1 Acutalibacteraceae bacterium
GGCGTCACCGTCACCGATAAGGACGGCAACACGGTGGATATCCCCGCAGACAGCGTGATTCTGTCGGTGGGTTACACCCCCGCCCCCATTGCCAAAAAGGGTAAGCACGTCCACATCGTAGGCGACGCCGGCAAGGTGGGCAACCTGCGCACCGTCATCTGGCAGGCCTGGGACGTGGCGATGAAGATTTAATCTGTTGGGCAAAAAGAAAAGGCCCCCTTGTGTAAAGGGGGCTCCGCCGTAGGCGGTGGGGGATTGTAGCCGTCAAGGACGGCATATAAAAAGGAAGACAATCCCTCCGTCTTTTTGCCTGTGGCAAAAATCCACCTCCCTTTGCACAAGGGAGGCACGCCGACTGCGTCGGCTAAATTCCTCATTATACGAAAGGATGATTTTGATGTTCTTAACCGACGAGCAACAAGCCATATTGAATGGTTCTCAGGGCGAGACCATGGCCAAGGTGTGGAAGACCTTGGTGATGTACGGCGACACCTTTGGCGCTGATAAAATGGTGCCGGTAACCTCTGAGTACAACCATCTGGTGACCTCCTTTGGCCTGAAGATGATGACCCCCGTGTTCGATTTGATGCAGAAGTTGATTGACGACGGCGCTGTCTCCCAGCAGAAATTCTCGGTAGACCCCCGTCCTGTGGACAAAAACGTGCCCGCCAACTTCTTGCAGAATCTGATTTTCAATAAGATTATGTACGCCACCCAAAACTCCTATGAGGATCAGCTGAAAGAGTTGGGTCTGATGGACGACAACGCTTTCACCTGCGCTTGTTATTTGGATCAGGTGGGCAACACCCCCAAAAAGGGAGATATCCTCTCTTGGGCCGAGTCCTCTGCTGTGGTATACGCCAACTCGGTGCTGGGCGCCCGTTGCAACCGCAACTCCGGTATTATGGACATTATGGGCTCCATCGCCGGCTACGTACCCCACTTCGGTCTGCTGACCGACGAGGGTCGTAAGGCCACCTGGATTGTCAAGATTGAGACCAGCAAAAAGCCCGAGGCTCAGCTGCTGGGTTCCGCCATCGGTATGAAGGTGATGGAGGACGTGCCCTACGTGATGGGTTTGGATAAATGGCTGGGTAATGATTTGGATGAGTCCGCTTGCGCCTATCTTAAGGACTTTGGCGCCGCCACCGCCTCTAACGGTGCGGTGGGTCTGTACCACATCGACGGTCTGACCCCCGAGGCCAAAGAATTGGGCGGTGCGCTGATCACCGACACCGCCAAGGTGTACGTCATCGACGACGCCGAGCTGGAGCGGGTGAAAAACGAGTACCCCGTCATGTGGAAAAACCCCAACGCCCAGCCCAAGCTGTGCTTTGTGGGATGCCCCCATATGAGCCTGCAGCAGCTGAAGGATTGGACCGTGGCTGTGGAAGAGGGCCTGAAGGAGTCCGGCAACAAAAAGGTGCTGATCCCCACCGTGTTCACCACCGCCCCGGCGGTCAAGGCAGAGTTTGAAAAGACCGAGTATGCCGCCCGTCTGGAAAAGACCGGTGTCATCCTGTCCTACATCTGCCCCTTGATGTATATGAACAACCCCCTGTGCAAGAGTATGCCGGTAATGACCAGCAGTAACAAACTCCGCACCTACACCACCGCCCGGTATTATACCGAGGCAGAGATTCTCGAGAAGATTACGAAGGGAGGCAACAAGTGATGAAAGAGTTTAAAGGACGTGTGGTTGCTCCCGGAACCGTCAGTGCCTCTGCTGTGGTGTCCCACGGCGGATTCAATACCTTGGCCTCTTTCCAGGGTGCGCTCCAGTTTGGCGATAAAAAGGCCACCTGTGGCGACCAGAACAACCCCGACCTCCACGGCAAGGAGATGGCGGGCAAGGCGGTATGTCTGCCCCAGACCATCGGTTCTACCACCGGCGGTCTGGTGCTGTACTGCGCCTGTGCGATGAATCGCCAACCCGCCTGTATGCTGTTCTCTCAGCCTATCGACTCCTTGGCTGCCGCCGGCTCGATTCTGGCATCCGTATGGCTGCCGGACGTGCAGATGCCTGTGGTGGATAGCCTGGGCGAGGAATTCCTCGACTACGTCAAAGACGGTATGACTATCACCATCAAGGATGACGGTGTGGTCGTCGTGGAGTAAAGCAAAAAGTGAGCAAAGCCTTCCCCTCAAGGGAAGGGCTAAAAAAGCAAAAAAGCCTATGCAACCATCGGTTGCATAGGCTTTTGTTTTTTCTTACAGTTCGGGGTCTTGCAGAATGCGCTCCGGGGGCTCTTCCAGCAGGGCGGGATTCTTGAAGTACTCCTTCATCTTGCGGAATGCTTGGGCAAAATAATAACCACTGGCGATACGCTCGTCCATAACCAGACCCAGGGGCAGGCACTTTTCGTGGACAATCTCGCCGGTGCGTAGGCGCTTGGGCACCTCACGGGTGTTGCCGGCGGCCATAATCATACTGGTGGTACCGAAATCGTAGCAGTGATGGTGGATGTGGTTGGTGCGGATGCTGGCCAGATTGGTGAACACCATGGTGTTGTGCATGGGGCTGGCCTTGATGATGGCCTTGGGCAGCAGGTTATGCCAATCCATCCATTTCAGCACGTTGACGCCAAAGCGCAACAGACCGGGAATACCCACCAAAATCTTGATGATTTTGTCGGTGGGGTTTTCATCCGCCAGGTCGCGGCTGGCCTCTACGTATTCATTGATGCGGCGGTTGACGTCCAAAACGGTGTCCTCCGGCTGCAAATAGATCTTATTCATGGTTTCGGCACCGGTGGCACCGGTCTTGAGCACCACCATACCGATGGCAATCTCGTTACGGGCATAGATGCGCTTGTTCACCACAAAGCGGTTCAGGGCGGGATAATCGCAGATGGTGCGATTGACAGCGGCCATAATCACCGCCATATGGCTCATGCTGACGCCCTCTTTTTTCTTCTGGCGGATATAGTTCTCAATGGGCTCCAGGGGAATATCCAGAGTGATGTTGTTCATAGAGTCGCTGCGCTTTTCCATAATGTGGGCGACCACCCGATACATAGGGTCAGAATGGCGCAACATTTTTCCGTCCGCACGGTCAAACAGCATATTAAAACCTCCTGAAAAGGATTTTTTGTTTACAATTTATTCACAAATACCAGTATACCATAAAACAAGGCGATTTGCAACAGAAAACGGCAAATTTATTGCACCTCCACCACCGTCAGCACCCCGTCCGCCACCGTAAAGCGCACGTTATACCCGGCAAAATCCATGCCGTACACCCGGTCGGGGTCGTTTTGATAGGTAGGTCGGGGATCGTGGGACAGCACCGCCAACAGACTTTTTCTGGTGTCCTCCGGCAGACCCTTCAGCAGTTCCTCGGGACAGTTTACCTCCACCGACCGGTCGGTAAGCCCGGTGACAAACCCGCCCAGAGCGTCCGGGTGGCTGTCGGTATAGCTGAGATAGGGTTTGATATCAAAGATGGGGGTGCCGTCCATCAGGTCGGCACCGGCCACGGTGATCACCGGTCCGTCGGGGGTGTCTGTATCCACCGCCACCAGCCGTACACTGGACAGCCCCAGAGGATTGGGGCGATAGGGACTACGGGTGGCAAACACACCCATACGGGTGTTACCGCCCAGCCGGGGCGGTCGCACCGTGGGGCTCCAGCCCTCTTGCTTAACCTCGGAGAAGTGCCAGATCAGCCACAGGTGGGAAAAGTCCGTAAGTCCCCGCAGCGCATCCGGATTGCGGTATTCCGGGCAGAATACGATGCGGGCGGTCAGCTCGTCCACCACACCGCTCTGTCGGGGCACACCGAATTTGGTGCCGAAATCGGTGCGGATGTGGGCAATGGGTTTTAGCGTCATAGCACATTCCTCCAAGGGCGTTTTCCCCATTATACCACAGGGTGGGGGATGCTGGCAAGGCGAGAATAAAAATGCGCCCAATCCTGCAAAAAATCTCTTGAATTTTTTGGAAAAACTGGATATACTAAAAACAAACCAAAAATAAAAAGGAGGCTACCCATTATGAATTTGAAGGGCACCAAGACCGAGCGCAATCTGGCTGAGGCTTTTGCCGGCGAGAGCCAGGCTCGCAACAAGTATACCTATTTCGCATCCGTAGCGAAGAAAGAGGGTTTCCAGCAGATCGCTGCCATCTTTGAGGAGACCGCCAACAATGAGAAAGAGCACGCCAAGCTGTGGTTCAAGCACCTGCAGGGCATCGGCGACACCGCCGCCAACCTGAAGGCTGCCGCCGACGGCGAGAACTACGAGTGGACCGATATGTACGAGAACTTTGCCAAGGACGCCGAGGAAGGGGGCTTTACCGCTCTGGCTGCTCAGTTCCGTATGGTAGCCGCCATCGAGAAGACCCACGAGGAGCGCTATCGCAAGCTGCTGCAGAACGTGGAGATGCAGCAGGTCTTTGAGAAGGCCGGCGAGACCATGTGGGAGTGCCGCAACTGCGGTCACCTGGTAATGGGCAAAAAGGCCCCCGCCACTTGCCCCGTTTGCGCTCATCCCCAGGCCTATTTCGAGGTACGCAAAGAGAATTACTAATTCAAACATCTAAAACCACCGACCCACCGGGTTGGTGGTTTTTCTTTTGCCGGCATCACCCCAAGGTTGCGTTATGTGTTTTGTGTTATTGTTGCCATCTCTTGCCTCTCCCTGTGGGAGAGGTGGCACGGCGTAGCCGTGACGGAGAGGGCTCCTCGGCGCAAAGAATTATTCCGGCTGGTCTGCGGTCAAGACCGCCAAAACCAAATAAAACGCAACAAAAAAATGCCGTGGCTGTGTACCACGGCATTTTCTTTTTTACTCATATTTTCGGGCGTTGCGGAATTCGATGGGCGAGCAGAATCGCCCGCCGCCAAAGGGTCGCACCAGGATGCCCTCGGTGTCGGGATAGAATCCGTAATAGCGGGTGGGATAGCTCAGTGGCAGACACACACAGGCGTCCATCAGCGCTTTTTCCGCCGCTACCAATTCGCTCCGTCCGCCGGTCAGGGCGGTGTTGACGGCGGTGGTCACCGCCTTGGCGGATAGGTGGGTCAGGTTATCGCTGGCACCGGGCAGAAAACAGCGCAGATTCTCTGCGCCGGTGAGTCCGCTGGGGGTGTAGGTGTAGATAGCCACTTGGAAATTGCCGGATTTTACCCGTTTTTCCAGGTCGGCCTGGGGCAACAGCAAAAGGTTGGGGGCAATGCCCAAATTCTTTTGCCAGGATTGGACAATGTACCGCGCCAGGTCGGCGCTGACCTGGTCGTCCGGGGCAATCAGTTCCGGCGCCAGCCGTCCGTCACCGTCGGGATAGAGGGCCTTCATACCGCTTTGCATCGCCTTTTTGGCGGCCTTTTGGTTGGTGGTTAGGGTTTGGCGGTTGTCCTCACGGCGATAGACCGTGCCGTCGCCCACCATAGCCGCCGGCGGAACAAACCCCTCGGCGGGTTCTTCGGTATTGCCCAGGTGCTGGCGGACAGCATCCCACTGGATGCTGTCCCGTAGGGCGGTGCGCAGCTGCTTGTTGGATAGATAGCCGTCGGCGGTGTTCAGCCACAGGCACCGCACCGCATCTTGCATGGGCTGAACCGTCAGGCTGTTTTGCAGATGGGTGGCTTCGGCCACCGTCAGCGGTGCCACGTCCAGGTTGCCGACTTGCAGTTCCTCCACGGCATTCTCGCTGCCGATGACAAAGCGTACCGCCTCCGGGGCGATGCCGTCGGCATCGTGATAGCCCTCGTTTTTATACAGCAAAAGACTTTCGTTGTGGTTCCAAGCCACAATGCGGAAAGGACCGTTGGTGATCAGGTATTTGACCTCTAGGCCGTACCGACCGCCGGTGTACTCGAAGAATGCCCGATTACAGGGCATAAACGGGGTGGACGCCAACTTGGCGGGGAATCGGCTGTCTGCCTGTTCCAGGGTGATGGTCAAGGTGCGGTCGTCCACCGCCCGAACCCCCAGAGAGGACAGTTTCTTTTTACCGGTGTGCACCGCCGTGGCATTTTGGATACCGTACAGTTCACCGGCCAGAGGCGATCCGGTGGCGGGGTTCAGCACCCGCTGGATACCAAAGACAAAATCGTCGGCGGTGACCGGGGTGGGATTATCAAAGGGGGTCTCCTGACCCTTGATGGACAGGGTGGTCCAATAGGCCTCTTTGAGGGTAAAGGTATAGGTTTTGCCGTCGTCGGAGACGGTCCAATCGGCGGCGGCGGGGATGGGCGTGCCCTTTTCGTCCAGGCGGGTGAGCCCCTCAAACAGGGCGCTCATCACGGTGATGGAGGGTGTATCGGTGGACATTTGGGGATCCAACCCTTTAGGCTCTCCGTCGATGAGGAATCGGAATCCGCCGCCGGAGCCGTCGTCACCACATCCCACCAGCATCGGGCACAGCAAACACACCGCCATCAGCAAGGCCAACAGCCGTTTTTTCATACCGATTCCTCCTTTCATACGTTCATCTTTTCTATTATAGCAAACTCCCCGATGGATTTGCAACCCATCGGGGAGATTTTCATAAATTCTTCAATTATGCCCGGTCAAAGTGCCTTTCAATCACTCGGTGACAGCCCTCGGGGGAATACCGCCAGTGGGTCAGTGGCCCGGTGGTGATGAAATATTCCGGCAGCGAGGGTGGCAGGTGGTTGTCGGTGGCGTCGATGAGCGCCAGCTTGATTTTTAGCTTTTCCGGTTGCACCGACTTGATATACACCGCTGCCTGTTGCCCCACCCGCACACCGGGGTGTGGCTCGGCCAACCCCGCCAGATTGGGGGATAACTCCACAAAGATGCCGTAGGGCTCCACCGAGCGGATGATGCCCGCCACCGTCTCACCCACCTGAAAGCGAGAGGCATTCTCCTCCCAAGTGCCCAGTAGCTCCCGATGAGACAGGCAGATGCGGTTGTTGTCCAGCGAGGACACCACCCCCAGTATCTCCATTCCCACCGTCAGCCGATCCGCCGGGTGCAGTATCCGGCTTACGGAGATGTCCGCAATGGGGAGTAGCGCCGGCAGACCGCACCCAACATCGCAGAAAGCGCCAAAGGTCTCCAGTCGGGTGATGCGGGCAGGGATCACGTCCCCCAACTGCAGATGGTCTAGAAACTCGTCCCGGCACCGCTCTTGGGCGATGCGGCGGGACAGCACCGGACGGCATCCCGCCTCGGTGTGCTGGAATCCGGTCACCACAAAGCAGACCGGCTTGTTGACCCGGGTGATGAGCACGATATCCTTGACCGTGCCCTCGGCGATGCCCAGCGCACCCTCGTCGTGGGGGATGATGCCCTCGCCACAGGGCATACGGACAATGAGATTGTGGTCCACGTCACAGCGCACCGCCCGACCCTCCAACAGACGCCCCTCTTCTTTGGCTTGCATCAGGGCGGTCAGGGTGGCGGTGGCGGCTTGGTTTTCGGGGGTGTCGATCCGATCGCCCTCCGGCAGATAAACGGTGTTTTTCATAGCGGTGTCAATCCTTTCCTTTTACTTGGTAGATACTTATGCATCCGTTTCCCCTAGCATACCCTATTCGGCGCATAAAAAAAGGAGATTTTTGCCGATGGCAAAAATCTCCTTTTAGCAGGTACGGTATTAGAAGAAAAGACCCTTAAAGAACAGGGATAGCACACCCATCAGCACCGCCGCCAGGCAGACGCCCAGGGTGATGGCGGGGATGGACTTTTTCTTGGGGATATCCAGCATAGAGGCGATCAGGGCGCCGGTCCAGGCGCCGGTGCCGGGCAGCGGGATACCCACGAAGAACAACAGACCCCAAAAATAGCCCTTTTCGATGGAATCCTTTTTCTTCATGGCACGGGCTTCCAGCTTTTCCACCATAGGGCGGAACAGCTTGGTCTTTTTCAGCATATTGAAGATGGGGGTGACAAACCACAGGATAAAGGGCACGGGAATCAGGTTAGAGATGATGCACAGCGGTGCCGCAATCCAGGGAGAAATGCCCACCAAAATCGCATAGGGCAGACCGCCACGCAGCTCGATGACCGGCACCATAGAGATCAGCGCCGCAAAGGCCTCTTTGGGCAACCAGCCAAACAACTCTTTAAACAAATCCAGCATATCAAAACCTCCGATTAGTAAGGATAAAAATCGCTCGCCACTCATTGTAGCATAGGTTGGCGGAAAAATCCACTCTTTTTTGTACCGGGCAAAAAACTCTTTTATTCCGCCGTGGGATGTGATAAGATAAATACGAAAGAGAGGTGCGGTTTATGCGTATGTACGATGTTATCCGCCACAAGAGAATGGGGCTGGAATTGACCGAGGAAGAAATCCGCTTTATGATTGCTGGCTTCACCGCCGGAGGCATCCCGGATTATCAGATGTCCGCCCTGGCTATGGCGGTGTGCCTGAATGGGATGACCTCCCGAGAGACCGCCATACTCACCGATGCGATGATGGTTTCCGGCGACACGGTGGATCTGTCCCGGTTTGGCGCCCTGACGGTGGATAAGCACTCCACCGGCGGTGTGGGCGACAAGACCAGCCTGATTGTCTGCCCCATTGTGTCCGCTCTGGGCGCCAAGGTGGCAAAAATGTCCGGGCGGGGACTGGGTCACACCGGTGGCACGGTGGACAAACTGGAGTCCATCCCCGGCTATCGCACCGAGCTGTCCCCGGAGGATTTTCTTGCTCAGGTGGAGCGGGTGGGACTGGCGCTGATCGGTCAGTCCGGCAACCTGGCGCCGGCGGACAAAAAACTATACGCCTTGCGGGACGTGACCGCCACCGTGGACAGCATCCCGCTGATTGCCTCCAGCATTATGAGCAAAAAGTTGGCGGCCGGATCCCACGCTATCGTGCTGGACGTAAAGGTGGGTAGCGGTGCCTTTATGAAGACCAAAGAAGAGGGCGAAGCTCTGGCACGGCAGATGGTGGATATCGCCACCGCCTGTGGGCGCAAGGCGTCGGCCCTGGTGACCAATATGGACGTGCCCTTGGGCGAGGCCGTGGGCAATGCCCTGGAGGTGCAAGAGGCGGTAGCCATTCTGCAGGGTGGCGGAGACCGCCGTCTGCGCCAACTGTGCGAGGCGCTGGCCACCGAGATGGTGTGCCTGAGCCTGGGTCTGTCGCCGGATGAGGCCGCCATTCGGGTGACCGAGACGGTAGACAGTGGCGACGCTCTGCGCCAGATGTGTCGCTGGGTAGAGGCACAGGGTGGCGACGCCACCTATCTTACCGACCCGGGCAAGTTCCCCACCGCAACGGCTTATGAGGTGACTGCACCGGCAGAGGGCTATATCACCGCTATGGATGCCGAGGCCATCGGTGTGGCGGCGGTGACCCTGGGTGCCGGCAGAGCCACCAAAGAGGATGCCATCGACCACGCCGCCGGCATCCGCATCCTCAAAAAGACCGGCGACAAGGTAACCGCCGGCGAACCCATCGCCCTCCTTTACACCAACCGACCGGACGCGGTGCCCGGCGCCACCAAGGCCTATTTGGCGGCGGTGACGGTGGACGCCACCGCTCCCGCCCGGCAACAACTGATTTACAGCGTCGTCCGCTAACAAAAAGAGCCTGGGCAACCAATGATTGCCCAGGCTCTTTTTACGCTTTATCCCCAGATTTGCCCACCAGTGAGGCCACAAACCCCAGTATCACCGCCCCGGCAATACCGCCGGCGGTGGCGGTAAGCCCACCGGTGAGGATGCCCACGGCGCCTTGTTCCTCCACCGCCTGCTTGACCCCCATAGCCAGGCTGTAGCCAAACCCGGTCAGCGGTACGGTGGCGCCACCACCGGCAAACTCCACCAGTGGCTGGTACACCCCCAGCCCGGTCAGCGCCACCCCCAGCACCACAAAACTCACCAGTATCCGTGCCGGCGTCAGTTTGGTAAAGTCGATGAGCAACTGCCCCACCACGCAGATACCGCCACCCACCAAAAAGGCTTTTAGTATCATCAGATAGTCCATCGGTTCTCCTCCTTTTCTCTCGGGATTAGTGTGTGTGGTGGCGCGCAGAATATACCCGCTGCAAATAACACTGGACTTTTTGCCGAGTTTCTGCTATGATAGGGGCGGTGTAATCACCGATTATGTATAAGGAGTTGGAAGTATCATCATGGACCCTGATAGTATAGGTTCGATTTTAACCATGCTTATATTGGTGGCATTGTCCGGCTATTTTTCCGCTACCGAGACCGCCTTTTCCACCTTTAACCGCATCCGGATGAAGGGATTGGCAGAGGACGGCAATAAGCGGGCGCGCCTGGTGCTGAAAATGACCGAGGATTACGACAAGTTGCTGTCCACCATCTTGGTGGGTAATAACATCGTCAACATCCTGTTGACCACCGTGGCCACCATCTATTTTGCCAATCGTATCGCCGATGAGGAGTGGGCGGCGGCGGTATCCACCGCTGTGACCACCGTGGTGGTGCTGGTATTTGGCGAGATATCCCCCAAGAGTTTGGCAAAGCAGTCGGCAGACCGCTTTGTGATGACCACCGCACCGGCCCTGCGCCTGGTGACCTGGTTGCTTACCCCCATCAACTGGATCTTCTCTTTGTGGAAGCGGTTGCTCAATCTGCTGTTTAAGACCACCGATGACGACGTGGTCACCGAAGAGGAAGTGCTCACCATCGTGGACGAGGCCGAGCAGGATGGCTCCCTAGGCGAGCAGGAGAGCGACCTGATCCGCCAAGTGATCGCCTTTAACGATCGTGAGGCGGTGGATATCCTCATTCCCCGTGTGGACGTGACCGCCGTGCCGGTGGACGCCACCTTTGCCGAGTTGGGCGAGGCCTTTACCGAGAGCGGGTATTCCCGTCTGCCGGTGTACGAGGAGACCATCGACCACGTGGTGGGTGTGGTGTATCATAAGGACTATTACCGGGAGTTAGCCCAAAACCCCACTCCCAAAACCTTGCTGAAGCCGGCGGTGTTTGTACCGCCTACGGTCAAGATTCGTTTGCTGTTGCGCCAGCTGCAAGAGGAAAAATCCCACATCGCCATCGTCACCGACGAATACGGCGGCACTCTGGGTATCGTCACCATGGAAGATATCTTAGAGGAATTGGTGGGCGAGATTTGGGACGAGCACGACGACGTGATTCAGAATATTCTGCCCCGTGAGGACGGCGGTGCGGTGGTGCTGTGCTCCACCGAGCTCATCGACCTGATGGAGCATTTCGACACCGAGACCGATTGCGACGCCACCACCGTCAGCGGATGGGTGATGGAGGCGCTGGGACGTATCCCCGCCGTGGGCGACGCCTTTACCGCCGACGGCTTGTCGGTGGAGGTGACCCGTGTGGATATCACCCGCCCGGAAGAGGTTGTGGTGTACCCCGCCAAGACCGAAGAACCCGAAGAATAAAAAAGACCCGATGCATCGCATCGGGTCTTTTTGTGTGTTTGATTACTCCTCGTGGGGGCTGAGGAAGCCCAGACCACGCACCTCGTCGGTGGTCAGCATCATCAGGAAGGCGTCGGGATCGATCTCGAACACCGTCTGACGCAGACGGAACACCTCGTCCTTACGGACGGCGCACAGGATCATATTCTGATCGTTGCCGGAATAACCGCCCTGTGCCTTCAGCAGAGTGACACCACGGTTCACCTTGGTCATAATGGCAGTGGAGACCTCCGGCTGTTTCTGGGTCATGATCATCACCATTTTACCGGAGCGACCGCCGTATACCACACGGTCGATGATCTGAGAGCCCACAAACACGAATACCACAGCGTACAGAGCCTGCTCGATACGACCGTACACCACAGCAGAGATGGTGATAACGATGGCGTCCACCACCAGAATCAGAGTGCCTACGGACATATGGGGATACTTCTTTTCCAGCAGTCGGGAGATAACCTCACTACCGCCGGTGGTACCGCCACGGCGCAGGATCAGACCCACGCCCAAGCCCAGCAGAGCACCGCCAAAGATGCACACCAGGATGGGGTTTTTGCCCTCTTCCACCAAATACAGGGGGTTCAGATAGGGGCTGAACATATCGGTTAGTATGCTGGACACCGCAATACCGATCAGGGTGCGGATGGCCATAGAGCGGTTGAGCACGAACCAGGCGGCGATAATCAGCGGCACGTTCATGGCGATGGTGGCAATACCGATGGGGATCTCAAAGGGCCAGGCCCATTCAATACTGGCGTAGTTGAACAGGGTGGCGATACCGGTCAGACCACCGGGTGCGATATCGTTAGGGGCACTGAACATACCGATAGCTACGGCATAGCAGATGCTACCGACCAGAATCATCAAAAAGTCCCAACCCAGGGATTTCCAGTTAATCTTTTTTAACATACTCATTCCTCCACACACAGAGCAAACAGCTCGCGTACACGGTCAATGCGTCCGGCAAGATAGAGATAGCCGAACAGCGCCTCTAATCCGGTAGAGCGGTGATAGTCCGCACCGGAGCGGGTGGTGTGGGCGTTGCGACCCCGCTTGAATACCGCCTCTTCCTCTTCGGTCAGATGCTCCAGGATGCGACCCATAGCCGCCGACTGGGCTTCTGCCCGTACCTCTTTTACCGCCAGGCGGTGCAGATCGTTTACCGGGCGGTTTGCCTCGCACAATAGACGCTCTCGCACCATCAGGCTGTACACACCGTCACCCACAAAGGCCAGCGCCAAAGGGCTGAGGGTGTGCAAATCAATATCCTTTGGGTATAATCTATCCATCATTATACCCTCCGTTAATCAATAAAGTCAAATTCGAAGTCGTAGATGCTGACCGAGTCGCCTTCGCCACAGCCGGCATCCCGCAGCGCCTGGATGACACCGGAGGTTTCCAGCACCCGCTCAAAGTACATCATACCGTCGGGATCGTCAAAGCGGATGCCACGCATCACACGGAACAGCCAGTTGGCCTCGACAAAGTACACGCCGTCCTTGTTGGTGACCTGTACGGAGTGATCCTTCAGATCCTCCACAGTGGGCAGGGTGGGAGCCTCTGCCTCGAACCGGCGGATGGGCGGCAACTTTTGCAGTAGTTCGCCGCACCGCTTGGCAATCTCGTTGGTGCCGTGGGCGATGGGCGCCATCATGGGATAGTATTCGTATCCCCGCTTTTCCATCTCGGCGGCAAAGGCAGCCAGCTGTTCTTCATCAGCCAGATCGCACTTGTTACCGGCCACGATCATGGGACGGGATGCCAGATCGGGATTAAATTTTTTCAGCTCTTCATTGATGGTGTCAAAGTCGGCGATGGGGTCTCTGCCCTCGCTGCCGGACACGTCCACCACGTGGACCAGCAGACGGCAACGCTCCACGTGACGCAAGAAATCGTGACCCAGACCCACGCCCTCGGAGGCACCCTCGATAACGCCGGGGATATCCGCCATTACGTAGGAGACACCCGCCACCGGACGCACCACGCCCAGCACCGGGGTGATGGTGGTGAAGTGGTAGTTGGCGATTTCGGGCTTGGCCTCGCTGACCACCGAAATCAGGGTGGACTTACCCACGTTGGGGAAACCCAGCAGACCCACGTCGGCCAACAGTTTCAGCTCCAGGCGCAGTTCGTATTCCTCGCCGGGTACACCGGGCTTGGAAAAACGGGGCACCTGACGGGTAGCGGTAGCAAAGTGGTTGTTACCCCAGCCACCACGACCACCCTTGGCCGCCACAAAGTCTTCGTCACCGGACATATCCGCCATCAGGCGGCCGGTCTCGTTGTCGTAGATCAGGGTGCCACGGGGTACACGGATGACGCAATCCTCGCCGGACTTACCGGTCTTGCGGTTGGTCTGGCCGTTCTCACCGTGGGGAGCGGAATACTTCCGCTGATATCGGAAATCGGACAGGGTGTTCATACCGTCGTCGGGACGGAATACGATACTGCCTCCACGACCGCCGTCGCCACCGTCGGGACCGCCGGCGGCCACGAATTTCTCTCGGTGGAAGGATACGGCGCCGTCACCGCCGTTACCGGCGCGGACCTTGATTATCGCTTTATCCACAAACATTGGGGAAATCCCCCTTTCTTTCCTTAGTTGGTTATGCACATACACATTTATTATATAATAATTTGCACCGCTTGGCAACAAAAAATTCAAATAACCCCAAGAGTCTTTTTGAAGGGTTAAAAGGCAACAAAAAATCCCACCTGCTTGATGCAGGTGGGATTCTTGTTAGCAATTACTGCTCCTTGGCGTAGACGCTGACGCGCTTACGATCCTTGCCCCAACGCTCGAAGCGGACGATACCGTCTGCCTTAGCGAACAGGGTGTCATCAGAACCGATGCCCACGTTGTTACCGGGATGGATGTGGGTACCGCGCTGACGGACCAGGATGTTGCCGGCCAGAACGAACTGACCGTCGGCACGCTTAACGCCGAGACGCTTGGACTCGGAATCACGGCCGTTCTTAGTGGAGCCAACGCCCTTCTTGTGAGCGAACAGCTGCAGGTTCAGTCTTAACATAGGAATTACACCTCCGAATTCATTAGTTGTACCGCATTCGGGTACTCATCTTGCATTGCCTGGATGTGGAGCCGAAAACCGGATAATACGTCTTGGCAGCGAGGCGCTCCATCGGTGACGGTCAAATCCATATATCCCTCGTCCACCTCGATGGTGGCGGTGGCACCGATGATCTCGGTGATGGTATTGGCGGTCATATAGGCTGCGCTGGATACTGCCGCACACACGATATCCTGTCCGTATTCACCTGCGCCGGCGTGGCCGGAGAGGGAAAAACCGGTTAGGAGACCGTCTGCGGTCTTATACCGGACCCGAATCATAATCAGGCGTTGATGGTGTCGATCTGCACCTTGGTGTAGGGCTGACGATGACCCAGCTTGCGGGCCTTGCCCTTCTTCGGCTTATAGGTGAAGACAGTGATCTTCTTACCCTTGCCGTTCTTCAGCACATGAGCGGTGACGGTAGCACCCTCAACATAGGGGGAACCAACCTTCAGGTTCGCATCGTCGTGCAGAGCGATCACCTTATCGAAGGTGACGGTGTCTTCCTCAGCAGCATTCAGCTTTTCAATGAACAGAGTGTCGCCATTCTGAACCTTGTACTGTTTACCGCCGGTTTCAATGATTGCGTACATAGGCGTACCTACCTTTTCTATAGACTCGCTGTGCAGGGCGGACGTAAGTCTCTTGTGCTCTCGAAAGAGCGCCCGTTACATGCGGCATCAGCCATTTTAGCATACAAAACGGGTGATGTCAACCGTTTTTTCGCATCTTTTCTATATAAAAACTGACAAATCTCATCTTGTGCAATCCCGCTAAAGGGTGTATAATAAACAAAAAAGCGGACAAAGGAGAATATTTTATGCCCACGTCACGTAAAAGAAATAGCAGAAGAAAAAAGAGAAACACCGCCCTACGGGGACTCATTATGGTCTTGATTGCGGGTTTGGTGGCTCTGGGCGGTGCCGTGCTGATGCTGGCTACCTCCGGCTGTAACGAGGGCGAGACCCCGTCCGCTACCCAGCCTACCGAGAGCACGACCACCACCGCCACCACGACCACCACGGAGGCGACCACTACGACCACGACCGAGAGTACTACTACAACCACCACGACCACCACCGCCACCACCAAAAAGACCGGCACTACCACCAGCGTCAGCTATACCGACCGGTATATCGACGAGGACGGTATGCTCCAGTTTGAGCCCGCCGACAACTACGTACAGGGTAGCGGTGCCGCCTGGAATCTGCTGCTGGTCAACGACTGGAACCCTATGAAAAAGGGCTACGACGACAGCGTCAAGATGAAGACGGTAGACCGCCGTGCCATCAACAGCAGCCAAAAGGTGGATGCCCGTATGTACGAGGACCTGATGGCGATGCTGGACGCCGGCAAGGAATACAACATCGGCGTGCAGTCCTCCTACCGTTCCTACTCCAAGCAGGAGCAACTGTACTGGAATCAGGTATCCTACTATAAACAGTATTATTCCGACCCGGTGGTGTACCAGACCAAGGCCGGCGAGGTGGTCAAGCGCCCCGGCTTCTCCGAGCACAATACCGGCTTGGCGGTGGACCTGTACGGCAGCGGCGACTATTCCCTCACCTCCACCTTTGCCAACACCAAGGCCTATAAGTGGCTGATGGAGAATTGCGCCGACTACGGCTTTATTCTCCGCTTTCCCCAGGGTAAAGAGAGCATCACCGGCGTGATTTACGAGGCGTGGCACTACCGCTACGTAGGCGACCCCGCCATCGCCCACGAGATTATGGACAACGGCCTGTGTCTGGAGGAGTATCTGGCACAAACCGGTCAGTAAAACCCCATCGGTTTCGCAAAAAAAGGTTGACAAACGACACGATATCCCATAATATGGAGAGGTAGAGAACACGTCTCTGCTTTGACAAAAAGGATCCGGCGTGCTTCCCGGCCCCGGACGTGATTGGAAGGGAGAAAACAATTATGGTATTCGAGAAAGTACAAGAGATTCTGGGCACTCAGTTTGACGTTGCCCCCGATAGCATCACTATGGAGACCGACATCATCGAGGGCCTGGGCGCCGACTCTTTGGACCTGGTGGATATGCTGATGTCCCTGGAAGACGAGTTTAACATCGGTGAGGTGCCGGACGAGATGGTGGAGAAGATTCGCACCGTCGGTCAGCTGGTGGCTTACATCGAGGAGAATATGTAATTTTGCAGAGTGATGGGGGCAGAGGAGACTCTGCCCTCATTTTTTCATACAGGAGGTGAATCCCTATGCAGATTGTGCCGATGACCCGGGCGCACATCGACGCTTTGGCAGAATTGGAGCGGGTGTGCTTTTCCACCCCTTGGTCGGCAGACTCGTTGGCAGAGGAGCTGGACAGCCCCCACGCCGTCTTTCGGGTGGCGGTGGACGACGCCGATAATCTGCTGGGCTACGTAGGGATGCACCATCTGCTGGATGAGGGATTCATCACCAACGTGGCGGTGTTCCCTACCGCCCGGAGACAGGGTGTGGCACGAGCCTTGCTGGCGGATTTGACCGCCTATGGCGCCGCCCATAACCTGTACCGCATCACGCTAGAGGTGCGGGTGTCCAACATTCCAGCCATCACGCTGTACGAGAGCCTTGGCTATGTGCAGGATGGTGTCCGCCCGGGGTTTTACCGTGAACCCACCGAGGATGCGGGCATCTATTCGTTGTATTTTTGAGAGATCGCGCTTATTGATGACGCGGTTAAAGCCTCCCTCATAGAGGGAGGTGGCACGGCGACAGCCGTGACGGAGGGAGTTGACTCCCCCAGTCTTTTTGCTACGCAAAAATCCAGCCCCCTCGGGGAGGGGGCCTAAATAGAGGTAATTGATATGTTAATTCTTGGTATCGAATCTTCTTGTGACGAATGGAGCGGCTCGTAATATCTGCTTGTCTTAGCTTCGTTTGCCGCTCCTTGAGAATGGCGCATAATGCGCCATTCTCCGGAGATTCTGCTGCCGCCGTTTCGTCCCGTAAACGGTGCGCTAACTTTGATATTTTAGGTGATAGTATGTTAATTCTTGGTATTGAATCTTCCTGTGACGAAACGGCGGCTTCTGTTGTAGAGGACGGCCGTCGGGTGCTGTCCAATGTGATTGCGTCCCAGGTAGAGGAACATCGCAAATACGGTGGCGTGGTGCCGGAGATTGCCTCCCGCCGTCACGCCGAGGCCATCTCCGACGTGGTGCGCCAGGCTCTGTCCGATGCGGGGGTTACCCTGGCGGACATCGACGGCATTGCCGTCACCTATGCGCCGGGTCTGATTGGCGCCTTGTTGGTGGGCGTCAGTTTTGCCAAGGGTTTGGCTATGGCCACCGGCAAACCGCTGATTCCGGTGCACCATCTCCGCTCCCATATCGCCGCCAACTATCTGGCTCACCCGGAATTGAAACCGCCGTTCCTGTGCTTGGTGGTGTCCGGCGGTCACAGCCACATTGTGGAGGTCAAAGACTACACCCACTTCCAGGTGATTGGTCGCACCCGTGACGATGCCGCCGGCGAATGCTATGACAAGGCCGCCCGAGCCATGGGTATGCCCTATCCCGGCGGTGTGGCGCTGGATAAATTGGCTCACGAGGGCGATCCCACCGCCTATGCCCTGCCCCGACCCCGTGTAGAGGGCAGTGAATACGATTTCTCCTTCTCGGGTCTGAAGACGGCGGTGATCAACCGTTTGCACAACGCCCAGCAGAAGGGCGAAGAGGTGAACAAGGCGGATCTGTGCGCTTCTTTCCAGCATACCGTTACCGAGTTGCTGGTGGGCAACACTATCAAGGCCGCTACCCACCTCAAGGCTGATACCATCGTGCTGGCGGGCGGTGTATCCGCCAACAGCGGTCTGCGTGCCGGTATGGAAAAAGCCTGTGCAGAGCGGAATTTCCGCCTATATGCACCGCCCTTGTCTCTGTGTGGCGACAATGGCGCTATGGTAGCGGCGCAGGGTTATTACGAGTATTTGGCCGGGCATACCGCCGGTATGGAACTCAACGCCATCGCCAGCCTACCCATCACAGAAGAATAAAACGAAAAACGCCTAGGCAACCAACGGTTGCCTAGGCGTTTTTATGTCAGATTTTCTCCTCGTGGAAGCCGTCCGGCCACAGGGTCAGCAGGGTGTCAAACCCGTTTTTCTTGGCGATTTCCACCGCCAGCGGGAAAGCGCAGTCGATGGTGTCGGCGGCGTGGGTGTCCGCACCCAAAATGATTTTGCCACCCATCTCCCGGTGGGCGGACAGGATAAAGTCCGCCGGATAGGGAATCTCCCGCCACTTGCGGGAGATGGCGCCGGTGTTGATCTCCAGCACAGGACACACCTTCACAATTTTCTCCAGAGCGTCCAGGGCGATGCGCTGATAGGCGGGGTCTTGCTCGTCCATCAGGCTGAATTTGGTCAGCACGTCAAAGTGACCCACGATGGTGGGCTTATTCTTCTGCACGTGGGCGGTCAATTCGTCAAAATACATCTTGGCAAAGGCCAGTTTGTCACCGCCCAATTCGTTATTGATGCAGTCCATCTGCAGGCTGGCGGCGTGGTCGATGCCGTAATAGCGATCCTCGAACACCAATTCGTGCACCGAGCAGAGGAAATAATCCAATTCTTTCACAATTTCCGGGTCGGAGTTGGAGTCCAGCTCGATACCCCGCATAATGGTGATTTGGTCGGCGTATTTCTCTTTCAGACGGTTCAGTTCCGCCAAATAGGCGGGATAGTCTGCCACCCGCATACAGTAGTCCTGATAGGGGCTGTCGCTGTGGTCGGAAAAGCCGATACAGGGCATGCCCAGGCGGATGGCGGATTGGACCATCTCCTCCATACTGCTCTTGCCGTCGGAGAAGGTGGTGTGGGTATGGTAACCGCAATAGTACATAAAAAACACCTCGAGATTAGGGAATAACGGAGCCTACGGCGTCACCCAGATCGCCCAGATCGGGGATATCGCCGTCCAGAATGGAAGAGTCCACATCAAGGGGGTTGTCCGGCAACAGACCCAGCATATCGCCCAAGACGATATCGGCAATCCCTTGGGCCTGGGGATTCTGCTCTTGCAGATCGGTATAGAGATCTTCCAGATCGTCCTTTACCTCAGCGCTGTTCAGATCCGAGAGATCGTCGCAATTGCTGTAAATATCCAGATAGTCGGAGGTGAAGTCCAGCACGATATCGGCATTGGCCTGGAAATCCTCCATAGGCATATCCAGCAGATCGCCCACGGCGGCATAGCGGTCGGCGCCATCCACCTGGGATTCCACCTGTTTCTGCAGATCGTCGGCGGTGGTCATAACCAGGCTGTAGAACCAGCGCTCGTTAACCACGTTGTCACGGGCATAGTCCACCAGGTCTTTGCTGGCGTCCAGTGCCGCCTGTTTATCCTTGTTGTTTACCGCCTCTTTCAGCGTGCCGGTGCGCTCCAGCAGACCGGTAACGCCCTCGGCAGCGGCGGCAACGTTGGTGGTGTTGCCGTTGATGGTGAAGCTGGTCAGACAGCCGTTTACCCAGCCGCCGGGACCGTAGCGGTACAGCGCCACCACCGGGTGGTCAGCCATCGCCTTTAGGATATCCATTGTCTCTTCCGTGGTGGCATCTTCGTTGGTCATCGCCATCAATTGTACCAGCGCCTTGGCGGTGGGGATGGTGGTGGCAATACCACCGTACAGGGGCAACAGCAACATCAGCACCACCAGCAGGGCATCGGCGCCGCGGATGAGAGCGCCGACGGCACGGGATACACCGGTGTTGGCGTTGCATTTTTGGAGTTTTGCCTCCAGCGACGGGCGCTTGGCGAGGTTCTTGAGCACCACCAGCGCCACGATAAACAGCATCCAAAAAAGGACGTAGGACAGCAGAATCTCCACACCGCCCCGGATAAAGCCTTGGGCGATGGAGGGCACTTGACTAACCAGGTCTTTGGGCAGTAGAGCGGTAACGGGGCTGGCCAGCAGAACGGCCAGACCCTTGGTCAGCGCCAGGCTGATGAGGACAGCCACCACCGTGGCAGCCAGCGAGAGCAGAGAGCACCCGGCACCCTTTTTATAGCCGGCGATCAAATAGACAATGCCAAAGATGGTAAGCAACAAGGCAAACGGCACGTACAGGCCGATGGAAATGGTAACAGCGTTCATAAAAATACCTCAGATGCTATTATTTTTCGGTCTTTTCGGCCTTTTCGGTTTTTTTGGCTTCTTCGGTTTTGGTGGACTTGGTTCTAAAAGTGGTCTTGGCATCGGGGTACAGGTTGTACTCGATCAGGCGGTGAGCGCCCTCACCGTCCACCAGATAGGAGATTTTACCGGATTTGTTGTCGGTCACCTGGGCGCCCAGCACGGTATAGTCACCGCCGGTATAGGCGTCTTCCAGGGCATAGGCTTCGCAGAAACCGTCCGTATTGAACAGGTCGCGGATCATGACGTTCACTTTGCCGTCCTTGGTCTCGGTGTAGATCAGACGGGTGCCGTCGGATGCTTGCTCGCCGGCATACACCTCGGACACCAGGCAGTTCAAGCGGTCAAAGTACACGCTCTCATAACCGCCGGGGTTGTTATTGACAAGCCAAGACAGAGAGAATACGCTGTTGCTGACGGCTTCGGTGGCGCACTTGGTGGTCAGACCTTTTTTGGTAAACAGCACCTTGCCCTGGCAGTCGGCCACGGTGCAGGTGAGGGTGCCGTCCGACTCGTCTTTATAGGACACGGCCAGACCCACAGCCACTGTGTGGTTATGCCCTGCCGGCTCTTCGTTTTTGGATTTACAGCTGGTCAACAGGGCGGTGGCAACCAGCACCGGAACCAGCATCAAGCTCAGCGTTTTGTACACGTTATGACGTTTCATAGATGATTACTCCTCACGCAATAAAGATTATCCACATTATACCGAACATTGGGGAAAAATGCAAGGCGATTTTTGCTCTTGCTTTTTTTCTATATATATGGTAATATGATAAATGACATATTATGGTCGCATAAAAATTTATTAAAGGAGGCACTTCCCAATGAAAAAACTGTTGGCAATCCTGCTCTCGGTTATGCTGTTGGTGGGCGCTATGCCCCTGGCCGTATTCGCCGAAATGGGCGGGGACTTCCCCTGGACCGGCGCCAGCGACAAGATGCTCATTGAAGAGATCTTGGAGCGTGACGGTCTGATCGACGGCATCTGGTTGCCCTGGTTCAACTCTGGCCAGACCGGCCACAACCTGACCGGCAACGACCTGATGGCCACTTATTACAACTCCAGCTCCACTAAGGACTGGAATCGTGTCGAATTGGATTACGTCGGCGCGGACAAGATCTATCAGCAGATCTACAACCTGAAGGCTATGGGCTATAACATTATGGCCTATGGCGGTTCCATCTTCGGCGAGGGTGTTATCTTTGACGAGAACGGCGACGTTCTGGGCGTCAAAGAAGAGTACCTGACCAATGCTCGCCGTCTGCTGGATATCTGCCGTGAGGTAGGTATGCCCGTGATGTGGAACATCTACTTCCACGATTCTTCCATGCCCTCTTACTACGGTATGGAAGGCTGGCACGTGATCTGCCAGATGCTGGGTAACAACGAGATCGCTGACCACTATGCCGAGCGCTTCGTACGTCCTGTGTGCGAGATGCTGGCCGAGTACACCGATATCGTGGCTCTGGTTTCCATCGCTGATGAGCCGGAGAACCAGATCAACGACCTGGGTAAGGGCGACCACTTCGACACCAAGGGTCGTGAGATGTATGGTGTTAACCAGGACGACATGATCTACTTCATGCAGCAGATCAACGAGGTTGCCCGTGAGGAGCTGCCCAACGTGGCTCGTACCGTGGCTTCCAACAATGGTAACAAGACCATCTACCGTGATTTCGATCTGGATCTGGGCGGTCACAACCAGTACACCGACGGCTCCTCTTTCAAGAGCGTCGAGAGTCTGCTGACCGATGCCGACCCCATCCTGACCGAGTACAACATCGGCAACGGCGTCAGCTACACCGACGATGCTTTCGCTAACAAGCTGATCGAGTTCCGTCAGTGGATGATGAACAACGGCTATAAGGGCGGTTTCCAGTGGTGCTGGATGCCCGACAAGACCGTTACCGCTTCTTCCTCCAAGGAGTATTACCTGCAGCGCAGCACGTCTAACACCACCTGGTCTTTCCGTAAGACCGTTTCTCTGCTGCGTTACTTCATCGATGAGTATCGTGCAGAGTATCGTGGCGAGACCATCACCGTGGACGCTCCCGTGCTGTACGCCAACACCAACAACAAGAAGGTGCAGTGGATCCCCTCTAAGCGGGCTACCACCATCACCATCCAGCGTTCGGATGACGGCGGTAACACTTGGGTAACCGTTCTGGACAACGCTACCCAGTCCACCTATGTGAACACCTATCTGATCGGTTCCTACACCGACAGCACCGCTCCTTCCACCGGCTATTGCTTCCGCATCATTGCTAAGGACGCCAACGGCAACACCGTGACCTCCGAGCCCAATGACGTGGCCGGCACTTCTGCCACCTTTAAGAAGACCTATACCGCTCCCACCTACGTGGCCGGTAAGTATTACATCACCTCTTCTCTGAAGCAGACCGATGCTAAGCTGACCTCTTTCGGCGTGGAGAAGAACCGTCCTCTGAGCGACGCTGTCAACCTGATTCAGAACGGCAGCTTCGAGTCCACCGGCGGTCAGTGGAACAACGCCGACTTCCTGAAGTATGCTCAGGTTGTGAGCGATTCCACCACCCCCGACGGCAGCAAGTCTCTGTACTTCGACACCTCTGCCAACGGCAACGAGGGCTGGTACAGCTTCACCGTCACCGGTCTGAAGGCTAACACCGAGTACACCTTCTCTTCCTTCATCAAGGGCGCCTATCTGGCCGATGATAACAAGGGTCAGGCTTCCATCGGTGTGCTGGACCCCGATACCGGCAAGTATATGTTCTATTGGGAGTACTTCCGCTCTTATCCTCGCGCTTCTCGTGAGACTAAGCAGATGTACCCCACCGCCTACGATAACGAGTGGCACATCCGTTCCGTCACCTTCAACACCGGTGACAGCACCAGCGCCACCATCGCTCTGTACGGCTACTCCACCAAGATGTGGGTGGACGGTCTGGCTCTGTTCGAGTCCGCCAACGGCATCAAGTATGAGAACGGCCAGTCTGCCAAGGCTCTGACCTCTACCACCTACTCTCCCGCCTCCGGCGCTACCAACGCTGTGGCCGATCCTCAGGTCAACAACGCTTCCTACTGGAACGCCGGCACCGGCTACAAGCAGGGCTTTATGTCCATCGCTTCCGGCAAACTGAAGTACACCGCTTCCAACGATCCCAAGGGTGTACGTTACACCAAGTGGATTGACGTAAAGCCGGGTACCGATTACTACTACTCCTACACTGTGAGCGTTACCTCTGCCGGTAACGGCCGTGTAGCCATTCTGGACAACTCTCTGATGTTGCCCAACGAGGTAGTATCCACCACCTTCTCCTCCACCGGCACCAAGACTGTTACCGGTCGCATCAGCACCGGCGCTTACGATCAGCTGGGTATCTCCGTGGTTGACCTGGGCGGTGTGGCTACCATCGACAACGTCTATCTGTACGAGGGTGACGAGAGCGTCGTCATCCCCACCACTCCCTCTTACGACGGTTACATCACCAACGGTACCTTCGAGGTTGGTACTACCAACGGCTGGGAGAACCTGTGGAACAACAACACCGTAGAGATCGTAGAAGGCCGCGATAGCCTCTTCGCTATGAAGGGCACCGCCGGCGGTTCTTACACTCAGGTGCGTCAGAAGATCACTGTAGAGCCCAATACCGATTACGTCATCGAGGTATGGGCCAAGAACGTAACCGGCACCACCCTGATTGTTAAGGATAGTGCCGACGCTAACCTAAAGCAGACTGCTCTGCAGGGTAGCGGCTCCACCTGGACCAAGACCGTTCTGGAGTTCAATTCCGGTTCTCACACCTTCATCCACCTGGGCTTTATGGGCGGTACCGCCGGTAATACCTGGACCGTGGACGACGTGAAGATGTATGAGAAGAAGACCGAGTCCAACGACGGTTATCTGGTCAACGGCGACTTCGAGACCGGTATCAGCAACCCCTGGGAGAACCTGTGGAATTCCAACACCGTCACCATGGTGGCCGGTCACGATTCCGACTACGGTATGAAGGTCAATGCCGGCCAGTACACCGTGGTACGCCAGAAGGTGACCGTTGAGAAGAACACCGACTATATCGTCTCTCTGTGGTCTAAGAACAGCGTCAACGGCTCTCTGCTGATTAAGGATAGCGCGGATAGCCAGAACATTGTCAACCAGTCTTTGAACACCTCCTCTACTTGGAAAGAGATTACCGTGGAGTTCAACTCCGGTAACAATACCTTTGTCTACGTCGGCTTTATGGGCGGTGGCGCCGGCTCCACCTATACCGTGGACGACGTGGTGATGACCAAGAAGGAAGCTCCCGCTCCCGTCTTCGGCGTTGTCAACGGCGGCTTCGAGAACGGCAAGGACGGCTGGACCTTCGGCTCCGGCACCAATGCCCTGGTCACCGATGCCCACAGCGGCAACAACGCCATTCAGCTGACCAACCCCGGCATGTGGGCTTCTGCCGCCGAGCAGACCATCGCCGTGGAGCCCAACACCAGCTACACCATCACTTGGTGGTATAAGGCTACCCCCGGCACCGGCGTGTACAACCTGTACGTGATGAATCCCTCCGGCTATGCCAACCTGGCCTCTACCGGTGGTAAGAACTATATGAACAACTTCACCGGCGGCTGGGAGCAGGGCACCTACGTGGTGAACTCCGGCTCCGCTGAGGCCATCATCATCAAGTTCTCCACCGAGGCTCCCAACCCCGGCAGCATGATCATCGATGACGTCGTCATCGAGAAGACGGCTGCCCATACCCACAGCTACACCGGCACCGTCACTAAGCAGCCCACCTGTGGTGCTACCGGTGTGCGCACCTTCACCTGCTCCTGCGGTGAGGGCACC
>JAZRES010000016.1:0-12904 GCA_045660965.1 Acutalibacteraceae bacterium
TAAGACCTCTTCTTTGCCATAAAATTTCAGCCAAATCGGCACAGGGCTTTGTATAATAAAGGTTTGATGCGTGTTGAAGGGTGTTAAGCTGTTCAGTTACCGCTTTTACCCACTCATCATCACAAAAACCAAAGGTATTAACCGCAATGCCTGTTGCCATATCGATATATTTTTTGCCGTTATTATCATATACAATCGATCCCTTGCCCGAAACCAAATTTAAAGGAAAACGAGCATAGGTAGATGCAACGTAACAGCTATCTTTTTCAAAAATATTCATATTAATCACCAATAACCATGGTACCCGCACCCTCGTCGGTAAGGATCTCCATCAGGATAGAATGGGGCACGCGGCCGTCCATGATGATAACGTTTTTCACGCCTTTGTGGATGGCCTCGATGCAGCAATCCACCTTGGGAATCATGCCGCCGGAGATGACCCCCTCCTCATACAGCTTGTGGGCCTCAGAGATGGTCAGCTCGGGGATAAGGGTGTTCGGATCGTCTTTATCCCGCAGGATGCCGGCGATGTCGGTCATCATAATCAGACGCTCGGCGCCCAGAGCACCGGCGATATAGGCGGCAGCGGGGTCGCCATTAATGTTATAAGAGTGGCCGTCGCGGTCGCTGGCCACGGTGGAGATCACCGGGATATAGTTCTTTTCCAGCAGGTCGGTGATGGGCTGGGGACGGATCTTGGTGATCTGACCCACGTAGCCCAGGCGCTCGTCCTTCATCTTGGCTTCGATGAGACCGCCGTCCATGCCGGACAGACCCACAGCGTGACCGCCCTTCTTCTGCAGCAGGGTGACCAGAGACTTGTTCACCTTGCCTGCCAGCACCATCTGCACGATGTCCACCGTCTCTTTGTCGGTGACACGCAGACCGTCCACAAACACGGCCTCTTTGCCGAATTTCTTCATCACGTCGCTGATCTCGGGACCACCGCCGTGTACCAGCACCACCTTGACACCGATGAGCCACAACAGGGCGATATCCTCCATCACCTGCTGTTTCAGCTCGTCGTTGATCATGGCGTTGCCGCCGTATTTCACCACGACGATTTTACCGACGTATTGCTTGATATAGGGCAGAGCCTCGGTCAGTACCTGGGCTCTTTGGGCGTTAGAAAAATGATTGTCCATCATACTAAATCACTCGTTTCGGAAAGATTAGGTACGGTAGTCACCGTTGATTTTGACGTAGTCATAGGTCAGGTCGCAACCCCAGGCGGTGGCACCGGCCTTACCGCTGTTCAGACCCACCAGGATGTCGATGTTCTTCTCCAGCAGAATTTCTTTGGCAATCTCCTCAGAGAAGGGGATGCCGGCGCCGTTCACACACACGGGGATGGTACCCTTGGCAGAGCGGAAAGAAACGTCCACCTTGTTCACGTCCACGTCGGCACCGCTGTAGCCGATGGCGCACAGCACACGTCCCCAGTTGGCGTCGGCGCCGAACATAGCGGCTTTCAGCAGGCTGGAGCAGATGACGCTTTTGGCTACCGTCTTGGCGATGGCGGTATCGGCAGCACCGGTGACCACACACTCCAGCATCTTGGTAGCGCCCTCGCCGTCAGCGGCGATCATACGGCACAGATTAGAAGTAACGGCGGCCAAAGCCTGGCAGAAGATGGCGTACTCTGCATTTTCGGCGATGATCATCTCGTTGCCGGCGGCGCCATTGGCCAGTACGGTCACCATATCGTTGGTGGAGGTGTCGCCGTCCACGCTGACCATATTGAAACTGTTCTCAATATCGGCAGACAGCGCCTTTTGGAGCATCTCGGGGCTGATGGCGGCATCGGTGGTGATGAACACCAGCATAGTGGCCATATTGGGATGGATCATACCGCTGCCCTTGGCGATACCGCCCAGGTGGCAGATTTTGCCGTCCAGTTCAAATTCCACAGCCACTTCCTTTTTAACCGTGTCGGTGGTCATAATGCCCTCGGCAGCGGCAGAGCAGTCCTGCTCGTCCAGACTGGCCAGCAGAGCGGGGATACCCTTGGCGATGGGGGTGATGTCCAGGGGCTGACCGATAACACCGGTAGAGGCCACCACCACGTTGGCAGGATCGATGTGCATAGCATCGGCTAGCACCTCGCTCATCTGCTCGGCCACCTGGATGCCGTCGGCATTACAGGTGTTGGCGTTACCGCTGTTGCAGATAACCGCCTGGGCGATGCCGTCGGCGATGTGGTTTTTGGTCACGGTCAAAGGAGCGCCCTTCACCAGGTTTTTGGTATACACCGCAGCGGCAGAGGCCGGCGTACGGCTAACAATCAGAGCCAGGTCTTTTTTGGTGCGGTTTTTGCGGATACCACAGTGGATACCACCGGCCAAAAAGTCCTTGGCGGCGCAGACGCCGCCCTCAATGTACTTAATCATAGGATGTACCTCAAATTTCCAGCCCGGCTGTTTCGTCACAGCCCAGCAGAATGTTCATATTTTGGATAGCGGCACCCGACGCGCCCTTGCCCAAGTTGTCAAAGCGGGCGGTCAGCAGGATACGATCTTCGTTACCGGTGACGGTAATCTGCATATCGTCCCGACCGCTCAGCGCAGCGGCGGATAGGAATCCGCTCTCGTCAGCCTGTTCGCAGAAGGTGACCAGCTTACCGGTATAGGTGGCACGATAGACGTTCTTCACGTCCTCCATAGTGCCCTTCAGGTCGCTGCCAAACAGGGGCACGGTCACTTCCATACCGCTGTAGAAATCGCCCACGATGGGACAGAAGATGGGGTCGTAATCCAGACCGCACACCTTGGCCATTTCCGGCAGGTGCTTGTGGGTCTGTGCCAGACCATACTGACGGGGAGCACCCAGCAGAGGGTCTCTCTCCTCAGCTTGATAGTCGGCAATCATCGGCTTGCCACCGCCGGAATAACCGGTCAGGGAGAAGCAGGTGAGTTTCAGGTCTTTATTAATCAAGCCAGCCTTGACCAGCGGCGCTACCAGCGCTACAAATCCGCTGGCGTGACAGCCGGGGTTGGCGATGCGCTTGGCCGCTTTGATGGTGTCGTTGCCGGTAAGCTCCGGGAATCCATAGGTCCAGCCATCGGCGGTGCGATGGGCGGTGGAAGTGTCGATGATCACCGTGTTGGGATTATCCACCAAGGTCACCGCCTCACGGGCGGCGGCATCCGGCAGGCAGAGAAAGGCGATGTCGGCGCTGTTCAGCGCCACACGCCGTGCCTCGGTATCTTTACGCAGTTCCTCCGGTAGGGTGAGAATATCCAGACCCGGGCGACCGGAGAGACGCTCTCGAATCCGCAGACCGGTGGTACCGGCACTGCCGTCTATAAAAATCTTGGTCATACCAAACATTCCTTCACATAGGCAATTTGCGCCTCTACAGAGGCCACCGTGGGTCCGCCCACGCTGATACGCTTCTCTACACAGGTGGTCAGGTCAATGGCGGTGTATACGTCCTCGGTAAACAGGTCGCTGTACTCTTTATACACGTCCAAGGGCAGTTCTTCCAGTACGGTGCCCTCAGCCAGACAGCGGGCTACCAGCTGACCGGCAATCTTATAGGCGCTGCGGAAGGGCAGACCGTTCTTAACCAGCCAGTCAGCCAGGTCAGTGGCGTTGATAAAGCCCTTTTGGGCGGCTTTTTTCATATTTTCGGGGATGGCGGTGAGGGTGGCAATCATACCGGTGAACACCTGCAGACACATCTTGACGGTGTCCACGGCATCGAACACCGCCTCTTTATCCTCTTGCATATCCTTGTTATAGGCCAGGGGCAGACCCTTTAGGGTGGTCAGCAGAGCCATCAGGTCGCCATAGACACGACCGGTCTTGCCACGCACCAGCTCGGCCATATCGGGGTTTTTCTTTTGGGGCATAATGGAAGAGCCGGTGGTATAGGCGTCGGACAACTGCACAAACTTAAATTCGCAACTGCTCCACAGGATGATTTCCTCAGAGAACCGGGACAGGTGCATCATCAGGGTGGATAGAGCGCCCATCAATTCCAGACAGAAGTCACGGTCGGATACGCCGTCCAGACTGTTGCGCATAATCTCGCTCATACCCAGTTTCTCCGCCTCGAAGTGGCGGTCGGTGTCATAGGTGGTGCCGGCCAAAGCACAGCAACCAATGGGAGAGACCAAAGTGCGCTTTTTGCAATCCGCCAACCGGTCCAGGTCGCGCAGCAGCATCATACCATAGGCCATCAGGTGGTGACCAAAGGTGATGGGCTGGGCTCTCTGCAGATGGGTATAGCCGGGCATAATGGTGTCCTTATACTCCTCTGCCTTTTCGGTGAGGGCACTCAGCAGCTCACGGACAAAGCCGGTGATGGTGTCAATCTCTTCTGCCAGATACAGGCGCAGATCCAGCGCCACCTGGTCGTTACGGCTACGGGCGGTGTGCAGTTTTTTGCCCACGTCGCCCAACCGCTCGGTGAGCACCTGCTCCACGAACATATGGATATCCTCGCAGGTCATATCAAACTCCAGTTTGCCACTGTTCAGGTCGTCCAGGATGCCCTGCAGACCGTCGATAAGGGTCTCGGCCTCAGCCTGTTCGATGATGCCCTTAGCGCCCAGCATAGCGGCGTGAGCCATACTGCCGGTGATATCCTGTTTGTACATCCGGCTGTCAAAGCGGATGGAGGAATTGAAATCGTCTGCTATCTGTGCGGTGTTGCCGTCGGTGACACCGGCCCACATTTTTGCCATAGTGAAAAACTCCTTTAATCGGGGAATGGTGGGGTAAAAAAGGTACCCCTAATAAAATGGGTAAAGACATAGTGGGTAAAAACCCACTATGTCGTAGAAAAACTTATTTCAGTTTACCCTGCTCACGGAGAGCCTCAACCTTGGTGGGCAGACCCCACAGGTTGATAAAGCCCTGGGCATCCTTCTGATCGTAGTCGGAATCGTCGAAGGTAGCCAGATCCTCAGAATACAGAGAATAGGGAGAGGTCATACCGGCGGGGATGATGTTGCCCTTATACAGTTTCAGCTTAACGGTACCGGTGACGTACTTGTTGGACTCGTCAGCGAAAGCGGACAGAGCCTCACGGGCGGGGGTGTACCACTTGCCGTTGTAGATCAGGTCGGCAAAGTCGATGGCCAGCTTCTGCTTCAGGTGCAGAGTATCCTTGTCGATGGTCAGCATCTCCAGCTGGTCGTGGGCGAAGTACAGGATGGTACCGCCGGGAGTCTCGTAGACGCCACGGTCCTTCATGCCCACCAGACGGTTCTCGACGATATCGATGATACCGATACCATTGGCGCCGCCAACCTTGTTCAGCTCCTCAATGATCTTAGAAGCCTTCATCTTCTCGCCGTTGTAGGCAACGGGAGCACCGGCCTCAAAGTCGATGGAGATGTAGGTGGGAACGTCGGGAGCCTGGAAGGGGCTGATGCCCATCTCCAAGAAGCCGGGCTTGTCGTACTGGGGCTCGTTGGAGGGATCCTCCAGATCCAGACCCTCGTGGGACAGGTGCCACAGGTTCTTATCCTTAGAGTAGTTGGTCTCACGGCTAATCTTCAGAGGCACGTTGTGAGCCTCGGCATAGTCGATCTCCTCGTCACGGGATTTGATATCCCACTCACGCCAGGGGGCGATGATGGGCATATCGGGAGCGAAACGCTTGATGGCCAGCTCGAAACGCACCTGGTCGTTACCCTTACCGGTACAGCCGTGGCAGATAGCGTCGGCACCCTCGGCGATGGCGATCTCGGCCAGAGCCTTACCGATGACGGGACGGGCAAAAGCGGTGCCCAGCAGATAGGTCTCGTACTTGGCGCCCATCTTCAGAGAGGGAATGATGACGTCGTCCACCATCTCGTCGGTGAGCTGGGCCACGATCAGCTTGGAAGCGCCGGTCTTGATGGCTTTCTCCTCCAGACCGTCCAGCTCGTCAGCCTGACCCACGTTACCGGCTACAGCGATAACCTCGCAGTTGTTGTAGTTCTCTTTTAACCACGGAATAATGATAGAGGTGTCCAGACCACCGGAATAGGCCAGAACCACCTTTTTAATGTTTTCCTTTTTCATAATGAATGCCTCCTTGGGAATGTTTTGAATATTTATGCGGCACCATGCCGCGTCGCACAACAGTGCCTATTATATATATCTCCAAAGAATTTGTCAAGTGCTTTTTGCAAATATTATGCATAAAATTTCAGAATATCACCCGTTTTATGCATTTTTGTGTATATATACAGGTTTTTACACAGTATTCACGGTAAATGCAAAAAGAGGACACCCGCCGGGCGTCCTCTTTCACTTACTTTCTCAGTTTTTGGCAATATTGGGTGCACAGTTTATCGGTGCATTCCGAGCAGCGCAGAGCCACGTTGGTCTGCTCCCAGAATCGCTCCGGATACAGCAGGATGCACGTCTCCCACACCACCCATACCGCAATGGCCATAGCCAACAGGGATAGGGCGTACACACTGCCGATGAACAGCATAGGGGTAAACATCATCAGGTGATCCCAGTTAAAGATACGGCAGGTGGTACAGCACCGGGTGCGCATCATCAAGCGGAAAGGGCACCAGACCAATACACAGATTAGGTCGCAGACGTAAAAGGCAACACTAATAAGAAATAGATGCTGGGCATTCAAAACGTGGGTGTAATACAGCGCACCGATGGCACCAATCAGCAAGGTCCAGACAATCAGCACCTTATAGGCGGCCTTGGTGGTGGACACCACGTAGTTTTTCAGCGCCTGGTGGTTGATTTTTTCGGTAATGGGACGGAAGTGCTGGCGGAACAGTTTTTGAGATCCCAAGGCGATGTAGTTTTTGACCGGCATCAACTGCCATAGCATATCCAACACCCAAATCACCCACAGCAGGTGCAGCGGCGAGAATTTCTCAAAAAAGCGAACCCCCTCCAACACGTCCAACCAATCCGGCTTGAGGAAATACACCGCCACAGCCGCCACAAGCACCAGTATGCGCCCAATCAATTTGGCAATATAGGCTTTGCGGATAGGGGAAAGGGGCTCTTTGATTTTACCGGCCACGGCGGTCACCTCCTAGTAGAATAATAGGGAGAGTATAGCACAATTTGGCACCGATTACAAGAAATTTCTGTGTTGGGTGCAAAGAAAGGCCACACCCGATGGGTGTGGCCTTTCGCATATACTTGGGATTAGTTGGCGGCTGCGTTATTATAGGTGGCAGCCTGTTCGTCACCATGAACGGTGATCTGCTCGCCAAGTTCATTCTCGTAGATGAAGTAGGGACGAGCGGTGATGACGGTATCCAACTGATCGTCAGGGATGTTGGTGATACGAATACAGAAGTAGGGAGTACCCTCATCCAGGCCAAAAGCGTTTTCGGCAACGATGTTCAGCAGACGGTCATTGCTGGCCACGTTCTCCAGATAGGTCTCGCTGTTGTTGTTAGACACAACGGCGCCCATAGCAATCAGCTTATAGGTGGTGCCGGAGGTGGTGGGAGCAACGGTGGAGTTGGCGTAGTCAATGGTATAGTTGGTGTCGTCAACCTTAATCAGGTTGGCGTTGGTCACGTCAAAGCGGAAAGCCAGGCCGTTAATGTCCTCGGAGATGGAGTTGCCACCAAAGGTCTGGACGATGCTCTTAGCCTCGCGGATAGCACCGCACAGGTTACAGTCGACGTCGTAATCGTTGTCGTAGGTGCAGGCACCTTCGATCTCGACCCAGCACATCTGGCACAGACCACCCTCGCAAGAGGTGATACCCTCTTCAAACTGGTGGATGCCGGTGGCGGGATACTGCTTGCCGCAGCCGTATCCACACTCGCCGTCGTAAGAGCAAGGAGCAAAAGAGCCGTTCTCACAGTCGTACAGTTTTTCGTAGTGGGTACCACAGTAGGCGCAATTGCCGGGCTGGCACAGAGGAGCGGGTACCTCTTCGTCGCCGTTGTTGTAGTTACAACCCCAGCCGGGGACGATGGTACCGCAGACGGTGCAAGGCGTATCCTGGCAAGCGGGAGCATCGCCACGGTCACAAGCCTCGCCGGAGTCCTCCTCGCCGCACAGCTCGCACTTAACGGTGGCGCAGGGTGCAGAACCCTCGGGGCGTACGTGGTCACCGTTGTACTTAATCCAAGAGGGGTTCATCTGCTGGGACAGGTCGGCAGTGACAAAGCAGAGTTTGCAGTCTTTGCAGAGCCAGTACTCGGGGTTACCGGTCTCCAGGCAGGTGGCGGGGATCACGGCATCGTAATGCTTCAGGTTGTGGGGAGCCTGACGCTCTTCACCACACAGATAGCAAGCCGTTTCGCAATCGTCATAGTACTCGTGGGCCTTGGGCAGAGTAACCTCGCCCTCGGTAGAGGGGTCGGTGCACTCGGCATCCATCCACACGGCGTGGCATACGTCGCAGTACCAGTGCTCGATGTTACCGGTGTACTCGCAAGTAGCCTCTTTGGCCGCGGCGTATACCACGTTGTGGGTAGCGTCGGGGCGGGTCATCTCGCCACACAGCATGCAATGAGTATCGCAAGCGGTAAAATAGTCGTGCTCACAGTTGCCGGTCAGGTCACGGATAGCGCCACAGGTATTGCAATCCGCATCGGCAGCATTGTCGTAAACGCACTCGTGAGCGGCATCCACCACAGACAGAACAAAGCAACGATCCTCGTCGGAGTTATTCTCAATGGCCCAAGCAGGCTTGACAGCGGGAGAGCCGGCAGAGCCTTCACTACCGCCCAGCCGGGTCTCGATGACGCCGTCGTTGTCGGTATCCTTATAGGATTTCTGCTTGGTTACCACGCCGGCAGTGTTGGCGGCGGCGGTATACAGGGTGACGTCCTTCACAGAGTCGCCGGCCAAAGTTACGTATTTGGTGGCGTAGTCGGCGTTCAGAGAGTCGTCCTGGAAAAAGACGGTCTGGCCGGCGCCTACGTACAGTTTGGCGGGGGCAGCCTTCACCTTGACCATCTGGTTGATGTCGTTGGAACCATCAATGAACTTGGCGCTCAGATAGACGGTACCGCCCAGAGAGGTGTCCCAAGCAATCACCTGGATGGTGATGACGTCGCCAGCGGCCACGGGATAGGTGGCGATGGGGCGGTAGTAGGTGCCGTCGGCATAGATGGTATACTGCATGCCGTTGACCCAGGCATAGATCTGATAATCAACATCTTTATAACTGTTCTCCAGATGCAGAATGCCGGCGGTATCGGCGGTCAGCTGATACCATACGCCGTCGGTGTCACCGGCGGTCAGGTTGGTGTTCAGCAGATAGCAGTCTACACCATAGCCGAACCACTTGTCGTTGGCGTTGATGGGAGCCTCCTGGGAGCCATCTGCAAAAACGCCGATAGACAGCAGGCTCATCAGCATTAGGCAAGACAGCAGGATGCTAAGGATTTTCTTGGTCTTTTTCATAGAAAAAACCTCCTTCATAATACTATAAAAGGGAAAAGGACTACCCTTTTTATACAAATTGCGTATCCTAAAAAATATGAATACGCCTTAATCATACCACAAATTGGATAAAAACACAATACATTTGTTGCAAATTACACCAACTTCTCCCACTGCAAAAAAAAGACCGCCATCTCGGTAGAGATGGCGGTCTTGGGATTCGGATTATTAACCGACGACTTCGTTATAAGAATTGCTGGCAGCCCAACTATCGATGTACTGGGTATACTGATTACCTTCATCATCTTCCAGGATTACGTAAGGTCTAAAGAAAACCGTGGTGTCCTTACCGTTTTCGGGGATGTTGACGATACGGACGGCGAAAGAAACCTCATCGCCATTCACGCTGTACAGATACTTAACGGGTACGTCAGTCACATGCAAACCGTCGGCGTCCTCGTGGGTGGGCTTGATGCCGGTTTCCTCAAAGTTATTGCAGACGATAGCGCCCATGCCAACCAACTTCATACCGGCAAAGGTGGCGTTGTCATAAATGGCGGTGGTGGCGTTGGCCTTTATGCCTTCGACAGTCAAATCAAAACGGCAAGCCAGACCATTGACGTCCTCGGAAATAGACCAGCCGTTAAACTCCATAGGATAGTCTATTTCACGGGCAGCGCCACAGACGGCGCAGTCGGCATCCAGCTCAAACTCATAGACGTGCTCGGCAGTGGACAGATCCGCCCAGCATACACAGCAGAGACGGTCACAGTCGTAGTCGCCCACAGGGTAGTGAGGCACGTCGCTGCGCTCAGCACCGCACAGGTTGCAGGTGGCATCGCAGTTGTTATCGTAGGCGTGAGTGCAGGGCAACTCTGTTTCACGCTCGGCACCACAGGTGTTGCAATCGACGTCGTCATCGTCATCCCAAACGCACTCGTGGGCAGAATCCACCACGGTCAGTACAAAACGACGATTCTCGCCGGAGTTGTTCTCGATGACCCAAGCGGGTTTTACAGCGGGAGCACCGGCAGCACCTTCGCTACCGCCCAGTCTAGCCTCGATGACGTTGTCGCCATCGGTATCGGTAAACGTACCCTGTGTGTTTACAGTACCGGTGTTGGCGTTGGTAACAATGGAGTACAGGGTGATGTCCTTAACAGAATCGCCGTCCAGGGTCACGTATTTGGTGGCGTATTCGGCATTCAGAGAGTCGTCCTGATAATAGACGGTCTGGCCGGCGCCAATGTAGATCGGATAGTCGGTGGTCTTCACCTTAATGGAATTGCTGCTGGTATCGGTGATGATGTTCATATTGGCATAAACGGTGCCGGCGGCAGCATCTTTGGTCACAATCTGAACGGTGGCCACGTCGCCCACAGCCAGGGGATAGGTATGGATGGGACGGTTATAGGGTTTGCCGTCGATACAGCCACCCTTATAGACGATACCGTTGACGGTGACGTAAATGGTATAGTCCACGTTCTTATAGCTGTGCTCCAAGAATAGGATACCGGCCTGCTCAGCGGTGAGCGTGTACCAAATACCATCGGTATTACCGGCGGCAATGGTGGGGTTCAGCAGATAGGTGTCGGCACCATAACCAAACCACTTGGTTTTGGCGTCGATGGGGTTGTCCCGGGTACCGTCAGCGAAAACGCCGACAGACAGCATGCTCATCAGCATCAAACAGGACAGCAGGATACTCAGAATTTTTTTGGTCTTTCTCATGGGGAAAGTCCTCCTTTACAATGGCGTAAAAGAGACGATGGTCTCTTTCCGTCTGCTTACGTACCTATGAAAAAGGTAGTACACTTGCGCATTATACCATAACTTGACAACAAATGCAACACTTTTATACGTTAAAGTGTTAAGGGAGTTTTATAAAATTTCCGCCTTGGTTTTGTGCAAATAACCAAAAACGCACCTCTGTGTGGAAGTTCCAAAGGCAAAACCAACAAAAACAAGCCGTTTCTGTATCAGTAATGTGCCATATACACTATTGCATCGCCCAAACATCTGTGGTATACTGGAAATACACCATACTACGTAAGGAGAAAACCCCTATGATTGTGATCATCACCGGCGCATCCCACACCGGCAAAACCGCCTTAGCCCAAAAACTGATGGAGAAATACCATTATCCCTACGTATCCATCGACCATCTGAAGATGGGACTCATCCGCAGTGGCAACACCACCCTGACGCCGATGGACGACGAGGAGCTGGTGGATTATCTGTGGCCCATTGTCCGGGAGATGATTAAGACCGCCATTGAGAATGAACAGAATCTCATTGTGGAGGGTTGCTACGTGCCCTTTGACTGGGCGGAGGATTTCCAGCCGGAGTATTTGGCACATATCCGTTATTATTGCTTGGTGTTGAGCGAAAACTATATTCGCAACCACTTCGACGACGTGAAGAAATACGCCAGCGTGATCGAGACCCGCCTGGACGACAGTTGGTGCACCCTGGAAAGCACCCTGGAGGACAACGCCATCGTCCTGGAGAGAGCCAAAGCCCACGGCGTCAACTACATCCTCATTGAAGATGAGTATAAAATCGATATTGAATTATAAAAGAACCACCCTATGGCATTTGCCATAGGGTGGTTCTTTTTGCTTATTAGTTCTCCAAAGGCTTCATTGTGGGGAGTATGAAAGGGCTTAAAAACGCTCAAGCAAATATCTTACCTCAATTTATATTTACGGGACATATCACACCTTAGGAGCGGTCTAAAAAATGGCCCAAAACTCATACTTTAACGGAACATTGCAGTTTTTAATGATATATGGTATAATACAATTCGTTAGATAAACTTGAACTTGTAGGTGTGAATGATGAAAACTTTATATATGATTGGTGGCACTATGGGAGTTGGAAAGACAACTGTGTGCCAACGGCTCAAACAGGATTTACCAAATAGCGTATTTCTTGACGGAGATTGGTGTTGGGATGCAAGTCCGTTCCAAGTAACCGATGAAACAAAAGCAATGGTGATGAATAATATTTGTTACTTGCTCAATAACTTTTTACATTGCTCTGCTTATGAAAATGTAATTTTCTGTTGGGTAATGCACCAACAGTCTATCATTGATTCCATCGTAGAAAAACTGGATACACAAAGCTGCGATGTGAAATGTATTTCGCTTATTGTTGACGAAGCCAATTTACGCAAGAGATTAACAAAGGATGTGGAGAGCGGTATTCGAGTTGAGGATATAATCGAAAGAAGTATAACAAGAATACCGATGTATGACACACTCAACACGATTAAAATTGACACCAACGAAAAGACCGTGGCTATGATTGCCAACGAAATCAAGCTGCTTTGATGTTGTCAAATTCCAATTTGTCTAACGGAAGGAGAAAAACAATGAAAATGATGATGATCGGTAACAGCCACGGCAATGACACCTTTTGGCTGTTACATCGGGTGTTTGCAGATCAGATGCCGGATCAGGAAGTGACGTTGGGTGCTATCTATTACAGCGGCTGTTCCGTCTCCAGGCATGTGAAATTCGCCCAGGAAAAGCAGGATGTTTATAACTATCACTGCAATACAGACGGCATC
>JAZRES010000017.1:0-47966 GCA_045660965.1 Acutalibacteraceae bacterium
CCTGACCCTGACCAATAATTCTGGCGCCGAGGCGGTGCTCAGCTTTAATTGGTCCCTGACCACCGGCGGTACTACCGCTGCTACCCGCGCCTCTCTGTCCGGCGCGATTGTCGTTAGCAACAAGGCTAGCGCCTCCGGTGAGTTCTCCCAGACTCTGGCCAATGGCGAGAGCATTACCATTCAGTTGAAGTCCCCTCGCGGTGCTTCTTTTAAGGGTAACTTCCTTATCACCAATTTGGCTTTGGTCGGTATGAGCCAGTCCGATCCGATCCTGACCTTCTCTCCCGCTACCGAGGGTGGTTCTTACACTATCGATGGTGTGGCTGTCACCGCTCAGGTGGTGAAAGAGGTGGCTCTGCGTACCGAGCTGATGCTGGCCGCCACCGCTGAGGAAGGCTACGTCTTCTACGGCTGGTACGATGCCGTCTCCGAAAAGTATCTGTCTCAGGACGCCAACTTTAAGCTGGTGGCCTCTGAGGATGTGAATATTACCGCTGTCTTTGTTTCTAAAGACGTGCCGTTGTTCGCTGTTGGTTCTACTAAGTATGACAACCTGAGCAACGCTGCCGCCGCTGCCGCTGCCAGCAAAATCGATAAGACGGTGGTTCTGCTGAATGACGGCACCCTCACCGGCAATCACGTGATTCCTGCCGGTGTTACCCTGCTGATCCCCTACAACGATGCCAACACCGCCCACGGCGCTGTGCCCGCTTGCACCAGCTCCGATGGCACCGAGGTTACGTGGGTAGAGCCCTATGCTTATCGCACTCTGACTCTGGGCGAGGGCGCTTCCATCACCGTTAACGGTGCGCTGGAGGTAGGCGGTCGTCACTCCGCTGCTGCGGCTGGTCGTCCTGCTGCTCCCACCGATGCTCTGGGCTATATCTATATGACCGCCGGCTCTCACATTGAGGTCAACGGCGACCTGTACGCCTGGGGTTACATCTATGGTGAGGGTACCGTCACCGCCAACAACGGCGCCGGTATCTATGAGGTGTTCCAGATCACCGACCTGCGCGGCGGTAACGCCACCTTGGCTCTGGCCGGTGACCTGATGGTGTTCCCCATGACCCAGTACTACGTCCAGAACGTAGAGGTAGCTACCACTTATAACTATGGTGCTACCGCCTACATCTCCACCAGCTTCTTCCTGGCCTCTCAGTGCATCACCGCTCCTCCCATCAAGTTCATTGGTGAGGACGCTATGTTCCAGACCGGCGAGGATTGCCACATTGTTAAGAAGTACGACCCCGCCACCGACACCCTGAATTTGGATGCCTACGGCGATTGCGGTCTGTCCTCCATCGTGGTGTCCTTGGCCGGTAACACTGTGGATTCCAGCAATTTTGTTCTGCCCATCACCAACAACATCAACATCACTATTAAGGAAGGTACCGCCACCCTGATGCAGGATATTGCTATGCTGCCCGGTTCCAGCCTGACCGTTGATGAGGGTGCTTCTTTGGAAATTGGCACTGCCGAGACCCCCACTGCCGGTATGTCTGCCGGTTACAACCTGATCATCTATGACAGCGAGAACTGGACCAGTGGTCTGAATATGATCACCGGCGAGTATGAAGATGGTCTGCACTACGTATATCCCAGCAAGGAGCTGGTTCCCGCTCCCTATTCTCCCAGCGAGCGCAAGGAGCGCACCATTGCCGATATCAAGGACGTTGTGCTGGACGTTAACGGTACTGTGGTAGTGGATGGCCATCTGTACAGCACGATTACTTGGAAAGACCCCGCCAATGAGGATCTCTCCATCGGTAGCGGTGGTGGTGCCATCATCTCCTCCAAGGGCACCGGTAAGATCGCTCTCAATAGCGGCGCCGGTTACGACCCCGTTATCTATATGTACGATCAGTCTAAGGATGACGCCTATAAGAAGAGCCCTGAGTATGACATCGAGTCCGGTATTACCCTGTATTATCTGATCCCTCTGGCTTCTGCTCAGCTGCAGAATAGCAACGGCTCTCTGCTGGATACCACCGGCGCTGAGCCCGGTGCTTACTACACCTATTGTGCCGCTCACGGTCACTGGATTAAGGGTGATGAGTGCGCTGCCGTAGAAATCACCTTTGTGGTCAACGGTGCTACCGAGACCATCGAGCTGCCTTACGGCACGCAGATTGAGTATCCCGGCGAGACCCCCAGCAAGGCTTTGGACAACAATAGCCACTACGTCTTTGCCGGTTGGTCTACCTCTGCTAACGGTCAGGCCATTGACCTGCCCGCCGCTGAGAGCAATGCTACTTATTATCCCGTGTTTACCGCTGTAGCTCACACCTATGGTGCCCAGGCTGTATCCGGTAAGCACACCTGTTCTTGCGGTAAGCCCGCTTCCTGTATTGATGCCGAAAACGACGGCGATCACCTGTGCGACCTGGGCTGTGGCGACACCAAGTCTGAGCACAAGGGCGGCACCGCCACCTGTTCCAAGCAGGCTGTATGTATCGAGTGCGGTGAGGGCTATGGCGACAAGCTGGCTCACACCTACGACAACGAGTACGATGCCGACTGTAACGTGTGTGGTGCGAAGCGTGACGTACCCGATGCTCCCACCGGAGATATCATCTACGGCGATGCTGACGGCGACGGCGAGGTCACCAACGTGGACGTCGTTCTTTTGCAGCAGTACACTGCCGGCTGGGACGTAGAGATTAATGAGATTTCCGGCGATGCTGACGGCGACGGCGAAATCACCAACGTGGACGTTGTTCTGGTGCAGCAGTACACTGCCGGTTGGGACGTAAAACTGGGCCCCAACTAAGCGCCCAATAACTCTTTGCTAAAGCAAAGCCCCTAACCCGACCTAGGCCGGGTTAGGGGAGGCATATCTTAAATTTGTTGTGAAATCTAATGAAAGGAGCATCACAATGAAAAGTGTTAAACGACGCATCGGCGCACTTATGCTGGCGATTGCGATGATTGTGACGATGCTTCCCGTGATGTCTATGACGGCGTCGGCCGCCGGCAATCTGTCGGTATCCGACCCCAATATCGGTCTGAGCTGGACCGATGCCAGTAACAGCAGTGGTAAGGCCAGTTGGACTGCCAGCGGCACCACCATTACCGGTACCGCCACCGGCTATAAGATGCTGAGCATTCTCAGCCGCACCATTACCACTAAGTTGACCATCAAGAATAATTATTCGGATACCCGTACCCTGTCTTTCTCTTACAGTTTGAGTGGCGGTGGTTCTGTATCCGGCATTTCCGGCAACTCTCATAACGCTGAGTTGGCCGCCGGTGCCTCTTTGACCATCACCCTGACTTCTCCCTCCGGCCCCAGCACCTGTACTCTGACCATCAGCAACATTCAGCTGATCGGTAACAGCAACGTCACCACCACCTTCCTGCCTGTAGAGGGCGGTAGCTATACCGTGGATGGCGCTGCTATCTCTGCTGAGACCAGCTATGAGAAAGAGCCTACTGCCAGTAGCTATACCGTAAAGGCTACTCCTGCCAGTGGTTATTCCTTCTTCGGTTGGTACGATGAGCTGGGTGGCACCTATCTGTCTTACGATGCTTCCACCACTCTGCTGATTGCCAGCGACGCTAAGGTGAAGCCGGTGTTTGTATCCGGCACTCCTGCCCACTTCCAGGTAGGCACCAAGCGTTTTTACGATCTAAGCGATGCCATCACCGCCGCTCAGAATGGTTCGAACAAGACCATCGTGGTGGCACAGAACGGTACCGTGTCCGGTACCCACACCATTCCTTCCGGTGTGACCCTGCTGGTTCCCTATAACAGCACCTACACCTCCCACGGTAAGAACGCCAGCTGTACCAGCTATGACGATCTGCTGGGCGGTAAGGGTCACGTGGCCTGGGTACAGCCCACCAAGTTCCGTGAGCTGACTCTGGCTGCTGACGCCCACATCACGGTCAACGGCGCTATCGAGGTCAGTGGTCAGCACGCCTCTGCTATCGGTGGTCAGCCCAACTATGGCCGCTATGGTGGTAGCCCCACCGGTCCTCTGGGCTTTATCAACATGCAGGCCGGTTCTCACATCGACCTGAACAACGGTTCTAACCTGTATTGCTGGGGTTATATCTACGGCGACGGCACCATCACCGCTAAGAACGGCGCCTCTGTCTACGAGAACTTCCAGATTCAGGACTTCCGTGGTGGTGATAAGAGTACCGAGCTGGCCCAGGGCTTCTTGGTATTCCCCAACAGCCAGTACTACGTGCAGAACGTAGAGGTGGCTACCCGCTATGAGTACGGCGCCATCGAGTATGTGCACACCTCTGTGTATATGTCCCGTATGGAGCACGGCGCTACTGTGCAGTTCATCGGTTCCAGCGCTATGTTCCAGCCCCAGCCCGGTTCTTACGTGGTGAAGGATTACGATCCCGCCACCGACAACCTGATTCTGGAGTCTTATGGCGATTGCGCTCTGTCCGAGCTGGCTATGAGCATCGCCGGTGTATCTGTGGATGCCAAACAGTTTGTGCTGCCTCTGGCTAACAACATGCAGATCCACATTAAGTCCGGTACCGCTACCCTGAAGCAGAACATTATGATGCTGCCCGGCTCCTCTTTGACTGTGGACGAGGGTGCTACCCTGAACATCGCCTATACCGACTATACCACCGACGTGGTGACTTATGGCGGTTATATGGTGCAGATGTTCGACTACGACAACTACACTTGGGGTATCGATAGGGATACCTTCGAGGTTGTAAAAGATCGTTATTACAACTACTATGACCGTAATGTCGGTATGCGTATTCGTCCGGTGGGCTTTACCTGCACCGAGCGTTATACCCGTACCGAGGCTGACCTGAAGGACGCTATGCTGAACGTCAACGGCACCATTATTTCCAACGGCTACATCTACAGCACCGTTACCTATGCGGACGTGCTGAATGAGGATTACACCATCACCGGTGGTGGCGCCAACATCATCTCTTCCGAGGGTACCGGCGTCATCGAGATGGTGAATGGTTGCGGTTACGATATGTTCGGCGTTATGTACGACCAGGGTGCTTCCACCGATGGTATCTTCTATTACATCCCGATTGCTTCTGCTCAGCTGAACAACGGCGATGGCACTATGCTGGATACTACCGATGCCGAGGCCGGCACCGTCTATGCCTTCTGCGAGGAGCACGGCGGCTGGTTTGCCAATGCTTGCCTGGAGTGCGATCCCTGCGGTCTGGGTCACGATTACGTAAGCGTCGAGACCAAGGCTCCCACCTGTGGCGCTGATGGTGAGACCACCTATACTTGCGCTACCTGTGGCGACAGCTACACCGAGACGATTGCCGCTAGCGGCAATCACACCTACGGTAACGTATACGACGCAGATTGCGACGTTTGTGGCGCTATCCGTATGGTGGATATGCCCATTGTTGAAAGTGGTAAGTCTGTATCCGAGGAGGTTAGCGGTCTGGCCTTTAAGTTCACCCTGTCTGCGGAGAATGTGGGTCTGGACGGCACCACCGCCATCTACGAGGGCGCTACCCTGGATAACTACAAACTGAAGGGTATGGGCGCTATCGTGTCCAACGATAAGTCCACCTTGGATATTCCTGCTGTGTATCTGTGCGACTACGCAGAGGATGCCGTATCCTATGCGGTGCGCATCATTAACATCCCCGACGTAAATTACGACAGCGAGATTACCGCTGTTCCCTATTTCGTGGTGGAGATTGATGGCCAGGATGTCGTTGTTTATGGTGAGGCACAGGTTGCCACCTATAACGGTGTGAATGGCTAAGTAGGATTAACAAACCCTATAGCGGGTGCTCAATACTTCCGTATTGAGCACCCGCTTGTTCGGGAAAACCACAGCGAAAAGCAGAGAACCCCAATCTCTGTTTTTCGGTATGGTTTATACCATCAAGGAAGTATTATACGCACGTCTTTTCCGGGAGGTTACTATGTCTGAAAAGGAAAGAACAGAAACGTGGCGGGATGATTCCATTCCGTTGGACAAGGAGATTTCGCGTGATGGCTTGATTACGGAAAGTCACGAGCCGGAGTCGAAAGATGCCTATCGCCATGGCTATCACTATCACAGAGAGCACAGCGACCACCATAGCGGTGAGAGTGAGCACCATCATAGTGAGCACAGTCATCATCATAGCGAGCATCACCATCACAAGCATCGGCGCCATCATCGCCACCGCTCTCGTTCTCGCAAAAACAATCGAAACAAAAAGTCCATTAAGCAGATTTTGGTGAAGAATAAAAAGCATATTCTTTACACAGCCTTGGCGGTGCTGTTCTTTATTTTCGCCGTATTTGCCGGTGTGTATTTTGATCGCATCGTTGGTGACGTGGTTAAGCAAACCAACACCGGTTCTGCACAGCAGAATACGGATGGAAATCTGGTGGTTAGCGTACCGGTATTTGATGAGGACGTTTCGCTGATTGGTTCTGCAGCTCAGGCCTATCTGACCGATGACACCGGCGCTACAGCGCACGATATCTTTACCAGATATAAGGGTAAAGAATACCGTCTGGACGTGGGCGCTCCTGTAACCCTCAATTATGAGATTAAGGGATGTCCTCAGGGCTATATCGTAGAAAAAGCGGAATTCTTGGTGTCGGAGAACGCCGATTTTGACAATGCCATTACTCTTACCGCAGAGGGCACAGCCAAAGAGGCTGTATTCTATAACCTGAAGACCGGCACCCAGTATGCGTATCGCATCAACATCCACTTTGCCAATGGTGTGGTGTCCACGGTGGGTGGTCAGTTCCGTACCGCTATCGGTCCTCGTATGATGAAGGTGGACGGCGTATACAATATGCGCGATATCGGCGGCTGGGTTACCGCGGATGGTCAGATGGTGCGCCAGGGTCTGTTGTATCGTGGCTGTGAGCTGGACGGCTCTGTGGAGGATCGCTACACCATTACCAAGGCCGGCATCGATACCTTGATTAATGAATTGGGAATCAAGACGGATATGGATCTGCGCTTGGATTCGGAAAATCCGCTGAACATCGACATACTGGGCGGTAATATAAAGCACGTTCATTACGGTGCGCCTTTGTATACCCATATTTTCAGAAACACTGATGGTCAGCAGGAGACCATACGGTTGATATTTGCGGATTTGGCGGACAAAAACAATTACCCTGTCTATCTCCATTGCACCTACGGTCAGGATCGTACCGGCACGGTGTGTTATCTGCTGAGCGCTCTGCTGGGTGTTCCGCAAGAGAGCCTGATAAAGGATTACGAGCTGTCTGCACTGCACCACGGATACGTGGAGGATGCCAAGATGGAAGAGTTTGTGGAGCGGATTAATCAGTTGCCCGGCGCCACCTTGTCGGAAAAGGTGGAGGGTTATCTGCTGACCATCGGTGTTACCGAGCAGGAGATTAGCAATATCCGCAATATCTTTTTGGATAACTAAGTAAATAAAAAACGCTACCCAATCGGGTAGCGTTTTTTATTTTACAATCAGATTCCCATTAGGGGAGAGAGAAATCCCCAGGCGATGCCGATAACGGCAGACAAAACGATCAACAGGATGGGATGCACCTTTTTCCAAAAGGCCAGGGTACAGGTTAGGGCAAAGATGCCCAAGGACACGTAAGTAGCCGGGGTGGTAAACACCGCCAGAGACAATCCTGCCGGGAAGAGCACCTCGCCCACCACCGACAGGATAGCGGCACCGATAAGGCCGACCACGGCAGGCTTCAGACCGGACATACAGCCCTTGACAATGCGACTCTGCTTGTATTTCTCATAGAAGTTAGCCACAATGAGAATCACAATAAAGGAGGGCATCACCACGCCCAACGTACCGCACAGGGATCCGAAAATGCTGCCCCACACGCCAAAGCTACCGCCAACCTGACTACCGATATAGGTGGCCATATTGATGGCGAAAGGACCGGGGGTGGACTCGGAAACGGCGATAAAATTCACCAATTCTTCTTGGCTGATGTAGTCTGAGAACAGGCGGGTAATCTCCTCTTGCATCAAGGGGAGCATGGCATAACCGCCACCAAAGGTGAAAGCGCCAATCTTAAAAAACGTGAGAAATAGGGTGAGAAAAATCATTGCTTATCCTCCTTTCGCCAGGCGATGAAGGAGCAGATCAGTCCCGTGAGGGCGCAACCGGCCAGTACGGCCAGCACCGGCACCTTGAGGAATGCGGTAGCCACAAAGGCGACACCCATCAGAACGTAGGGGATAGGCCCCTTGGGATTTTTCTTATACATAGTCCACAGTGCCTTGACCAGCAGAGCCAATACGCCGGCACGGATGCCGAAAAAGGCATACTGCACCGCCGGGATATCCGCAAAGCCGGTGAGCAAGAACGAGATCAGCAGAATGATCACAAAAGAGGGGAGTACCACACCGGTGGTGGCCAGCGCCGAACCCCAGAATCCGGCGGTGCGGAAACCCACAAAGGTGGCGGAGTTAATGGCAATGGGACCGGGGGTGGACTCGGCAATGGCAAAGATGTCCAGGATATCTTCGTCGGTCATCCAACCGTGCTTTTCCACAATCTCCCGCTGAATCAGCGGAATCATGGCATAACCACCGCCAAAGGTGAAGGCGCCAATTTTAAAAAAGGTGAGAAACAGCGTGAGAATACGCTTTAATTTGCTGTCCATCAGGTCACTCCTTTTATAGGATTTGTTCCGAGGTATTATAGCATAGAGGAAATAAAAAAGCAACCGCTATCTTGTGGATAGCGGTTGCTTTAGTTTGTGAGATTAACGGTCGTACATTTTGGTGATTTTGGCAATCTTTTTGGTTAGCTTGGGGGTGATGGCATCCGCACGCATACGCCACTGCCAGTTGCCCTCCGGCAGACCGGGGGTGTTCATTCGGGCGGTGTTGTCCAGTTCCAGATAATCTTGCATCTGGGTGATAAACAGGTTGGCCACACTGCTCATACCGCCACGGATCAGACCCCATACGTAGCCCTCTTGCTTATTCAGGCCCAGATAGTCTACCGCCTTTTGGCGGTCGTCCGGATCGGCACCGGCAACCCAGCCGGCCAGGGTCTCGTTATCGTGGGTACCGCCATAGCACACACAGTTGGGGGTGTACATATGGGGCAGATAGGCGCTGGAATCCTTCGAGTCAAAGGCAAACTCCAGCACCTTCATACCCGGGAATCCGGAATCCGCCAACAGTTGCACCACGTCCGGAGAGGGATAACCCAAGTCTTCGGCAATAAACTGAATGTTGGAGAACCAGTTTTTCAGCACGCCGACCAGAGCCATACCGGGACCTTTGACCCACTTACCGTTTTTGGCGGTTTTTTCACCATAGGGCACCGACCAATAACTCTCAAATCCACGGAAATGGTCGATGCGCACCACGTCGTATAGCTTGGCAGCGCCGTCCACACGGCGGATCCACCAGGAGAAGCCGTCTTTTTGCATAGCGTCATAGTCGTAGAGGGGATTGCCCCACAGCTGACCGTCCTCGGAGAAATAATCCGGAGGTACGCCGGAGACCTGCGAGGGGAATCCTTTTTCGTCCAACTGGAAGCTCTCCGGAGAAGCCCACACGTCCACCGAATCCAAGGCAACGTAGATGGGCAGGTCACCGATGATACCCACCCCTTTGTCGTGGGCATACGTCCGTAGGGCGGTCCACTGCTTGAAGAACAGATATTGAATGTAGGTGAAAAGAGTTACGTCGGCATCCAACTTTTTACGATAGTTGTCCAACGCCTTTGGTTTGCGTAGGCGGATATCCTCCGGCCAATCCAGCCAGCAGGCCATGTTGAAGTGCCGCTTGAGCGCCATAAACAGCGCATAGTCCGGCAACCAACCGGCATTGTCCTTTACAAAGGCGGTCACGTTGTCTTTATCCCGCTCCCAGCCACGGTCGGTGGCCTTTTGCAACAAGACGTAGCGATTCTCATACAGGCGACCATAATCCACCAGCAGGGGATCATCGCCCCATTCCAGGGCATCGATCTCGCTCTGCTTCAGTAGGTCGTCCGCCACCAACATATCCAGGTCGATAAAATAGGGGTTGCCTGCATAGGTGGAGGGACTCTGATAGGGAGAGTCGCCATAGCTGGTGGGTCCTACCGGCAGCATCTGCCACCATTTTTGCCTTGCATCGCTGAGGAAATCCACAAAATCCCGGGCAGCTTCGCCCAGGGTGCCGACGCCATAAGGAGACGGCAGAGAGTAAATCGGCATTAAAATACCACTGCTTCGTTTCATAGGCTTTATCCTTTCACTGCGCCGGAGGCAACACCCTTGATGATGTACTTCTGACAGGCTAAATAGAAGATAATGACAGGGATGATGCTCAGCAAAATCAACGCCATCGTAGCGCCCAGGTCAACCGTTCCATAACTACCTTTAAGGTATTGGATGTGAATGGGAATGGTGCGGTATTCGTTGATATCCAATACCAAGTAGGGAAGCAGATAGTCGTTCCACACCCACATCAGTTCCAGAATACCCACCGAGATCATGGTGGGACTCATCATCGGCATAACCACCTTGAAGAAGGTGCGCACCGGACCGCAACCGTCGATGGAGGCAGCCTCTTCAATTTCCAGCGGGATGGATTTTACAAAGCCGGCAAACATAAAGATGGCCAATCCGGCACCAAAGCCCAAATATACAATCGGAATGGTCCAGGGAGTGTTCAGCCCCAGTTTATCCGCCGTCTTAGACAGTGGGAACATCACCATCTGGAAAGGTACCACCATAGAAAAGACACACAGGTAGTACATTAGCTTGCAGAACCAGGAATCCCGGCGGGTGATGTACCAGGCCGCCATCGAGGTGAACAGCAGGATCAGACCGGTGGACAGCACTGTGATAACGGCACTGTACAGCACGCTGCTGACAAAGGGATAGTTACCAAAGGTCATACCCTTGATAAAGTTGGCCCAACCAACAAAGGATTCGGCATTGGGCAAGGCAAAGGTATCGGTTTTGACAAAGGTGTTCAGTTTGAAAGAGTTGAGCACCACCGCCAGCACCGGCAACACGTAGACAATGCTGATAAGCGACATCAATACGGTGAGCAGAGTTTTTCCAAACTTAGCACCGGATAAGGTGTTCTTTTTCATTACTGCTGCACCTCCTTTTTCCGGGTGAAGGACAACTGAGCCAAGCCCAGACCTGCCACCAGCAGGAAGAAGATGACCGCCTTGGCCTGGGCCACGCCGGGTGCGCCGGCGCTCTGACCATAGAAGGTGTTATAGATGTTCAAGGCCAGCATCTCGGTGGTCTTGATAGCGGAGCCATCCGGCTGAATGATAAAGGGATAGCCGGCGGTCAACGCCAGGTTTTGGTCAAACAGCTTAAAGCCGTTGGTCAGGGACAAGAAGGTACAGATGGTGATGGAGGGCATCACGTTGGGGATAATGACCTTAAACAGCGTTTGGTCGTTGCGGGCACCGTCAATTCTGGCGGCCTCCAGCATATCCTCCGGAACTGCCTGCAGACCGGCAATGTAGATGATCATCATATAACCTACCTGTTGCCAGCACAGCAGAATAATCAGGCCCCAAAAACCCCAGGTGGAGTTTTGCAGAATGGAGGTGCCGTATTTGCTGAGAATGCCGTCGAAAATCATCGACCAGATATATCCCAGCACGATACCGCCAATCAGATTAGGCATAAAGAATACGGTGCGGAACAGGTTGGAACCCTTGATGCCCTGGGTCAGGGCATAGGCCACCATAAAGGCCAGCACGTTGATCAGCACCAGGCTGACGATGGCAAATAATGCCGTATACCAAAAGGACCGCAGAAAGGAGGCGTCCGAAAAAGCGGTCACGTAGTTTTTAAGTCCAATGAATTCCGCATCCTTAATCAGGCGGAATTTGCACATAGATAAGTAGATACCTTGTATAAACGGCCACACAAAGCCGATGCAAAAGGCGATGAACACAGGTCCTAGAAAGAACCAGCCCCATCGGCCCAACGGCTTTTGCAGCATATTCTTGTTCTTTTGCTTCAAGAGAACCGCTCCTTTTTTAGAAGAATGGAATCGAAGGAAAACCAAGAGGCGAGGTAGGCGAATACTCGCCCGCCTCGCCTCCGTTTACGTTAGGTTGTTAGTGATTGCTCGTCGTATTAACAAGGATTATTCGGCGTTAGCGGCCTTATACTGAGTAGCCCAACCGTCTACGAAAGCGGTGACAACCTTCTGCCAGTTCTCTTCGGACTGGTCAGCGTTGTAGGCATTCAGAGCAGAAACCAGAGCGGCGCGATAATCGTTAACGTTGGGCTGGAAGTTGGTGACCCAAGGCATTACGTAGCAACCGTCAGCGGTGTACTTGTTGGCAGCGGCCAGGAAGCCGTTGGTGGACTCGGCAGCAGCCTTATAGGGCATAACGCCGAAGGTGTCAACCAGCTTGCGAGAAGCATCGGGATCGGTGACACACCATACCATAAAGTCCATGGTGGCCTTTTGATCGGCCTCGGAAGCCTTGGCATTGATAGCCCAGCAGTTCTCAGTACCGCAGTTCAGGCCGGCTTTCTCCTCGCCCTCAACACCACAGTAGTAGGGGATCATGGTAGCGTTGGGGATAGCCTCGGAAACAGAAGCATACTCCCAAGAACCGTTGACGTAGAAGGCAGCCTTCTTGGTCTTGAACTGGTTGGCAGCATCGTGACCGCCGGTGGCCAGCTCCTTGGGATCGGTCAGGCTGTTGTTGATGCACAGGTCATACAGGTTCTTGAAGTTCTCCATGTAGGTACCCTTGATCTCAGCGGGGCACTCTTTCCAAGCGTCGGCATTGTCGCGGGACTCATAGAAGTACTCCAGGTTGGCCATGTGACCGGTGAAACGCCAAGAGGAAGAATCGTCCATATCGGAAGCGGAGAAGGCATCAAAGCCCAGCTCCTCAGCGCGAGCGTGGATATCCTCGGCAACGGCCTTCAGACCGGCAAAGTTCTTGATCTCATCCATGGTGTGGCCGGCAGCCTTGATCAGGTCAGGGTTGACGATGATACCATAGCACTCATAGCAATAGCCGATGGACACCAGTTTGCCGGTCTCATCATACAGATTGTAGGCATCGGTGTTCAGCTCATTGGCGATGGCGGTACCCTTCAGATCCAGGGCGTAATCCTTCCACTGCTTCACGGCATTCTGGTTACCGATAACAAACATCGTGGGGGGATTGCTCTTATCCATCTCAGCCAGCAGAGTGGACTCATAAGTACCGGAAGCAGCGGTGACAACCTTCACCTCAACACCGGTCTTCTCTTTGTACATTGCGGCAACTTCCTGCAGAACCGTATCCGATTCCGGCTTGAAGTTCAGCCAGTAAACAGAGCCTTTTTCGGCTTCGGCACCGGGCTGACCGCCGGCACAGCCGGCCAGCATACCGATGCACATTAGGGCAACGACTAACAGGGAAAGCGCTTTTTTCATGGTTGTGTCCTCCTTCGATTTTCGCACTTGGTGCGATGTTTAATTTATTTCTACGCCTGTCGGCGTAAAAATCATAGATGGATGTTCGCCACTGTCTCACCGTCCCGCAGGGCGGTGGACAGACGAATGTGGCGATGGTTTCCTGTTCCCTTTAGCACCTCGGTGAGGATGCGCACCGCTTGTGTGCCCATCTCCTCGGCAGGCTGGACCAAACTGGTCAGGGTAGGAACGGTGTAACGGGTCATTTCAAGGCCATCAATGGAAATGACCGAGCAATCCGTTGGCACCTGTAACTTGGCGCTGTGCAGCGCCTTAATGGCGGCCATAGCCATCAGATCGGATATGGTGAACAGGGCGGTGAAGTCCCGGCAACGGGAAATCAGTCGTTTAGTGGCTTTGTATACGTCCAGCATCTCAAAACTGCCACTCTCGGCAATCAAATCCGGATCCGGCTGTATACCGGCATCCCGCAGGGCGTCGCAATAACCGCGATAGCGCAACTCACTAATGGAGCGGTCGTGGGTGGATTCCAGCAGAATCGCGACCCGGCGGTGTCCGTGATCCAACAGGGTTTTCACGGCTCGATAGGCTTCGGCATAGTCGTCAATGGAGACAGAGGAATAACTATCCTTATTTAAACTGCCGAAGCTGCCGGTAAAGGTGCAACAGACAAAGGGTACCTTTAGGCCGGCTGTGCGCTGAGGGGTATAATCAAACTCGCCACCCAACAAAATCAGGCCTCGCAACCGCTTGGATCGCACCAGACTGGCACCGGCAGACAGTTCATCGTCGCAGGTATCAATTTGTTGGACGGTTAAAGTGTATCCGGCAGCGGCCACCTCTTTTTCTATCGAGTGGAGCACCGAGATAAGAAACGGGTTGCTGGCGCCGCGAAGCACTACGCCGATGGTATCGGTCTGGGATTTTCCCAAATCCCGGGCGCTGTTATTGGGGACGTAGTGGAGCTCTTCAATCGCTTTCAGCACCTTGGCACGGACCGCTTCTTTAACGTCCGGGTGGTTGTTCAGCACGCGGGATACCGTGGTTATGGATACGCCGCAGTGTTGTGCCACGTCTTTGATGGTCATAGGCGTCCTCCAATGGGAAACGTCGTTAATGATAACGTAAACAAAACCGAAAAACTGAAAACGTTTTCAGTTTCTTTCAAATATATTAAACCGCATTTTGGCTGAAAAGTCAATAATTTTTAGTAAAATCGGCAAATGAGATATCTTTCCATTTGATTTTTTGTGCAAATTGCCAAAAACTGGAGGTTGCATTTTGATAGAGTTCCCCCAATAAGTATACCAAATTTTGTTTACTTTTCTGTCACACTGTGGTATACTGAGGAAAAATTATGGTTGCCGTAGGAGGTAATATATTATGTATACCAAGCATAAATGGAACAGCGATCAGTGGCACAATTTCGGTTATGTGGTGAATCTGCCTGAGAATTACGATCCCAACGGCTCGTATCCGCTGGTGTTTTTCCTCCACGGTGCCGGCGAGCGTGGCGACGACCTGGAGGTGGCCAGCACCCACGGCTATATGCGGTATGTACGTGAGCAGGATGCCAAATACCCCTTTATTTTCGTGGCACCTCAGTGCGATGGCTGGAATTATTGGGGCTGTTATACCGAGAGTTTGCTCCATTTTATTGATTACATTTGCGACACCTATCCGGTGGACAAGGATCGGGTGATCCTCACCGGCTTGAGTATGGGTGGTACCGGCACCTGGATGTTGGCTATGGCCGACCCGGATCGATTCTCCTGCATCGTGCCTGTGTGCGGTACCGGCATCGTATGGAATGCCAAGCGCTTGGCTAACCTGCCCATCCGCATCTATCACGGTGACGACGACCCCATCGTTCCCTTTGAGGAGAGTGTGGTTATGCTCCGTGAGCTGACCCGTGCCGGCGCAGACGTCAAACTCACCATTTGCTATGGCGTCGGTCATAACGCTTGGGAGGTAGCCTATCAGGATGCCGACCTGATCGATTGGATGTTAGCACAAAAGCGGAAAGGATGACCATTATGAAATTAGCAGATATTTTCACCAGCGGTATGGTGTTACAGCGCAACAAGCCCATCGCCGTGTTCGGCACCGGAGCGGGTAAAGGTCAGGTAGAACTGGCGGGCAACGTGGTGGAGTTTGAGGCCGAGGACGGATTCCTTGTCCATCTGCCGGCTATGGAGGCGGGCGGTCCTTACACTATGACCGTCACCCTGAACGACGAAACCATCACCCTCACCGATATCCTCATCGGTGACGTGTATCTGGCCGGCGGCCAGTCCAATATGCAGTTCCGTGTAGAAGAGTCGGTGGACATCCCCCGCATTGCCAACCCGATGGTGCGTGTATTCACCGAGGGTCACGGTGCCGACGAGAATATGAACCAGTGGTATGAGCAGACCCCGTGGATGGTTGCCACCGAGGAGAACCTGCTGAAGTTTACCGCCATCGGCTACGACGTGGCACGGATGCTCCAGGAGGAGCTGAACGTCCCCATCGGTATCGTTTCCTGCAACTTGGGCGCCACCCGTGTGGACGCCTGGACCGCTCCCAAGGTGGTAGAGGCAGAGGACTATCAGCAGATGCTGGGTAACAAGCATTGGGACTGGCACTTTTATAAGTTTAATCAGGAGTCTTGGTGCTTCCGTACCAAGCTGCTGCACCTGATTCCCTACGGCATCAACGGTGTTTTGTGGTATCAGGGTGAGAGTAACCGCTTGGAAGAAGAGGCGGTGCACTACCACACCTTGATGAGCCGTTTGATCGAGAATTGGCGTGACCTGTGGGGCGAGAATCTGCCTTTCTACATTGTGCAGATTGCGCCCTTTGCCGATGGTGCCGAGAACGATTGGCCCCATATCCGCCAGTGCCAGGAGCGGGTAGCCAAAGAGGTGCCCGGCGCCTATCTGGTGACCCTCGGCCACACCGGCGAATCGGACAACATCCATCCCACCCAAAAGCACCACCTGGCGGTGAAACTGACCAACGCCGTGCTGACCACCCAGTTTGGTTATGACAAGGAGTATTGCGGTCCGGTGTATGAGTCTGTGGAGAAGACCGCCGAGGGTGTGCGCATCACCTTCACCCACGCCGACGGTCTGCACTTTGACGGTGACCCCGCCGACCTAAAGGTGTACGATGCCCAGGGTGGCGCATTGGATTACGCCGTGGCGATTCACGAGGATGCTCTCGTTATCACCGCCGATGGTATCGCCCGTATCGAGCTGGGTTGGCAGAACGCCTGCCAGCACAATCTGTATAACGGAGCGGGTCTGCTGTCCTCTCCCTTCCAGGTTATTGTGTAAGTAAGAAGACCGCCTGACGAAAGTTGGGCGGTCTTTTGTCGCTTTCTTGTACATTTTCCCTAGTTGACTTTTGCGGTGATTTCTTATATAATGAATACGTAATCTCCCACATAACTGACGGATAACGCAGATGACTGCGGTGGAGTGTGGGAGCATCTATGCCGACCGTCTGGGCAACATCCTGTGCGATGTTGTCCTTTTTTATTACCCAAAGGAGGTTTTCGTTATGACTCACGAACAATGGAATGGATTTAAAGGTGGCGTATGGCAGGAAGAAATCAACGTACGGGATTTCATCCAGCAGAACTATACCCCCTATACCGGTGACCACGGCTTTTTGGCGGATGCTACCCCCCGCACCAACGAGCTGATGGAAAAACTGCAGGAGCTGTTTGCCCAGGAGCGCAAAAACGGCGGTGTGCTGGACGTAGACACCGAGACCAGCTCTCTGGTAACCAGCAAGGCTACCGGCTATTTGGATAAAGAGAAAGAACTCATCGTCGGTCTGCAGACCGATAGCCCGCTCAAGCGTGGTGTCAACCCCTTTGGCGGCATCCGTATGGTGCGCCAGGCCTGCGCCGCTTACGGCTATCGTCTGAGCGATAAGGTGGAAGAGGAGTTCAAATACCGCACCACCCACAACGACGGCGTATTCCGTGCCTATACTGACGAAATGCGTGCTGCCCGTAAGTGCCACATCGTTACCGGTCTGCCGGACGCCTATGGCCGTGGCCGTATCATCGGTGACTATCGCCGTGTAGCACTGTATGGTGTGGACAAACTGATTGAAGAGAAGAAGAAAGATAAGGCCAACGTGGCTAAGAGTGGTTTCAACACCGACAGCATCCGCCTGACCGAGGAACTGTTTCAGCAGATCGCCTTCTTGGGCTTTATGAAGGAGATGGCAGCCGCCTATGGCTACGACATCAGCCAGCCCGCCGCCAATGCCCGTGAGGCCATCCAGTGGACCTATTTTGCCTATCTGTCTGCCATCAAAGAGCAGAATGGCGCCGCTATGTCCCTGGGTCGTGTAGCCTCTTTCTTTGATATTTACATCGAGCGCGATCTGGCCAACGGCACCTTGACCGAGCAGGGCGCTCAAGAGCTGATGGACGACTTTGTAATGAAGTTGCGTATGGCCCGTCATCTGCGTACCCCCGAATACAACGAGCTGTTCGGCGGCGATCCCATGTGGATCACCGAGGCGGTAGGCGGTATGGGTCAGGATGGCCGTACCCTGGTCACCAAAAACTCTTTCCGCATTCTGCACACCCTGTATACTCTGGGCCACTGCTCCGAGCCCAACCTGACGGTGCTTTGGAGCCGCGATCTGCCGGAGAACTTTAAGCGCTATTGCGCCAAGGTGTCTGCCGATACCGACTCTATCCAGTATGAGAATGACGACTTGATGCGTCCTCTCCACGGCGACGATTACGCCATCGCCTGCTGTGTGTCCGCTATGACCATCGGCAAGCAGATGCAGTTCTTTGGTGCCCGTTGCAACCTGGCAAAACTGCTGAACTTGGCCATCAACGGTGGCTTTGACGCTATGTCCGGTATGCACATCGGTCCCCAGATGCCGGTGATGGAGGGCGACGTTCTGAATTACGACGAGGTGATGGAGCGGTATTCCATCTACATCTCTTGGATGATGGAACTGTACGTCAACACCATGAACGCCATCCACTATATGCACGATAAATATGCCTATGAGAAGACCCAGATGGCTCTGCACGATACCGACGTAGAGCGCCTGATGGCCTTTGGTGTGGCCGGCTTCTCGGTGGCGGCAGACTCTCTCTCCGCCATCAAGCACGCCACCGTCCGTCCGGTAAAGGACGAGATGGGCTACATCACCGGCTACGTCACCGAGGGCGACTTCCCCACCTATGGCAACGACGACGACCGTGTGGACTTTATCGCTCGGGATCTGGCGCATCAGGTGATTACCGAACTGCGTAAGACCCCCACCTATCGTAACGCCATGCACACTCTGTCGGTGCTGACCATCACCTCTAACGTGATGTACGGCAAGCACACCGGCGCTACCCCCGACGGCCGTCCTGCCGGCAAGCCTTTTGCTCCCGGTGCCAACCCCATGCACAACCGTGAGAAGAACGGCGCTCTGGCCTCTCTCAACTCGGTGGCTAAGATTCGCTATGAGGATTGTCGTGATGGCATCTCCAACACTTTCTCCATCACCCCGGACGCCTTGGGCAAGACCGAGGAGGATCGGGTGAGCAACCTGGTGAACATTCTGGACGGCTATTTCGGTCAGGGTGCCCATCACCTGAACGTCAACGTGATGAACCGTGACACCCTCATTAAGGCCTATGAAAACCCTGAGGCCTATCCCAACCTGACTATCCGTGTGTCCGGCTATGCGGTGAACTTCTGCAAGCTGTCCCGTGAACAGCAGCGTGAGGTTATCAGCCGTACCTTCCACCAGGCATTATGAGTACCGGCTATCTGCACTCCATCCAATCCCTGGGCACCGTAGACGGTCCCGGTGTGCGGTTTGTGGCTTTTTTGCAGGGTTGCCCGCTCCGGTGTGGCTGTTGCCACAATCCGGATACCTGGGACACCGCCGCCGGCACAGCCATCACCCCACGGGAATTGGTGGACAAGGCGTTGCGCTATCGCACCTATTGGGGTGCCGAGGGTGGCATCACCCTCTCCGGTGGAGAGCCGTTGCTCCAGACCGCCTTTGTGCGGGAGGTGTTTGCCCTTTGCCGAGAGGCGGGCATCCACACCTGCTTGGACACCTCCGGCTGTGTGCTGGACGACGAGGTGAAAGCGGTGCTATCCCTTACCGACCGGGTGCTGTTGGATTACAAATACGTCACCGACGAGGCGTATCGCACCCACGTGGGCTGTTCTCTCGATGGGGTACAGGCATTCTTGTCGTACCTCAACGGTCAGAATATCCCCACCACCCTGAGACAGGTAACCATCCCCACCCTCAACGATACTGCTGACGCGGTATTGGCCCTAAAGGCGGTGGCAGATGCTCACCCTTGTGTGGATAAGGTGGAGTTGTTACCCTTCCGTAAAATTTGCCAGGTGAAATACGACCAGATGGGTGTGGATTTTCCTTTTGCCCATCTGCCGGAACCTACCCCGGAGCAGATGCACGAGTTGAAGGCACTGCTGTAACCAAAATCTATAAACAGCCTGTGGCATTATGCCACAGTCTGTTTTTTTTATGGGATAAATGGGGGGATATGGAGAATGATAAAGGTACGAATGTGTGTAAAGGAGCGATTGCGATGCCGGTGCGTTGTGGAGAATATACCATCCTGTTGCCCAGCAGACCCGCCATCTTGGGCTATGCCGCCGTGGGTGGAAAGAAAGAGGGAGAAGGACCGCTGGGACAGTATTTTGATGCCATTTTTGAGGATACCCGGCTGGGTATGGATACTTGGGAACAGGCGGAGAGCGCCCTTCAGCGAGAGGCGCTCACGCGGGCGGTGGAAAAGGCCGGGCTTATGCCGGATGCATTACAGGTGCTGTTTGCCGGGGATTTGCTCAACCAGAATATCGCCTCCACTTTTGGGTTGCGGGAGATGGGTGTGCCTCTGCTGGGGCAGTTCGGCGCCTGTTCCACTATGGGGCAGACTCTGGCTATGGCCAGCCTATTTGTGGATAGCGGTGCTGCCCGACCCTGTGGGGCGGTGACATCCAGCCATTTCTGTACCGCCGAGCGGCAGTTTCGCTTTCCGCTGGAATACGGCGGACAGCGCACTCCCACCAACCAGTGGACCGCCACCGCCTCCGGTGCCTGTGTGGTGGGGCACGGACCCGGTGTGCGAGTACGGGCGGTGTGTGTCGGTCGGGTGTGCGACCTGGGGGTTACGGATATGAACAATATGGGTGCCGCTATGGCGCCGGCGGCGGCAGACAGCATCGAGCGGTTTTTGCAGGATACCGGTACCATGCCGGGGGATTACGACCTAATCGCCACAGGGGATTTGGGTCAGGTGGGCAGTGACCTGTGTCGGGAACTGCTGAGCCAACGGGGAATTACCTTAGGTGGCAACTACACCGACTGTGGCCTTTTGCTGTTTGACCGTCAGCGCCAGGACGTCCACGCCGGTGGTTCCGGATGTGGTTGCTCGGCATCGGTGCTGTGTGCCCATCTGCTGCCGATGATGGAGCGGGGAGAGCTGAAACGGGTACTGTTTTGTCCAACAGGAGCGTTGATGAGCCCCACCTCTTCCCAACAGGGGGAATCTATCCCCGGCATCTGTCACGTACTGGAACTGGTGGCGGATGGAGGGTAAACCTATCTCTTGCAATTCACAGAAAAATATGGTAGGATTATTACAACAAAATGAAATTGAGTGCATTCTTTATCTGGAGGTAATGCATTATGAAGAAAATTGTATCTGTTGTATTGGTGACAACCTTGTTGTTGAGTAGCATCCTTTCGGGTGCTGTATTTGTTATGCCGGTAAGCGCCTATAATTGCGTTTATTGTGGTGATTCCTATTATTATTGGGATTATTGCGATGAGTGTGGCGGAACTGGTTATGATTGGGAATGGGTCGGAAAATGCTCTTACTGCAGCTATGGTACGGTAAAGTATCCTTGTTCGTATTGTTGCGGCGGTAGCGTTACTCTGCCGGTAATATCGGGCACCACCGGTGATTGCACCTGGACGTGGGATAATGATGGTCACTTGACCATCTCCGGTAATGGTAAAATGGAGAGTTATTATTGGGGAGAAGTGGCTCCGTATTATGCTCCGTGGCGCGGTAGTCGTGTTACGTCTGTAACAATTGAAGAAGGTGTTACCGAGATCGGTGAACTTGCGTTTTCCGGTTGCACTAATTTGAAGTCGGTGATCATCCCGTCCACCGTCACTTTGATTGGTTATGGAGCATTTGATGATTGCAATAACCTGACGGATGTGTATATTTCGGATATTGCCGTTTGGTGCAATATGCGTTTTCCAAGTCTAGATGATGATGATGACTTCTTTCCACATGGTCATCCGTTTTGGTATGCTGATAATTTGTATCTAAATGGTGAGCTTGTGACAGAGCTTACTATCCCAAAGGGGATTACGACCGTTAATTATGCTGCGTTTTTTGGTTGCAAGAGCCTAACTTCGGTAATTATTCCGAACAGTGTCACCATAATTAGTAATAATGCATTTCGAAATTGCACTAACCTGAAGTCGGTAACTATTCCTGATAGTGTTACCACTATTGGCGATTATGCATTTTCTTACTGTAAGAGCTTGCCCTCCGTGACCATTGGCGATAGTGTCACCGCCATTGGTCAGTATGCGTTTGAGGAGTGCACCGGTCTAACTACGGTGAACATCCCTGTGAGTGTTACCAGCACAGGTAGTTATGCGTTTAATAATTGTACCAATTTGACCACGGTATATTATCGTGGAACTATACAGCAGAGAAACGCCATCAGCAAAGGAAACTATAATACCAAACTGTATAATGCGACTTGGTATTATGAGGCTTGTGCAGGAAGTGCTACGCATACCTATGATACTACTTGTGATACTACTTGTAACGTATGCAAAGACGTTCGTCAAATTGAGCATACCTATGACAATGCTTGCGATGGCAAGTGCAATGTATGTTCTGCAAAGCGCGTTCCCGACGAGCATAAGATAGCATTCTGTTCCGTGACAAATGATCATTATTTCCCCTTTGTATTAGAGGATGGTATTTACAGATCCACCAACCACGGCGATCTTTCCTCGGCCACCATTACGTTGACTGCATTGTATAGCGGACGAGTCCCGATTAAGTATAGAACCTCTACCCAAGGAAGCGTAGATTATAAAGATAAACTTATCATTAAGCATAACGATAAGTTTCTAATGAATGCATCCGGAGAGACGGTGTGGACGGATATTTCCATTCCGGTAGAGGCGGGAGACAAAATCTACATCACTTACGAAAAAAATCATGCCTATTCTGCCGGAGAGGATACTGTCTATTTCAAAATCGGTTATGTAACGGCAACGGACATTGGTGCAACTTGCGAAAAAGTTCCCTGCGCCATTTGCGGTGAGGTTGCCCAAAAAGGTACCGGTCACAAGTACACCAACGCTTGTGATAAGTCTTGCAACACTTGCGGTGCTACCCGCACCATCAAGCATACTTATACCAATGCTTGCGACACCTCTTGTAACGTGTGTAAGGCAACCCGCACCATCAAGCACGACTACAAGGCCGCTACCTGTACTGCTCCCAAGACCTGTAAGGTCTGTAAGGCTACCAGCGGTAAGGCTCTGGGTCACAAGTATACCAACGCTTGCGACACCTCTTGTAACACCTGTAAGGCTACCCGCAAGATCACTCACTCTTACAAGACTGTGACCAAGAAGGCCACCACCACTGCCAACGGATATACTTATAAAAAGTGTTCAGTATGTTCTAAAACCACGAGCAAGACCACCATCTACAAGGCTTCCACCATCAAGCTGGCTAAGACTGCTTACGTCTATAACGGCAAGACCCAGAAGCCTACCGTCACCGTTAAGGACAGCAAGGGTAACAAGATCGCCACCAGCAACTACACCGTAACCTACGCCAGCGGTCGTAAGAACGTGGGTACCTACAAGGTTACCATTAAGTTCAAGGGTAAGTACTCCGGTACCAAGACCCTGACCTTTAAGATCAACCCCGCCGGCACTACGGTGAAATCGCTCACCGCCGGCACCAAGAAGCTGACCGTCAAGTGGGCCAAGAAGACTACTCAGGTCACCGGCTATGAGATCCAGTACTCCACCTCTAAGAGCTTCAAGTCTGTGAAGACTAAGATCATCACCAAGAATAGCACCACCAGTACTGCTCTGACCGGCCTGAAGGCAAAGACCACCTATTACGTCCGTGTACGTACTTACAAGACCGTAAACGGCAAGAAGGTATACTCCGGCTGGACCACTGTGAAGTACAAGAAGACGAAATAATTGCTAAGACCCTCGGTTAACTACCGAGGGTCTTATCTTTTAAAAGTTTTTGTTGCATATTCGGCAGAAATGCGGTAAAATAAACTGAATATGCATTCCAATTCTAGGAGGGTTCTTATGGACCAGATTAACACCACCGGACGTCCTACCAACGAGGAGATTCTGCGTCGACGCACCTTTGCCATCATCTCCCACCCCGACGCCGGTAAAACCACCCTGACCGAAAAGTTCCTGTTGTACGGCGGTGCCATCCAGCAGGCCGGTATGGTTAAGGGCAAAAAGAACAATAAGCACGCCGTGTCCGACTGGATGGAGATTGAAAAACAGCGTGGTATTTCGGTTACCAGTTCGGTAATGCAGTTTAACTATAAGGATTTCTGCATCAATATTCTGGATACCCCCGGTCACCAGGACTTCTCGGAGGATACCTACCGCACCCTGATGGCGGCCGACTCCGCTGTGATGGTCATCGATGCCAGTAAGGGTGTTGAGCGCCAGACCATCAAGCTATTTAAGGTGTGTCTACTGCGCAACATCCCCATCTTCACCTTTATCAATAAGATGGACCGTGAGGCCCGTAACCCCTTTGACCTGATGGAAGAGATTGAGTCGGTGCTGGGCATCCGCACCTATCCTATGAACTGGCCCATCGGCTCCGGTAAGGAGTTTAAGGGTGTGTATGACCGTAATAACAGCAGCATCATCGCCTTTACCGCCAACGACGAGAACGCCAACGCTCAGCACGAGGTGGCGGCTACCCGTGTAGATCTAAAGGACGACAGCCTGAAAGAGATGATCGGTCCCTACCTCCACGAGACCTTGATGGACGACGTGGAGCTGTTAGATGGCGCCGGCTATGAGTTCGATATGGAGGAGGTCCGTCACGGACGTCTGACCCCCGTATTCTTCGGCTCGGCTCTGACCAACTTTGGCGTAGAGCCCTTCCTGCAGGAGTTCTTGAATATGACCTCCTCTCCCTTGGCTCGTAAGGCTGGGGATAAAGAGATCGATCCCTTTGGCAAGAATTTCTCTGCCTTTGTGTTTAAGATTCAGGCCAATATGAACAAGGCTCACCGTGACCGTGTGGCCTTTATGCGCATTTGCTCCGGTAAGTTTGAAAAGGGTATGGACGTCTATCACGTCCAGGGCGAAAAGAAAATGCGCCTGAGCCAGCCCCAGCAGCTGATGGCGGAATCCCGTGAGTTCGTGGACGAGGCCTATGCCGGCGACATCATCGGCGTGTTTGACCCCGGTGTATTCTCCATCGGCGATACCATCTGCTCCGGTGGCGAAAAGTTCACCTTTGAGGGTATCCCCACCTTTGCGCCCGAGCATTTTGCCCTGGTCAGCGTGGTGGACACCATGAAGCGTAAACAGTTCGTCAAGGGTATTTCCCAGATTGCCCAAGAGGGTGCTATCCAGATCTTCCAGGAGTTGAACGGCGGTATGGAAGAGGTCATCGTGGGCGTTGTGGGCGTTCTGCAGTTTGAGGTGCTGACCTATCGACTGAAGAATGAGTATAACGTAGACATTCGTATGAACAATCTGCCCTATCAGTACATCCGCTGGATTGAGAATGAGGACATCAACGTGAAGGCTCTCAACCTGACCAGCGATACCCGTCGCATCCAGGATCTTAAGGGTAACAAGTTGCTACTCTTCACCAATCCCTGGAACATCACTTGGGCTACCGACCACAATAAGGAGCTTATCCTCTCCGAGTTTGGTAAGAACGAGGCGTAACAGCATACAAAAAAGACCCGTGCCATTGGCACGGGTCTTTTCTATTGTGTCAGGACAAAATGCCGTTGCGTATGTTATCAGTAGGCACTGAAGTTGTAGGCGCCCTTGGGGTTGTACAGGATATAACTGTCGGCGCCACCGGCAATACACTCGGCAATCATTTGCTTGATCTGCTGGGCAGAAACGCCACCAATCTCCAGCATAGGGGAAAGGGTGGGCTTGTCATCCTCATCCAGTACCTTGGTACGCAGGACCATAGCCTCTACCGATTCCAGCACCTTATCGCTCAGGGTGGGTGCCGCCATCGTGGGAGCAAAGGTAAGAGGGTTACCACCATAGGTTTGGGTGGCGGTGCCCAGGGCACTCTCGCCGGAACAGGCAAGGATAACGGGGCATTCTTTGCCCAGGCGTTTCTTCATTTTAGACACGAACAGTGCCAGCACCTCATCCCATTTCAGATCGGCATTGTCGTTGCCGAAATCTGCCTGTTGGGTCAGCACCGGGTTGGGGAATTGCACACCGTCAAACAGTACGGCGCCGGCACCCAACTTTTTCAGTTCTTCGGCCAGGTCGCCCAAATAGTCGTGAGCGTCGTTGTCGTAGGGACTGAGCCAACGGCTGGAACTGGCACCGCTCTCGCCGTCGTACCAGGACCAAGAGGCGTTGCCCTTATAGGCGATACGTGCCTCGGGCAGTGCCTGGGCGGCCGCATTGTCACGGAATCCGTACAAACGAGGGATGGGAGCAAGACCGGCTTCCTTAAACAGGTCAAACAGAGCGGACAACTGCTTTTTGGTTAGAGCGTTCTCGGCATAGTTGCCCACTTTTTTGGCATTGGCGTTGGAGAACTTGTAATACAGTTTTCCGTTGGTGTCTTTGAGGTCAAAGATCACCGCATTATAGCCGGACTCTCTTGCCTCTGCCAGCAGAGATACTTCGCTCAGCGTATCCGCAGACAGCATGGAATGGGGCAGATAGAATCCCCGTACCTGCTGAAGGGCGGTAGACTCCGACTGATTCGGTTGTGTGGGGGGTGTGGTCGTGGTGGACGTGGAGGCGGTGGGCTGTTGGTTGCCGGCATCGGGGGTGGGGGTGGTCTGAGGACGCTCGGTTAAAAACTTAGCGCCAAAGAAGCCGCCTGCCACAATGGCCAGCACCGTAACCGTGACACCCAGAATACGCCAAACGGGATTGCGTTTGCGGAAGACCGGACGTCTGCCACGATGGAGTTTTTGTCGCATAGGAGAACCTCCGTTAAATCAAAGAGAAGTTGGTAAAGCCCATCAGTGCTAAGGCCAGCAGACCTACGTACACCAAGATGGAGGGCATACCGCGAAAAGCCTCGGGCATATCCGGGTTATCCATCCGCTCGATGCCCTCGGCCACCAGCCAGGTCAGACAGCCAAAGCTCAGGCAAGAGCCGATGGCCAGACCAACGTTGGTGGCCAAGCTGGACTCGAAGTGCGCATTACAGATCAGGGCAATGCCGGTGACCAGGTTGTTGAATGCGGCAAAGGGCAACAGCCGACCGATACGCTGGTACAGATTGGGGCCCAACCACATAAGGAGCAGGGTGATAGCCACGTACAGAACCGCTGTGATGGCAATCATCATAAAGGGTCGCCAATACATAGTCACACCGGTGCCGATGGCCATATCCAGGGGATAGGCAATCAGCACAGTCAAAACCGAAAACACACCCAAAATGGCGCTAAAGATCCAGATGTTTTTGGGCTTACGGACGATGTGCAACATCAGAGAAGAGCCGAATCCGGTGGTAAGGATTACGTTCTGCATCAGTGCCACCGTCAAGAAAAAGGTTAGGGTCTCGGAAATCTCGGTACCTAAATTTTGAAAGAACTCACTCATCGCTATCCTCCTCCTTTCTCTGGAAGAAGGCGGAAATGCGCTGGCGACTCCACTGGAGACCGGCAGCCATAAAGCCTAACAGGATAAAGGAAACAAAGGGCTTGGCGGCGGCATTGATGGTGATGGCGTCGGTACCCACAGGCACATTCCAAACGGTACCAAAAGCGGCTGCCTCACGCAGAGCGGAAATGAGGCAAATCACCACACCAAAGCCAACGGTACTGCCCAGAGCGTCCACCACGGTGGCAAAGGGGTTTACCAAAGAAGAGAAACCCACCGTGCGGGTGTATAGCATATTCACCGCCAGCAAGGGGATGAATAGGTGCAGTTTGGCAAATAATTCGGTGGATACGTAGGTGTCCATCACGTAGGCGGCACCCACCAACAAAAGCGATGCCAACAGCACGTAGGCGGCCGGACGCAACCACTTGGGCAGCAGATTGCCCACGGTGGCGATAAAAAAGCTTAGGGGAATCAGCACAACAGCGGTGCAGACGGTGAGCACCACACCGTTTTGCAGGGTGGTGCCGGCGGCGATGATGGGGCACATGCCCAGCGCCTGAATCAGCACGATGTTGTTGGTGACGGCGTTCTCTACGAACAATTGGGTGTTCCGCCACACGTGGCGACGGACGTTATCCTTTTTATTCATAGTTTTTCACCTCCCGACGCAGACGGCGGAGATTGGTCATCCAGTGCCAGCTGTGCCAACTCCAGCGATCGATGATGGGAGACACAGCGTTCATAACCAGGATAGCAAAACAGGCAGATGCCTCGTTTTGTCCCACGTGTTGCATAGCCATTACCAACAGACCGGTAAAGACGCCGTAGAACAAGCGTCCCAGCCAAAAGCGGGGTGTGGTCACCGGGTCGTTGATAAGGAATGCGCCGGTAAACAGAACGTAACCGGAGCAGAGCTGGGCCAGGGTGCTGTATTCACGGCTCATACCGCCCATAGGGGATAGGAAAGCCATCAGCAGACAGGTAGCCAGATAGGGGATGACTACCCAGCCGGAGATGGTGCGGTGCACCAGCAAATAAGCAATAAAAGCCAGCAGGATCAGTGCCGCCGTGGCGCCGATAGGACCGGCAAAATCGCCCAGCCACAGGTCTAAACCGGTATAGCTGGGGGTAGCGCCGTTTAACAGCTGGGTGGCCAAAGATTGCTCGGTGACCACGTTGGTTACCGACATGGTGGTGGGCAGGTGGGCGGTATCCGCCACCAGAGGATAGGTAAACATACGACCGGGGAAGCAGAATGCCAACACCGCAATACCGGCGGCGGCGGGGTTAAACACGTTGCGGCCGGTACCGCCAAAAGGCGCCTTGACCACCAAGATGGCAAAGGCGGCACCCAGCATCGGCACCCAATAGTCCACGATAGGGGACATAGCCAAGCCGATGAGCATACCGGTAACGGCGGCGGTGCCATCCCGATAGGTGCGGATGGGACGGCGACGAAGAACATCGCAAACCATCTCGCAGAAAATGGCGGTAGCCATAGACAGCAGAATGATGTAGATGGGACGGATTCCATAGTTAACGTAGGACAGGACGCCCAGAGGAATCAATGCCAGCAGAATATCCAGCATCATCTTGCCGGAGGTGGATTCGGTACGAACAAAAGGTGCTTTTGCCTTAATCATTGTCATCCTCCTCCCAAGATAAGAATAGAGTGCCCTTGGACTGACCGGCGGCTACCACGTCGGCGGCCACGTCACGTCCGGCAGGACAGATATACGAGCAGGCAGTACAGCCGTCGCAATCACCGGGGTGCAGATGCTGTAACCGCTCGTAGTGCATATTCTCCGAACGGCGTACAATCTCGTAGGGTAGCAGACCGGCGTGGCACACCTCGGCGCAACGACCACAGCCGATGCAAGGACCGGGGATACGCACCGGCTTTTCATCCATTACCAGCAGGGTGGTGATGCCCGGCAGAATGGGGGTGCTACGGTCGGTACAGAGCACACCGTTCATAGCGTCGCCCAAGACGATGCGGACACTGCCCTTAATCTGGCAGAAGTCCAGAACGTCGCTGACACGGGTGCCGAAGGGCACCTGCAGATTGCGGGGGGTGGGCATAGCGTCACCGGCCACCGTCAAAATAGCGGTGGTGTGGCGCACGCCACGCTTGATGGCACGGCCCAGAGCCAAACAGGCCTGGACGCCGATGCGGTAACTCTCTACGTCCCGAGGAGCAAACTGGGTTACCGGGAATTCGTCGCCTACGGTATACACGTTGACACGGCCGATGGCACGCTTGAGGGTGCGTCTGCGGCGGGCGGGCAACATGGTGGCAATGTGATAGCGGGTAAAGCCGATGGCACGGGCGGCCATCTGGAGACCGAACAGCACCAGCTTGGGCTGTTCCATCACCACTGCCCAGGCAGAGGAGCCGTACACGTCATTCTCAGTGGCATCCGCCACCAAGATGGAGTGCAGAGCGGTCAGGTCGTTTTCCGGCAACATCCACTGGGCCAATTTCTCCCACAGGGGGATGCCGTCCAATTCGTCATAGATGCCGGCGTCCTTGGCGATAGCCATAATCGCCTCGGGGGTCAGATCCTCTTCGGCGATTACGGGCAGACAGGACTCTTCCTCGCTCTCGCCTGTGGCACGGATAGAGGCGCACAGCAGAGAGCCGTACACAGGATGGTTGATGACCATCGTACCCTCCAGGGTGCCGGTTACCGAGGCAACGGCGGGGGTATACTCTACCCGGCACAGTTCGTCACCACAGGTGATGGGGGCATCTGCCGGCAGATGATCCAGAGGAGAGACACCGTCGCCGGGTGCCACCGGGATGCGCACCTCAGTAGGGGTCATAGGCTCGATGCCGTGCTCCAAGGCCTTACCTTTTTGAAAGGGCAATACTACGCCTCTTTGGAATAGTTGCATATATCGTTCACTCCTTTCTGTTGGCACCTCTGGCTATAGCAGAGGTGTGGGCGGAAACGCTTTCCGCCAGAAAGTACCGGTTGCTTTTTTGTGGTTATACTCGTTATGATAGTGCTACCATCACAAGAGAAATGAGGGGATGCTGTGAAGATCGAACCCATTGCAGAAGACCGTCTGCGCGTTTGGTTAAACGAAGAGGAGGCCGTCCGCTGGCAGTTGGACCGGGACGTGCCGGACCGACTGAGGCTCAGACGGTTTGTTCGTCGTGTCTATGGGGCGATTGGGCATCGCCCGGCAGATCGCCTGATTATCGAGGCAATCCCGGTGGCGGAGGGCTGGCTCCTGCTAATCGGTCCATCCTCTATACCACCAAAGAGTCCGGTGATATATTGTCTGGATGATGCCGATACGCTACTCACCTTTATCCAGCGGTGGCGATCGGTGGCGGATGCTCCGCAACCCGGCTGTATGCTGTACGAGTGGGGGGATCGGTATCACCTGGTGGTGTATCCGGAAGAACCCCTCAGCCAAGAGCAACAGAGCCTACTTAACGAACATACCCGGTTGGTGGGGTATGGAGAGGTGTTGGCCGCCCATACCGCCGAATACGGCAACCTAATCGTTGCCGGAAATCTACTTACAGAGTGTGGACACCGTCCACCAGAGCCTTCGGCTCGGGAGAGTTAAACAGGGCGCTACCAATCACCGCAATGTCGGCGCCGGCATTGGCGGCGGTGACAGCGGTCTCGGCATTGATGCCGCCATCTACCTGGATGGAAACCTTTAGACCACGGCGGTCGATCTCTTCACGCAGAGCGGTCACCTTGGGCATCATATTCGCCATAAAAGACTGACCGCCAAAGCCGGGTTCTACGGTCATCACCAGCACCATATCCACCTGATCCAAATAGGGGAATGCCTCTTCGGCGGCGGTGGCGGGTTTTAGAGTGATGGCAGCCTGTTTGCCGGCGTCACGAATCTCTTTCAGGGTGGCGGCGATGTCGTCGGCGCACTCCAAGTGGATGTTGATCAGGTCGGCACCGGCCTTGACAAAGGCGGGAACCAACCGGCGGGGATACTGCATCATCAGGTGCACGTCAAAGAATAGGTCGGTGCAAGGACGCAAGGTGGCAATCACCGGAGGTCCAAAACTCAGGTTGGGCACAAAGACGCCGTCCATCACGTCCAGGTGCACCATATCGGCACCGGACTGCTCTACAAAGCGCAGTTCGTCAGCACCGTGGGCAAAATCGCAGGTCAAAATCGACGGAGATACTTTCATTTTTGGAATTCCTCCTTGTTTGTAGTCACAAATCTATTGTACTGTATCGTAGGGTAAAAATCAAGCGGTGGTCTGTTCCAGCAGATCCAGCAATTCGCCAATCTGGCGGATGACGGGAACGTCTGTGGGCATGGGCATCCCATGGATGGGATGGTCCGGGTCACGGTGAGCCAGTTTGAGCACCGTGCGGAATCCGGCTTTTTCAGCGCCCTGCAGATCGTTGATGGGATGGTCTCCCACGTACACACAGGCCGTGGGCGGTACACCCAGACGGGCTGCGGCGATGCGGAAGATGGCCGGATCGGGTTTTTGTATCCCTTCTTCACCGGCTAGGATCAAGAGGTCGGTATAGTGGCGCAGACCGCAGTGATCCATCTTACAGGTTTGGGGAATGCGGTTGCCATTGGTGATGATACCCACCAGATACCCCCGCTTACGCAGGGTAGTGAGGGTGGGCAACACGTCTTGGTGCAACTTACCACCGGCGGCAAAGCCGTGATAGAATCGCCACAATGCCCGCTCCGGGTCAGCCGGTTTCTCAGCCGGCCATTGCTCCAAAAAGTGGCGGATTAGGGTGGCGTAGTCAATGATGTTACCGTATTCGCTACGCTGATAGCGGAACATCTCCTCTTGACGGGCGGTGCGCTCGTCAGCGGATAGCGAGGGGTAATAGTATGTAAGAAAAGCAGACAGACCATGTCGGAATGCGGCGTCACGGTCGTCCAGCGTATCGTCGAAGTCAAAGAACACCGCACGGATGGCGTTGTCCGTGCCCGGTTGGAACAAAGCGGATGCCTCCGCCACGTCCTGTTGTATCTGTGCCTGTAGTGCATCCAGAGAGGGAAAACTCTTTTCTTCACGCAAGAAGTGGAGAGGATACACCGTGGGACAAGCCCCGTACAGATCGCCGTCAAAGCCCAGTATATAGGTCTCTGCCAGCGGGGCGTCGGCACCAACGGTGGGGCGTATGCCGATGTTGGTGACGGCGGGATAGACCGCCGAGTCAATCTGTACGCAAGAGGCGTACACACCAAACCGGGGATAGGCCATACCCGCAGGTAAGGCTTGGTTGATGGTGGGGATGCCCAGTTTGCGCCCCAGTTTTTGTCCCGGGGTTACCGGCTGGCATAGCCGATAGGGACGTCCCCACAGACGGCGCACCAGGGGCATATCGCCCATGGCCAACGCTTGGCGGATGGCGGTGGAACTGATGGGGGTATCCCCGGCATCCACCTCCGATACCACCGTAACGGTGATGCCGTATTCTTTACACAGTTCGGTCAGTAGATGGGCGTCGCCCACGCCGCCGGCACCAAAGCGGTAATTGTAACCGCAGGTGACCTGTACGGCACCTAACTGTGTGTGCAGAACGTCACGGACAAACTCCGTGGGGGTCAAATGGCGGATATAGGAAAAATCCACCTCTATCCATTCGTCTGCACCCATATCCTCCAGCAGACGCTGTTGCTCCTCTTGGGAGCAGAGCGCACCGGGGATGGTCTTGGTGGTGACCGTGTCCAAGCGGAAGGTAAACACACACCGGGATACGGTATCGTCACACCCCTGCATAGCGGCCAGAATCACTTGGCGATGACCGGGGTGCAGACCGTCAAACAGACCCAACGCCACCGAGCGAGGACCACGGGGAATATTCAGTTGTCCGTCAAGGTGGTAGGTCTTCATAGCCGATTTCCTTTACTTTTTATAAGGCCAACAGGCAATCCATTTTCAGTTTGCCCTCTTCCGGGATGCCTAGGGCGATGCACACCCCGTCGGGGTCGTATACCCGTACCGGTCCGGTAACGGGTTCCCGCAATCGCACCAAATCCAGAGCGCCACCATTGCGGAAGCGCTGCGCCTGAGGTGCGGAAACGGTGATGGCGGGATAGGCCGCCAGGGCGGTTTCGATGGGCAGAACGTGCTCAGCGAGGGTGCTTTCTTCAGCCAGGCGTTTGGCCTCGTCCAAAGTGATACAAGCAGACAGAGGATAGCCTGCCGCCATCGTACGGCGCAGAGCGGTCATCACCGCACCGCAACCCAGCCCCCGACCTAAGTCGTCGCAGAGGGTGCGGATGTAGGTGCCCTTGGAACAGGCACAGTGGAGGGTCAGCAGACCCTCTTTTTCGTTATATTCCAGCAGTTCCAACTCATAGATGGTTACCGGACGCGCTTCCCGCTCCACCTCGATGCCCTGACGGGCCAAATCGTATAGACGGACACCGTCCTTTTTGAGGGCGGAGGTCATGGGCGGAACCTGCATAATGTCGCCACGGAACTGGGGAAGCGCCTCTTGAATTTGCTCCAGAGTGGGGATGGGTTTTCCGGTTTCTTCCACCTGACCCCACACGTCCAGCGTGTCGCTCACCGCTCCAAAGCGGAGGGTGGCGGTATAACTTTTATCGTGTACCGGCAGACGGTCCAGCGTCTTGGTGGCACGACCGATGAGCAGGGGCAAGACACCGGTGGCGTTGGGATCCAGCGTGCCGGCGTGCCCCACTTTTTTGACACCCAGCAGGCGTCGTGCTATCGCCACGCACAGAAAAGAGGTCATTTCCTCCGGTTTATCTATACACAAAATGCCGTCCATAGGAACGCCTCCTTTGCTATCGTAAAAACCACAATATGCGGACAGGGTAATCCCTGTCCGCATAATATTAGTCCGTAATCAACTGGGGAAGAGCCTGCTCCACCGCCTTGAGAATGGCGGTTTTGGCCTCTTCGAGGGTGCCTTCTACGGCGCAGCCGGCAGCACGGTTGTGACCGCCGCCGCCCAACAGGACGCAGATGGCCGACGCATCGGCGTGGGTGCCGGTGCGTACGCTGATCTTATAGTTGCCATCGGCTTTTTGACGCAGAGTGACACCTACCCATACACCCTCAATCTGACGGGGGATGGGCGGCAAACCCTCCATATCGTTTTCCTCGGCGTTGCTTTGTTTTACCATATCGTTAGAAATGGTCATAATGGCCACACGACCCTGGTGATAGAACTCCATACCGTCCAGAGCCAGACGCTCCAACTCGATGCGTGCACGGGATTTCATATCGAAATTCACACGGTTGATCATCTCGTAGGGGATGTCCAGATCCATACAGTCTGCGGCCATCCGATGGGCCGTAGCGTCGGCATTGGAGTACTTAAAGCAACCGGTGTCGGTGGCGATGCCGGTGTAAATACAAGTAGCCATAGCGGGGGTCAATTCTACCTCCAGCAGACGGATGATGCGCAGAATCAGCATAGCCGCTGCAGCGCAGGAAGGATCCACACAGGCATAGGTGGCATAGCCGGCGTGGGTGCTGTGGTGATCAATGCACAGATCCACACGGTGGCTGTATTCTGCCTGTACCTGGGGCCCCAGCAATTTGGCGTCCGCCACGTCGAGGGCGCAGATATACTCCGGCTCAAAGTCGGGCATCTCCACACCGGCGGTCATATAATTGTATTTTTCCGGGATAGGGTCGCCACAAAGCACCCGCACCCGTTTGCCCATGCTCCGCAGAGCCATACACAGGGCATAGTTAGAGCCCAGCGTATCGCCGTCGGGGTATTGATGAGCTAACAGCAGGATGTTGTCCGCCTTGCGCAATAGGTCGGCGGCCTGCTTATCGGTAATGTATTGGGTCATTGGGGATTCTCCTCTTTTTTAATGCGGTTGATGGTGGCGGCGATACCGGCACTGTACTCAATGGAATCGTCTGCGACAAACCGCAGTTCGGGTGTGTGCCGCAGGGAGAGGGCATAGCCCAGCTCCCGACGCATATAGCCGGCGGCAGATTTCAGTCCCTTGACAGCCTCACGGGTGGCCTCTATGCCACTCATAGAGCTGATATAGACGGTGGCATAAGACAGGTCACGGGTTACGTCTACTCGCACAATGCTCAGCAGAGTGCCGGACACCCGGGGATCTTTAACGGTGCGCAGGATGGCGGTCAGTTCCCGCATAATATCCTCGCTGGTACGGTCCATACGATAGTTGGGCATAGAAGTCCCTCCTTACTTTTAATGAATAATGAGTAATGAGAAATGAGGAATGAATGCAGTTGCAAATAGACTAGGTTTCGGCTATTTGACGAGATTAAACGGGTATAACCCGTATTGTGTGCAAATAGACTAGGTTTCGGCGCAAGCCGAAATCGCATCTGTTTAAGATGCGAAAAGGCTATTTGACGAGATTAAACGGGTATAACCCGTTTAATCTCTGTATTCCTCAATAATATAGGTCTCGTAGATATCGCCTTCCTGAATGTCGGTGAACTTCTCCAGACCGATACCACACTCGTAGCCCTGGGCCACTTCCTTCTGGTCGTCTTTGAAACGCTTCAGAGAGATCATCTTATCGTCGCCGATGATGATACCGTCACGGACGATACGCAGCAGGTCGTTGCGGTATACCTTACCATCCAGGATGTAGCAACCGGCAACCAGACCCACACCGGTGATGCGGTAGACCTGACGAACCTCGGCACGACCGTGCAGAACCTCACGGGTTTTGGGAGCCAGCATACCCTTCATAGCGGTCTCTACCTGCTCGATGGCGTCATAGATGATGCGGTACATACGCATATCGACACCGGCATTGTCGGCGGCAACCTGAGCCAGGGGATCGGGACGGACGTTAAAGCCAACGATGATGGCGTTGGAGGCGTCAGCCAGCATAACGTCGTTCTCGGATACGGCACCAACAGCGCCGTGGATAACACGTACACGCACCTCTTCGTTGGTCAGTTTCTCCAGAGACTGGGTCACAGCCTCTACAGAGCCCTGTACGTCGGCCTTGACGATGATCTTCAGTTCCTTCATCTCGCCCACGCTCATCTGATCGAACAGATTATCCAGGGTGATCTTCTGGTACTTATTGAACATCTCTTCTTTAGCCTCGGTCTTACGCTGTTCAACCAGCTCACGAGCCAGACGCTCGTCAGATACGGCGTTGAAGATATCGCCGGAGGCGGGCACCTCGCTCAGACCCATGATCTCTACGGGTACAGAGGGACCGGCCACGTTCAGCTTGCGACCATTTTCGTCGGTCATGGCACGGACACGGCCAACAGCCATACCGGCCACGATGATGTCGCCGGACTTCAGGGTACCATTCTGCACCAGTACGGTGGCGATGGGACCACGGCCCTTGTCCAGGCGAGCCTCGATAACGGTACCCTTGGCGGCACGATCGGGGTTAGCCTTCAGTTCTTTCATTTCGGCAACCAGCAGGACGTTTTCCAGCAGGTCGCTGATACCCATGCCGGTGTGAGCGGATACGGGTACACAGATGGCGTCACCACCCCACTCCTCGGGCACGATCTCGTGCTCGGTGAGCTGCTGCAGTACACGGTCGGGGTTGGCGGTGGGCTTATCCATCTTGTTGATGGCAACGATGATGGACACGCCGGCAGCCTTAGCATGGTTGATAGCCTCGATGGTCTGGGGCATAATGCCGTCGTCGGCAGCCACGACCAGGATGGCAATATCGGTAACCTGGGCACCACGAGCACGCATAGAGGTAAAGGCGGCGTGACCGGGGGTATCCAGGAAGGTAATGGACTGACCGTTTACGTCGGCACGATAAGCACCGATGTGCTGGGTGATACCGCCGGCCTCACCGGTGGTAACACTGGTCTTACGGATGGCGTCCAGAATAGAGGTCTTACCGTGGTCAACGTGACCCATAACCACGACGACGGGGTCACGGGGTACCAGGTTGTCATCCATATCCTCGCTATCGTCGATGATGCGCTCCTCGATGGTAACAACCACTTCTTTTTCGACCTTGGTGTGGAACTCTTCTGCCACCAGATAGGCGGTATCAAAGTCGATCTCCTGATTGACGGTAACCATCATACCCAGGGCGAACAACTTCTTGATAACCTCGGCGGAGGTAGCCTTCAGACGGGCGGCCAGCTCACCAACGGTGATGGTGTCGCCCACCTGGATGGTGGCCTGCTTCTTCTTGCGCTCCATATCGATACGCTTCAGACGCTCGGCCTCGGTCTCCTTACGGCGGGGTTTCTTATACTGCTTGGATTTCTGGTTGATCTTCTGCTTCTTGACCGCACCGCCGTCGCCACGGACGCGGTTGCTGGTCTGAGCCATCATATCAAACTTCTCATCGTACTTGTTGGTGGCCATCTGCTGGGGTTTGCGGGTGTCCACGGTACGACGCTCCTGCTGAGCCTGGGGCTGGGGAGCAGACTGCTCTTTGTTGCCCGGTTTCTTCTGCTGGGGTACCGGCTTGCCGGCCACAGTCTGGGGAGCCTTGGGCTGATTCTTGGCGGCGTGCTCCTCTTCGGTCACGACGGTGACAGTCTCTTTCTTGGGCTCCTCTTTCTTCCGCTCGTTGGCGGTGGCAAAATAGGCATCCAGGTTATCGGTATTGTTCTTCTGAGTGTAGTGCTCGAAAATAATGTCCAGTTCTTTCTCTTCCAGAGCGGTGGCGCTCTTCTTACCGGACAGGTTATGCTCTGCCAGCACGGCAATGATTTCTTTACTGGGAACGTTGAAATCCTTGGCTACGTCGCTGACGCGGTATTTAATCATCATAGGGCGGTATCCTCCTTCGTGTGCTTCATCATCGCTTTGGCGAACCCAGAGTCGTCGGTGGCGGTCACGGCAACCGGTTTTTCCAGTCCCAGGGCCGCTGCCAACTCATCCTTGGTCTCTTCGACCGAAAGGATGGGGCAAGTATTGTCTTTATTGGCATAGCGCAGTTCTTTCTCCGTTTTGGGAGAGCAATCACAGGCCAGCAAAATCAGCCGGGCCTTTTTTGCGAGCAGGGCTGCCCGCACTGCGTCAAAGCCGATAAGGATGTGTCCGGACCGCTTGGCAATACCCAGCAGACCGCACAATTTGTTATTCACCCTCCATCATCTCCTCTTCCAGTCGATCGTATATCTCGGCGGGAATGGCACAGGCGAAGGAGCGCTCCAGGCGATGTGCCTTACGGGCGATGCGCAGACAGTCGATGCTGCGGCATACGTAGGCGCCACGTCCGGCCTTACGTCCGGTTAGGTCCATGGACAGTTCCCCTTCGGGGCTACGCACCACCCGAACCAGTTCGGCTTTGGTTTTCATTTCGCCACAGCCACTGCATTTACGCAGCGGAATCTTTCGTTCTTTTGCCATTACCATTCACCTCCGGTTGTTGTCTTTTGGGGATTACTCCTCGTCCTCGTCTTCGCCGTAGAAGCCACTCTCGGGACGAATATCGATCTTCCAGCCGGTCAGCTTAACAGCCAGACGGGCGTTCTGACCCTTATTGCCGATGGCCAGGGACAGCTGAGCGTCCGGCACGGTAACACGGCAAGCCTTGGCGCCTTCGGGATCCATCTCTACGCCCAGCACCTTGGCGGGAGCCAGAGCGGCGGAAATGAAGGTGGCGGGATCCTCGCTGTATTCCACGATGTCGATCTTTTCGCCGGCCAACTCCTCTACGATGTTGGCTACACGGATACCACGCTGACCGATGCAAGCGCCGACGGCATCCACGTTCTCATCGTGAGACAGCACAGCCATCTTGGTACGGCTGCCGGCCTCACGGGCAACAGACTTAATCTCAACGGTACCGTCGAAGATCTCGGGTACCTCGTTCTCAAACAGGCGGGTTACCAAGCCGGGGTGGGTACGGGACACCAGAGCGCGCATACCCTTTTCGGTCTCCTTAACGCCAACCACGTATACCTTGATGTGGCTGCCCTCGGTGAGTACATCGGTCTCCATCTGCTCAGCCTTGGGCAGAACGGTCTCACCCTTGCCTACCTGGATGGTGGCGGCACCGGAGCGGGGATCGATGCGGATAACCTGGGCGGATACCAGCTCCTGATTACGGCGCTGGAACTCCATCACCTGCTGGTTCTTCTCTGCCTCACGGATACCCTGACGGATCACGTGCTTGGCAGACTGGGCAGCGATGCGACCGAAGCGCTTGGGCTCCAGCTTGATGTCGATGGTCTTGCCGATCTTGGCACGCTTGGTGTACTGCATGGCCTGGTCCAGGGTCAGCTGCAGGTCGGGGTTCTCCACCTCTTCCACAACCTCTTTGCGGATTACCACAGAGAACTCGTTGGTCTCGGTGTTCATATTGACGATGATGTTGCTATCGTCACCGCCAAAGTCCTTTTTCACGGCGACCAAGATAGCGGCACGGATGCGCTCCATGAGATACTCGGCATCAATGCCTTTTTCCTTGGCCAGCATCTTCAGTGCTTCGAAAAATTCTACGATTTCCTTGTTAGTCATAACTGTTTACCTCCACAGGCTCTTTGGCCGTTATTGTGTGTTACTCTTCGTCTTCTTCCCACTGGTCGATGGCGTGGACAGCGGCCACCGTCTTGGTGTCGAAGGTGGCGGTCTCCTCTTCATCGGTTTGGATGGTGATGCCATCTTCCCAGCCGATGAGAATGCCGGACGTTTCCTTTTGTCCGTTTTCGTCCGGACGATAGAATTTCAGCGTTACCGGATAGCCCTCGTAATAAGCAAAGTGCTCGTCACGGGTCAGCTCACGGTCGGCGCCGGGGGAGGTGACCTCCAGACAATAGGACTGGGGAATAGGGTCAGCCTCGTCCAAGATCGGACTCAACTTGCGGGATACTGCCACGCAGTCGTTGATGGATACGGGCGCATCCTCGCGGTCGATAACTACCCGCAGAATCCAAGTAGCGCCCTCTTTGACAAAGCGGATATCCCACAGCATCAGCTCCAGCTCAGCGGTGATAGGCTCTACCAGAGGTGCTACGGCACCGGCGATGCCACCGGGTGCGGTGTTCTGTTTTGCCATTGGTCATACCTCCTCATAGTGATGGGTCTCCTACAACGATAAAGGAGCGGGTCGCCCCACTCCTTTACCTTCGTTGTATTTACTGTGGTTAGTATAGCACAGCCGAATGGAAAAATCAAGCCTTTTTATTATATTTGTATATAATAGACAAAAGAACGTGACTTTGTTAAAAGCAAGGGCGGTGTTGCCACAAAAAAACCGCTGTCCGGATGGGCAGCGGTTTTTGGGTTTATTACATTTCACCCTCGTGCTTAGAGGATTCCTTTTTGCCCACGGTGAGAGCCTGCTCACCGGACAGGTACATGGTCAACAGACCCAGCAGCACACAGCTGGTGGAAACGTAGGTGATAACGGGGGTGATCTCCTTGGAGATAACACGGCAGATCTCGGCGCCAACGCCACCTTCGCCACCGCCGATGATCAGAGCGGCTACGTAGCCGAAGAAGGTCAGGCCGCCGGCAAACAGGCTCAGCATAACGCCCCAGCCGAACACGAACTTGCACACGGCAATGATTTTTTGCATTACTTTTTTCATTATCGGCACCTCCTTACAGACCCAACACAGGCCAGCCCAGACCCAGGATCGGCAGCCAACCCATCAGGACGACCACCTGCAGGATAAACTGGGCGGCAACCCACCACAGGTTGTTGTTAAACGTTTTCTTAAAGTCGGACTCCGCCATGGTCATACCGGCATACATACCCAGACCCAGAGGAGGAGTGATGCCGCACATAACGCCACAGATACAGGGCAGCATAGCGGCGGAAATCAGAGGATCGCAACCGGCGCCGGACAGAATCTGAATGAATACGGAGCCGAAGATAACCACCAGAGAAGAACCGGGGATAACCATACCCAGGAAGCAGGTGATGGCACACACGGCCACGACCATGCCAAGCTGACCGAAGTTCCAAGCACCAACCAGCTGAGCCATAGCCTCGCCCACCTGCAGGTCGGCGAACAGCTCGCCCAGCATATAGCCGAACACGCACACGCCGATGGCAGGAGAGATGGTCTTGATGCCGTCGGAGAACATCTTGGCAACGCGGTCCAGACGAACCTGACCCTTGTCTTTAGCGATCAGGCAGGCATAGATGGCGGAGATACCACCCACGAACAGCAGGCAGGCACTGGACAGAGCCTTGGCACCGGCAGCACCCAGCTGAGCGGTGAAGAAGGTCTCTTTAAAGCAAGCGTCCAGAATGAAGGGAGTCAGAATGATAACCGGCAGCAACAGACCCTTCCAACCGGTTTTCAGAGTCTCTTTGATGGGAGGCAGTTCGTCGGCAGACATGGGCTTAACGCCATAATATTTGCAGAAAGCCCACACCATCAGCAGACGCTGAGCGATGAAGAAGATGGAAATGCCCCACAGCACGGTCCAGAACTGGCCGGTGGAAATCTCGGTGCCGGAGAAGGCGGCATAGGCGCCCATAGCGGCAACGATATTGGAAGACGGGGGAATCATATTACCCATATAACTGGCGTTAGACTCAATGTTGGCAGCCAGGTGGGCAGGGAAACCGGAGCGCTTCATAGCGGGGATGGTGATAGCGCCGGTGGCCATTACGTTACCGGGGCCGGAACCGGACAGAGCACCCATAAAGGCACTGGCGATAACGGCGGTATAACCGGCGCCACCGCGGATACGGCCAATGACCGACAGGATAACGGCGATACAGCTGTCCACCACCTTGGTTTTGGTCAGCAGAATGGACATAGCCACAAATGCCACCATAGAATACAGCAGATTGGTGTGCAGAGCCTCGTCGATATACATGCCGATGCTGTCCCACTTACCGGAGATGAGCACCAACAGCACAAAGCCCAGGCCCACAGCCTCGTATACAGGGCGCTTAACAGCCACAAACCAAATGACGATAACCGCCAGCAGAATGATCAGGTACCAGATACCGGCGGGGATCACAGCGGTCCAGCCGAACAGGGTATCCATCAGGCCACCGGCCAACAGAGAGAAATCCATATTGTTCATTCCTTTCGCAAAAAGTTATAACGTTTATTACTTACAGGTTATATTATAGCAGAGATTTCTCATTTGTCAATCCTTTTCATAAAAAAACGGCAAAAAATTTCAGAAGGTGTTGCAAAGAAAAGGAATAGTGTTTATAATATAAAGGTAATATCTAAGGAGGGTTGCTTATGAACACCCGACAAACCCAATACGTTATCGAGTTGTCTAAGGATTTGAATTTTTCCCAGACAGCAGAGCGACTGGGCATTTCCCAGCCGGCGCTGAGCAAGCAGATTATGACCCTGGAAAAAGAATTGGGGCTGAAACTGTTTGACCGCAGTACGGTGCCCATGACCTTGACTGCTGCCGGCGAGCATTACGTCCGTCAGGCGCAGGATCTTCTGTATCGTGAGGATCAGTTGATTCGGTCGCTGGAAGCCTATAAATCCGGCGAGAGCGGACGGCTGGTGATCGGCATTTCTCCCTTCCGCAGTCAGTATCTGTTGCCGGGGGTGATCCGTCGCATCAAGGAGCGCTATCCCGGCGTTCAGGTGATTCTGCAAGAGGCGGGTAGCGATCAGCTCCGCCAAGAGGCCGCCGAGGGCAAATACGATCTGGCGGTGGTAAACCTGCCGGTGGACGAGGCCGCCTTGGACGTAACCGCCTTAGAGCCGGACACCATGGTGCTGGCAATCCCCCGGGAAATGGCCAAGAATCTGCCGGCAACCTCCGCAAAGAGCCCGGCCTGTATTGACTTGGCATTGTGTGCCGATCTGCCCTTTGTCACGGTGGGCGATCAGCAGGAGATGCGCCACCAGTTTGAGGCCGCTTGTCAGGACGCCCGCTTTCATCCCCAGATTGCGGCCGAAGTGGTGGGGCTAAGCACCGCCTATGCCCTGTGTCGTGCCGGTGTGGGTGCCACCTTGTTGCCTCTTCAGTTTATCCGCCATTGCGGTATGGGGGATGCGGTAGAACTGTACACGCTGAGCCAGCCGATCCATTCCCGTCAGCCGGTTATCATCACCTGTCGGGGACAGTACGTGTCTCCATACGCCAAATATGCTATTGAATTGTTAACCGAAAGCAAGGAGGACTTATAATGAAAAAGGTATTATTGCTGGGCGATTCCATCCGTATGGGTTATCAGCAGTTTGTAAAAGAAGAATTGGCCGGTGAGTACGAGGTGCGCTATCCTGAAGATAACGGCCGGTTTGCCGCCTATACCCTGTGGCAGGTAAATCAGGAACTGAAGTGGAATCCCGATATCGAACTGGTGCACTTCAACAACGGCTATTGGGATATGAATATCGAAGCCCCTATGACCGAGGCCATCCACCCGGTGGAGGAGTACGTCAGTTTTCTGCGCCGTATTGTAGCCCTGTGCCGTCAGTGTGGCGCTAAGGTGGTGTTTGCCACCACCGTGCCGATTCTGGAGGCGGGTGCTGCCGGCGACAACACCGGTGTACAGGGCACCATCAACTATTCCAACGAGTGGGTCAAGGAATACAATGCCGCCGCTGTGAAGTTGATGGAGGAACTGGACGTGCCGGTAAACGATCTGTATGCCCTGTGTATGCAGGATGACCGCCGGTATAAGTGCGAGGATATGCTCCACCTGTCTGAAGAGGGTAGCCGTGCCTGTGCCAAGCAGGTGGCTGAGTTTGTCCGCAAATATGCCGAAAACTAAAAGAGAACAAAGAAAAAAACGCTTTGCCCATGGGCAAAGCGGGTTTTTATTTAAGAATTAGCCGTTGGCGTTGTAGTGGGCATTCAGCAGGTTGACAGCCTTGAACATCTTATACAGATAAACCAGAGGACCGATACCGATCAGAGCGCCCAGAACGTTCCAGCCCCAGAAGGTGCCGGCGCTAAAGCCATAGGCGATGCCACGGCGCTTCAGCTCGTTGCCGATACGGTTGGAGATGCGGTGATACCATACGATGCCGGCGATACCCAGGGTGATGGGAGCCACCAGGAAAATCAGCAGGCAGAAGTGCATGGTCTTTTTGCCGTCGTAACGAGAAGCAACGATGTTGATCTCGCTGGAGATGGCAGACATAACTACCAGGGGATAGATGCCCAAGGTGATGATGGACAGCAGAATGGTTTTCAGCAGACCTTTGTTCGTCTTCAACTGAACGACAGGGGCTTGAACAACAGTATTCTCCATAAGGATACCTCTTTCCTTGCTTTTTTACTTAGTTCACAATTTGTTCAAACTAAGTTAACAATAGTGTATCACGGTTGGTAGAAACTGTCAAGAAATATTAACAAATTGTTAAAATTTTAGATAAAATGACGAATGGTGTTGGAACCGGCACGTGGATAAGTGCCAATAGTGGAGGAGATTATGCCTTGCGACGGTTTACCAATACACCGATGGCCATAATGATGGCAAAGACGATAAGATACCACAGACAGCCCCAACCGTGGCTGAAGACGCTGGCAACCACCATAAACACACTGCCGATGATGGCCAATACCGGCATCACAAATCGGCGGAGAACGGGCTGGTCTTTTTCCTTGCGCATCCACTGGACGTAGATGGGCAGATACATCATGTAAATGGTGATGATGGGCAGTTCGGAAGAATCAAACACAAAGGGACCGCTCCACAAACCCGCCAGATTGGACAGGTAGAAATAGCAGAACCAAGCGCCCACCAACAGCAGACCAATGCTGGAGGAGTTGTTGGGCATATTGGTCTTGTGATCCAACTGCCCAAAGGTTTCCGGGTTGGGGCCTTCGCCACGGGCAGCGATGGCGTACATACCCCGGCAGCAGGCCAGCACCAGACCGTTGACCGTGCCGAAACAGGAGATGGCAATAAACAACTTCAGCAGATTACCCAGCACACCGCCAAAAATATTAGAAAAGGCCACGGTAGCGCCTTTATCAATCAACTCTTGGTTGGTGGCGCCACCGGCAACACCCACGTAATAGAGGATATAACAGGCGGCGATGATGATACCACCGATGATCAAGGCGCGAGGCAGATTCTTTTTAGAGTCTTTGATCTCGGCGTTGATGGAGGTGGCGATAATCCAGCCCTCATAGGCAAAGGCGGTGGAGCAAACGGCGGCAAACAGCGGATTGTTGGAGACGTTCTCCACCACGGCGTTTGTCTGCATATTTTGGGTAAGCATACCATTGGCCAAGCCGTAGACGACGCCCACCACCGCCATCAGGCCTAAGGGAATCAGTTTGATGATGGTGGTGCTGGTTTGGAATTTGCCCGCCAGTTTGGGAGAAAGGGTGTTGACCGTATAGGCAAAGCACAGAATCAGCAGGCTGAGCGCCAGGCACTCCGGACCGATAAGGCAACCGCCCTCAGCGGCGGGGATGATCAGCGGTAGTTGGGGATTGACCGACACCAAGAACTCTAAGGTGTAGCGAGCGGTGACCCAGCACAGCACGGCGGTCATAGCGGGGTAATAGATGGTGGCCACAAACCAACCCATCAGATAGCCATAGGACTTACCGACGGTGGCTTCGGCGTAGTCCACGATGCCGCCCACCTTTTCGTATTTCTGACCCATAAAGGAGAAGGTCAGCAGACAGCCCATCATAATGACGCCGCCGATGATCCAGGCCAAAATGCCCAGGGGCATATCGCCGCCGGTTCGCTCCAGAATGGTCTGAGCTTTAAAGAATACGCCGGAGCCGATGACAATGCCCACCACCATACAGATGGCGGTGAACAGTCCGTATTTGCGTTCCAGTTTTTGTTCCATACTATCTCCTCAATAAAACACACCCGGTGGGTGTGCCGTTTGTTTTTTTCTGCGTTTGTCATTATACTATAAAGGGTATATAAAAAGCAACAATAAAATCCCCTCGGATTGCTCCGAGGGGATTTTATTATGTGCTATATATAATCTAAACTATTTTAGATTAGCCCTTGATAGCGGCCTGTGGTGCTATCAGCAAAAGAGGGAAATTTTAGAACTAGTCTGCATAGTTTTCTTTCATAAAGGTTAACCATTCTGCCTCGATTTGTCCATAGTTCTCATCGGTTAACCCCAATAATTCCTCGTAATCAGCAAGTTCTATACTACTTGTCAGCTCTACATCTCTATCCTGAACCATATAGCCTTTAACATTATAATACGCATACAGATGAACTGTTACGACAACATTATTAAATTTATCAACAGAGTAGCGAAAATCTGAAAGTGTTTTGTGCCACCCTCGATCAGAATATGCTCTATAAACCAAGCCAACCGAATTATCGTTTCTCACATCTTTTGCAATTTGATGAAATACTGCATCTTTTGCTTTATCTGCAGCAACTATCGGTTTAGACTCAAATCCTCCATAACGATGAACATAGTTTCCGAGTTCTTTATATAGTATTGCCGCTTCGGCATACTCACACGACGCTTCTAAATTCAACGCAAGTTGGAATTTGCAAATATTTGCTTTTTCCTGACTATCTTTATATGTACCTAATTCTTCAAACTCTTGTAGTGCGTCTTTATAAGAACCTTCCTCCAGCAATTCAACAGCAGCCTCATATGCCTCCATTTTTGGCAGTATGGAATTATAGATAACAATTCCCACTATTGTTGATATGACAAGAAAAGAACAAGTAGCGATTAACACTATTTTGAGTTGTTTTCTTGTCCTTATGGAGTTTATTATTCGCTTTAAAAAAGCAGTCGCTATTGCGAAATAATCCTTGCAGGGTTCGACAGTATCAAGATTGGACGATATTGGGTAACCGCAACTGGGACATCTGTCACATTGGTCAGAAACCTTTTTCTTGCATTCTGGACATTTAATCAGTGCCACATTCACCCCTCCTTCGCTAGGGTAGGTTCAGTTTATCACATTTTCTTTCTGAATTCAATAAAAATCGCCACTCCGAAGAGTGGCGATTTTGTTAGGTTTAATTAGCCCTTGATAGCAGCCTGAGCGGCAGCCAGACGGGCGATCGGCACACGGAAGGGAGAGCAGGACACATAGTCCAGACCGATCTTGTGGCAGAACTCCACAGATACGGGGTCGCCACCATGCTCACCGCAGATACCGCAGTGGATGGAGGGACGGGCAGCCTTACCCTTCTCAACGGCCATCTCCATCAGCATACCAACACCGGTCTGATCCAGCTTAGCGAAGGGATCGTTCTCGTAGATCTTGGTGTCGTAGTAGGCATCCAGGAACTTACCGGCGTCGTCACGGGAGAAGCCGAAGGTCATCTGAGTCAGATCGTTGGTACCGAAGCAGAAGAACTCAGCCTCGGAAGCGATGGCATCAGCGGTCAAGCAAGCACGGGGGATCTCCATCATGGTACCAACCTCGTACTTCAGCTCAACGCCGGCAGCGGCGATCTCAGCGTCAGCGGTCTCAACCACAACGTTCTTCACGTACTTCAGCTCCTTAACCTCACCGGTCAAGGGAATCATGATCTCGGGAACGATGTTCCAATCGGGATGATTCTTCTTCACGTTGATAGCAGCGCGGATAACAGCGGCGGTCTGCATCTTGGCGATCTCGGGATAGGTAACAGCCAGACGGCAGCCACGGTGACCCATCATGGGGTTGAACTCGTGCAGAGAAGCGATCAGAGCCTTGATGTCGGCCACGGTCTTGCCCTGAGCGGCAGCCAGAGCAGCGATGTCGGCCTCCTCAGTGGGAACGAACTCGTGCAGAGGGGGATCCAGGAAACGGATGCAAACGGGGTTGCCTTCCAGCGCTTCGTACAGCTTCTCGAAGTCGCCCTGCTGATACGGCAGGATCTTCGCCAACGCCTTTTCGCGGGCTTCGACGGTGTCGGAGCAGATCATCTCACGGAACGCGGCAATAC